>NZ_JBSFCK010000064.1:0-18561 GCF_053593435.1 Streptomyces sp. NPDC002306
CCACAGCAATTTCGTCAGGAGTCACACCCCCTCAACGCCACACCCTGCCCACAGGACACGCACCACCACAACCGACCTGACCAAGCCCTACTAGGCGGGTGACGTCATAGCCAGCGTCGCTGACGATCACGATATGCGGGTCGACAGCCTGCCACCGGCCCGCGGTGACGAGCCGCTCGACGACACCCCGCAGCTGGGCGGCGGTGACCGCGGTGGCGTTGTCCGCGGGGCCGAGCCGGACCGCGTCCAGGATCGCGGTCCAGGACGTGGCGCCCGGCTCCAGCACAGCCACGAAGGAATACGGCCAGCCCGGGATGAACTGCGAAGCCGTTTTCGCCCGGCCGTATACATGGCAGAACAGCCGGGCCGCCGAACACGGCGCGTCCGACCGCAGCCAGGGCGACACATCAACCGCTAGGACCAGACGCCCGCCGTCGAAACGCGGCAGCGGCAGCCCGGCCGCACCGCCCGCAGCCGGCCTACGTCGACCCGGCCGTGGTTCAGGCTGCCGTACATCGCTCCATGCCCACGACGATGCTCGGGCAGCAGCGTCAGGTCCACCGGGGACTTCACCGCACCATCCGCAGACAGCACCGCGTCGCACAGCTCGAACAACTCGTCGCGCCGGGCGGTCAGCCACTCGTAGAACTCGCCCCGACCGGATGTGGCACGCGCGACCTTGGATCGCTGTGTCTCTCTCACCTGCTGTCATGGTCCGCAGGTGTGCCGTGCGCGTGTCGGTCAGAAGGGAGGTTCGAGATCGCCGCGGCCATCGCTGTGCGGCCCCCGGCCCTCGGTCTCCTCCGAGAGAGGCTCCGGGCCGGGCGGATTGTGGCCCCATGCTTCGAGGGTCCTCCACGCGACGCGACGGTTGGGGTCATTGCTGCTGGTGTCCAGGATTCGGCGTGCGTGCACGGCGAGTCGAGCACGGTGCCCGGCGAGCGCGGGGTGTTCGGCGAGGATGAGCACGGCAATGACGGCGGCTTCACGCACCTCCTCGTGGCTGTCATGCAGGAAGGGCGCGACGGCCCTATAGAGCATCGGCCGCAGGTCCCGAAAGGCCGCCACGGGGGTACCGCGGGTGAGGAAGCCGGGGAAGTACTCCTCGTTGCGGGCGACGATCTCCTCGGAGGCGTCGTGAAGCGTGGAAGCCAGCCAGCCCAACAGCGTCGCGCGGATGGGGATGTCGCGATAGGGCCGTCGCGTCATGGCCGCCGGGTGGGTGAGGATGCCGGTGACATACATGACGACGGGGGCGGTGGCTTCGTAAATAGTGTTCTGGTGGCCGACCAGCTCACCCAACTCCCACAAGGTGGTGACCTGGACCTTGGGATCGGGCTCCAAAAGTTGCGTCAGAACCCTGGGGAGGTCCTCACCGGACCCGAAAGCCGTCTGGAGCGAACCCCAGTCGGACTCCGCCAGGACAACCTGGTAGGGCGGCAAGGCAGGCTCGCGGGGCGCCCCGGCATGGGAACGACTGTGGGTCACGGGCCAAACCTAGACCAGACTTCTGACACCATCCCCTTCCAGGCCAGTCACTCGGTCTGCGGTCCTGCCACAGGCCGCTGCTCACTCGCCCAGTCGTTCGGTCCTGCCGTGCGACGACCCAACCACGCAGCTGAGGGCCCAGAGACGGCTAATTCTTCTTGCCCTGGGTCTTGTCGGGGATCTTGATGAGCTGGCCTTTGCTGGTCAGGGGCTACGGGCCCATGCACCTGGTGGTCGTTGTTGGTTGTCATTGGCCGCTGCCGGGCAGCCTCGGGCGGCCCAGGGACGGCCCAGTCCTGGACCACATGAGCGGAGTCAGATGGCGGAGGTGGCCCGCCATACACCCCTCTTCCATGTCCCACCATTCGTTGGCTACGCCGTGATGGAGCAGCCGTTGCACCTTGACGAGATCGGCGGGGGGCGGAACGTCCAGGGCGACCATGCCCATGCCGAACCGCTCTATGCTTTCGCCGTCGACGCCGAGTTCCGTGAACGCGGTGATCACGCTCTGCCGAGCGGCTCCCGAGTCGCCGTCACGGAGCACGATGAGGCGGATGGTGCAGTTCTCCGAGCGCCGGGGACCACCACCTCGCCGGCCCATCGCACGCCCGCCTCATCTGGCTCGGTGGCCACGATGTCCCCGCAGGCGATGCCTCGGACGAACCAGGGGATGTTGTCGAGCCGTACGGTGCCCTCGCCCTGGTCGACCGCCCACAGACTCTCCACCGACGTCGGGGGCCACTCGTCTTCGATCTCAAGCCGAGAGTGCACCTTCACGTACGGGCCCTCGGGGTTCGTCATGGTGCCCAGGATGCACAGCCCTGCCGCGTCGACCGCGGGTGGGGGACGATGACGTCTTGCTCAAGCTGAAGAAGGCATTCGTCCGTGTCTCAGCCGACGACAGTCGGCCACGACGAAGAGGGTGGCGACCGACCGCGCGTGTATGCCTTGCTACACCCCCACCGGCCTTCGCCACGCTGCCGATGGCGTCAACCAGAGCAAGCCGCGAAGGCCATCCCGTAACAACGGTGCCCGAACCCTCACCTTGGGAAGCTGTGGGCATTCGGAACCGGTTTGGGCACTGACCTGGGCGAACGTTTGCTGAACGGTTCAGCGAGCCTGGCCGCGTTCACCGTGATTCCCCGCTCTATCTGGTGCGCTTGTTGTGCGAAGCTGCTGTACGCGGCTGCCAGATCCGAAGCTGTTCAGCTGTACACGTGCCATTCCTCCACCGGGATCGTCCCCTCCCAAGCGTCCCAGACCATGTCCGTCGGCAACGGCCGCCATCACCTCAAGGCAGTGTCATGTCGTGCTCGTGCCGGCAATCGTCATCTCGCAGATGGAGGCGCCGAAGATCTGCAAGAGCAGCAGTGGGGAAGGGGTAGCGTCTCCACTTCTTGTGGTAGCCGTTCTCTCCATGGGCCCGCAGCACTGCCTGTGCCGCCTCCGTGACGGCGTGGCTGAGGGAGCTGCGGGGTTGCGTGGAGCTCCAGGAGAGCGAGCCCTCCCGGTCTGGGAGGCCGAAGTCCACAGCCATGTCCGGGAACCGGTAGATCGCGATGTCCACGTCCGGGCCACGGCGGCGCAGAACCCATCGTGCTTCGGCCGGCTCAAGGTCGAAGGAGACCCGCTGGACGTGAGAAGGTCCATAGAGACCTGCGACTGCGTACAGCAAGTCGGCAAGGGCGTCAGTGCAGTAGCTGACGAAGTCCTCGCACTCTGAAGAGTTGTCAGCGATGCGGCACGTTGCCCATCCAGTGCTGTAGAGCTTCCAACTGAAGTGGAGATCACCTGTCATTGTTCGCCCCCTGTGATCGTTTACCAAGACGGTACAGCGCAGGCCGGCGCATCGGCGGGGCCGCCCTGGGGCGAGAGACCGGGCTGCCACGGTCAAGTGCTGGCGTATCGATGGCCTGAAGCCGTGGCACGTTAGGCTGCGGCCATGCCCGAGATCAATCCGACGGACCCGGAGGCCGAGAGAGCAAGAGGGCGCGCCCCACTGTGGCTGGACATCGAGGATCTTCGTCGGCTTGCATCCCACTGCTGCTGCTCCGAGGATACTTCGGAGGAAGATCGTGAGCAGTGCGGGCGCATCCGCTTCCGGGCGTCGGCAGCGCTCCACAAGCACGGACTGAGTCGCTGACTGCCGCCAACGGACAGTCTTGAAAACCGTCGTGGCAGCGATGTCGCCGTGGATTCAAATCCCACCATCTCCGCGCACTGAGCAGTGAGAACGGCCCCTGACCAGCTAGATCGGTCGGGGGCCGCTTTCATGTGCGCTGTCCGTCAATCACCGTGGTTCCCTGTCAGTTACCGGTCGAACGGGCACGGCAGGGGCATGGGCACCTTCTGATCCGTAGCTCTACAGAGATTGGTCAGCGACGGTCATAGAGGTCATCCCGCGGCGCCTGAGGGTGGCTGCCGGTCATGGTCGGTTGCCATGGTTGCTGTGCTCCGTTGCTGTACGGCTTGCTGTCGGGAAGTCACGATCAGTCGCCGCGGTTCATGCCTCAGCAGTAGAGGTGGTGGCCTCGGGCCAGCGCGGCATGTGCAAGGTAGACACTTCCAGCAAGTTCTCACGAGCCCCTTCGACATCGAAGCTCTCGCCGTTCTCACGCCGCACCCGTGCCCAGCCCTCGGCGAGGAGTGCCTGGCGGACCTTCCCCAATGTCATCAGGGGCCCGATCACCTGACCGGGACGTAAGGCCGCTCGGCAGCGCAACCCCGGGTAGGCCTTGGCTGTCACACAGGTGCCAGATGTCACACGCGCCTGATGACTTCGTTGCCGTAAGGACCACGCATGAGATTCCGAACGAGATCCCGTGGCGCCGTGGCGGCTGCCGTCCTGATCCCGGCGGCGCTGCTGTCCGTCGCGCCGACGTCTGAGTCCCCGACAGCGACAGCCACCACCGAGTCCACGCCGGCGAGCACCGCTGAGCCCATGCCGGGCGCCACTGTCACGCCAACCACGTTTCGGGACCTCTGCCCCAACGGAGTCCATTCCGACCGGGTCCCGTATTCCGTCGTGCAGGAGCAGCCAAAGGGGATCAAAGCGGCTGCCGGTACGCGTACGCACCCCAGCGGCCGTGCCGCGCTCATGCCCGCCGTGATCCGCACCCGCAACCGGCCTGCCCGTACCAGCTCGGCGAGCCGCGGGATCCTGTTCACCCGGCCGCCCGGGCTACAGCCCGAGCGGTCGCGGCGGTCGTCCTCGGGACTTACGCGTGCCACTCCACTTTGAAGACCCACACGTGTTTGCCCGCCCGTCGGGCCGCCTCCGGCACGTCGACGACCAGTGCCCCGTTGCTGACCTTCCAGTTCAGCGGACGGTCGTGACCGAGCATGGTCACCTTGTCGCCGCCGCGGATCGGCACCGGCGCCTGGACGGTGAGCTTGGCGCCCGGCCGGATCAGGGAGTGGATGTAGAAGGCCTCATCCGGGCGGACCGTGAACCGCAGGTCCTCGCCGAGCTGGGCCATCCGCGACCAGTAGGTGGTGCCGTGGATCGCCTCGCCGTTGACGGCGAGCCAGGCGCCCGTCTCACGCAGCCGGGTCTGCATGATCTGTGGGATCGTGCCGTCGGCGCGCGGGCCGATGTCGAGCAGGAAGTTGCCGTTCTTGGACACGATGTCGACGAGACTGTGCACGACCTCCTCGGTGGTCATGTAGGCGTCGTCGGGGGTGGCCCGGTTGTAGCCGTAGCTGCGGGGGTCGAGGCCGCGGCTGGCTTCCCACTTGGCGACGACCGTGTCGGCATACGTCGTGTACTCGGGCGTGGTGTAGTCGTGGAAGCCGATGCCCGACCGGTCGTTGACGGTCACCTCGACGGGCCGGTGGCGCTTCTTGGCGTGGTTGAAGTACTCGGCGAGCACATGGAGGCTGTCGTTCGCGCCGCCGATGTCGCACCAGATGATCTCCGGATCGTAGCCGTGGATGAGTTCGAGCATCTGCGGGGCCTGATACTGCGTCACGAAGTCCTTGCCCGCCGTGTAGCCGGTGTACGGCAGCGGGTCCAGGGTGTACGGGTTGCGCGGGGCGTGGCCCATCCAGGGGCTGTCGGGGTTGAACCACTCGGGCATGGAGAAGTAGAGGCCGCGGTGGAGTTCGGGCGTGTACCGGCGGGACGCATCGAAGAGCTCCTTGACCAGGTCCCGTCGGGGGCCGTGCTTGACCGCGTTGCGGTCGGAGACCTTGGTGTCCCACAGGGCGAAGCCCTCATGGTGCTTGGACGTCAGGACGTGGTACTGGGCGCCGGCGTCCCGGAACAGTTCCACCCATGCCCGCGGATCGAACTTCTCCGCGGTGAAGCGCGGGATGAAGTCGTCGTAGGCGAAGTCCTCGCCGTAGGTGTCGCGGTGGTAGGCGTAGGTGGGGTTGTTCGGGTCCTGCATCTGGTCCCAGTACCACTCGGCGTACTGCACCCCGACCGGCGCCCACGCGGGGACCGAGTAGACGCCCCAGTGGATGAAGATGCCGAACTTGGCGTCGTGGAACCAGTAGGGCGCCCGGTGGGTGGTCAGCGAGGTCTCGGAGGGCTGGTAGTCGGCGGTCCCGAGGGTCAACGAGCGGTTGCTGGATGTGACGTGCGTGCCACGGCCGCGTACGGAGACGGCGCCGTCCCGCTCGGTGCCGGGCGCGGTGCCCGTACGGTTGCGGATGCCGACGCGGACGCGTGCCTGTTCGCCGGGGTCGAGGCGGCGGACGCGGGCGGGCTCGACGGTGCGGGCGCCGGGGACGTCGACCCGCACGGACACCGCGTCGGCGGCGAGGATCGCGACCGTGCCCGCGTTGACGACGGTGGCCTCGACGCTCTGTGCGCCGGTGGCGTCCAGCAGGGAGGTGGTGGATCGGGCGTCGCGCAGGGCCAGCGCCCGGCCCTGGGCGACGGGCTGCAGGGAGAGCGCGAAGACGTGCAGGGCGGTCTTGCCGGCCTCGGCCGGGCCGGTGACGGGCAGGGTGAGGGCGACCGTCTCGCGGTGCGGGTCGATCCAGACCTCGCAGCTCCCGATCCCGACGCTGTGTGCGTCCTTGCCGCCGTCGGGCTGGTAGCGGTACGGCGCCGACAGCGGTCCGCCGACCGCGTACCAGTCGCCGCCGCTCAGGCCGGCGGCGCTGGTGGTGCCGTCGGCGTAGTGCACGGTGGCCGTGCCGGAGGCGTTGCCGTAGCTGCCCGCGGTGAGGAAGGCAGCCGACAGGTAACTGCCCCGCGGCAGTTCTACGCGCTGGCCGGACGCGACAACGTTGTTCTTGGCGCCCGCGGTCGCGGCGGGGAAGTCGAAGAGGATGCCGTTGACCTCGACGCGGCCGGCCGGGAGTTCCTCCCCTGGGAACGTGTAGCCCGACCCGTCGAAGTCACCGCCGCGGGCGGTGGCGGTGTCGATGCCGTCGTTGTCGTAGAGAGAGTCGAGCGGGACCGGGACCGGAGCGGGGACGGGGACCCAGGAAGACGCGGTCCGCTCCCCGCCCGGCGCGGCGGCGTGCGCCTCGGCGGGGACGGCGAGGGGCAGGGCGGCCGCCGCGACGGTTCCCGCCGCGGCCCCGAGAACGTGACGTCTCGAGTGAGGAGACATGCTCATGCGCGGCTCCATTCATCGGATGTCTGATGATCGAGCGAGCCCCCGATCCTGTCAATGGGGCCAACATGCACGAGAGTTCAGTCAGTGGTCGGATGACTGACGAAAGAGGGCCGGAGCCGGCGGCGAACACGCAGAAGGAGACGGCAGGGCGTCCGACCGAAACTGTCCCGGCGTCACATCCGGGGGCGCGGCGCCCGCGGCGAGGCAGAGCGCCGTGTCGTACCGACGACTACGCCCGACCGGCAAACCTTGCCCCCCGCACCGCTCAGGAGCGACCGTGACCAGCTGGGCCAGCCAGACCCCGCCGCCGTACACAACAAGCGTTTGACGCCAAGGGCCATGGAAGCCGGGTATCCGGAGCGGATCGCCCGGCCGGACTGCCGGATCAGCGCCGTCCCCAACAAGGCCAGCTTGGCCATCCCGACGCGGATGGCGCCCCCTGCAGTCGTCGCCCAGCCAGCTCCACGAAAGGGCGCGTGGGCCACGACATGCGGACGCACTTTGTCGAGAACCGAGATGATCTCCTGCTGATTACGGAGGCCGAGTGGCAGCCACTTGATGCCGGGCCGAGGACCGGGTTTCCCCGCGAAGGACCCGGTGACATCTGAGCCTGGGCCGTCGCCTGTCGTACCAGTTCGCCGCCGAGGAAACGGACCCGTGCACGGATTCAGATGCGCGAGTTGCGCAGCGACTGCCACACAGCGCCGGCCAGGGCCCGCGTCGCCCGCGGGACCGACAGATGCTCGTGCTGGCGGTACAGGGCCCAGTTGTATTGCACGAGCGAGAGCTTGTTGGAGGACAGCGATCCCGCCTGGTGGGCCCTGTACACCGCAAGCGGCTCTGCCAGGCCCCGGGCGTCAGCACCGCCCCGCATGATCGACAGCCACAGGGCGTAGTCCTGGCGCTTGCGCATCTCCGGCATCAGCCTCGTGCCCAGGACATTGCGGTCGTACATGGCGGTCAGAGCACCGATGTGATCCTGGACAAGCATCGCGCGGTAGTCCACGTGCTCCCGCGCACGGACCACCCGCCCGTTCGCAACCCAGTCGGTGCTCTCGCCGCCGTAGTCGGCGGCCATCTTGAAGTACGACGTGAACGTCAAAGGCGCATCGCCTTCGGCGGCGAAGGCGAGCTGCTTCTCGGTCTTCTCCGGAAGCCACATGTCGTCGCTGTCGAGGAAGGCGATGTAGTCCCCGCGGGCCCGCTCGATCGCGAGGTTGCGGGCCCGGCCCGCACCGCCCCGCTCGGGTGCCAGCTTCGGCAGAACGCGCTCATCGTGCTCGGCGAACTCGCGGAGCAGGTTCATGGAGCCATCGGAGGACTGGTCGTCGGTGACCAGCAACTCCACGTCACTGTGGGTCTGCGTGAGCACTGATCGAACGGCCGCACCGAGGGTGCCCGCAGAGTTGTACACGGGCATCACGACAGACACCAGGGGCACAGCGCTTCTCCTTGCCAGACCAGGAACGACGCTCCATTCAAGCACCGCAATCGAGTAGGAGCTGCCGTGCAGATAGCTGTCGCTGGTCAGGGCTACGGTAGGGCTTCCACTGGCTGTACGCGCCGCAGAGGTGGGTCACCGTGTCATCGGCTGCTACGTGGACCCGCACTGCGTCCAACAGTCGCCGGCCAGTCCAACGCGCAAAACATAGCTTCCTCGCGGCCGCGTGCAGAGCTGGACTCCGGGGTCTACTTCGCGACCGCCGATGCTGCCGCGCTGGCCGGCTTCGACATCGCGGTGACCATTGTCCGACCCCGCTGCGGGACGGCGTACCGACCGGAATCATGCGCTCGTAGAGACCGTCGGGAACAAGGTCGGCAGACACGTTCGAGAGTCTGCCCGGCGCATGCCCGGACAATGGCAGACAGGCCGACGCGATGCGACTGGCGGCAGCCACCGGTCGGGTTCAGCGCCAGCCACCGTGGCGAGGCTCCACGTGCTCGCCGAACGGCAGGTCGAACACCTGCCCTTCATCGTCGGTGACGACGTAGTCCGGTTGGGTCTTCGAGGCGGCTGCGTGCAACCGGATGACGAGGTCGTCGACAGGCGCCATACGCAGCGACAGGGCAGCGGCCACCTGGGCAGCTTCGTCGTCGATGTCCGGGTTGCGCTTGCGCCGGGATCGTTGGAGGTGCTGAGCGGAGATCTGCATGACCTCCACATCGCCACCGCCTGAGAACGAGAGGCAACTCCGCCACTCCAGCCCGATGATGATCTCCACCCCCTCCGCCAGGTCATCGGCGAGCAGCCCGCCCTCCCCTTCGGAACTCGCGAACACCACCGGCCGACGACCGTTCTGCTCAGCGCACAAGAAATACGTCCCGCCGGCGAACTCCCCGGCGATCGCCTCCAGCGGCGCGTGCGAGGCAAGCCTCAAGTCATCGCCGTTGTGTTTCCGGTGGATGTCGAAGCCGAATGACGAGCGCAGCAGCAGATCGATCTCCGGAGTGGTCTGGATCAGATCAAGCAGATGATCACTTGAGGTCACGGTACGGACGATACAAGTGCCCCTGACGCATCAGCGCCAGAGAGAACGGCGTGCCCGTGTCCAACAGTGCACGAGCCGTGGACAGCAACACCAAGTGACGCCTACGCCCAAGCCATCACAACTGATCGTGAAGCAACAGTAAGTATCGGTTTAATTCTGATTGTTGGCATATTTTCGACGGTTGCTGGGTGATCCTGCTCGACCGGGCAGGGGTGGAAGCGAGACTGCCGTACTTCCACCCTTGCTCGACGAAATCACCGCCGAGGCTCGGACCTGTTCCGGCACCGCCTGGACGTCTCGCGAACCCGACACCTCAGTAGCCTGCCCGTTGGTGGCCAGACAGCGTTGGGTTCGGGTGGCAAGTCGGGAGAGTCGGCGGTCGTCAGGCCTGGGGCGCGCGGAGGTGTTGCCGTTCGGCCAGCTCCTCCGCGCTGACCACGGTCAGAAGCGGGGTACCGGCCGGCGCGAACATGGTCACGACCAGCTGCGACTGCGCGTCCGGAAGGTTGTTGGCGCCTTGGTAGTGGATCACGTCACCACCGGGCTCGAACACGGCGTCACCGGCCTTGAGGACCCGGGGAAGTTGTCCCTCCAGCTCGAAGAGGATCTCGCCCTGGGTCACGTAGCCGAAGAGCGGACCGGGGTGCCGGTGCGGCGGCGCGCCGGGGTCACCGGGCTGCAGCGTGACCCGGACGGTCCTTGCCTCGGCGCCGGCCGGGATCCGGGACGCGGCATCCGGCAGGGTCGTGATGATCTCAATGCCCGGGGGCAGGTGCGTGTGCTCAGTGCTCATCTATGCCTCCAACAAGGAACGTTGACAGTAAAGACCAGATGGCTTGCTCGTTTGTGACACGCCTGGACGGCGGTGAAATGTCCAGGGCTGCGCGCGGAAGAAGTCTTCCGAGGGGGTGAGAACGCCCGGCGTCTGCAGCATGTTCGAGCCGGTTGGAGCGCGTCAGGAAGCCGGCCCCTTGCCTGTCGGCTCCTGGTACCGGCCGCAGGACGACACGCTCCAGGAGGATGCACACAGAAACCGCCTTACCCCCGGTTGACTGTCCGACCCGTCCCGCACGGGCCACCATGAACGGCGGCCTGTGCGGCGGGCACTGCGGCGCGTCGTCAGGCTTGGCAGGCGCGACGCGCACGGGCCTGGGCGGCCGTCCCTGCAGCGAACGCCTCAGCCGTGCCGGCAGTTGCACACATGTCCGCCGCAACTCGGTCCGCGGCTTCCGTGCCCGACCGGTACGCGACGGCGACGGGCTGTCTGTCGGCCGCGAGATATCGGGCGAGCACGGCGCCGAGACCGCGTGAAGCCCCAGTGGCCAGAGCGGCTCCACCGGCGACTGTATTTGCAGGCACTATTTTTAGGTGCACGTAGATAGTGGTGCCCTTTGCTTGATATCAGCACTCAGGCAGGCGTACTGACGTCAGGGTCGTCCCGTCTGTCGACTCCAACGAGCAACAACCGCAACGCGGTCCGAGGTGCACAGAACGCGAGGGACCGCAGGTGCGTTCGGCTGTCACAGATCAACGCTTCGCCTTGTCATACATCAGAGCCTCACAGCCGGGAGGGACTGGGGTGCGCATCATGAGCGTCGAGGACCGGCAGCAGTATGAAAGGGTCCGAAAGGCCTCACCATCAGCCAAGATGGAGGCATTTCTTGCATGGTCACGCAGTCACTGAGCGTACGACGACGCTGAGGCGGCGACGACCTTGATCACTGTTCCATCAGGCGGCACGGCCAGCCGTCGTACCGCCACATTGGCCTTGAGTTTGTGTTCGAAGGGGAGATGACCGGGGTGCTGGGGTCGGAGCCCGTAGAAGGAGCCGCATGCTGATCGCCGAAGCCCGCGTCCGGACCGATCGGCCGGACTGGTACCTGGAGCAGATGCTTAACCCCCGCCGCCAGGCGGGCAGTCGGATACTCCACGTCCTTCGCCTGCTCCACGGTGGCACGCCACCACCCCTGAGCCGTCACGTCGAACAGTCCAACATTCAAGGGACGATCAACTTCACCTCGGGCCGATGCATCCTGCACGTCGGCTCCGACGTGCTGACAGTGCGTGTCGAAGCCAGCGACCAGGACAGCCTCCAGAGCATCCAGCACCTCATCGTTGGGCGCCTGCAGAAGATCGGCAAGTACGATGTACTGCCGCAAGTCACCTGGCAACGGGTCGAAGTCGGCGTTCAGCAGTACGACGAAACTGCCTCGACGGAAGGAACCATGCTCCGGCCACGGCGCAGCGCAACGCTCGGCGTCGTAGCCGTCATAGCGTTGGTGGTGGCCGTTCACCTTGGCATGGGCGGACTTTTGCTGGCATCCGGGCCATGGAAACACTGGGTCATCGGAGCCTTTCTAACCGTCATCCTGCTGAGGGCGGCCTACGTGCTCGGACGGCTCGTCAGGCGTAAAAGGGCACACAATGCGAGCTGACCGTCCTCGCTCGAGGACGGAGAAGCAGATGGACCAATCTTGCGGTGCCGGCGATGTGCAGTTCTGGATGGCTATGCCGTTCCCGCTCGGCGAGCCTGAACGGGCTGAAGTCGGCCGGACTCTGCGGGGGCCCTGTGTCTTTTGCCAAGGTGGACGGGCGCTGGTTCGGGCGTCTGGAACGATACGCCTGTGCATGCTGATGATCAGATTGGCGAGGGTGTCTCTGCGGAGCTCGCGGCGTTTCTCCGGGATGCTGCCGACGGCCGTCCGGTGAAGATCGTTCCTTCTGTCTGCGGTGGGTGTGGCGGGCGCGTGTTCTTCGTGCTCGTTGACGATGTCGCGGGCGGAGCCGAGCGAGTGTGCGTTGCTTGCGGTGGCCGCGCGTTCCTCGCGGATAGCGAGGAGTTCTGGGAGGACGCGGATCCCAGCGAGGCGGGCTGCCCGTGCGGGGGTGAGGAGTTCGAGACGGCAGTCGCGTTCTCGCTCTCTGGCGACGGCTCGGTCCGCTGGGTGACTGTTGGGCTGCGGTGCCAGAAGGACGGCGCCGCGGGGGTTTATGCCGACTGGAAGGTCGACTACGGGCCCACTGATCACCTCCTGACCTTGGTCTAGTGCCGCATCGGCCAACGTTTGTCCTGCAGGTACGGTCAGGACATGAATGTCAGCCGTCAGCCGACGCTTGATGAGATCGAAGAGAACTTCGTCGCGCTCATCCAGGGCCATCTGAGTCGGGAGGAGGCCGACCACTGGGCCGCGCGGTGGGTGGCCGACGAAGGGCTCCATTGGGACGACATCTCCTGGTGGGCGCTGAGCCTCCTCCACGGCGTCGACCTACCCGCGGACAAGGGCGGTGCCTACTTGCACGACGACGAACAGCTGGGTGCATGGCTTGCCGAGTTGAGGACACGCCGGACGACGTGACGCGGCCAGAGACGCAATCCCGGCGCCGATCACTGCCAGGCTGCGCGCATGGCCGAGCGGGTGCGGGAGATCGATAATGACGAGGGGCGACGGCTGCTGCGGATCCTCCGCAGAGGCAACGGGTCGGTGGTGACCTGGCGGCGGGCTCAGATGGTGCTGTTATCCGCGCAGGGCATGCCTGTTGCGAAGACTTACCAGCCGAGCGATCCGAAGGTGTTGCCCGTACTGCTCGACTCCGACGTACAGGGCGCCCCAGCCGCTGGCTGTGTCGGGTAGCAGGTCGGGCGGGAGGCGAAGACACAGAGCGAGCCTGGGAAAGGCGGCCGCCCGGGATCGGCCGGCCGCCTTTCAGGACGCGCTCATCGGGTGGACGAGGGCTCCAGCCTGTTGTCGTGGCAGTTGCGCGGCGCGGTCACCGGGTTGCAGCGGACCGGCTCGTTGCCGGGCAGCTCGGCGACGAAGTCGCTGTTGTAGCGGGCGGCCATGCCGACGCTCGGGAAGTCCGTCGTGACCATCTGCGCGCCGCTGGCCAGAGCGGTCTGGACACGGCTGAACTCGTTGTTGATGACCGTCTTCAGCGGCTCGTCCGAGCGGGTGCGGACGATGTAGCCCCGCTGGACAAGGTCGCGGATGGTCGCCTCGTTGGCGCCGCGCGGGTCGTTCACCATCGTGATCGCGGCATCCGCGTCGCCGGGGTTACCGCGGGTGAAGACCGCGCGGCCCTGCAGGCTGGGGTGCCCGTCGAGGTACATGTCACGGATGGCGCCGGGGCCGCCGTTGTCGAAGAAGAACATGACCTTGCCGCGCGCCCAGTCCAGGCTCGGCCAGCCGTTCTTCAGGATCGACTGCTCCAGCGTCAGGCCGGGGCGGCGCAGGTCGTCAGCGGTGATCAGCTGCGACTCGGAGAAGACCGAACGGATCTCCGTGTCGATGTCGTCGAGCAGCTTGCCGTTCCACGCCGGGCTGACCGCGCCGCCGAGCTGCTCCCAGCGGTCGTCGGTCTGCTTGAGCTCCAGCTGCAGGATGATCGGCACGTGCTGCGGGTTGGCCTTCGACCAGGTCTGCACCTGCTGCATGCAGACCACGAGGGTGCGGCAGGTCGAGTTGTAGTCCTGGTCGGCGACATGGACGACCTTCATGCCGGGTGCGGCCATGGCCGGGTCGTCGATCGGGCCGAGACCGGCCCGCTTGCGGGCCAGCGGGTGCTGGTACAGGCCGCCGTCGGGGTCGGGCAGCAAGTCGAACTCGAGCGCGCGCACGTTCTGCCGGCCCAGCAGATCGGAGACGGACGCGTGCGAGTAGAAACCCCACGACGGGTAACCAGGGTCGATCTTGATCGACTCGGCCAGCTCGACGCCCTGCATCTCCCGGTGGAAGGCGTTGTGGGCGCCCATGAACTGGATCTCGTTCATCCGGACCTTGCCGGAGTGCGCGGTGGCGCTCGAGGCGGCCGGGTTCGACTGCGGCGCCGAGACGGCACTCGGCACGACGGCGCTCGTGAAGACCGTCGTCAACACGGCGGCAAGTATGACGCCCAGGCGGGCACGGGTGATCATTAGTCCTCCATAAGTGGTAACCCCCGCAACCTAGGGATCAGTTGTGTCCCGCCTGTGCCTTCTACTCTCCGGAAGATCACCGGCGAGGTGAATCCTGCCTGAACTGGCCACGCGTCTTCGCCCCGCGGGAGAACCGCCGCCGACATGGTGATCGGCGACACCGCCATGCTGTGGATGGCCGACGAACCCGGGGTACACATCCGCTCGGTCGGCCTGCTCGCCGCCGTTCCCGTCGCGACCGTGCAGTGCGTGCTGGGCGGGAAGGCCGGGCACCTGGCCGCGGACCGCACTCGCGGTATCGGCCCCAGGCCGGTCGCGGCCCGAGCCCTGCCCGCACCAGCGACTGTCGGCTGCACCTTTCACCGCCACACCCTGGACGGCGCCGCCGTCCGCTCCGCCCTTCTCGGCCTGGTGGTGCAGCTCGGCATCCGGCTGCGGCGGCGCGGTCAGCCAGCCCGCGCCCTGATCCTGACGCTGACCTTCGCGGGCGGCACCACTTGGGAGAAGACACGCCGGCTGCAAGAGCCGTCCGCGCACGACGACGACCCGCGCACCCCGCCTTGCCAGGTGATGGTCGGCGCCGGTCTGCAGCGCGGCTCGCTGACAGGCCTGGTCCTCAAGGGTGAGGACCTGGCTGACGCCGGACAGGTCCCCCGGTAGATCAGCTTTGGAGGTGCCCGCCTTGCCCGCCTGGTCTCGGAAGCGGCCGTCAATCGCATCCGGGACAGGTATGGCCCGGTGTCACCGGGCCGCGCCGCCGTACACCGATGCGCCTCATGAACCCGGCGGGCTGCGCTGCAAACCGTAGCCGTCGTCGAGGTTGTTCGGTCGCCGGCGCGTTCCGCCGGAGTCCCAGTCCCGCGTCCGGGTGCGTGCCGTCCTCGGACGCCCGCGTGCGCGAGAGCGCCGGACCAGGGCGGCTCCGGTACGGGCTCGACGGGAACCACTGCGTGCCTGGTCAGGCTTCGGTTCGGCCTGACTCTTCATCGACCAGGCCGCAAGCGAAGGGGAAAGCCTCCAAGTACTCTCGGCGGCTTGAGTCCTGTTCGGCCTCCGCCAGGTCTGCGAGGACGGTCAAGAACCGGTCGCGCTGATCTTGCGGCAGCCGCGTCAATACCCAGCTCACGTTCTCCATCATCTTCACTGCGGAGTCGGGGTCGACCTCGTCGTCCTCGCAGTTGTCGAGGAACCAGGCGATGTCGACGACCAGTCCGGCGAGGACGGGCAGCAGCGGGTCCGTGTCAGCCATCCGTGCAACCTATCCGCCCCCCAACGACAGCAGCGCAACTACCTCGGCCGAGGGGCATCACGCGTCGGCCCCGACAGGGAAGAGGATGCTTCATGAACGACAGTCCCGCCTTCAATCGGCCGAGGCGTGGCCCCGCATACAAGCACCCGCGTCTGCGGTCGTCGAAACGACAGGTGCCGCGTTCGACGATCTCGACATCGGCGCATGATTTCCCACGGACAAGCCGAGTTGCTGGCGCCGCGGCTGCTGGTGCCTGCAACGACGCGACTCACAGGTCCAGTACGACTTCTCCAGCGGTTTTGGAGCAGCCGATGAGGGGGTTGCCGCCCACGCCTGGGGGCTCGACTGGGTCGGGGGAGTATTCGACCGAGCCGGAAGCCGAAGACCTCGGTGTGGACGCGGGACGCCGAAAGGCCATAGTCCACGAGCGCGTGGTCAGGGATGCAACAGCTGGACCCCGACACCCGGTCTGGGGCGACGGGTATCAGGTGGCGAGCACCAATTGTGGTTTCTTCGCCCATGCGTTGCTGTCGACCGATGAAATACTCGAGGGAATGGACTGAGCTACGCTTTCACAGGCTGTAACCGGTGCTCGGCGCGAAGTAGGTAGCGACAGAGGTTGCAGATCGCAAACGAACGGATTCGGGTCGGCGCGAGAGGGATACTGTGGAGTTCCAACCCATCGTGGAGTTGGTCGGTCGAGCCGTTGATGCTGCAGGCGTATTCATCATAGTCGTGGGAACGTTCTTGGCGACCGTTCTCGCGGCTATCCGGCTCACTCGCCGTCAGATGGGCGTGTACCGCAGCTATCGCCGTCGCGTCGGGCGGTCGATCCTGCTAGGGCTGGAGTTTCTCGTAGCCGGCGATATCATCCGTACAGTCGCCGTCGCACCGACGTACGAAAGCGTCGGAGTGCTGGCCCTGATCGTAGCCATCCGCACCTTCCTCAGCTTTTCTCTCGAGCTCGAGATCACTGGCCGGTGGCCATGGCAAAAGCCAGCAGCCGAAGCCAAAGGTTGACCCCGCGCGACACCAGTGGCCACGACGGCGGCGCCATCCCTGCCGTGAATTTGGGCCAGGCCAGGCCAGGTCTCGTCGAGAGCGTTTCGCGATCTCGCTCTAACGCTGGTCAGGCGTGTATGGGCAAGCGTGGCCATGGCCCCCGCAGTTCACGGATATGCCTGACCGAGCGGTGAGCAGCCCGGCCTTTCTGACAGTCTTCCGCATCGCTCGGACTGCAGTCGGCGTGCCGATTCCCCGATGCTGATGTCCTTGCCGTCAATGGGGTGAAAGGCTTCGGTCGCTGGCTGTGATCGGTGAGTGCTCCCGGCGGTGACGGGAGCACTCATTGCGTGTCCGGATCAGGTGGCGTCGATCTCCCAGCCGATCACGCCCGTGGCGCCTGGAGCGCCCTCCACGTCGATGCGAACCGATGTAGGCGCGGTGATTCGCTGCTGCACGATCGACTGGTTACAGGGCACCGTGGTCTTGGCGTCCTTGAGCGTCGGGGTGAACTTCACCTGCGCGGTGCCGCTGCCGACGCATATCAGGTTCAGTCTGTAGGTCTTGCCCTTGGTCAGGCCGGGTGCGCTGTGGATGCCGTCGCTGACGCGTTCCACGCCTGCCTCCAGCAGCGTTCCCTGCTTGACGGCGGCAAGGGCATCCTGGACCTGTTCGGTGAGTACGGCCTCGGATGACGCGTCGGCCGTGTGGGAGATGCTGTGCGTCGGCGTCGGCGACTTCGAGCCCGCAGTCTTGTCGTGGTTGTCGCCGGATGTGCACGAAGTGAGCAGGAATGCCGACGCGGCCACGGCGCACGCCATATGCCGGGTCCGCTGGTTTGCAGAAATCATGAGGCGGTTTCCCAGTACTTCCAGCCGGTCTCTGACGTGGGCAAGGTGGCTGTGCCGTGGCCCAGTTCGACGGAGCCGCATCCACCACCGGTCGATCGGTACTTCTTCCAGGTCACCTTGTAGCCCCACGAACCGTACTGCAGATGACCGTACTTGTTTCTGCTGACGTTGCGCGTGTAATTGTGGCCGGTGGTGACGGTCACGCTGCCGCCGACCTTGACGCTGACTGTAGTCTTGGCCTTGGCGACGATGGCGTTGGTCGAGAACTCGATCGAGCCCGAGACTTCAGCGGAGATCGTGCCGCTCTTGGTCACGGATACCGTGATGCTGCCACCCGGGCCGTCCTTGAACTTCGTGCCGTTCCACCAGGAAGGAATGTGATAGGCCTTCTTGGAGGTGATGCTGTACCACGTCGATGGGGTGTCGCATGCGGCCGGCGCCTTCTCGCTGAGTGGCTGGACGGTGTCCTCTTCCCAGCCCTGTCTGTCACTGATGTCGGTTGTTTGGCCTGCTGAGATGGCCGCGTCGCTGGCGACCGTTCCGTCCGACGGCGCTTCTTCGGCGACGGCAGTGCCCGCACTCCCCACGGAGAAAAGTAGTGCGGCGATGGCAGCGCCGGTCGAAGCGCGCCTTGTTCCGATGCCCACGTGACACCTTTCCGGTGGACCGCCCCCGTGGCGATCAAACACCTGAACGTTATGCGGAGGGCATGCACGCGACAACCGAGTGGCGAATGTTCTGAGGTGAACTTGAGGTAGAACTCGGATTCAACAAGGGGGAAGTTGAACGACGTCACAAACTTACCGTGACGGATGGCCAGCCTTACTGCCTGGCACCTGGCCCTATTGCCCAGGCGGCTGGTTCATCCTTCTGCGTGCACGCGGAACAGGATTTAGATGCAATGCCGTTGCTTTTGTAGTGGGCGTAGGCTGGTTGGCAGTGGGTCCCGGGGGTGGTTGGGGTGGCTTCGAGCGCGTCGGACTTATCGGGTCTT
>NZ_JBSFCK010000065.1:0-17937 GCF_053593435.1 Streptomyces sp. NPDC002306
TCGCCGCACTCCACAACCTCAAACTAGACATCCGGTAACCGCCGCCACCACCCCACCCCGACACGACCTGCGCCCCATTACGGGATATCTCTTAGTCATCCACATCACGCCAGGTCAACGGCCCACATACGCATGGTTGGCCTGCCCACATCCGTCTCTGCGCACCCCCTTACGCCGCGGGACCATGAAGAAGTGAAGGGGACGGGCGGGCTGAACAAGTCACGGTGGCCCCGGCTTTTCGCAGCACCTCCAGCAGCCCGTACACTGCGATCGGGTCGGTGATGGCGGCTTCGGTGACCCTCCGTGGCCCTGGCACTGAAAGTGATCCAGAACCTCTTTTCGAAGACCACCGACACCCTATGTCTGATGGATGCCGTCCTGCCGGTGTGTGATCGTCAGGGTGTTGCGCCCGTGGGGTTGTCCTGGGCGTTGGTGTGCCCGTCGGAGGGCAGTGCAGTGGGGTTGTCGCTGCTGCCGGTGGGCTGCTCGCTTGGCGGCGTATTGCCGCTGACTTCATTTTGGGATGGAGCGAGGGTCGGTCCCTGATAGTCAGGCGCATCGTTGCTGGGTGTGATGCCGAAGGCCAGCGCGCCGACAACGAGTACTGTCCCTGCCAGCCCGATCAGGAGGATCTTCCTTCTTCGAGGTGTTGGCGAAGATGCTGGAGGCTCGGCGCGCTTGTCCTGTTGCAGCTGGTCCTGGCGGTCGGTCTCGTGTTTGTGCGCCATGTCGGCGGCAAGGGCAACAGGTCTGACCACTGGGGTGGAACCAGTGGACCGTTGGCCGCTGAGCTCAGCGGCCACGATGTTCGCGGGCGGCCCCAACCGATCCAGGACGGTGCGGACTGCGTCGGCATCCTGCGCGTCTGCTGCCTCCAAGCCGGCGTCTATGTGTTCGACGATCTCCTGCTTGAGTTCTTCGCGTCGATCAGCGGGGAGGAATACAGACGCGTTGTCAAATCGTTCCAGGTACTCATCTATGAGCTTATGTCGTCTTGAGGTCACTCGTGGCTCTCCTCACTGTCCAGGAGGTTGTCAACGGAAGTTTTGAAAGACATCCACTCGCGAGCGAACTCGTCCAGTGCTCGGCGCCCCGTCGCGGTCAGGGTGTAGTACCGGCGTGGGGGTCCTGAATCGGATTCCTTCCAGACGGTGTCGACCCACCCCTCCTTCCGGAGCCGTGAGAGCAGTGGGTAGATGGTGCCCTCACTGGTGACGAGTCCGTGAGCTTCGCACAGTTCTCGAACCAGTTCAAAGGCGTACCTCTCGCCGCCACGCAGCAGCGCCAAGACGCAGAACTGCAAAATTCCGCGCCGGAGTTGACTCACTCCAGAACGTGCTCCATCCGGCAGTACCATGCGGCACAAGGTACCTGGTGAAGGTCTGTTCCGCTAGCCCGCCCTCCTCGCAAGGGTGTGAGCGTCAACGAGGACGACGGTCCACAGCCGCCCCCGAGTGACACCGATCGGCGAGATGTGGACGCTTCTGCTCAACTCGTCGCAGGGGCCGCACAATTGCGGAGTTGCCTGTCGGCATGACAGGGCCACTCGCCTCGCCGGATGGTCGTAGCCCGCGTTGGCGCTCAGCCCTTCGCGGCAACCCCGATGACTGTCCCGTCCGTACCAGAAAGACGCCGCTCCTGCTCCTTGAGGTTCCTGGGCGCGGGTTGATGCCGTCCCGCTGGGTGGTGCAGTCGATCAAGGCACCGGAATCCGTAGGTCGGGGGCAGTGGCTCTGCAAGACCTGGTGTTCAACCCGTCCCGGCTGGCGATCTCGTGGGCTGCACCCTCTCCGGAGATCGTCAGGCGCTTTGTGCTGGAACGCGTAAGGCTTGATCCCCTACACCACGAAGCGAGACACGACCCAGAACAACCGCCGCACCGACAGCCCGATCAGCACCGGACGCCCACCGACAGCGACATCGGTCAATGTGCGGCAGTAGCGACTGCGCACCCGTGCAGAACCGCGACCGCAGTCCGGGGACACGCCACCAACAACTCACGCGTGCACGCGGCGATACGGACCACACTGCCCGCCACCCACACTCGCTCCACCCGCACCACATCAAGGTGCGGAGACACCATCCGTACGAGGGCATCACGCTCGCTGACAGTCCCACTACCTGTGACGGAACGTCACCGGCGCACGGTGGCACAGCCCCGCTTCACGAAAACCTTGCCAGGGCCAGCTTGGGTCGTACGTCGACATCAGGCCGGTCACCCTTGTCGGCCTCGGCCTGGCGGACCCAGCCGCGCAGGGCCTCCTTGTGGATGCCCAAGTCCTTCGCGACGTGAGCGACCGGACGACCGCAGGTCTGGACTTCGCGGACGACTCGCTCACGGAGCTCGTCGGGGTATTTCCAAGACCACGGAGTTAGGGCCGGTCCGCGGTTGTCAACGGGGCCGGGGAAGTCGGGGGAAATACCGGTCACGGCGACGGGGCTCCTGGTAGAGCGAGGAAGCCGACCAAGGTCTTCCTGCTTGAAGGAGCCCCGTTGCCCGTTCAGTGTCCCACCGTCACCCTCACGTCGTCCGTCAGCGTCACCGTCACCGTCACCGTCACCGTCGCCGACGGCGTCTTCGCTCCGGGGCATCTGGGCGAGCTGACCCGGCAGTTGCCCTTTGAACTGGTCGATGACGTGCTGAAACGTACCGGCGGCACTCAGCGGAGGCTGCGTCTGCTTCCGTCGAGGGTGGGTGTGTACTTCGTCCTGGCACTGGCTCTCTTTCCGCAGCTGGGGTACGTGCGTGTGTGGGACAAGCTGGCCGCCGGGCTGTGCGCGCTCCTTCCACCGCGTCCGTCGGAGAAGGCGCTGCGAGAGGTGCGCCGGCGGCTGGGTATCGCGCCGTTGCGGTTACTGTTCGAGACGCTGGCCGGTCCCGTGGCGCAGCCGTTCACACCCGGGGTGCGCTACCGGTGCTGGCGCACGGTCGCCTTCGACGGGTGCAGCTCCACCAAGGCCGTTGACGGCGACGGGCCAGCAGTCGGCTGGCTCGACGAGCGGGGGATGACCTCTACGTTCGGGCTGGCCCCTGGCGTGGGGCTCGGAACTGCGGACCGCTTTTTCTTCCCGTCTCCCCCTCCGTAGTAGCGCATCCCGATGATGTCCTGTTCGGACCACACCCTGCCTTTCTTGTTCGCCCCGTACATGAAACTCCCGGAAGCGAGCGCCGGGCACTGAACGGGCAACGGGGCTCCTTCAAGCAGGAAGACCTTGGTCGGCTTCCTCGCTCTACCAGGAGCCCCGTTGCCGTGACCGGTATTTCCCCCGACTTCCCCGGCCCCGTTGACAACCGCGGACCGGCCCTAGCTCCGTGGTCTTGGGGTATTTCCGTGGTGCAGGCATCGGAGCTGTGTTCTCCCATCTGCCGAGGCGATCATGCCTGGCTTCAGAGCCGCTACAAAATCCGGTTCAGCTCACCAGGTCATCATGAACGGCCCCAGCTACCGCCCCAAGAACCCCACCGACAAGCCCGCCAAGACCCCAACCAAGTAGGAAAACCGGTGGACGCCGTCGGGATACTGCCGTCATGGCCGTCACCCAACAACTCGCCCGCGTCCCGGCGGAGTATCTCGCCGCCTGTCGTCAGTCAGCCGGAACATCGACCGATGGAGATCCCCACTGGGATCCGCCGTCGGCGGACGTCCTGGACCTGGACTGGGCACCGCCCCTGTTGGAACGCGTCTGCAAGCTGGCAGGTCTCGACGGAGCCCACCTCGATGCTCTCCGGCAGGCCACCGAGGGCAACTCGGCGATCGATCTCGGCTTTCTCAACACACACCCGCATGCCATCGGTCCCTTCGGACCACCTCCCACCGCCCTTTCCGCAGCTCAAGTGGCCCGCGTCTCGGAACTGCTCGGTCAAATCGATTTTCCGGCCGTCTTGGCCGGCCTGCCGACCGACGACACCGAGGCCGCATCCTTGATCGGTCATGGAGCGGACAAGATCGTCGGTGGCCCGAGGAATTACCTGCTGGGGCACTTCAATGCCCTGCGCGAGTTCTGCCTTGCTGCATCCCAACGGCACCTACTCCTCGTGCTCTGGTGGGACTGACCCAGGACTTCATAGCCGGCGCACCCCCAGAACCCGGGTCATGAGGACCAGGTCACCGCAACTGTGCCGGGCGGCCTGCATGAACGTCTCATAGGCGGTATCAGCGGCCAGCGGACGGACCGCCTGGAGCGGAGCGGTTCCGGCCCGGTGCATCGCATTGATGTAGGCGAACAGCGCCGGACACAGGTCACGCAGCTCTGGATCGGCCGTATACCGACGCCGGTACACGGCCGAGAACACTTCGTTCTTGATCCGGACGGCGGACAGGCTGCCGTCCGCCAGCTGCGCGAGCATGTCCCACGGCGAGGATTCACGCAGTGCGGCGAGCAGGACCGCGTCATCCGCGACATGTGCCAGAGCAGCGAGCTCATGATGTAGGAGCCGCACGGCCACGAAGGCGTAGCCTTCCCGGGGAATGAACACGTCCGGGAGACGGATGGCTCAGCTCGGCACGTTCACCGCGACAGGATGGACATATCCGCTGCGGGCGTCGACACGATAGCCGTCTGGCCGCGCGATCCTGCTGGCTCCCACCTTCGTGAGGACGTGCCGTGCCGCAAGGCCTCGCGTGCCCTCGTCACAACGCGCGATGTCACGGGCGAGCTCGACGTCGACGCTGACGCCTCGCGCCTCAAGGCTCCGCGTCAGAGCTTTCAGCGGCGCCGGCAGGGCACGGGCAGGGGAGAGAAGACGGCCAGGCATCACACGCAACTCGTTTCGCTTGCGGGCCGACGCCGACCCTTCCTTGTCCACCACCGTCCGCACGCGGCCGGCGAAGGCAATCGCGAACCTCAACCCGCTGCAGTCTGAAGCCCGAAGACCGACGCAGGCCGGACCGGCATAGTCGACGGCGCACCGGAGGAGCCCGCCGAGCAACGCGCTGTGATGTTGTCCGCGCTGCTTCCGCACCTGGACGAGCGGCAGTGACGGCTTCAGCGTGGAGACGTGGCCGCCCGTTCGTTCCCGCTCTGGCCGCGGTGGCGGCAGAGGATCAGCAGCGGCCGGCACGGTCGGCCCGGGTCGCCGCGGTCCTCTACGAGACGCCTGCATTGGTGGCAGCCGTCAACGAATGCCTGTGGTCAGAGCGTGGCCCTGTCTCAAGCCCACACCGCTTTGACGACGGCGTGGTCCGCCGAAGCTGCCTGCCTGTAGAACTCCTCGAGGTCCTGGTGATGTTCGAGGAGTTCCTGTCTGGTCCAGCCGAGGGCAATGAAGTCGGCGCCGACAATGTTCCACAGTTGGTCGAATGAGACAGACGCAAGGAAGCGCGCGGCTTGTGACACCGCGGGCGGCTCCAGAAGCATCAGCGGAGGATCGGAGGGGCCGGCGTCAGCGCTGTGGGACACGGGACGGCCGCCGTAGATCGGGAGTGTCCAGGGTTCGCCGGCGTCGGTCAAGAGCGCATCGGCCGCGGCGTAGAAGTCGTCGACGGCGTCCCCATCTTTGTTGATGGCGTGGGCGATGCCCGCAGCCTGTTCGTCATCGTTGTTCTCCCAAGCCTCAGCCATGAACGCAGCGAGCCAGGCGTGGTCGTCGCGGATCTCACGCCCAGCCACGGCGCGAAAGTGCAGGTGGATGCTCACTACGGCGAATCCCTCGGCTTGACGGCCCGCCTGTCGAGCCGAACCGACAGAACCTACGCGAGGGCGCTGACAGCCACCTGCCATCGGTAGCGACTCGCGCCAACCGGCGCGACTTCCCGCACATGCCCCGCCCGCCTCCGCTGCCCAGGCCGCACGCAGCGGTGAGTCACCTGCCAGTCATTGCACAGTCCTGTCGGAGTGTTGCAACGACTAAGGGCTGTCCTGTAAATGATCTTTGAGTTGCCGGGAGCAGGGTCGGCGGCGGTGCGGTCCGCTCGCCTATCCGGCGAGGGCGAGGTTGTGCATCCGCGCGATTCCGAGCATGGCGTGGTGGACGCCGTCGCCTTTGAGTCGGCAGTTGCGGAGGATCTTCCAGGTCTTCATGCGGGCGAAGATGTGCTCGACGCGGGCGCGTACCTGCTTGTGGGACTGGTTGTGTGCTTCCTTCCAGTCCGGAAGGTCTTCGCCCTTGCGTCGGCGGTGGGGCATGACGAGCCCGGTGCCGGGATAGCCGCCGTCGCAATCGTGAGCGTTGTGCCGACGGCGGCTTTGGCGCCGGATTCCTCCCACGCCTTGCAGTCGTTGCGGTTGCCGGGCAAGGCCCCGGCCGACCACCACGACCAGGCGGGTGTCCGCATCGATGACGACCTGGTGGTTGGTGGAGTACCGGTAGTTCTTCGACTGCGCGGCGATGGTGTGGTCGCGGGTGGGGACCAGGGTGCCGTCCACGATGAGCACGGTGTCCTTGGCAAACCGCCTGCGGGGCTGGAGCGCGAGCATCGGCCCGAGGTGGTCGATGATACGGTCCGCCGACGACTTGGACACCCCGAACAGCGGTGCCAGTTGGCGCATCGTCAAGTTCGTGCGCCAGTAGGTCGCAAGTAGCAGAGCCCGGTCCTCCAGCGGGAGGCTCCACGGCCGGCCCTTGCGCACGGCGTCCGCACCCTTCCGCCGCAGGACGGTCACCAACTTGCCGAACAGGCGAGGGCTCAGCCCGGTGAACGGGGCTATCCAGGACGGCTCCGACGCCGTGATCACACCAGCCACCGCAAGATCGTCTCATCCGCCGGTCAGGCAGTTGGCGAGCCAGCCTGCTCGTTCTGCACGATTGACGCCGGCATCGCCTTCCACCACGTAGGTCAGCGCCTCCGCGAAGGTCGACCCCAGGGGCCAGAGTACGTTCGGCCCGACGGCGACGACGCGCCCGCTGGCCGCGATATACGACCTGAACTGGACCGACCACATACCCAGAGGGCTGTAGTTCTCTGCGTATCGGTACCTCAGTTTGGACGCTTCCGCCGCGGTGTCGACGCAGGCGTCAACGGGGTCCATGTGCAGGGACGAGGCGGGGACGCGAGCGGGGCAGCTCTTGATCGTCAGCTCGCCGAACTCGGCCCAGACCGTGATCGCCGTGTCATTGAGCTCGAACCCAGCGGCCTCCAGTTGCTGTGCCCACTCTCCAGTGGCGATCTTGCGACCTGCTGTCCACCCAGCAACGCCAAGCGCGTCCAGCACCGACGGACCACAGCCCGTCAACGACTCACTGATGTGTTCTATGCGCCTTCCCCATCCCTTCGGCCATGTCTGGTCCCAGAAGTCTGCCGCACGTCCGGACCAGCAGGCAGGGCTACTGGTCGCGGGGTACGGAGATCGTTTACGGGACAAGCTTTAGTTGAACCCAGGTGGTGTTCGGCGCATCGCTTCTCTGACTTCGGCGGAGCAGCAGAGTGCCAGCCCGCAGCTTATGACGATGGCGAGCACGCCGATTACCGTATCCGTCCCTATCGATTCGGACACTATTGACTTTAGGAACATTCCAGCGACTGCGATTTCGCCGAGCCCGAGCAGTGCCAACCACACGACGCGCAAAGGGCGTCCAGCCGTCCTATTCCGAGCCTGCCTGGAGCTCAGCAGTACGGTACCTCCGATCAGGCCCAGGAACACGGCCCCGACCACGGCGGCGTAGATGAGGACATCGCTTCCTGCAGGCTCGGTGTGGTCGAGTTCCCCAGTCTCTGGCGTCAGAAAGGCGAACGCGAACTCGAGCAGGGCGAGGTATGCGGCCTGCGTTAGCAGAAAAATCGGTGCTACTCGGTGGGTGAGCGCCTTCTTCATGCGTTGCTCCTGACCAGTTGGCCGTTCTTGACATGTTCGAGTGCTACGCAAGAGGCTAAATTTTGCTACAGCTCACACCACTCTCCGAGCCCTTCGACCGTTCCCGCTCGGACGAAATTCTCCGTAACATCCCATGCGCGATCGACTCCCATGACGAAGTCAC
Source organism: Streptomyces sp. NPDC002306 (assembly GCF_053593435.1). Lineage (NCBI taxonomy): Bacteria > Bacillati > Actinomycetota > Actinomycetes > Kitasatosporales > Streptomycetaceae > Streptomyces > Streptomyces sp. NPDC002306. The sequence continues at coordinate 7,916 of NZ_JBSFCK010000065.1, forward strand.
CTGTGAAGGTTCCTAGATCGTCCATGACCGGAACGTCGACTTCTCCCTCCGGAGAAACAGAGCCATCCCCATGAAGAAGGGAAACACTGCCCTCGGAGGTGAAGAGATGAATGACGGCATGATCACCCAGGAAACTGAGGGTCAAATAGGGGTACAGACTATCCGGGAAATTGACTTCCAGATGCCCCTGACCGCTAGCTCGCAGTTCCCTGAAGGCGCTCACAAGGTCATGCAGTTCCGAGTGCCTCTCGGTGGAATCGAAGCGTGCGGATTGCGCCGATGTCATGGACCACACAACGTCCATGTTTTACCTCCGAAAATTTTATGGCCGAGGCCACGGCTTGAGGTTCCGAGCGCTTCCGCTGAACGTGGTTGAATTATGCCCCTTTGTCGTCTTGGGTACGGTTCCTCAGCGGGGTGCCGACCTGAAGGGTGGCGTTCTCGAGAAGCAGAGTTTTTACCTGAATCTTGCACCATTTGCAAAAACAGGCTGAACCGGACATTCGTACATGGGCTTCGTTATGTCCATGCGTAGGGTTACGACCGCTGCGCATGGAGGTCAGCGGCGTGCCCAGCTCCGTATAGCTCAGCAGCTCTCACAAGGATGAGGTCGACGGTTCGATCCCGTCTACGGAGACGCATGCTTCGCTGGCTTTCAGCTAGTTTCCCGCGTCACGCAGCTCAGTTGAGCGCTTCCCTGATGCGGAAGAAGTCGGAGGTTCAAGTCCTACCGTGACGACCAGTGCCAGTCCCGTCCTTCCATAGGCGGCTGGGTCCTTGCGCCTGTGGCCGAGTTGCATTAGGCATGGGACTGCTGAGTATCAAGAAGTGGGTGCGGTCGACCACCTAGGGGGTGGCCGACCGCATTCTTCGCTGGAATCGAGCTAGAATGCCGTACTATCCGGATTTCGGTCTATACGACTACGACTACTATTCCCCGCCGGAGGGAACGACGATCGGCTGGCTCATAAAAGGGCATGAGTTCCGAAAAGGGGAAGTTGAGGTTGACGACATCGAAAATCTCGCTGATCTGGGCTACCTACTTGAGGAGCAGAGTCGCGGGTTTCACTACTGCACCTTCTGCGGAAAACTCGAGCTTCAGGAAGTTTGGTCGCAGAGATTTGAAGCCAGCTATTCATTGGGTAGTGCGGAGATCAGGGTCAAGTCGGATGACGGCACGTTGTACGTCGCGCCAAATTTGATCACTCATTACATCGTAGATCATGAATATATGCCTCCAGGGGAATTTCTCGAAGCTGTCCGCCATGAGGTGCGACGACGCTGGAGCAAAGAAGAGTGGTGAGGTCTCAGGCGACTTGCCAACACGCCAATTACAGGCTGTGCCCCAAAGTCTTCCGGGGCACAGCCTGAGGCGCAAACGACATGGCACTCTGGCAGAACAGATGCGTGAGTGGATTGACTGGGAGGTGGCGGCCTACTGCCTTGCCACGGACATCGGGGCCATCCCGTCCGAGGCGTCGTTCGCTGACAGCAAGTGGATTTTCTGGAACGACAGCGACGTCAGGAGAGGCCTACGGCACGAGTCTGCTCATCGGGCGGTCTGTCCCGAACTCCGGTACTCGACTGCATGGCGCTACGGGGCTGGTCCTTCTGGCGGATGGGTGGTCGCTGCTCGGGCCGGCGAGTGCGGGATGAAGACCGCCAGGTCGGGCCCGAAGCCCACAGCCAGCCGCCCGTCGGGTGCCATGGCCAGGGCGGTCACTTCCGAGGGGAAGGTCAGGTCCGGGCTCACCCGACGGTGTGCGACCAGGTCCCACACGCGTACCGTCCGGTCGTCGCCACCCGCAGCGACGGCCGGACGGCCCTCGACCACGCCCGTGGCGAGCGCCCACGCCGGGCCGGTGTCGGCGGCTAGCGGCAACCGCAGCGCGGTGCCCGCCCCAGCCGGGGCCGCACCCACGCGGCAGCCCGCACCTCCGGAACACCGGAACCGCAGGCCTCTGCTCGGCGAAACACGACCGACCGGTACCGGCCCACCCCGAATGAGACCCGACCCGCAACCACGCGGCACAAGGCCCACGTCGGAACAGCCGCCCCAGTACGGAACACGCCGCCACCCGGCGGCCCACCCGAACAGGAACCGGACGGACGACATCCCATTACGGGATGACTCTTAGGGCCCGCAGAGAATTAACTTGCCGGCTTTGAGACTTGATGCCGCAGTTCGGTGGGGTGGCCGCCCGCATGTTGTTCCTCTGCGGGCCCTTAGTGGTCGGCTTGGTGCCAGACGGTGGTGAGTGCTGCGACGGGGTCGGTGTCGGCTGGTGCTGCGGGCCACCATTGGCCGTCCTCGCCTCGGAGGTAGGGATACCAGCGGGAGTCGGGTCCCAGGCGCAGTTGGATGCCCTGGTCGGTGAGAGTGAGGCGGTTGCGCCAGGCCCTGAGAGGGACACGGGCGTCGTCGGTCATCTCGGTGAGGGCTGTGGTCAAGGCGGCGCGGGCTGCGGTCATCGTCGTCGGGTCGGGGGTGTGGGGTTGTTCGGCGACGGTGACGCCGAGAGGGCCGTTGTGGTGCCAGGCGCGGGTGAGGCGGGCGAACTCGGCGGGTGTGTGGCCGGTGTTGTGGATCAGGCGAGGGAGCCATGCGGGTTCGGGGATGCTCGCGGCGATGCGGAAGGCGTCGTGCTGTTGGGACAGGTGCAGGCTGGCGGTGTCGCCGGCCAGGAGGCGGGCAGCGCGTGTGGCGGCGTCGGCCCGCAGGTGTTCCAGGCCGGCTGCGCTCAGGCCGCTGCCGGGCGGCGGGACGATGGGCAGTGTGCCGGAAAGGGCGGCTGGTGCGGGCACCTCGGGCAGCGTCGGAGTGTCGAGGGCATCCCAGGCGGCATAGGCGCCGGCGGCGGGGACGCCGGCCGGGGTGGTCGGGGAGTGCACCGTCCGGCCCGCCGTGCGGCGTGCGCGCAGCTGGGCGAAGACCTCCTGCCGAGTCCGGCCCCGTAGTACGAAGAGCACGAAGGGGTCGTCGTCGATGGTGGCGGCGATGGCGTAGCAGAGCGCGGCCGCGTGCTTGCAGGGGTGGCCCCAGTCGGGGCAGGAGCACTCGGGATCGAGTTCGGTGGGCTGCGGGAGGAACGGGACGCGTGCCTGGTGGGCGTCGTCGACGAGGTCGGCGGGCATTTCGCCGTCCAGGAGGGCCGCGAGGTGTCCGGCGCGGGCGGCGATGGTCTTGAGCAGGGTGTCCCACTGGCCGCCGGTCAGGACGGGCAGGCGGACGGCGCAGCTGTAGGGGCGGGGTCGGCTGCCCTGGACTGCGGCCTGGACGTGGCCGGGATCGATGGTGACTGGGCCGACCATGCCGCGGCGGGCGTAGGTCCGCCCGCGCGACAGACGCCCCGCATCCAGGGTGGAGTCTTCCAGGGCTGTCACCCATGCCTGGCCCCACCAGGTGTCGGCGAAGGCACGTCTGCCGCGGGCCGGCGCCCGGCGCGGGCCGGGGATCGAGGAGCTCATGACTGCCTGCCCAGGGCGACGAGGTTGGCGAGATCGGCGTCGGACAGTTCACTCAGCGCGGCCTCGCCGGAGCCGACGACGGCGTCGGCGAGCGCACGCTTGGATTCGAGCAGCGCCGCCACCTTGTCCTCCACGGTTCCCTCTGTGAGGAGCCGGTGTACCTGGACGGGCTTGTCCTGGCCGATGCGGTAGGCGCGGTCGGTGGCCTGGTCCTCGACGGCCGGGTTCCACCAGCGGTCGTAGTGGACGACGTGGGTGGCCCGGGTGAGGTTGAGCCCGGTGCCCGCCGCCTTCAGCGACAGCAGGAACACCGGTACGTCGCCGCGCTGGAAGGCTTCCACCATCTCCTCACGCCGGGCTGCGGGGGTGCCGCCGTGCAGGAAGAGCGTGGGAATGCTGCGATCGGCGAGGTGCGTTTGCAGCAGGGTTGCCATCTGCTTGTACTGGGTGAAGACCAGCACCGATTCCCCCTCGGCGGTGATGGTGTCGAGCAGTTCATCGAGCAGATCGATTTTGCCCGAGCGGCCTTCGAGCGGCGTGGACTGGCGCAGGTACTGGGCGGGGTGGTTGCAGATCTGCTTGAGTCCGGTGAGCAGTTTCAGCACCAGGCCGCGCCGGGCGATCCCCTCGGATTCCGCGATCTTCGCCATGCTCTCACGGACCACCGCCTCATACAGGGCGGCCTGTTCGGTGCTCAGCGGCACGACGTGGTCGGTCTCGGTCTTGGCCGGCAGCTCAGGAGCGATGCCGGGGTCGGACTTCTTGCGGCGCAGCAGGAAGGGACGGACCAGACGGGACAGGTGTGCTGCGGCGTGGGGATCCTGTTCCGCCTCGATCACGCGGGCGTGCCGGCTGCGGAAGGCGGAGAGGGGACCGAGGAGCCCCGGGGTGGTCCAGTCGAGGATCGCCCACAGTTCGCTGAGATTGTTCTCCACCGGAGTGCCGGTCAGCGCGACACGCGTCCGGGCGGGCAAGGCGCGCAGTGCGCGGGCGGTGACGGCGTAGGGGTTCTTGACGTGCTGTGCCTCGTCCGCGGCAATCAGCGACCAGGCGGTCTCGCCGAGGACCGCGCGGTCGCGGCGCAGCACCCCGTAGGTGACCAGGACGATCTCGTCGTCGGCCAGGTCCTCCAGGTGGCGATCGCCGCCGTGATAGCGGCGCACCCGCGTGTCCGGTGCGAACCTGGCCGCTTCGCGCTGCCAGTTGCCCAGCAGCGAGGTAGGGCAGACGACGAGGGTGGGCCCCGCGGTGGCGGGCTCGCTCTGGCGGTGCAGGTGCAGGGCGAGCAGCGTGATGGTCTTGCCCAGGCCCATGTCGTCGGCGAGGCAGCCGCCGAGGCCGAGCTCACACATCTCGGCCAGCCAGGCCAGCCCCCGCTTCTGATAGCCGCGCAAGGTCCCCTTGAGAGCGGCAGGCTGCGCAGCGGGCGTGCGGGATGCGGGATCGCGGATACGGGCGACCAGATCGCCGAGCGCACCGACCGCCTCGCAGGCGAACGTCTCCCCGTCCCGCTCCACTTCACCGCTCAGCGCGGCGGCCAAGGCCTCCATCGGCGTGAGCGGCTGCAGGCGGCGGCGCCGGGCGCGGGCCACCAGCTTCGCATCGGCGATGACCCATTGCTCACGCAGCCGGACTAGAGGACGGCGCGCCTCGGCGAGGACGTCCATCTCGGCCCCGGTCAGCGGCTCACCGCCCAGCGAGACCTGCCAGCAAAAGTCGAGCAGAGCGTCCGCGTCCAACAAACCGCCCGCGCTGGAGCCGGGGGCGGTGCGCTGGGCGATCTGAGCGGTCGCCGTGAGCGCCTTGACCAGCTCACGCGGCCAGTGCACGTCGATCCCCGCTGCGCGCAGTGTGTCGGTGGCATCGCCCAGCAGCTCGAATGCCTCGTCGTCACTGAGCCGGAGCTGGTCGGGAGCGGCTTCTTTCAGCAGCCGCTGCAGCGGGGGCCAGACGCGCGCACCTCGGCGCAGCGCGAGCAGTGTTTCGGTCTCGGCGCGAGGGCCGAGCAGCCGCTCCACTTCGGCCGGTGTGTTCCACAGCCGTGCAGCCTCCACGACGAACGACGCATCCGCCGCGCTGTGCAGGTGCAGGACAGCCCGAAACTGCCGGCGCCGTCCCTCGGGCACGTCCACGCGCAGTGAGACACCGACATCGGCGCTCAGCGCGGCGGCCGTCTCCTGCACCCACTCCCGCAGGGCCGGCACCGCACGCGTCTCACGCCAGGCATACGGCGACGCCCCCACGACAAGCGGCGCGGCCGGGGTACGCACCAGATCGTCCGCGACCGCGTCACAGAACCGGCGCACCAGGCCAGCCGGTTCGGCGATCCGTAGCGCACCGGGACCGGGTTCAGGCAGACAGTGGGCATGAGGCGGGAACGCAGCAGCCAGAGCACTGAGCGTCTGCCGCTGGGCGGCGGTGAACGGACCCGCCTGCCAGCTGTCGTAGCCGGCGGGCGTAAGACCCGGATGCACGCGATGGTCGGCGAGCAACCGCAGCGCGAGGCGGGCAGCCGCCTGCCAGGCGGCAGCGGACGGATGCGGCGGCCGCGCTCCAGCCAACGCGCACACAGCCACGGCGGGAGGAAGCCCGAACCCCTCCACCCTACGCCGCCTGACCGAACGGCCGTGCGGCAACACCAGTTCCACCGAAGTGGCTTCCACGCCCAGGGGGAGAACATTCTCCCCGGCAACCGCGCCGGCAGGCTGCCAGAGCAACATTCGTCCAAGACGGGCAGGCTCTTCAGGCAGGAACACCGCCGCCCAGCCCCCGTCGAGCCGATCTCGCGCCCAGGCGGCCATATCAGGAGACACCAGCGACGGTGCACTCATCGTGCGGTACTCATACAACGACCTATGCCACTTCCTCTTCTGCTCCGGTGGCTGTGCAGTCCTCACCGCACGCCCACCCCGTCGGACTTCACCACGCACCATCGCCAACCGGCAAGCTCGGACCACGCCTTCACGGGCGGGAACGGGTTCTGTGCCGCGGCGGCTTCTGCGGCCGTGTCGGGGGTGCGAGAGGAGAGGTGGTGGAGGGAATAAGTACCCTCTTGCGCTACTGCCGGTAATGTCGTGCAACAAAGCGCTCACTTAGGAACGTTCGGGTGACAGGGTGGCGTGCATCCCGATGTCCAGGACCCGAATCCGGTCAATCTGGTCGAACCCGGAGTGGTGGACCTCTCGGGCCCCGGCCCCGTGTTCCACCCCACATCGAGCACGCCGTCGAGAAGCCAACTCGGCTGGCACTGATATCGGCAGCGTCTGTTCCGGAAGGGGCTACGGTCGCTCCACTCCTGCCGTGCGTAGACCAGCTCCCGCGCCCCCGGACAGTGCACGTCAACCGCATCATGCTCGACACTGGCCTGGTCTACCTGCCCGCACTGGACCGCTGAGGGGGAGACACCGGCTGAGGAACCCGAGACGAGTGTGCCGCCCCGGCCCACTGCGCAGCTCGCGCGGGTGGCCCGCTGATCCGCCTAGCGCAGTGCTGCGGCCGTGGTAGCGCGGCATTTCTTGCCCAGTGACGACGACAGCGGCGGTGGCATCAGCTGCGCATGTCAGCGGGCGGCGCGAATCATCACGGTGAGCACTGGCGATGCTGGTGATGGTTGGCTCTGGCCGAGGTCTTGGTAGCCCCACGAGTGGTACAGCCTGTGAACCTTTCCATTGCCGGCCGCGGGGTTCACCATGAGCGTCACGTACGACTCGTCCCGCGCGGCGAGGAAGGCGTCGTGCATATGCCGCGCTACCCCGGTTCCGCGCCACGCGTTCCGTACACCGATCTCTTTCAGGGCCACGGCCGGGCGGCGGGTGTACTCCTCGGCCGGTTCTGGGGCGGTGCGCTGCCAGTATCGGTCACCGTGTTCGATGCGATTGCCGTAGGCGTAGCCGACCGGGTGCCCGTCGGCGTATGCGAGGACAACCGCGAACCCCGGTTCAGCGCTGTGCCGGTCCAGCCGCTCGCCGAATGCGGTTACCGCGTAGTTCGGCATGTGCAGCAGCGGGGCTCGCACCTCGGCGTACACGTCGAGGATGTCACCGCGGATGGGGCCCAGTTTGGTGAACGTGCGGAGTTCGGTCGTGGGTGTCCCGGTCATGCGGTGGCCTTCCAGGCATTGCGGGTGTGGTCGGTCCAGGTCTGCACACTGGAACTGCGCGGTGCCCGTGCACGGAGCGCGGCGCCGAACTCTTGCAGCATGCGGGAGACCCGCGCGTGCTGAGTCGCGGCGTCGGCAGGTACTCGCATGGCCGTAGCCGCAGCGGCCTCAAAGTCTCCTTGGGCGAGCTGGGCGTGTGCGAGGCGCGTGGTGGTGATGGCGTGAGACCGGCGCATGTGGGGCCGCAGGGTGGCCAGGCAGCGGTGAGCGTGGGACTCGGCGGTCGGGTAGTCGCCGAGTGAGAGGAAGGCGGAGAGAGCGAGGGAGTTGAGCTCGGCTTGGTCGTAAAAGGCGAGTAGCCATACCGGCCGGTAGTCATCTGGGTTCATGCGTTGCAAGGCATCCTGCGCTTGGTCGAGTGCTCGGCGAGTGCCTGTGTGGTCCTGCGCTGCGCCGTGGATGGCTGCCTGCCGGGCCAGGCCGAGGGAGGCGAACATGGGGTCCCGGCGCGTGATGTGCAGGTTGCGTGCGACGTCGTTTGCGGCAAAAGCCTCGGCTGGGCGACCAATATGACGGTACATAGCCCCTGCGTGGCTCCAGATGCGGAACTTGATCGCTTGGTCTCCAGACATCTCGGCGAGAGCTTGAGCCTCGCGCATATGTGTCATCGCGTCGGCGTAGCGGCGACCGTCGATTGCCGCCCACATTGCGGAAGATCGGAATGAGGCGGCGCAGCCGTACAAGTTGTTGCGTACGCGTTGGGTGGCGTTGCCGGCGCTCTGAAGATTGAGTGCCTCGTTGGCAAGTGTTGTGGCTTGCTGCTCGATGCCGAGCTGGCCGCCGTAGCGGTGATCGCTGGCGATGACCTCGGCGAAGCGCTGCTGCAGGCGACTGACGTCGCTTTTGCCGATGCGGCGGGGTCCTGTGGCGCCGGGAGCGGCTGCTGCTACGGCGGCGGCCGCCATACCGCCGACGAGATTGCGACGCTTCATGTCGGAGTCCTCCTGCGGTGTGGCTGGGATGGACGAAGGCCTGCCTCGTGCCACAAACCCTAAGGCGGTGGGGGATAAGCCGCTGACATCCTCAAGCGCCCTGCGGGTAGCGGATTTTGGCCAGCGGACCCTACCTGCCTTCCAATCCCGGACGGAGGAGCCGTCCAGTCCGCCAGGCCGTCCGGTGAGCCGTTCAAGGGAGTTGTTCACCGCTTCAGCCAGGCTATTGGAGCTGTATCCGCGCTCGTCCATCCACGCTTTTAGAGCCTCGTTCTGCGTGGCGTCCATGCAGGCACGGTAGTGGCACCCTGTCGTAGTCAGGTAAAGCAGAAGTCAAATCGTCCTAGGGTATTCGGTCGGATCGGGGCCCGATCGCCCTAATCAACTTGCTGCACGGCGGAGTTATGTGGTTACTGACCAGCCGCTCCACGAGTGGCAGCCATCGTCCCCGGCCGCCTCGTCCGCCGTAGTGCCCGGCCGAGCGCCGAACCCATGGGAGCCTCCCGTGAACCCTCAACAGCGCACAATTTCCCCCGCCAACAGAGAGGCTTTAGCCCCGCATGCGCCGCCTGGTACTGAACTGCACACGAGTGGCGAGAGGCCCGCGGGCGGGCTGACACTCCTACCGTTGGGCGCCGAGGCTCGGTTCCGTTGGAGCACTGCTCTGGTCGCGAACCAAGGGGCGTGCGCGAACGCCAGGCTGCGCATTCGCCCGTCACTGACGATGGCTCACTGGCGCGGCGACGTGGATGTCGCCGCCCGCGTGGCGGGTCATCTCGTGGACAACGCGGTGCGCCACGGGAGGCCGCTCGGTGACGGTTGCGTCCGGCTGTGCCTGGGCGTCATCGACGAGACGGACGAGTTGCTGATCGAAGCGGACGACGGACTGCCCGGCTTCCCCGGCTTCGCGAACATCGCCAACCAGTTCACGGAGCCGGAGGCGACGCCCGCGGGACTGTGGTGGATAACCCACTACTGGGGCCGGCTGTCCTGGGATGTCCTGCGGAGTGCTGATGACGTGGTCGTGGGCAAGACCGTGCAGGCCATTCTTCCCGCGACCGGAGAGGTGGCGGCCTGATGCGTACTCCGCTTCCTCAGCGTGTGGCGCTTCCGTGTGGGCCGGTGCCTGTGGCCGGTGTGGATTTCATGCCGGGCGGCTGGGCGATCGCGCCGGGTGATGTCGCCACGGACATGGGTGATCTTGCCGCGCGGGTGCGCAGTCTGATGGATCTTCAGCGGGGCCGGGTGCTGCGGTTACCGTTGGGCGGCCGCTTCTTCGACATCGTCGTGACCGCCTCCTGTCCGGAGGCGTATGCTGTGGTGAGCCTGCTGGACCAGGTCCAGCACACCGGCGACGACCAGCCCGATGCGTGCGGTCCGGTGATCGAGGACCCGCAGCGGCGCTGGCTGATCTGGCTGGTGCCGCCGGGAACCAGCGACACGTGGGCCCCGCACCGCTACGC
>NZ_JBSFCK010000066.1:0-17034 GCF_053593435.1 Streptomyces sp. NPDC002306
TGCGTCCAGGGGCGCCTCCGGCAGAAGCCGACAAGCCGTCACATCCTGGCTCTCAGCAGGCGAACCGCCCACCTCGCCACTTCTCAAAGACCCTGGTCGCACGACGACCCCGGTTCTTCGCCCACTGGGCCTGGACCACCCACGCCCCCCGCGTCTGGTGACCAGAACGACAAGAGCCGTATGACGAGAGATCGTCACGTACGGATCTGTGAGGGCCGAGGGGTGAGAATCCCCTCGGCTACTCGGCGAGTCACCTCATACGGACTCGACACCCACATGATCACCAGCGGCCATGCCTGTTCTGCGTCCAGGGGCGCCTCCGACAGAAGCCGACAAGCCGTCGCATCCCAGCTCTCAGCGGGCGAACCGCCCACCTTGCCACTTCTCAAAGACCCTGGCCCTCGCCTTCTACAAGAAAGGCTGGTGAGACCCCGTGAATAGGCTTCTGGGCCTGCAAACAGCTTACTGATCACCGGATGTGACAACCGATCAGAGCCCAGAATGACGCGCACCGCTTAACTTCGAAGACTCATCAAGACGCGTAGGGTGATGTAAGCACGGTAGTTGCAGGCTGCCCCGTCCCGACATACCTGAACGATACCACCGCCCTTTCCAGGTCCTGATCCTTAAGATTATCCTCCTCGCGATAGCTGTACATCCACTGCGTAGCACCATTGGTGACGGTAGCGCCAGAATAGAGCCTCCGCAGTAAACCACTGTTGAATTCAACGCCTACAGAGACTTGAGAGAGATGAATATCCCCGAGAGGGCTCCTGGAATTTGGATCAGGATTGTCGACCCCGCGGAGCTCGAAACGCGCTTCTTTGTACTGCCGACCCTCAGATTGGTATTCGAATAGGCAGACTTCGAATCTTGCAACAAGAGCCTTTCCGGGAAACGACTGGTAGGTGCTGCTGCAGGCAGGGCCGTATTGGGCATGCGCCGGGACGGCAACTCCTACCATTCCTAGCGTCAGTACGGATACAAGCATTCTCGCAAAACATTTCTTATTTCTTGCCATCACCGAACTCCAGCATCTGCTATTCTCGAGATTCCGGCTTGAAAACCGTCAGTACGCTTTATTGCCGGACAAAAAGAGGTACCTATTCACGTCTACTGTGACTCGCCAAGTAATGCCGCGGGGCGCAGCGCCCCAAACTGGAGCAACGATCCAAGCGCACGTGCGGCTCTGCCGACCTCAGCAACTGTGCCAATTTCGGCAGATTCGCGAGTGAGGATTTACTACTCACCTCGATGTGTCAACGGGGTGAGTCTCCCAGGCCACTGTCTCCAGGCGGTGGCCGGCGCTGCTGCCGGTGGTGGAGAAGGTCCTGGCCGCTCAGGTTCCCGATCCCGCCGCTGCGCCGCTGCGCCGCGGCGGCCGGCCGGCGGCCAGGCCGAGGGCCGGATTCCCCCTTCTCCCGTCGGACCGAGCGGCGGTGCCGGGTCCTCCGTGCGGCCCGCGCAACCATCGTCACTGCGCATGGCTCCCTGTGCGGCAGAAGCCTGGACGGCGTGTGACCTGGGGGTTTGGAATATAGCGCCGACGGTATATATCATCTGAGGTATGGTGGCGTACGAGGTGGAGCTGGAGCCCGAGGTGAGGTCCTGGTTGGACACCCTCTCGGACCAGCATTTCGCAAGGGTCGACTTCATCGTCGGGCGACTGGCGGCATCTCCGACGACGCTGGGTGAGCCCTACTCCCGGCATCTCGGCGGGAAGACTCGCGAGCTGCGGTTCCATCTGGGCCCTAACGCCCAACGCATCACCTACTGGCTCGCTCCGCGACAGCGGATCGTGCTCCTCACCGTGTTCCGCAAGACCAAGCAGAATGAGAGCGCCGAGGTAGCCCGCGCTGAAGCAGCACAGCGGGAGTGTGAAGCCAAGCACTTGGAAGAGGCCGCTCATGACTACAGCCGCGCTAAGCAGGAAGGAGAGCAGTCGTGAATCACTCCAGTTGGAGGGCCGCCCGCTCCCAGCGGCTGGCCTCCGTCCCGGACAACGAACACGAGAAGGACTACGAGGATGCGAGTCTCGCATTCACCCTCGGGCAGATGGTCTACGACCGCCGGGCTGAGCTTGGTCTGACCCAGACAGAGCTTGCCACGCGTGCAGGAATGAAGCAGCCTGCCATTTCCCGGATCGAGGGCGGCGGAACGGTTCCCACAGTTCCACTGCTGCGCCGACTGGCGAAAGCACTGGATGCTGATCTCAACATCAGCTTCACCCCTCGCGAGGCGACTTTCGCTGTCCAAGCGGAGCCTGAAAATGTTGATGGCAAAGAACTACCAGAGAACGCAGTCGCCCCCGATGAAGCTGCGGATCCCCAGATCGCTGAAGCCTTGGAACATGACGAGGCGCTTTTCTACGCCCTGATGTCCGCGCGTCTTGGCCTGCCTGTGCCAACTGGCGGCGGCGTAGTCACTGATCGGGACATGTCTGCCATCCATGGAGCTGTAGAGCCCTTCCGCGAGCTGCTGCAACGCAATGTCCGGTTCCGGCACAGCAGGCCAGAAGGTCTCGGTGTGTGGCTGGTAGGCGCAGCGTTGCTACGAACCGATGAGCCCGCGATGCGCGAGCTCATCAAGAGCAGTCAAATGGTTAAGGCACTAGCGCGAGAATCTTCCGAGCTCCGGGCCCATCAACTTCATGCTTCGCTGGAGTCCTTGACAAAGCACTTCCAGTCTCTCGCAGCGGAGTTGAGAGTTGAAGCAGAGCGCTTGGCCGATGCGTGACGACAAGTTCGATACCCTGCTCCGGCTCTGCGAATGGGCTTGAGCGCATGAGGCGTGCGCCCTCGTTCAACTCCAGGCTCACCACTTCAGTACGTGGGTGACGGAATCGCGGCCAGTTCGTGGACGTGGCGAGAGAGCGTCCATGAGTCGACTGAGATCCGGCACGGTGAGCCAGGGGAGAACCGAATCCATTTCTACCTCGCTTGCATGTCGCCGACCTGGGCAGCGAGCGTATTGCAGTCTCCGGACGACGCCAGCCCGCAGCCCTTCGGACGGTAGAAGGGTCACTGCGTTCGCAACAAAGGTGATCAGCCATGGGACGCTTTGAGAGTTCCCTCCTTGACCTCTGAAGAAGGGCTGCGGATCTGTCCTGGACAGCATGCCGGGCCAGTCTGATCCGGGGCTGAGCGTCCCGAGTGTGCCGCAGTGGCGCGCTCAATCTGTTCTCTGGCTCACGGGCTGAGCGCCGTTATCAGCCGCTGGTGCGCGCGATGAAGGCCGCGCGCCCCTCACCTGGCTTGTCGCTGAGCAGCGCGTGGATTTGTGAGATCCAGCAGCGCAGTGCCAAGTCGGCGAGGCTCTCGACGAAGTAACGGTCGGCCAAGACGGAGCCAGGTGGGTGCACCTCCCGCGCACTCATCCATTCCATCAGCGTGCTGGCAGCACCCCGCGCCAGCCAGACCTGGTCTCTCGCAGCACGTGTCTGGCGCCCTCCGGTCGCCCGCATCCATACCTGGTCCATGTTCTCGAGCACTTCCGTGCGCAGGGTCTGCAGATCCTCGGCGCTGATACGTGCCAGCTTCTCGATCCGCTCCCGGGGCGATGTCGTCTCCTGGCGGGCCATCTGTGAAACGTGGCATGCGGCCGCGTAGTCCCAGACCGCGACGCAGTCCTCGGCGGTGTCGCAGTCGATATGCAGCGCGACTGTCAGATCACTCATGAACGCAAGGTCCGATTCGGGGAGTTGCCGCATCTCCAGACCAACCAGGACACCCAGCAGGCGGGCATCAACTTCTTCGCGCGGGGAGCGAGCCAGATCGGGCTGACGCCGGAGGTTGCTGCGCATCTGGCGTATAGCCCTGCCGTTCTCGGCCAGTGAGATCTTCGCCGAAGCCTCGGCGTTTTCGTACTCGCTGTCCATCTCGGCGGCCCACAGCGGCGGAACCTGCGCCTGTACGTGTTCTACCTGCTCCTCGTGTCGCACACGGTGCTTGAAGTAGACACGTGCGCGCGACGCGTACCGCACCCCGGCGCAGGGGAAGGCCCCGCCCATCCGCCATGGGGAGACGGACGAGCGGAGCCGGTCGTGCGGCCTACCAGTGGATGCGCTGGCCTGCCGGTGTCACGTGGACAGTGGCCTCGTCCACTGCTGGCGTACCAGCGGCATGCCAGCGGCTGAGATGCTCCTCGATGGCGTCCCAGAGCGGGTCAGGGCCGCCCTGTCGGACGATCCAGCGGCCGTCCTCGTCGTAGAGTGCGGCGAACGACCCTGTCTCGGTGTCGACGAGGACGTCCTCTTTGTGCCCGCCGCTGTGCAGCTGCAGACGCTGCACGGTCGGTACGGCGAACTGGGCGACGAACCGGGTCGTCCAGTCGTCCAGGACATCGGCGCCCATGATGGCCTCGCGTTCCTTGCCCGCGCTGAGGTCCGGCAGCATGCCCAGTGGCGGCGCCTGGTGAGGTCGGGCGAGCATGAAACTGACCTGCCCGCCCAGTGCAGGCCCGGAAGCCGTGCCGTCTTCGTGGACTGTCAGGCGCACCAGTTCGGACGCGTTCAGCCAGCCGCCGATGGTTGTTACGATCTGCCCGCCGGGCCGGGTCTGCTCAAGCCAGACCGTGGGCACGGTGCGTACGGCGCACGTGGCGATGATCCGGTCGTACAGTTCGCCCTGCTCTCCGCCCTGGAGGCCGTCGCCGATCAGCAGGTTCGGGTACATGTCGAGCCGGCCGAGAGCCTCCCGGGCCCGCAACGCCACCTCCTCGTCGTACTCGATCGAGGTGACGTGGTCGTCGCCCAGTCGCGCGCAGAGCACCGCGGTTGAGTAGCCAGTGCCGGTGCCGATCTCCAGGACTTTCATGCCCGACTGCACCTTGAGGTCCTCGAGCATGCGCAGGACGAGAGAGGGCAGGGTGCTCGAGCTGGTCGGTTCCCGCAGGATCTCGCCGCGGATGTCGGTCGGCTTGATCGTGCCCGCGATCTGCGTCACCAGGGACTCATCGGTATAGCAGGCCTCGAGCCATCCCTCCCCACCCTCACGGACCGGGGCCCAGGCGGTCGGCGACGTGCCGGCCACCACGCGAAAGAACCCGTTTCGGAGGAACTCATGCCTCGGTACTGCCGCGGCGGCGTCCTTCCACGGCTGGGATCGCAGCGAGCCACTGGCGGTCATGCTGTCGATGAGCTGCCGGAGGTGCTTTTCGTGGTCGCTCACGGCTTCCTTTCCAGTAGGTCGGCCAGAGCTGCGCACATGGGCAGGCCGGTCTCGTGCTCCAGCCACTGCCATTGACCAGACGGGTTGCATTCCAGGAACCACCATTGCCCGTCGGCGTCCAGCGCGAAGTCGAAAGCGCCGAAATGGAGCCCGAAGTGGTCCAGGTACTCGTGGAGTGCCAGTTCGATGTGCGCAGGTGTGGGTACGGGGGTGTAGCTCAAGCTGCTGTAGTCGGTCCGCCAGTCCAGGAGATCGGAGTCGATCCGGACACTGAAGATGTGCCGCCCGATCACGGTCACGCGGATGTCGGCTGTTTTTGCTACGCGCTTCTGGAACAGGTGGGCGGTGCCGGCCACCCCGTCGGTGATGTCCTCTGCGGTCACCTCGGCGATTTTTACGACGGAGGAGACGTCGTCGATTCGATACACGGGGTTCGACAGGGGCTTGTAGATCGTGGGGCTGTGCTGCTTGATGAACGCCTTGGCGGCGCCAGGGTTCGACGTGATGAGCGTGCGCGGCACCTGCAGGCCGGCCTTGACGGCGGCGGCCAGACCGGAGGGCTTGAATTCGGCGTCACCCGTGTAGTGAGGATGGTTCACGTACATGCAGTTCGGAAGTGACGCGATCACGCCTCCGAGGCCGTACCGGGCCTGGGTGATGGCGAACCGCGCGTCCTGCTCGTTGAGGTGCTGGAAAGCGAAGCCAGTCGGACGCCGGTAGTACAGAGCGCGGATGTCGTCGAGGTCGGCGGTGCGTGAGGGGGTATCGAGGCGCCCCCGGATGCCGTCCTGGGTGATCTCGGCCTCCACCGACAGTGATGCGGGAAAGTCCCCCGAGTCGAACCGCACGACCGGGATGCCCCGGTCGTACAGCTCGGCTATCACTACGTCGGCGGTGGGGTCGTACAGGCTGGTGACGACCAACACCGGACGCAGATCACTCACTGGTCGTTGTCGCTCCCCGTGTCGGAGTCCTGGGTGCTTCCGTTCCCGTCAGGGCTGGTCCCCGTGGACGGAGCGGTGCCGGTGCTGGTGCCGTGGCCGGGCATCTCCATCGCCTTGCCGGAGCGGTCGAAGAACACGGCGGTCTGGGTGCTCGGGTTCAGCTCGACCCGGGCGTGCTCCGGCGCCACGGTCGGGTAGGGCGCCATGCGGCTGAGGCCCCAGGGGGGCGGAGTGATGGTGCCCTGCGGGATCGCGGGGCTTGTGGGCAGGCGGTCAGAGTGGGCAAACATGCGTCTCCTCGTGTCGGAGTTGCAGGGTGGGCGGGCGGGCCCGCTGCAGAAGTGGAGCCGGGGGCGGCTCCGCGGGCCCGCCCAACGCCAGCCGCCTGTCCTTCGTGCATATGGCCGGCTGGCGCGTCGGTCCCCGGCGCAGGGGCGGTGATCGATCCGTGGGGGACGTTCGGTGTTGTCCATCTCTGCGCCGGGAGTCTTGCGCTGTCCGGTGGCCCGGTGCCGTAAGGCCCGGGCCACCGGACAGGGGTCAGGGGACGACCGCGGCGAAGGCGACCTGGGTGACGGGGCACAGTTCGCGCACGGCCTCGTGGGCGACGACGAACGGCAGGTCGGGCGAGCCGTAGCGGCAGCACCCTGCCCTGCTGGAGATCCATCAGGCTGCGCACCCGCGTGGCAAGGTCGCCCATGTCCGTGGCAGCCTCGCCCGCCGCGATGGCCCAGACGCCCGGCATGAAGTCCACACCGGCCACCGGCACGGGCCCACCCAGGATCGCCGCACGCTGAGGAAGCGGTGTGCGCATCAGGCCGCCACCTCGCCGATCGCGGGGAGGAAGGCCTGCACGGTCGTGCCCACGACCACGTCATAGGTGTTCCAGGCCAGGCGGTTGCACCGGTGGGGCACCCGCCACAGTCCCGCGGGCACGCCCTGCCGCGCACCGCACCGGCTCTCGACGCCTTCGAAGCCCGGCTCGCTGTTGATGAGTTGGACCTTGTCCACCGTGATCGTGGCGGCCTTGCCGATGACGGGCGTCCAGCTTTTGGCACTCGTGCTGTCGTGGCCTCCGGCAGGACCGGCCTTGGCGTAGTGGACGTTGGGGCAGGTGAGCCCGCGCCGGTCGGTGATTTCCGGTTCGAGGAACTGCGGCGCCGCCAACGGGCGGGCTGGGGATTCGGAAGCGACGGACACGATGTGTCTCCTGATGACGGATGGTGAGTTTCTGCGCTTGGTCGGGCCTGGCGAGCCGCCTGCTGTTCAGGCTTTTGTGCCGGTCTGTGCGCCTGCCCGGTGACGGGCGCATCCGAGGTCGTCGAGGTTGATGAGGGTGTAGGCGCGCAGGCGGCGGATGAGTTGGGAGGCGAGGTACCAGCGCAGGCCGGGGTGTCCGTACGGCAGTGCCTCCCGGCCGTCGGCGGGTAAGGCGCGCAGGCCGCCGTGGGCGTACTGGTAGGGGGTGCCGATGACGCCGTACAGGGGTGCGCTCTGGGCGAGGAACACGGTGGGCCGGCCTTGGAGGTGAGGGCATTGTTCGGCTGCGGTCCGGGCGTGCTGGAGGCAGACCGGCGGCTGGGCGGTGCGTACGACTGCGTCGGCGGGGGGTACTTCGTGTGGTCCGGCGAGGAAGAGGTAGCCCTCGCGCGTTCGGGCGGGTTGGGCGCAGACCTGGCAGCGCAGCTGTTCCATGCATTCGCGCTGCCGGGAGGGGTGGACCATCCGCCACCGCGGCCGCCCGGTGGGCAGGCCGTTGGCACCGATGTTTTGGGAGCAGCGTCCCCACAGCACGCCGCGCAGGTCCCGGTCCCCGTTCTGTTCGTTGCGGTAGGCGAGTTGGAGGCGGCCGTCGGGGCCTTGGGCACCGCGCAGGGAGGCGAGCAGGGCGGGGCGTTCGCCTTCACGGCCGGTGATGTAGGGCACCAGCCGGGTGGTGCTCGGGTCGGCGGGACGGGCAGGCATGCGAACGATTTCCCCTTCAACGGATGACGGAGCAGGAGCACAAGCCGCTTGGGCCGAGCTGGGAACAGCGTCACGTCGCCGATGCTGCGCCCGGCGCCGGTGCGCTGTGGGTGCTGTGCCCGGTGCGGTCGCGGGTGCGTTGAGGCCCGCCCCGAGGCTCGACCTGTCCAGGGTTGGGGCTCGGGGCGGGGGCTGAAGCCCTGTCCTGCCGGAGTCCTTCCTTGCTGTCCGGCGGGACGGGAGATACGGGGGTGGGGGTGCGACCCTGACCCTTCGGTTGCTGTGGGGCCCCGGAATGGCCCGGAGCAGGGGGAGAACGCGGTGGCTGGTCAGGGGTAGCGGCGGCGGACGGTGTTCGCGCAGCGGGCGTGGATGTGGCCGGCGCGTGCTGCGCCGCCGCTGGGGCTGACGTGGTCGTAGGGGATGGTCTGGTCGTCGTGGTGGAGGGGCTGGTCGCAGGCCAGACACATGGAGACTTCGGCCAGGGCGTCGTGGTGGTCGCACAGCGCGGCCAGGGCACGTGCGAGGCGGCGTGCGTAGACGAGCAGGCTGTGCCGGTCGGGTGCGGGCCGCGCACGGAGCCGGTTACGGGCCTTGGCGGTGCAGGCGAGGGCGATGTAGCGGGGTACGTCGTCGGCTGGCCGCCTGGCGGCCGCGTATTCGACCTGGGTGATGAGCCGGCGGGTGTTTTCGTGCAGGAAGTCGGTGAGTGCTGCGAGTTCGTCGTCGGTGAGGGGGAGCGGCTGGTGGTGGGGGAGGAGCAGGCCGATGTTCCAGCGGATTACCGGGAGATCTGCGTGGTGGGTGGTGTCCTTGACGTGCACGGGACTTTCCTGGGGCTTGGTGGTGCTGTGCATCGGGTCGACGCTCCCTCGCTGGGTCGGCGGCGACGCTCGGGCCGTTGCGACGGCCCAGGGCGCTCGTCTTGATCGGCAGCCTCACGCGCTGGGTTCTTCGGGAGAGCTGAGTGCGATTCCCCTACGGTTCCAAGAGCGGCTCTCTGCGTCACGGGCAGCGGTGACCAACTTTCTTGGACAAGCGCAAGCCGTCTGACCTGCCGAAGCGCTCCCTCGCTGAGGCGAGGTTGGGCGATTTCTGAGGCCGAAGCTGGGCTGTGGTCGCCCAACTGGCTGATGCGGCACCTACCTTGGGATCACACCGCACTACAGGGAGCTTGCGATGAGTGCCCCGATCAAGCCCGGTTCGAAGCAAGACCGCGACGCCCTGCGCCAGAGCATGACGGCCGCAGGCTGTACTGCCGAAGACATCGCCGTCGAGATGCGTGCCCGCTACCGGATGAGGCCCCGCGAGGCATGGCGTCACGCCCGCGGCTGGACCCTCCAGGAGACGGCCGACCGCATCACGCAGGCCAGCGCGCAGCACCCCGGCGAGGCCGTCGCTGCTGATGCCTCGCTCGTCGGCAAGTGGGAGAAGTGGCCCGGCCCGTCAGCGCGACGTCCCAGCATCGCCGTGCTGCTTGCCATGGCCGCTGCGTACGGCTGCCGTCCTTGCGACCTCCTGGACCTGGACGACCGGCAGCACCTGCCGGACTCCGACCTGCGCGCCCTCACCAGCACGCCGCCCAAGAGCCCGCCGGCCGCCGTCGCGACTGCTCCCCCTGCAGCGACGCCGACCGGTCCAGACCTTGTGCGCCTGGCCGCCGACGAGTCGGCGACCTGGGCGCAGTGGGCCGAGGCGTCGAACTGCGGCGACATCGCCATCGAGCAGCTCATGGCCGAGACCCGCTCCCTGGCCGACGACTATCTCACCTCGGACCCACTGCTCCTGTTCAACCTCACGCGCAAGCTGCGCGACCGCACCTTCGCGCTGTTGGAGGGCCACCAGTACCCGCGTCAGTCCGCCGACCTGTACATGGTGGCCGGATACCTGTGCGGTCTGCTTGCGTGGATGTCCTCCGACCTCGGGCAGCTCCGCGAGGCAGACACACAGGGACGCACCGCCTGGCTGTGCGCCGAGCTTGCCCGGCACGACACGCTGCGTGCCTGGGTACTGTCCACACGATCCAAGGTCGCCTTCTGGGACGGACGCCTGCGCGAGGCGATCGCCTATGCCCGGCGTGGCGTCACCTGCCATCCCACCGGTACCGTCGCGGTTCTGCTGACCTGCCAGGAAGCGGATGCCTGGAGCAGGCTGGGCGTCTATGGCGAGGCCATGGACGCGCTTGCCCGCGCCGATGACGTCCGGGACTCGGTGGTCGACAGCGACGACATCGGCGGCCTCTTCTCCTGCCAGCCCGCCCGGCAGGAGAACTATGCGGCCGCGGTACACCTGCGCGTGGGTGAGCCGGCGCAGGCTCTGCGCGCCGCCGACAACGCCCTCAGCCTCCTGACGGTGCAGCCCGTGCGCGCGTACGGCACCGAGGCACAGATCCACATCAGCAAAGCCGCAGCGCACCTTGCGACCGGCGAATCCGAGGGAGCACTCGAAGCACTCGCCCCGGTCCTCTCCCTTCCACCGGACAACCGCCTAGCCCCAGTCACACAGCGGCTGTACGAGCTGGTCTGTGACCAGGGGCAGGCCCGCGCCGTCGGGGCAGGTCTGCGCGGCGCGATCGAAGCCTTCTGTCTTGACTCCGCTCCGCGACATCTCGCGCTCTCGCCAGGGGGCGGTTCCGCCTGATTGGATCGCGGCCATGACATCGGACACCGAGACAATGCGGAATCACTGGTGGTGGCGGCCCGGTTGGAGCGTGGGCCGCCGCTTCTACACCTGGCACCTCACCTTCGAGGGACAGGACGATGTCCACCGCCTGGCCGCTGAGTACCGGGCTGCTCTGGCCCCGCTGGGCGACACCGTCACCTTGATCCCCGATCAGTGGCTGCACCTCACCATGCAGGGCATCGGCTTTGTGGGGGAGGCGAGCGAGAAGGACGTCGACAGGATCGTGGCTGCTGCCAGGGAGCGACTCGCCGAGGTGTCGGCCTTCGACGCCGAGATCGGTCCCGCCGTCATCAACCCGGAGGCCGTCCTGCTGCATGTCCACCCGGACACGCCGGTGCGGCGGGTACGCGACAGCGTCCGCGCGGTCATCGGCGACGTCCTCAACGAAGTGCCCGAACGCGCCGACGGGTTCATCCCTCACGTATCGGTGGCCTACAGCGCCGGTGACGGGCCGATTGAGCCGATCGCGACTGCCCTGGCGGGCCTCGATGCCACGCCCGCCCGTGCGCGGATCACCAGTGCCGAGCTGATCGTGCTGCACCGCGACCGGCAGATGTATGAGTGGCAGACGTACGCCACCGTCCCACTGGGGTGACCCACGGCGCCATCCTCACGGAGGGCGTACAGCGAAGTCGTCGTCCGTTGGGCGACGGCGCCTTGTCTACAGGTCGACACAGTGGTGAAGTTGAGGGCGCGGCGCGAGCGTGGATCCTGGGCAGCGAGGCCGCGTCCGGCCAAAGTCCCCGTGCCTGAAGAGACCGCCCAGGGCCCGCTTACGAAACCTGCTCGCAGGTAACGGTGGCGGTCGGGCAGGTTTGCGAGGCGGGTCAAGGCGCCACGTTCGGCGGCGTCTGCTGTCAGGTTCCAGCGCAGTTCGTCCGCCACCCAGTCTGCAGCGTACGTGCAGCGGTCCGCCGGTACAGGCAGCCAGCCCGCCGGGTCCTTGTCCGCCTTGGATCGGTCAGAGCTGCCGGACACCGCGATCAGGCTGTTCGGAGCCCCTGGTCGTTGGCGTACACCTCACGCCGCTCCGCGGTCCAGGCGGCTGCTCCAGATGGCAGGGGGCGTCATTCCACCGGTGCGGTATTCGAAACCGCTGGTGGTGTCGGCAAGGTGTCAGGGCCGAGCGCTATGGTGCGTGGCCGTGGACGCTACTGATCTTGACTACCGGGCCCGGACACGGTCCGACTGCATACCGCCAGAGCTGGTCTCGCGGCTGCTCGAACACGGCCACATCGACGTGGTGGAGCTGTACGCGGGACGCGGGGAGTGGTTCTGCGCGCTGGCGTGGGCGCGGTTGCTTGGGGAGCAGGGCCGGCAGGCCGACGCGTTGGAGGTGCTCGCCCCCGTACCTGACGACTGGCTGATGGACGGCCGTTGTGGCCGTGGCGGAGCTGTTGGAGGGCTGGGGCCGCGTCGACGACGCGATCGAGATCACCCGGGTCCGCATGGAGGCCGGACACCCGATGGCGCTGGAGCTCTACACGCGCCTGCTCGCCCGGCACGGACGCGCCGACGAGGCGTTCACCTTGCTGCGCCCGCACATCGGCGAGTTGTCCCTCGACACACTGGTCGACGTCGCGGCCGCCGCCGGCCGCGACGAGGAAGCCACCGCGCTGGTCTGCGCCCGGTTCGAACACCAGTGTTCCGACTTTCCGTGGTGCTGCCGAGTCCGCGATCGCGACACGGCGATCGGGCTCCTCGCCAAGATCCGCGAGCACCAGGGACGCACCGACGAGGCGATCGCCCTGCTACGCACCGCCAGCACCACACTGCTCAACAACCAGGAGCAGCTGGCCGTGCTGCTGGCGCGGCACAGCCGGCTCGAGGAGCTTCGGGCAACTGCGGCGACCGATGACTCGAGGTACGCCGTACAACAGCTCGCCGGTTTGCTGGAGGAGCGCGGCGACGTGGAAGGGGCGATCGCGGCATACCGGCAGGACGACAGACTCGTGGCCGACGACCCCAACTCGGCTTTCGAGCTCGCGCAGCTGCTGGCCCGGCACGGCCGGGGCAACGAAGCGATCGACGTGATGCGCCTGCAGGCTGACGCTCGCAACGGGGACGACTGGATCCTCCATACTCTGTCCGACCTCTGCCTCGCCCAGGGCCGCCCCGAGGACGGCCTGGCACACCTCGACGCCCTCGCCGCCGCCCGCGGGGGCGAGGAGGACTGGGAGCTGTACTGGATACGGCTGTCGCTGATCGCCGCCCGCGACGGCGTCGATGAAGCGATCGCACAGGCCCGCTCCCACCCCGAGGGCGCCACCTGGTACGCGGCCTCACACATCGCCGTGCTGCTCGCCGGTGCCGAACGCACCGAGGAGGCCGTCGCCGTTTTGTGCCCCCACGCCCATGTTCCCGCAAACAGGCATGACCTGGCCGGGTATCTCGTCGACCTCGGCCGCATCGAAGAGGCCGTGGCCGTCCTTCACCAGGACAAGCATCGCCGGCCACAGGCCTCGGCCACCACCGCTTGGAGCGACGACCCCCCGTTCTGAAGGTCAGCCCGGCGCACACCCGACAGGACAGACGGCAGTAGGCCGTGCAGCCGTTTCAGGGACCACGGACAGGCGGGAATGACGGCAGGCGGGCGGTGTTGTACGGGGCGTGGCTGTGGAGGGGACAGTGTCCCCGGGCCTCACCTATTGCCTGCAGGGATGATCGTTCGGCTGAAGCCCTGTGGCGCCTTTCGCCGCGTAGGCGACCGCCCTTCACAGCCCACCGCACTTCGGCCCCAGGCTCTCCAGCCCGGGGCCGCGGTGTTTGTGCCCGGAGGAGGACAGCCGATAGCCGCATCAAGAGTCGGGCTGTTGGCGCAGGTCGAGGAAACAGCGGAGCCGGACGCCGGGCTCGCCCGGGTGCCGGGTGGTGCGTTCGGCTGCGGAGATCGCGCATTGGGTGGCGAGCAGTTCCTGGATGGCGAAGGCGGTGGCGTCGTCGGCGGCCGCGACCTCGACCACGGCCAGGCCGGGTTCCGCCACGTGTGCGTCGTTGATCGGCTTCATGTACGGCCAGACGCTCCGGCGGCCGGGGAAGTTCGGCCGGGCCGGCTTGTTCACCCGACCGGGGACACTCCGTCCCGCGTGGGCGAGCTGGGCTGGGTGCGGGTGCTGGTGAAGCGGACGGTCGGCCCCCACGCCTCTTGCGCGGTGGTCATGCACCACTGGCACAGGGGGAGGCCGCCGCTGCCGTATTTGTGGGTGTGTCGCTGGCAGCCGGAGCAGGGGCCGACGAGGCTGGTGGAGCAGGTGAAGGTGGAGGGGTCCGGCTCGGTGACCGGCGGGGGAGTGGCGGTGGTCATGACAGTGGTGTCCTGGTCCTGGCGGTGGGATGGGTGGAGCACCGGGGACGCAGCATAGGGACCGGAGGGTACGGGTGTTCGGTCAGCGCGCCGCGGTGGCATGAGTTGGGCGTGCGGATAAGTCGAGGATGCCGAGGACGGTGTCGGGCTGGCAGTGGGTGCAGGCGGTTAGCCCAGTGGCGAGCAGTCGGCGGGCTTCCTCGCGGTCGACGGGGCGATGGCGCCCTCCCGCCATGTGGCAGTCGCCGGCGTGGACCTGGACGGGGGGCCGTCCGGCGCCCATGCCGAGTTCGACGATCCACTCCGGAGGCGTGGGCTGGTGCTGCCGACCGTAGTCCTCTTCCGCCTGGCGCTGTCGTAGGGCGGCGATCTTGGTGTCGATGCGGTGCAGCCACATGGCGTGCCACACCCGCAGGGTGTGCAGGCGCTCGAGGTCGGGCGGCAGGTCATCGAACATATTTTTGATTCTATGCCGTGATCGGTTGTCCGCGCTGTCGCGTGTTCGATTTTCCGTTCGATAGCGTGGCGGGGGAGGTGAGGACCATGGGGACGCGAGTCGCGAAGGGCGGGCCGGGTGTGGTGATGCATGTGCGGGGCCCGGACCGTCTGCCGGAAGAGCTCTACCGGGAGGTCCTGGAGCAGTTGGCGCAGCTGTCCCCGGTGGTGCAGGCCCTGCCGCCGACCGCGGCTCTGGTGGAGCTGAAGGGTGCCCTGCCCTACTACGGCACCGACCCGCACCACCTGGGCGAGGTCCTGCGGGTGCGCACGCTCTCGCGGCTCGGTGTCGACGTCCGTGTCGGCGTCGGGCCGTCGGTGACCGTCGCGGCCACCGCCTCCGCACAGATCGCCGCTCCTGGCGGCGTCCTGACCATCACCCCCGACCAGGCCGCCGGCTGGCTGGCCGCCCTGCCGGTCGACGCGCTGCACGGCATCGGCCCCCGCCAGGCCGCGGTGCTGCGGGAGCACGGCATCCACTCGGTCGGGCTGCTCGCCGGCGTCCCGGCGGCGACCGTGCAGCGCCTGCTCGGCGGGAAGGCCGGGCGCCTGGCCGCCGACCGCGCCCGCGGCATCGATCCGCGTACGGTCGTGGCCCGTGCCCTGCCCGCTTCCGCGACCGTCCGCTGCACCTTCGACCGCCACACCCTGGACGGCGCGGCCGTCCGCGCAGCCCTGCTCGGCCTGGTGGTGCAGCTCGGCATCCGGCTGCGCCGGCGCGGGCAGGCCGCCCGCGGCCTGAGCCTGACGCTCACCTTTGCCGGCGGCAGCAGTTGGGAGCGGACGCGCCGCTTGAAGGAGCCGTCCGCGCACGACGACGACCTGCGCACCCTCGCCTACCAGTTGATGGACGGGGCCGGACTGCAGCGCGGCCGCCTGACCGGCCTGGTCCTCAAGGGCGAGGACCTGGCCGACGCCGACCACGTCGCCCAGCAGATCAGCCTCGACAACGTGCGCGAGGCCCGTCTGGTCGCGGAAGCAGCCGTCGACCGCATCCGGGACAAGTTCGGCCCCGGTGTCATCGGTCCCGCCGCCGTCCACCGGCGCGCCTCATGAACCCGCCCGCCCACCGGGCGCCGTGAAAGGGGCATGGCGCATGCTGCTTCAACCCCCCCCGGATCGATCCCCACCTGGCCCTGCGAGCTGCCGCACTGGTCCTACGTGACGGCGGTCGACGACGCCCTGACCGCCCGGGGCATCCCGCCCGGCAGCGTGCGGGCCGACCGCACGGGGCGCGAGCACGGCGAGCGGATGTACATCGTCCTGGCGTGGGATGTCAGCCGCACCGCCGGCCCCGGCGGCGTACGCCTGCACTGGGGTGAGGAGAACGGCTGGGCTGCCGCCCTGACCGGCGGCTCCCACACCACCACCCCGATCCGCCCGCTCACGCCGCTGCGCCGCGTCTTCGCCACGCCCCACGATGTTGCGGAGGTGGCTGTCGCCATGGTGCGTAACTGGTGCCGTCCGGTGGGGGAGTTCGCCGCGGAGTGGGACAGGGCGGGCGAGGCGCGCACGGCGATCGACGCTTTCCGCCGCCTCACGGTCGATTAGATCCTGTCTGTCGGCCGGGCGGGCCGATGCGCTGGCACAGGCGTGGTGCCCGCGCAGGCTTCCGGCATCGACCGAGACGCCGTCATCGCCGTCCTGACCCTGCCCTGGAGCTCCGGCGTCGTCGAAGGACACGTCAACAGGATCAAGATGCTCAAGCGCCAGATGTTCGGTCGCGCCGGTTTTACACTGCTCCGCAAGCGGGTCCTCCTCGCCCCGTGACCGATGTCAGTGGCTCCTGGAACCATGCCTTCGTCCGAGACAGCCGTATCAGGAGCCATGCATGGGAACGTGGGGAACCGGCCCGTTCGACAGCGACCTCGCCGCAGACTTCGTCGATGGACTTGAAGGACTCACGCACCAGCAGGTTATTGACGTGCTGGGGCGGGCATTCCAGCGAGTCACCGATTCGGGAGAACGCGTCGATGGCGGGGACGGGGCCGAAGCCGTTGCCGCTGGCGCTCTCGTCGCTAGCACCCTCCCGGACAGCCCCATCGTGATTGACCCCGATGACGGCCCCAGGGAACCGCTGCCCAAACTGCCCGCCTCCCTTTGCGCGTCGGCGAGACTCGCACTGGACCGGGTTCTCCAGGACGGATCAGAAATGGCCACCGGCTGGGTGGACAGCGTCGAAGCCGACCAGTGGCGCCAGGAAGTGGGACGGATCCTCCGAGCACTCGAAACATCCGGGACTGATCACTGACCGCTTCACGGACGCCGTGCCAGAACCCGAAGTCGTGAACAAAGCCACGGGTTGGTAATTCGAGAGCACATGTCCTCGGTGCGGCCTACCGTCGGAGCCGTGACTACAGATGCGTGGCATGTGCTGGGCAGCTCCCTCTCTGCCAGCCTTGGGTGAGACGTCCCGCTTCGTCGGGTTAGCCTGAGAGGGCACGACAGGAGAATCACCCCCTCATGACCAGTACCA
>NZ_JBSFCK010000067.1:0-16732 GCF_053593435.1 Streptomyces sp. NPDC002306
AGCGGGCATGGATCAACGACCCAGCCAAGCGCAAGGACCCCACACCACAAACCTCATAGCGTCACGACCGTCTCACTGGACTTGAAATCTTCCGGCTGGACACGACATGCCGCGCGATCGTGGACAAGGCCAGCTCGCGATCCTCGTCAACCACAAGCCAACCTTTGCCCAGGAGTGATTGCAGCACTGGGCGAACCTCTTCACCCAGCTCCTCCGCCAAGTCGTCATCCGTGGGTGAGAGGCCGTCCTGGACGAGGCTCGCCACGTGGAACACGACGGCTTCCTCCCCTGCGGTCATGTTGAAGTCCATGACGTGAAGGTATGCGAGCCCCTTGGCCGCAACACGCTGAGGGCCCTGCAGTCACGGGCCAGCCGTCACGGCTTGCTCTGGTCGACGGCACCGACGGCGTGGCCGAGGCCCGTGGGGGCGGAGCGGGGCATAAGCATGCGTGGTCGGTCGGCGCCCCCGTCGTCGTGGCTGACTGTTGTCGGCTGAGGTTCACGGTCGACTTCTGGGTGCGTGAATCGCACCGGCTTGCCCAGCGACCGGGCGTAGGCGATTTCGGCTCGGGTGCTGTCTCCGATGTAGTCGCCGACTACGAGCACCTCATCGGCGAGCCGGATCTTCGCCCGGTGCAGAGCGTCGAGTCGAATTTTCAGCGCCTTGGCCTCGACAGGATCGGACCAGAGTTCGTGCGGGGACTTCATGTCACAGCCCGGTTTGACGACAATCTTTCCGGCTGTGGTCTCCCGCAGTTCGGTCTCGTTCATCTCGGTCATGAAGCGGGTGGAGCCGCAGATCACGACGATACGGGGGAGGCTCAGCAGCTTCTTCGCTTCGGCGAGTTTCTCCTCGGGGGTGAGCAGTTGCGGGTACGACATTGGTTCCTCCTGGTGGTGTGGTCCAAGGGATGCCTGCGGCGACGAGAACGAGAGTGTCCAAGATCGTTTTGTGACGAACGACGTGGACACCCTCGCAGCTGCAACGGGCAAGTCCAATACCGTCTGGTTCAACCTGGAGATCGCCCAGCAGGCTGTGGACCGGGTGGTGGGTGGCTACTTCGCCAAGCAGACCGTGAGCGGCCATAAGGTCTTCGACAGGGCGAACTGGAAAGAGTTCCAGGACTGGGCGACCAAGGCCAGAGATGATGAGCAGTGCCCGGCGATCACCGGATCGTGGAGTTCCTGTCCGTCCCTGGGCAAGCGGTACGTCCCGCCCGGGACGCCGGTAGAGAATGGCTGCGGTGATCTTGGTGAGGGTGAGGGCCCACACCGGCAACGGCCGGTACGGCATCGTCGTCGAGACCGCATATCCCAGGTAGAGCACGAACCGTGTAGACATGAGCGATGCCACAGAAAGCTCTGACGTATGTCGAACGGGGCTACTCCGGTGATTTCGGGCTCACCGGTCTCACGGAGCAGTTGTGCTCCCCGAACCGTCCCGCCGTCGGCCTTCTGGCCGCGCTCGCAGTCGTGGCCCGGTCGGCGGACGGGTCCGACGGCGAGGAGGCCGTGGAACTGGGGGAGGACGCCCGTCGTCTACTGGACGCTTCGTTGTGAGGAGGACCTTCGCACGGTGTGGCTGGCCGCAGCCGGCCGGGTCTTCGATCCAGCCGACGACTCGAGCGCGTCCGCTCGGCGTCGTGAAGCGGCTCCGGACGTCGCCACTTCGGCGCTGTCAGATCCCCCGGACCAGTCGTACAAGAGCCAACGAGTCACTGGGCGGAATAGGCGCGGTCAGCACCTACGATGCCACCACGCCAGCTCCGGGTCCGCCACCGGCTCGTGATGCGTCCGCCTGAGGAGCACCACGTCCAGGCGCTCCACCTGGACCCAGAGTTCGCCGGCGGCCCTTGACGGAAGCATGAACAGAGCGTCTTGCAGCTTGTCGCGGGCCCACCCCTGGCCGCAGCACGGGCAGGTGAACTCAGCCTCGCCCTGCCTCCACCGGCGGTTGGTGCCATGGACACGCACGGACCACACGCTCAGCGCCACTGCCACGATGCCTGGGGACAATCGCTCGCGTTCGAGCACACGGACGGCGGCATTCGCCGCTCCCGACAGATTTGGGACATCGCGATACCGCACCCAGGGTCTTCCCCAGCCGCGTTCCCGTGACCGAAGTGAAGCTGGTGTTCTACGCGGCACGGCCCCTTCGGATGCAGTCCATGGATGGCCCTTCCCACACTACAAGATCGGCCGGACAGAACCGACGGACGGGCACCGCCGCAAAGCGCGGCCCCAGTAGTCAGCCGGCTTCTGGTGCGGGGCGGAGCAGCTGGGGCGTGGACGCCTGCTGCGGGCAGCCTGCCTGCGCGCGATAGCGCGCGTCTGGGAAAAGATGGCTCTCATCGCGGCGCGCCACCTGACGGTGCGGCGGTGCGCCCGGAGGCCATGGCCGGCGCGAGGGATTGGCGGGAGTGAGGTAGCAGGGCCAGGTTCTGGCTGCCTGCCACCTTGCGCGCGATGCGGTGCCACTGCTTTTCCCCGCCGGGCAGGGGCCAGGCCCAGGTCGGCTGTTGCGCGGTGTTGAGGTCGTGGAGGAGGCGGATGAGTTGCGGGCCGGCGGTGGCGGCGCCGTCTGGGACGGAGGGGCCGTGGATGGCGCGGAGTTCGGCGAAGCGTGCCAGTTCGTCCTCGTAGAAGCCGACGGCTTCCTCGGTGCGCGTGGCCAGGTCATCGCGTGGGACCGTGCGGTGGAGCTGCAGCAGCGGAGGCTCGACGGATTCGGCGACTGCCGCGGCGTAGCGCGCGTGACCGTCCAGGATCAGATGACAGTCCAGGCCACTGACCCACCACAACAGGACGGGTGGGAGTGTTCCTTCACGTACTTGCTTGCGGTACGCCTTGACCCGGCTGTCGTCGGCATCGGGCATCGGCCGCAACGGCAGGACCTCCCACGAATGAGAATGGAGGAACCAGTCGATGTAGCCCTTTGGATGGGCGTCGACGAGCATCGAGCCCCAGTACTCGGCGTGCGAGGTATCGGCGTGGCGCCAGCGCCAGAGCGGGCTCTCGTTCGAGAGCAGCCACCGGCCCTCGTGCATCGGGCTGCCTGGCGCGTCGATGAGGTACCGCGCAAAGCGGTGGGCCCACCGTTGCGGGCTGCCCGCCAGGGCGCGGGCGGCATCGGCCCGCAGCGGCGGGATGAGGGAGCGGTACTCGTCGGTGCGCCAGAAGTCCACGCCCCCGTTCTGGTCTTCGACGACGGCGAGCAGTACGGGCTGAGACATTTGGAGACCAGCAGTTGCGCACCGGCGGTGAACACGCACAGCCCTGGCTGGCGGCGGTCGTGTACGTCCAGGGACAGACCCGCCCACGTGCCGTCGACCCGCGTGACGTCGCTGCGCTGCATGCCGAAAGCGTAGACGGCTGCTGCGGGAACCTCGACGGCATTCTGTCCGTCGGAAAGAAGCCGCGCTCTCTCCGCGCGGGTGAGGTGGCCAAAGACGCGCGCGGGGCTTGTCGAAGATTCCCCAGGCCGACTGAGGCGGCGATAGGCCCTGGGCGTTTTCGGGGTGCTGGCCGCAGTTTTTTGTGGTGCCGGATGATCGTCAGGATCTGGGCGGCGGCGCGGGCCAAGGACGTCCAACTGGTGAACTGTCTGCCGAGCGTCCGGCCGCCACGCGTCCTTGGCATGCCCAGCGTTGACCCGCTTTCCGCATGCTGTTGCGGTGACGTTTTCGGCGGCTGCGAGGGCGGCAAGCGGGTCGTCGCGAGTCACGAATAGATCGCCGAACTTGCCTTGCGCATCGTCGGTACGAAGAGGTGGGTACCCAGCCCTGCGCGGGAAGGATGCGCGGAGGGCAATGCTCGACGGGCCTCGCCGGCCGCGTGCCCGGGGCGGTCGGAGCGTTTCACGAGGAGCCCCGAGGCCAGGACCGCGAGACGTGCGAGATCGCCTTTCGCGGTGCTGCGTGCTGCGGTCGCTGCCTGGCCACTGGTTGAGGCGATGATTGCCGGTGACGGACCGGACTGACGCCGTCCGGACGGTGTCCGTGCAGGTCAGCGTCCCGCCCGGAGGAGTCCAGGCCAAGGTCCGTCGAGAACAGCTTGGAGCTCGCGGCTGGTACGTTCGTGAAGGACGCTGATCCGATCACGTGGGCGTCGGCCGTCTCGGCGTCCAGGAAGTACCAGGTGAAATGCCGTCGCCCGTGGCTGCTGGGTGCTGCAGGCACGGGCGACGGTCACTTCACCGGGCCGGGCCTACTTCACGTCGACGAAGTCGGCCGAGCCGGCCGCGGCCAGCGTGAGCTTTGTGCCAGCGAAGTCGTAGCGGTACGCGCCGTCCGCCGTCGCCTTCACGGTGGCCGTGGCCCAGCCGTTGCGGTCGGTCTTGATCTTCTTCAGGGTGACGAAGGGGCCGGTCGTGCCCTTGCGGTACTGGAGCAGCACCTGGTGCCCGGCGAGGGGCACGTTCTTGTGCTTGTCCCAGCTGGCGACGGTCATCTGGGCCTTGACCGTGAGGCTCTTGCCCTTCTTCACCGGCTGCGGGGAGGCGACGGTCTGGGACATGTAGGTGTTGCGCTTGAGGTAGGCGAGGTAGGGGCCGTCCTCGCGAGTGGTGTTGCCGTCGCCGTCGACGGCCACGGGGGTCGCGAACCAGAGGCCGGCGAGGGAGTTGCTGCGGAGGTTGACGTTCGGGTCGGCCGTCAGGAGGGCCGCGCACTCGGAGGTGGTCGCGTTGAGCTTCACGCAGTGGGCGCGTCCGACCATGAGCCCGTCGGCCTTCGCCGGGTCCTCTCCGTGCCGCAGCTCGAACGACACGCTCTGGACGCCGGACGGGTCGGTGACCGTCGCGCCGACCATGAAGACCCGCTTCCGTGCGGCGTCGACGCCGACGGTGTGGTCGCGGACCTGGTTGACATCGAAGTTCCAGAACTCCGTGTCCGAGTTCTGGTCGGCCCCGGCAGCCGGGACCGCGAAAGCCGCTGCAGCCAGGACGGCGCTGAAGGCAGCGGCGGTGGCGGCGGCAGCAGTGACGCGTCTGCGCATGATGTGGTGTCTCCACGCTCGATGAATCGGGTGATCACTTCACCCGCCTCAGACACAGGCGGTGCCCGGAGGGTTGTACACCCGTACAGGAAAGGGCCGATCTCTTAACCTGGCCGTCGCCTTGGGTTGGCGAAACCCCGTACTGACTGCCAACTTCCGCCCCGAGCAGGGCGAATTCCGGCGCCGCCACGAGCACGACACCGTTTGGTGCGGGCTGTTGCTCGGCGGCTGCGGCGGCCGGTTGACGACGAAGCTCTACCCCGACCCTTCTCTGAACTCGAAGCTGCCCCGCCGTCCTGCCGGAGACCCAACGAGTCGGTTGGGTGAGGGCACTGCCATGATCGCCTGTCGACGAGAGGGGCTATGACCGCCATGGACGAGCGACCTGACTCGGTGCAGATCATCGCGAGAGTGGGGACGGGCTTCTCCGCGGAGCACCCCGAGCGAGCTATCCACGTGTGGATGCACCTCGCGGCCAAGGCCGGTCTGGTTGTCAGCCGCATCGACGACTCCTCCGTCGACCTGCACGCCGGTGAGTGCGGATGGTCGACGTAGAGGGCCTGCGATACCTGGTGCGCCAGGGCCGGAGGGCGCGTCGGACGCTCTACGACGACAGCGGAGGAAGCCTCACCCAGCGGCCGATCTTCGGCTTCGCCGCTTGGGCGGAACCCGTGCTCTCCGCGGACAGCATCATTTCCTGATCACGATCAGGGAAGGCCGGCATGCCGAGGTTGACCGTCATGCTCCGCCTGGCTTCCTCGGCGTCGAGCTGTGCGCTCTTGCCCTCCGCCCCGGTGAGGCCGACCTGGAGTCCATCGATCTCACCGAGCCACCCTTCCTGCTCGGCTTCCAAGACGGGGGCTGATGAGGTTGTCACGGATCTCGATCAAACGGTGCCGCTGTGAGGGCTCAGGCCTGAGGAGAGGGCAACGAAGTCCGGCATGTTCATGAATGCGCTGAGTGCCGAAACGCATGTCCGCAGGTGCCAACCGGGCGCTTCCGCTTCTCCAAGTGGGCAAGGAACTGGCCCCCTTCCTCAGCGGTGGGCGTCCGGTACTCCTCAGCAGGTCGTAGGGCCCGTCCGTGAACGATGAACGCTCGGTGGGCTTCGCACGCGTTGTCGGGACAGATCGAGTTGTGGCCCAGCGTCGTGTTGATGTCCTTGTGGCCGCAGATGATCTGTGCGATGTGCGGTGGCATGCCGCTGCGATCAGGGGTCAAGGCCCACGCGTTCCACGCCGCCATCCTGGACAAGGCTGGCGGCGAGCTGCGGGTCGGACACGAGCACGATCTTCAACTGCGTGTGTTTCGAAGGGAAAAGCTGAGACGGCGCGACAGAGATACGTCGGTGCCGGCGGTCAGGCCGGGCCGTTGACCGGCGTGGCCGCCGGTCCGGATGCGAAACGCGTGAAGTCGGCCGACGCGTGGTCGATGGGCAGGTCGGGCCGCCATGCGGTGAGGATCTGAGCGCTGCACACGAACAGGCCGTCGGGAAGCCGATCGAGGGGGTGCCACGCCCAGTCGCCGACGCTCTCGTCCGGCTGTGTGGCTGGCTGCCCCCGCCAGGCGTGGACGAGCGCGCCGACGGTGACCCGCAGGACACCTTCGACGTGATCGACGAGTGTGCCCAGGAGCCCGATGTCACCGGTCCGAGCGACGAGGCCGGTCTCCTCGGCGAGTTCGCGGATCACCGCGTCCTCGAAGGACTCCCCAACCTCCACCCTCCCGCCGGGCAGTTCGAGGGTGCCGAGGCGGTGTCGGCCCAGCAGAATGCCCTGTTCGCTCAGTAGGATCGCGCCGACGCCGACGGTTGCGTGCGGTGCCGGCGCTCTGGTGCTGCGGGGTCGGCTGGAGACTCGCGCCGGCCGGTCGGGCAGGCGCCGGGCGCGGATGAGCTGCTGGATCACCGTGGCGCCCTTGTCGGGATGCGTGTACAGGTCGATGGCTTCGACGTGGAAGCCGTATTCGGTGAGCAGGTCGTCCCACAGCTGCGGTGCCAGCACCCACATCTGGGTCGGCAGGGGCGGGTCGTCGCGCAGCAGGATCATCTGCTCGCGCGGCGCGACCTCCGTGCTCGGGCCGCGGCCGTGCAGGTCGGTGTGCAGGAGCGAGAGGACCAGGGGGGCGCCGGGACGCAGTCCGTCGCGCAGTGCGGGCAGCGAGCGGTGCGGGTCGATGAATGCGAGCGTCCCGATCGCGTACGCGGCGTCGAACGGCTCGGCTCCGTCCAGGTATGCGGTCACGTCTGCGTGGACGAAGTGCACGCCTTCACGGTCCGTGTGCGTGGAGATGGCGCGTTCGTGCTGGGTGGGGGACAGCTCGATCGCGGTGACGCGGGCGCCGTGCGCTTGGGCGAGATGGACGGCGTGGTGGCCGGCTCCGGAGCCGATGTCCAGGACGCGACGGCCAGTGACGGCACCGAGGATTTCAGCTCCCGGTCCGATTCCTTCCCAGGGTGTCCAGGCGAGCTGGTTGGGAACGGGCGGGGTGTAGGCGCGGGCCAGTTGGCGCTGGCCGTAGATCTGCCAGGCCCGGGTGTTGGTGTCCTCGGCGGGCACGGTTGCCTCCTGGGTGGACGTGTTGGGGATCAGGTGCGCGTGATGAGGTAGGCGGGGCCATCGCCGCGGCGGGCCTGCTCGATGGCGTCGAGACGG
This sequence comes from Streptomyces sp. NPDC002306, assembly GCF_053593435.1. Classification (NCBI taxonomy): domain Bacteria; kingdom Bacillati; phylum Actinomycetota; class Actinomycetes; order Kitasatosporales; family Streptomycetaceae; genus Streptomyces; species Streptomyces sp. NPDC002306. Next base: position 7,650 of record NZ_JBSFCK010000067.1, read on the forward strand.
GCGAAGGCACGCGGTGTCATCAGTTTCTGCCAGTTGGTGAGGTCGTGGACGGCCCACATGTCGTGTTCGGCGGGGTCGAGGCGAATCCGGGCGAGGTGTTCCGCGGTCAGCCGGCCTCCGTCGAAGATGAGCCCAACCTTGTTCAGCGGCAGGTGGGGTCCGGCGTGCAGGAAGTGCGTCAGGAGGAGCGTGGGGGTGTCCTGTCCGAGGTTGAGGCTGGTCTCTTCGACCGTTTCGCGGCGGGCGGTCTGCAGCGGGTCCTCGCCGGGGACGTCCAGGTTGCCGCCCGGAAAGTGCCAGAGGCGGGAGCCGTAGACCGAGCGCAGTTGGATCGGGCGGTCGCTTTCGTCGCGGATGTACAGGCAGCCGTACACCGTGTGGTGGGGGACGGTCCGTGCGTATTGCGTGGGCGTCATCGGCATGCGGCGGCCGGGCCGGGCAGGGCGGTGGTCGAATTCGAGGGCGAGGACGCCGAGGGCTTCCTTGGCGGGCGGGTAGATGCTGCGGAGGGTGGCGAGCAACTCCTCGAGCGGCCCGTCCGGGTCGATGCGCGCGGGGTCCTCAGAGCTGAGCAGGTCATCGAAGGAGGGGTATCGGGTGATCCGCTGCACGATGATGTCGAGTTCGCGGCCGGTGTCGCGGTCGTGGAAGACGATGGTGTCGCCGACTGCGACGGCGCGCTTCTGCGGGGTGGCCGCCCTCACTTCGATTGTCTTGCGGCCTGCTTCTACTTGGCGGTAGTACCGCGGAAGCAGATGCATGTGATGCTCTTGCGGTTCGTCTCCGGTCGCCGTGCTCGGGACGGGTGTGGTCGGCTGCTGGGTGTCGTCAGGCACGCACGCCTCCGATGGATGTGGTGTGGGCCGTTGCGGTGTGTGGCCCGTGGAGGTTGAACCGGGGTTGCTCCGTGACGGGATCTTCGGGGTGGCCGGTCCTCGGCCGCCGTCCTCGGCTCGCAAACGGGCCAGGGCGCGGTGTCCGCGCTGCGGTGTCTCCGAATCGGCGTGGGTGGCGCCGTGCTGGATCCCGGCGAGGGCGTCAAGTCTATGACGAAGCATTCTTCTTCGGCGGGGGCGAGTTCGCGGCCGTAGCCGCACAGGAAGGCGGCGGGGCTGTGTGGCCCAAGCGTTCGAGAGGCGGACCAGGCCGCGTATGGCCGGGACGGGCTCGCTGCGTTCGAAGTTGATCACCACGAGGCTGTCCTTCTCGGCCAGCAGCAGATTGCACAGCTGGAAGTCTCCGTGTATCGGCACATGGTTCAGGGGCGGAACGTCTTCGGCGCGCGCCACGATGCTGCAGATGAACTCCTCATCTCCCCGGTTCAGGTAGGGGTGTGGCGCTGCCAGGTGCCGCTCGACCTTCGCAAACGCGGGCACTCCTACGACACGTGACCCTGTGCAATGATCACGGTCGTTTCGTCGACGACGAATCCTGGGGCCAAGACCGCCGTGGCGGCCGCCACTGACCTGAACATCTGGCGCCGGACGGGCTGCTGACCACAGCCCCACCGGTATCCCCCTCACAGCGGCGTGCCCGGAGCTGCAAGGCCCAGGGCACGCCGCCGCCATATGCGCGCCGTGCTGCGTGAGGCAGAGCCGGGCTAACCTGGCCGACGTCCGGCCACCGGGCCGCGCTTCGCCCGCGCAGGACGCGGTGGCCATCAGTGGGTGACTACGGATTCTTGATCGGAGCAAATCCCGTATGACTTCGCAAGAATCGCGAGACCTGATCGTGCAGGTCCGGGGCGAAACGTCTCCGCTGTACGAGCTGGAGGATCCCCAGGCCTACGACGACCTCGACGCCTTCACCCGCAACGTTGCGCTGCACGACGAGCGACTGAACCTTCCCGCGGACCTGGCGGACGCGCTGCGCTCGTGGGCGGCATCCCGTCCGCCGGAGGGATTCATGTCTCGTCCGGAGCTGCGCAAGCACGTCAAGCAGGGCCTGGTGCTCACGCGACGATTGGCCGTGCAGCTCGGGCCGTTGTGGCCGGTGCGGTACTGGGACGAGCGACACCGGACGGCGAAGTGGGTGTGCTGGAAATGCGACCGCCTGCACTGGGAACGCCACGGCCACGTCATTCCGGCGTACCCGGTCGACCTGTCGGTCGAAGGCGAGTTCCAGTACGGCCCGCTGCGTTCCGAGGGATTCGGGGACTTCCTCCCCGATGACCCCGCCGCCGGGCTGGACTTGTCCGACGAGCTCGTCGCCGGTCTGTACGCGTGGGCGAAGAGCATCGACACCACTCTGAACTTGGAGTTGCGGGTTCGAGAGGACGGCAAGTACGACAGCGACTGGGACGGGTTGTTCCGCGAAGGGAAGGAACTGGCGAGACAGCTTGCCCACGAGGTGGGACCTGACCGGACAGTGACCTACAAAGGCCTCGTCCACGGTGATCTCGGCATGCTGACGGCGATCAGATGGCAGGGAGTCCGGCAGCTGTAGTCATGAGCTGAACGTGGTTCGGTGGAGAGGTCCGTCGTCTGCCGGCTAGTGAACCCCGCCGCCCTCCTGCACGCCGCGACCACGCGGTGAAGGGGTCCCGGTGGCGACGCCGTAGCCAAGCGTGCCCGACGCTGGCTTTGCCTACGGCGCGGGCACACGTTGGGTGGACGGCCGGCCCCATACGGTCTCATCCCTGCCTCACCACCGTTATACCCCCGACCGCCGGGCCGTTGGCGAGGAGAGATGCGAAAGGTCCGGCTGGAGTACCAGTTCGACCGCTTCCCGATGGCGGACCCTGCTCACCATGGTGACGTCGGTGTGGGGACTGTCTGCAGGCTCGGGTGCGCTGTGGGCTGACAGGGGAGTCGTAGTTCGTGAGGCGTCGGGTCGGGTTCTGCGTGGAGTCCGGAGCAGAGCAGGTTGAATGCCTGGAATGCCGCGGGGGCGAGCTTGTCGCGGGTATCTGTGGGCGGAAGTCGGTGTTTGAGGCAGCTCGACGCTCTTCGCCGTCTGCTTTGAGGATGCGGCGCTGTCACAGAACGGACTCCCACTCGGACAAATACGCATATCGGGCAAATGGCGCCCTTCTTCTGCGCTGCCCGCCCCTTTCCCAGCTACCCGAGGGCAGCAGTTCCATGACGATCACTGCACAGCACGCACCGTCCGGGAATCAGATGAACACGTCTGACGTGTGGGAAACGGCGTTCGCCTTCCTCGACGAGCAGGGAACCGTGATCGCCTGGACGCAGACCGCCGAGCAGCTTGTCGGGTATTGCGCCGGCGAGGTGGTGGGCCGATCCGCAGGACTTTTCCTGCCGTCCCTGGGTGACGCGCCGACGATGTCGGCTTTCGTCGAGCGGCGCCGTGACCGTAGCGGCTGGTCAGGCGCTTGGAAGGTGCGCCACCAGGACGGCCGGGCGGTCGACGTCAGCCTGCGGATCTCGCCTCTGCATGGTCAGGACGGAGCAGTGCGGTGGCTCGCGACGGTGACCGACATCGGCGTGCCGTCGGGGAACGTGGCGAGCGGGTCGGTGCGGGGGGCGCTCCTTGCCCGCGCGCCGATCGGCCTGGTGATTCGTGATCTGGATTTGCGCTGCGTCTGGGTGAACGACGTGGTGGAGATCCACGACGGCGTCTCCCGGGACCGGCGGATCGGATGTCGACCCACCGATGTGCGGCCCGGCGGCGAGGCCGAGGCGGTGGAGGCCGTGATGCGCCAGGTTCCCCGGAGCGGTAGGTCCAGAGTCCACGAGTACCGGACCTGGCTGGCACCCAGCCGGGGGCGGGAGCACCCGCTTGCGGTTGCGTTCTCCTGTCTCCAGGGCGCGGACGGCCGGGCGCTGGGGGTATGCACGGTCAGCGTCGACGTCACGGAGAGCCGGCAGGTGCGTGAGCGACTCGCCGCTATCGGGGAGGTCGGCAAGCGCCTGGGCAGCACCCTGGATGTGATGCAGACCGGTCAGGAACTGGCCGACCTTGCCGTGCCCCTGTTCGCCGACTTCGTCACGGTGGACCTGGAGCAGTCGGGGGACCCGGTCCGTGTCGGCTCGGTGGGCCGGCGCCTGCCCGCTCTGCGGCGTGCCGGTCTGGCCTCGATCCGCCCAGGGGCGCCGGAAGCCCCGTGGCGGCGCGGTTCGGCGGTTCCCATGCCCGCTGACGCCCCCTTCTTCGAGGTCCTTCGCACCGGGCGGTCCTATCTGGAGCCGTCATTCACCATCGCAGCGGGCTCATGGATCGACAGGGATGCCAAGCGGGCGCACACGGTCCGTGAGTACGGCATGCACTCCGTGATGGTCGTCCCCATCCGCGTGCGGCGCACTCTGCTCGGCACGGCGCTGTTCGTCCGTACCGACAACCCGATGCCGTTCCAGGAAGACGACCTGCTTCTGGCGGAGGCACTCGTCGGCCGCGCCGCAGTGTCCTTGGACAACGCACGCCAGTACACGCGCGAGCACAACGCGGCCTTCGCACTCCAGCGCAACCTGCTGCCCCGCAGTCTCAAGGGTGGTGTCGCGGTCGAGGCGGCCTCCCGCTACCTGCCCGCCGACCTCGACCGCGGCGTCGGGGGCGACTGGTTCGACCTGATCCCGCTGTCCGGTGCCCGGGTGGCCCTCGTCATCGGCGACGTGGTCGGGCACGGCATCAACGCCGCCGCGGCCGTGGCAGGGTTCCGCTCCACCGTCCGCGCGCTCGCCCACATGGAACTGCCGCCCGACGAGCTGCTGGCCCGTCTCGACGACACAGTCCAACGTCTGACTGAAGAGGACACCGACGACTCGGACCCGGCGTCCACCGCTGTCGGCGCCACCTGCCTGTACGCCGTCTACGACCCGGCGACCCGCATGTGCACCATGGCGACGGCAGGCCATCTCCCGCCCGCGATCGCCGACCCGCAGGGCCAGGTCACCTTCCCCGACCTCCCCACCGGAACCCCTCTCGGCATCGGGCTGGGAGTCCCCTTCGAGGCCGTCGAGATGGAACTGCCCGAAGGAAGCCTCATCACCCTCTACACCGACGGACTCGTCGAGACCCGCGACGCCGACATCGAGGAGGGAATGCACCGCCTGGGCACCGTCCTCGCCGAACCGCACCACTCCCTGGAAGACCTCTGCACCCGCGCCGTGGAGCCGGTCCAAGGCCAGGAAGAGTGCGACGACGCCAGCCTGCTCCTGGTCCGCACCCGCGCGCTCACCCCGGACCAGGTCGCCTCCTGGACGCTGCCCTCCGACGACGCGGCTGTCTGCCGCGCCCGGCATCTGGCAGCCGGACAGCTGGCCGAATGGGGTCTGGAAGGTCTCGAGGACTCCACGAAGCTGATCGTCAGCGAACTGGTCAGCAATGCCGTACGGCACAGCACCGGACCGATCGGTCTGCGTCTGATCCGGCACCAGGTCCTGACCGTCGAAGTGACGGACAACGACGTCGCCATCCCGCATCTGCGGTGCGCGGCCACCGTCGACGAGAACGGCCGCGGTCTCTTCCTGGTCTCCCAGCTGTGCCGCCGCTGGGGCACCCGCCCCATACCAGGCGGCAAGGTCATCTGGGCTGAGAAAGACCTCGCCCCCCGCGGCTGAGGAGCAACTGGATCCGGCCTGCCCATCACGGGCATCAGGCATGCCGCAGGCTGACGGCCCGGACGTGACGGTGTGCCTGCCCGCAGAGGTGCGCCGGGCCGGCGGGTGCGCTTCCTACGATCGTCGAGGGGAGCGAAGACAGCTCACCCACCGGCGACATCGCGGTCTCGGTGAGGGATACCCATGTCCCGCAGCGGCTGGCCCCCGCCTTTTCGGCAACCAGGCGAACCGTCCGGCGCCGTCGACGTCTGTCCGTGATCGCGCTGCGTGGTGGGCGTTCCCCGGGAGGGCGGTCAACTCCGGTAGTGGGGAGGCGTGCTGGCCGTCAGGGAATCGGCTGGACGCGGTTCTCGGCCACTTTGAGCGCCGCAAGTTCGCCTTGGGCGACTGCGGGCGCGCATACGGAACTGATGATGCTCATGAGCACGCTTGTGTCCGCTGCCCCGTCCTGATCGTCATGTGTCCGAACGGTCGCGCCTCGTCGAGATCCGCGACAACCTCCTCGCGTGCATCCTGGAAGCCGAACGCGAGGGTTGACCTGGCGAGATCGAAGGACTGCAGAGCAGCCTGACGCACGCCGAGGCGAAGATTGCCCGCTCCGATGCGGAACTCGCCCGGAAGCGGGAGGTTGTCGACCTGGAATTCCCGCCATCCGGGGGATCGTTGCTCGCACTACTGCGGTCGCCGTACCGCTGGAGCCTTCGTAGCCTGGACCGTTGTCGCCTCCGGCGAGGGTCAGCGGGCGCCGGCACCGATCGCAACAGCGCGACGGCGGCTTGACCGGGCCGGTGGCAGCGCGTGCACCAGGCTGCGGAGCCTTCTGCGACTGCGAGTGCGGCTTGTTACCGCAGTTGGCTGAATGCCAGGTCGGCGTCGGCTACGGCCTCGGGGTGGACGTCGTGAGCGGTTCGGCCGTCCGCGATCCTCTGCCAGTTGGTCCGGGCGAGCACCCGTTGGACCGCGAGTACCTGGGCGGCTTGAAGGCGTGCCTGGATGCCTTCGCCGAGGGCGTCCGCCAGCGCCTCCTCATCCTCGAGCTGGTACCGCGTGAGCCGTCCCGCCAGGCTCGGTGTGGTGAACACCAGCCGATGGAACGCCACCACCTCGGGATGATCGTTGAGGCCGGTGACGGGGTCGTACCGATCGAGGCCGGCCCGGAAGTGCCGGTGCAGCGCCGTCACCGGTTTGATGCCGGACCCGCGGTCACGTACGACGCGTGCCGCCTCGCCCTGGTGGTCCGCAAACCGGTGCAGCACCAGGTCTTCCTTGGTGGGGAAGTACCGGAAGAGGGTCGGCTTGGAGATCTCGGCCGCCGCGGCGATGTCGTTGACCGAGACGCGGTCGAAGCCGCGCTCCAGGAACAGCGAGACGGCCGCATCGCCGATCGCGTCGCGCGTGCGTTCCTTCTTGCGGGCCCGCAGTCCCGTCGGCTCGGTCATCTGACCACCGTAACATTCATGACCGAGTTGCTTTTTTAACCGAGTAACGTTTTCGTGGTCGGCGTGAACCAGACAGACATTCCTCCCGTCCTCGTCACCGGCGCGACAGGCCGGGTCGGCCGCGTCGTCATCGACCACCTCCTCGACGCGGGCGTGCCGGTCCGCGCCCTGACCCATCGCTCCGAAGCGGCGGCTACGCTGCCGGCGAAGGTCGAGGTCTTCACCGGCGACCTCACCGTGCCCGAGTCGCTCGACCCGGCACTGGATGGCGCCGGTGCGGTCTTTCTCGTCTGGACCGCCCCGCCTCAGACCGCCGCGGCCGTCGTCGACCGGCTGGCAGCCCACGTGCGGCGAGTCGTCTTCCTCTCCTCCCCGCACCAGACGCCGCACCCCTTCTTCCAGCAACCCAATCCCATGGCAGTGCTGCACGCCGACATCGAGCGGCTCATCGCGACTACCGGACTCGAGTCGACGATCATCCGGCCGGGGATGCTCGCGTCGAACTCGCTGGCCTGGTGGGCGCCCGCGATCCAGGCCGGCGAGATCGTCCGGTGGCCCTACGGCGCTGCCCAGACGGCACCGGTCGACGACCGCGACGTCGCAGCCGTCGCGGCGCGGACGCTCCACCAGGACGGATACGCCGGAGGCGACTACGTCCTCACAGGCCCCGAGTCACTGACCCAGGCCGCGCAGGTGGACGTCATCGGTGACGCCCTCCGGCGCCGGATCGCCTTCGAGGAGATGACGCCGGACGAGTTCCGGAGCCTGTCGGAAGGCACCGCGCCCAGCTCGGTCGTCGACATGCTGCTCGCCGCGTGGAGCGCGGCGGTCGGACGGCCCGCGTACATCACCACCGCGGTGGCCGACATCCTCGGGACCGCGCCGCGAACGTTTCGCCAGTGGGCCGCCGACCACGCCACGGCGTTCACGCAGGGGTCGCAGGAGCCGTAACCTCGTCGCCCGCGATCTGCGCCCCTGGCCGCAGCCCTCAGTCCGCCGTCGCCCCGGCCCACGCCTCCGGGACGTACCGGGCTCGTGGGCGACGGAGGCTCAGCGGCCCGGGGCGTCGTGCGTACCCACAGGACGCGCAGGCTGCGGTCCAAGTGCGCGATGTCGAAGGGCAATTGCCTGCGGAAGGCGTGCACGTCGCCTGCAGGCGCCTCAGGGGCGGCGGGCCAGTTCGCTGGACCATGCCCAGCGCTCGGCGGAGCGGTCAGATCTGTGCGCGGAACGTGATGTGGTCAAGTCAGTCCCCCTGGCGGATCCTGTCCAGCGGGTAGCGTCGCTGTTGCCTGTGAAGTCGGCGGGGACATACGCCGGTAGAACGGTGGCAAGCGCGAGACGAGCGCTGTTGCGGCTGGCGAGAGGTTCCAAGTCCCCTGCTTTTTTCGAGCAAGAACGGGGAGTCGTTGGTGCTTGACTGGCCCGCCCCACTTGCGGGGCTCGAGCTGGATGAGAACCGCGCGCCCTACCAATGGGGAATGTGATGCGTTCGAAAAGGGTCGGTTCCGGGATCGAGATCGCAGGTTTCGACGGTCCGGCATTCCCGTTGGTTTACGGTTCACCGGCAGGTGGGGCGGAACTGGTGATCGCCGCCTCTGGGCGACGGACCCGGTGGGATGTCGAGTCCGGCCGTTCGACGGGCGAATTCCAGGCCCCTGAGAACGCTTCGACCGAAACGTTCGACTTGAAGGCGCTCGTGCTCGCGGACGGGCGGGTGCGTATTGCGGCGGGTGAAGAGGGCGGGCTCTGTCTGTGGGATGGGGCGAGTGGGCGACTGCTGGCCGACGTGGTCGGGAAGGACCGCATCTACGATGTCGCCGGAAGGCTGACTGGTGGCGGCCGGGCTCTGCTGGTCGGCGCGGGAGTGAACGGGCTGCATATGTGGGACCCGGTCACGGGCGCACCCCTGACCCCTCCGCTGGAACACGTGGGAGACGCGGTCGCCGTGACCCTGGCGGCGTTGCGCGGCGGGCCCTCGTTGATCGTGACGGGCGACTCTGAAGGAGTGCGGCGCTGGCAGGGCGACCTCTTTGACTGCTCCCCTCCGTGAAGGGAGGGGATTCCTGGCTCAGGCTGCCTTCCGGAGCGGCGCTCCGGGAGGTCTTGTGCCATCAACGCCGGC
>NZ_JBSFCK010000068.1:0-16715 GCF_053593435.1 Streptomyces sp. NPDC002306
GCGGCGCGGAGGCCGCCGCCGAGGCCCGCCGGGCGGTCCGGCCGCTCGTGGTGGCGGTCAGTCCGGCGGGTCCGACACGGTGATGGCGCCGACCGGGCAGGCCTTGGCCGCCACCTTGGCCATCGGGTCGCCCCCGCCGTCCTCCTGGCCGGGAAGCAGCATGCTGTAGCCGTCGTCGTCCTGGGTGAAGACGCCGGGAGCGGCCAGCGCGCACTGGCCCGCGCCGATACAGGCGTCCTTGTCGATGTCGATGTGCATGAGCAGAGCCTCTTACCAGGTCACGGGGAGTTCCAGCATCCCCTGGATCGTGTCGCCGGGTTTGAAGGGAATGTCCTCCGCCGGTGCCGCCAGATGGAGGTCGGGCAGCCGTTCGAAGAGGGTGCGCAGCGCGATCTCGAGTTCGGCGCGGGCCAGGTTCTGGCCGAGGCACTGGTGGATGCCGAAGCCGAAGGCGACGTGATGCCGGGCGGACCGCTCGAAGTCCAGCGTGTCGGGTTCGGGGTAGGCGCTCTCGTCGCGGTTGATGACGGAGGTGGAGAAGATCACGCCGTCGCCGGCCCGGATCGTGGTGCCGTCCACCTCGATGTCCGCGACGGCCTGCCGCTGCAGCCCGTCGGCGATCGACAGCATCCGCATCAGCTCCTCGACGGCGGTGGGCAGCAGCGCGGGATCGGCGCGCAGCTCGGCCAGCCGTTCGGGGTGCCTCAGCAGGGTGAAGGTGCCGAGCGAGATCATGTTGGCGGTGGTCTCGTGTCCGGCGACCAGCAGGATGATCCCGAGGGAGATCAGTTCGTCGCGGTCCACCGAACCGTCGCTGAGCTGCTGGTGGACCAGGTCGTCGAGCACGCCGGGAACGGGCGGCTCCTTCTGTTTGCGGTCGATCAGATCACCGAGGTAGGACTCGAGCCGGCCGCGGGCGTCCAGCACGTCGGCGACCTCGGGGCCGCGCAGCAGCCGGCGCGACTGCGACTCGAAGAACTCGTGGTCGGCGTACGGGACGCCGAGCAGCGCGCAGATCACCATCGACGGTACGGGCAGCGCGAAGGCGCCGACCAGTTCGGCCGGTGGCCCCTGCGCGATCATCGCGTCGAGCCGTTCGTCGACGATCCGCTGGATGTCGGGGCGCAGCGCGGCGGCGCGTTTGAGCGTGAAGCTGGGCACCAGCATCCGCCGCTGGGTGTGGTGCTCGGGGTCGTCGAGGCCGAGCAGGGCGGTCCTGCGGTCCCGGACGGCCGCGAAACGCGGGTTGGTCATGGGGAAGCCGGGCCGGGTGCGGTCGGTCGACAGGCGCGGGTCCGCCAGCAGGGTGCGGGCGAGGCCGTGGCCGGTGACCAGCCAGACCTGGCGGCCGTCGTAGAGGGTGACGCGGGCGAGCGGCCGGTCCGTGCGCAGCCGATCGTAGGCGGCCGGCGGGTGGTAGGGGCAGCTCCGGTCCTGGGGGAAGGCGACGGGTGCCGAGAGTTCCGTCATGGGAGACCTCACAGACGAAGGGTGCGTCGTGCCGATCTTCATTAGATGCCCCAGGCATCTAAGGGACGACACCATGTTCGGCCAGATCGACGAATGGGGCAATCTGGCCGGAATGCACCGCTCCGCTCGATCGCTTCGGGGTCCTGGTCACGGCCACCTCGAAATTCGGTTGCCGCGGGGGACTCACCACCCCCAGTATCCCGCCATGCCTACGATCTCCGCCGTGCCGCTCCCGACGCCCGCCACCGTCCTCGCGGCGCGCGTCCAGCAGCAGCCCGGCCGTCCCCGGAGGCCCGACGCCGCCGCGTCGTGACGGCCGCGCTCGTCGCGGGCCTGGTCGCGGGCTACGGCATCGCCGTACCCGTCGGCGCGGTCGCGACCTACCTCGTCTCCCTCACCGCCCGCACCTCGCTGCGCACCGGCGCCTGCGCCGCCCTCGGCGTGGCCAGCGCGGACGGCGTCTACGCCCTGCTGGCCACGCTCGGCGGCTCGGCCCTGGCCGCCGCGCTGCGGCCGGCCGTGGTGCCCCTGCGCTGGGCTTCGGCACTGGTGCTGGTCGCCCTGGCACTGCGGGGCGCGGTCACAGCCGTACGCCGGTACCGGGGCCATCTCCTCGCCACCCGCCGCGACCCACCGCCGCCGGGTCCCACCCGGGCCTATCTGGGACTGCTCGGCATCACGCTGCTCAACCCCACCACCGTGATCTACTTCGCCGCGCTCGTCCTGGGCGCCGGGGGCGCGGGCACCGCCCGTCCGCTGGACCAGGGGGTGTTCGTCCTGGCGGCCTTCGCCGCGTCGGCGAGCTGGCAGCTGCTGCTCGCCGGGGGCGGCGCGCTGCTGGGCCGGGCGCTGACCGGACACCGCGGACGGCTGCTGACGGCCCTCGCGTCCAGCGGGGTGATGACGGCACTGGCCGTACGGATGCTGATGTCGGCGGGGTAGGGCTGATCTGTGCCGTCCACCGTGACCCCGGATGAATCCCGGGCGTTGCTGTGTTGAACGACGGTGCGATCAGCCGTACGACACGACGACGATGGGACGAATGCCATGCCGCTCGAGGGCGAGTACGAACCCAGCCCGACGCAGTGGGTACGTGAACAGGTGGAACTGTACGAGAGCTCCGGAGGCACCAAGGGGACGACCCTGATGGACACGGGTCTGCCCGTCATCCTGCTGACGACCCGGGGTGCCAGGAGCGGCAAGCTCCGCAAGACACCGCTGATGCGCGTCGAGCACGACGGACGGTACGCCGCGGTCGCGTCGCTGGGCGGGGCGCCCAAGCACCCGGTCTGGTACTTCAACGTGCAGTCCGACCCCCGTGTGGAGCTCCAGGACGGCCCGCTCAAGCAGGACATGACGGCACGTGAGGTGACCGGCGCGGAGAAGGCCGAGTGGTGGAGGCGCGCCGTCGACGCCTTCCCGCAGTACGCCGAGTACCAGGAGAAGACGGACCGGGTGATCCCGCTGTTCGTCCTCGAACCTGTCGACGGGAACTGACCGGATTCTCCTGCGGCCCGGGATGCGTGGACCGGCGTCCGCCGGGCATCCGAGCTTCAGGCCCCGCCGCGCTCCCCCGTCGCGGCGGGGCTTTCCCATGCCTCCCGCGCGTGCCGGTCGGTCACGTCGAGGAAGACCTCCCGCGCCTGCGGGAACGTATGGCCGACGGACCGCTTGATGCGGACCGCGACCTCCTCGAATTCCTCGCTGTCCAGGCCGGGCACCAGGTCGACGCGGGCGGCCACCATGGTCGAGTCCAGGCCCGTCTTCATCGTGAACAGCGCCTCCACGCTGTCGATCTCGGGCTGAGCCGCCAGCAGCGCCCGGATCCTGCCGCGCAGTTCCGGGTCGGCGGCCTCCCCGATCAGCTGGTCGCGGGCCTCTCGGCCGAGCCCGAAGGCGATGACGACCAGCAGGACGCCGATCGCGATCGAGGCGCCCGCCTCCCACGCCACCTGCCCGGTGACCATGTGCAGCGCCATGCCCGCCATGGCCAGGGACACACCCAGCACGGCCGTGGCGTCCTCGGCGACGACCGTGCGCAGGGCCGGGTCGCGCAGCCCGGCCGAGCCGCCCTGGGCGCGCACCTGGTGCAGCGCCCGCAGCAGTGAGACGCCCTCGGCGACGAAGGCGACACCGAGCACGACCAGGCCCGCCACATAGCCGCTGAACTTCTCCTCGGCCCCGTTCCTGAGCGCCTCGACGCCCTGGAAGAAGGAGAAGCAGCCGCCCATCACGAAGATGCCGACAGCCGCCAGGAGCGACCAGAAGTACCGCTCCTTGCCGTATCCGAAGGGGTGCCGCTGGTCTGCGGGGCGGCGGCTGCGGCGCAGCGCGGCCAGGAGGAAGACCTCGTTCAGGCTGTCGGCCACCGAGTGCGCGGCCTCGGACAGCAGCGCGGGCGAGCCCGCGAAGAGGCCGCCGACGGCCTTGGCGACCGCGATGACGAGGTTGGCGGTGAGCGCCACCAGCACGGTGACACGCGTCTTTCGGTCTGATGTCCCGGTCGTCGTCCCACTCACCCCCGCCGACTGCCCCGCCCGGTACGACTCATGCCGTGCCTCGGGCGGAAATCGGGGAAGAGGGGCTGCAGGCGGTACGGGCCGCGCAGCCGGTACCGGGCACACGGACGACAAGGAGTTCCAGTGGCCAAGCAGAAGAAGAGGAAGCTGTCCCTCGTCTACCAGCCGCTCGGCCTGGCGTTGAGCTGGGCGGGCGGCGCGCTGGCGGCGGTCGCCTTCCGCCGGACCTGGAAGGCGGTGCGGCACGAGGACGACGCCCCGGACGCGTTGGACCCGGACCGCGGCTGGGGCGAGATCCTGCTGGCCGCCGCGGTCCAGGGCGCCATCTTCGCGGTGGTGCGCAGCGCGGTGGACCGTACGGGGGCCAAGGCCATCGAACACTCGACGGGGGTCTGGCCGGCGAAGGGACACGGCGGCCGCGACTGACGGGGCCGGACCGCCCGGCCCCGTCCGGTCCGCGATCGACGGGGCTGAGCCGCCCGCCCCCTGTTCTCCTGCCGCACCTGACAGGGGGCGGGCCGGCCGCCCGGCCGTCAGCCCTGCTTGGGCGCCGTCGACGGCAGGATGCGCAGAGTGAAGGAGTGGCCGGCCGGATCGGCGTAGCCGCGCACCTCGTACTCGGTCGGCGCGTTCTTCGTCTCCAGCGGGCGTCCGCCGAGTCCGACGACCCGGCGTTCCGCCTCGTCCAGGTCCTCGACCAGGAAGTCCAGGTGCACCTGGAGGGAGTTCTCGGGGCGCGGCCAGCTCGGCGGAGTCGCGTTCGCGTCGCGGCGGAACGCCAGCCGGATGCCGCCGGCCCCCCTGATCTCCACCAGGTTGGCGCTGACGTCGGTCTCCTCGGCCTCCAGCAGTTCCTTGTAGAACACCGCGAGCTTCTCGGGCTCGGCGCAGTCGAGCACCACGATGGCCGCGTTGACCAGTGCCATGTCTCCTCCACAGGGATCCCGGGCGCGGGACGTACGGCCCCGCGCCCTCTCCCTTGCGGATATCCCGGCCCGGCGGATTCAGTCGGGCACCAGCCACCGCCCGTCGCGCATGAGGTCCCGCCCGTCGATCTCGTCCGCCGCCCGCCAGGCCTGTACGCGCTCCGGGCGGAGCCGGAAGTACAGGTAGGGCGTGGCGATCCGGCGCGGGTCGAAGCCGGTCTTGCCCGCGAAGATCTCGGCGTCCTCCTCGGGCAGTTCCGCGGGCGGCACGGTGAGCACGCCGCCCTCGACGATCACCACGTCGCGGGTGGGCCCGATGCCGAGCCGCGCCCGGCCCGTGGCCCGCAGATCACGGCCGGTGGCGCTGGCCTCCGGGGTGGCGAGCAGCAGGGTCGCGCCGTCCCAGAAGAAGGACAGCGGGACCAGGTGAGGGACCCCGCCGGCCGCGTCGGCCGTGGCGACCCAGGCGTCCTCGTCGTGTTCCAGACGGTGCAGGGTGTCGAGTTTGCGCTGCTCGGCGGAGCGTGTGGGTGCTGGGGTCATCGTCGCTGGCCTCCCGACGGATGTCGTGCTGCGCTGACGGTCACACGTCTCCAGTGTGAGCGTCGGCCGCCCGCCCGCGAGGTGATCTCCGCCAGGCGCTCCGCCGCCGCGCCGAGCGGCAGGTCGAGCGCGTGCCCCGCACGCCCCTCTCCGCCTCGCGCGCGGCGAGCTGACGGGCACCGCCACGCCCGGCACTTCTTGGACAGGTGTCCATGTACAGTGGACGCCTGTCCAAGAAGGAGATGGCATGGATACCGTCGCGCAGGTGCTGGTCGGTCTGGTGGCCGCGCTGCATGTGTACATCCTCGTGCTGGAGATGTTCCTGTGGCAGAGGAAGCCCGGCCGGGGGCTGCACGGCTTCGACCCGGAGATGGCGCGCGCGACCGCCCCACTGGCCGCCAACCAGGGGCTCTACAACGGGTTTCTGGCGGCCGGCCTGATATGGGGACTGGTCGCCGCGGACCCGACCGGCTACCGGGCCCAGGTCTTCTTCCTGTGCTGTGTGGTGGTCGCGGGCGTGTACGGCGCCGTGACGGCCAATCGCCGCATCCTGTTCGCGCAGGCGCTGCCCGGCGCGCTCGCCCTGGCCGCGGTGCTGATCGCCCGGTGAACCGCACCGCGCCCGAGGACCCCCGCGCCGCGCGCACCCGCGCGCGGCTGCGCGAGGCGCTGCTGGCGGAGTGCGCCCGGCGGCCGCTCGCCGAGGTCGGCGTGGCGGCGCTGGTGCGCCGGGCCGGGGTCGGCCGGGCCACCTTCTACGTGCACTACGCCGACCTGGAGGCACTCGCCGTCGACGCCTGCGCGGACGTCGTACGCGAGGCCGTGGAGGCGCTGCACGCCTGGCGGGGCCGGCCCGACCCGGTGCACGCGCCGCCCGCGCTCGCCGAGTTCTTCGCCTCGCTCACCCCGCACGCCGACCTCTACCGCGCCCTGTTGAGCCCGGGGGGCGGCGGCCCGCTCGGCCGGGTGCTCCACCGGGACCTGCGGGCCTACAGCCTCCGCGAGCGCGCCCTCGCGGGCGCGGCCGACGCGCCCCTGGTCGCCTCCGCCGTCGCGGCCACCTTCGCCGGCGTCCTGGGCGACTGGCTGCACGGGCTCCTCGAAGCCTCCGCCGCCGACATCGCCGACCAGGTCTGGCAGTTGCTGGTGGCCCTGCACGCGAGCCGGTGAGCCGCACCACAGCCCGCGCGGTGCCCTCGCATGCGACGCGCGCCGGTCAGCGCACCGCCTGGAACGTGCGCCGGTAGGCCTGCGGCGAGACGCCGATCGCCGCGTGCAGGTGCTGCCGCAGGGACGCCCCGGTCGCGAAGCCGACCCGGCCCGCGATCTGGTCCACGGACAGGTCGCTGGACTCCAGCAGCTGCCGGGCCCGGGCCACGCGCTGCTGGATCAGCCAGCGGCCCGGGCTCAGGCCCACCTCGTCGTGGAAGCGCCGGGCGAAGGTGCGCAGGCTCATCCGGGCGTGCGCGGCCAGGTCGGTCAACGTCAGGGGGTCGTCGAGCCGTTCGAGGGCCCAGGCGCGGGTGGCGGCCGTACCGGCGGAACCGGACGAGGGCACCGGCTGCTCGATGTACTGGGCCTGGCCGCCGTCCCGGAACGGCGGGACGACACAGCGCCGGGCGACGGTGTTGGCCAGTTCGCTGCCGTGGTCGCTGCGCACGAGGTGCAGGCAGATGTCGACGCCGGAGGCGGCTCCGGCCGAGGTCAGGATGCGGCCGTCCTCGACGAAGAGCACGTCGGGGTCCAGCGCCACGTGCGGGAACAGGCGCCGGAACGCGTCGGCGAGCTGCCAGTGCGTGGTCGCCCTGCGCCCGTCCAGGAGTCCGGCCGCGGCGAGCACGAAGGCGCCGGTGCAGATGGAGACGATGCGGGCGTCCGCCCGGACGTACGCGAGGGCCGCGCCGATCTCCTCCGGGAGGTCGGGGGAGACCCAGGCGGGCGAGACGGGGGCGATCACCACCGTGTCGGCCGTGGCGAGCACCTCGGGCCCGTGCTCCACCGTGACCGTGAAGTCGGCGTCGGTACGCACCGGACGTCCGTCGACGGTGCAGGTCAGCACCTCGTACCGGCCGTCCGCCGCGCCGAGGATCCGGCTGGGGATGCCCAGTTCGAAGGGATAGACGCCGTCGAGGGCCAGGATCACGACCCGTTCCATCTTCTGCATGGCACGATCGTATCGAAGGTTGGCAATCGTGCCATGTTCTCGCCGGGCCTCCCCCGGCACGCTGGGACACCATGAACACTGTGAAGAACACGATGCGCGCTGTCGGCCAGGACGTCCTCGGCGGTCCCGAGGTCCTCAAGACCGTGGAGCTGGAGCGGCCCGAGCCGCGTCCCAACGAGGTGCTGGTCCGGGTCCACGCCGCCGGACTCAACCCGACCGACTGGAAGCACCGCGCCACCGGCGGCTTCCTGGGCGAGCCGCCGTTCGTCCTCGGCTGGGACGTCTCCGGCGTGGTGGAGGCCGTGGGGATCGGCGTCGCCCGGTTCGCTCCCGGCGACGAGGTCTTCGGGATGCTGCCGTACCCGTTCGGCCACGGCTCGCACGCCGAGTACGTCGCCGCCCCGGCCCGCGCCTTCGCCCGCAAGCCCGCCGGGATCGACCACACCCAGGCCGGCGCGCTGCCGCTGGTGTCGCTGACCGCCTGGCAGGCCCTGGTGGAGACGGCGGAGCTGCGGCCCGGACAGCGGGTCCTCGTGCACGCGGCGGCCGGCGGGGTCGGGCATGTGGCGGTACAGATCGCCAAGGCGAAGGGCGCCCACGTGATCGGCACGGCGAGCGCCGGCAAGCACGCCTTCGTGCGGGAGATCGGCGCGGACGAGGTGATCGACTACCGGGAGACCGACTTCACCGAGGCCGTGAAGGACGTCGACGTCGTGCTGGACACGATCGGTGGCGACCACTCCGTACGGTCGCTGCGGGTGCTGCGCCCCGGTGGCATCGTGGTGTCGATCCTGCCCGTGGGCTCGCAAGATTTCTACGAGGAGGCCGAGCGGCTCGGCGTCCGGGCGGTGCGCATGCTCGTGGACGCGGACCGCACCGGACTCCAGGCGATCGCGGCACTGGTCGAGGAGGGCAGGCTGCGCGCGACGATCGCGGGCACGTTCCCGCTGGCCGAGGCCGCGCGGGCGCACGCCCTCGGTGACACCGGCCGCACCACGGGGAAGCTGGTGCTGACCATGTGAGCGCGCGGTGGGCGCTGCGCGAGGGGCCGGTGTCCGCGACCGGCCCCTCGCGCCGCTCACCGCCCGCGCCTCAGCCCTTCCTCAGCCGCCCCTCAGCCGCTTCTCAGCCATTCGGTCCAGTTGGCCCAGATCTTGAAGAAGTCGGCCGCAATTCGAAGACATATGTCAATCGAACATGCTCAAATTCAGTCGTCCGAGGGTAACTTGCAGAGCGGGGAAGCGTTTTGGGGTCCCCGTCCCCGAAGCGGGTTGGAGGCGATGTCGTCGTGCGGAATCCGGCGCCACTCACCCGGCATCTGCGCGTCCACCGCGACCGGGGCCACACGGTCCTTGAGTTCCGCGGCGAGATCGACATCGCCGCGGCCGCGGAGATCGTCCCGCATCTGGACCACGCCACCGCCGGCCCCGGGCCGCGGATCGTGATCGACCTGCGGCAGGTCGAGTTCTTCGACTGCTCGGGCCTGCGCCTGCTCTACCGGGCCAGGCGCCGGGTCCTGGACCGCGACGGTCAGCTGCACCTGGTGTGCGCCCATCCGCTGACCCTGCGCGTGCTGCGGCTGACCGGACTGTCCCGGCTGCTGCCCCCGCGGCCCACACTGGACGCGGCCCTGGGACAGCCCGAGGCCACGTCCGGCTCGTTATGACCTTCCCCTCGCCTCCCGCGCCTCCCGCGCCTCCCTCGTCCCCCGCATTGCCCGCTTCCCGCGCCCTTCGGCTCTCGCGGCTCTCGCGGCTCTCGCGACTCCCCCGCATTCCCCGAAACCCCGGGCTCCGCCGACTCCCCCGCCGGCCCCGCTACCTCAAGATCCTGGTGACCTGACCCGCCCCCACCGTCCGGCCGCCCTCCCGGATGGCGAACTTCAGCCCCTCCTCCATGGCGATCGGCTGGATCAGCTCGACGTGCATCGTCGTGTTGTCACCCGGCATCACCATCTCGGTGCCCTGCGGCAGCGTCACCACCCCCGTCACGTCGGTCGTGCGGAAGTAGAACTGCGGGCGGTAGTTCTGGAAGAACGGCGTGTGCCGTCCGCCCTCGTCCTTGGACAGGATGTACGCGCGTGCCTCGAACTCGGTGTGCGGGGTGACCGACCCCGGCCTGATCACGACCTGACCGCGCTCGACCTCCTCACGCTTCACCCCCCGCAGCAGCAGCCCGACGTTCTCCCCGGCCCGGCCCTCGTCCAGGAGCTTGCGGAACATCTCGACGCCGGTGACCGTCGTCCTCGTCTTCTGCTGGTGGATGCCGATGATCTCGACCTCGCTGTGCACCCGCAGCACGCCGCGCTCGATCCGGCCGGTGACGACCGTGCCGCGCCCGGTGATGGTGAAGACGTCTTCGATCGGCATCAGGAACGGCCGGTCGACGTCCCGCACCGGCTCGGGCACGAACTCGTCGACGGCGTCGAGGAGTTCGAGCACCGAAGCGGCCCACCGCGGGTCGCCCTCCAGGGCCCGCAGCGCCGACACGCGGACCACGGGGACCTCGTCGCCAGGGAACTCGTACTCGGTGAGCAGCTCGCGCACCTCCAGCTCGACGAGCTCCAGGATCTCCTCGTCGTCGACCACGTCCGTCTTGTTCAGGGCGACGACGACGTACGGCACCCCCACCTGCCGGGCCAGCAGCACATGCTCCTTCGTCTGCGGCATCGGCCCGTCCGTGGCGGCGACGACCAGGATCGCGCCGTCCATCTGGGCGGCGCCGGTGATCATGTTCTTGATGTAGTCCGCGTGCCCCGGGCAGTCGACGTGCGCGTAGTGCCGGCGGCCGGTCTGGTACTCGACATGCGCGATCGAGATCGTGATGCCGCGCCGGCGTTCCTCGGGCGCCTTGTCGATCTGGTCGAACGGCGTGTACGGGTTCAGGTCCGGGAACCTGTCGTGGAGCACCTTCGTGATCGCCGCCGTGAGCGTGGTCTTGCCGTGGTCGATGTGACCGATGGTGCCGATGTTCACGTGCGGCTTGCTCCGCTCGAACTTCGCCTTGGCCACCGCGTCCCCTCCCTCGGATCCGTCCCTTCCTGTCTATTCGGTTCACGGCGCGTCGAACAGGCCGCTGACGGACTCACCGTGGTGAATACGGGCGTACGGCCACGGCGAGCGCCGCAGCACCGGAGCGCCGGAGTGCCAGAGCACCGACGAGCCGCTCCTCGGCCGGAACTGCTCAGCCGATCGGGCTGTCTGGCACGGGAATTGAGGGGAATGCGCCTAGCAGAAAGGGGGACCGTCGACATGAAGACTCCCATCAGGCGTATTCCCAGGCGGATGCCCGGCTGGGCGAAGGTGCTGACGGCGTTCGGGCTGGTGCTCGTGGTGCTGTTCGCCGGGATCCGGCTGGCCGTACTGCCGGGACTGAAGGACCTGTTCGGTACCGAGACCCAGGACCGCTCGGGTCCGGCGCTGCTCAAGTCCATCCAGGACATGAGCCGTTACGACGCGGCCTCCGGCAACTTCCAGGTCGTCGTGGACCTGGAGAAGGACGCCAAGTACCTGCCCGACGCGCTCCGCGGCACCCGCACCCTGTACGTCGGGGCGGGCACCGTGGAGGCGTACGTCGACCTCGGCAAGATGGGCGAGAACGACGTGAGGGTCGACAAGGACCGTACGTCCGCCACACTCCGGCTGCCCCACGCGCAGCTCGGCAAGCCGGCTCTCGACCCCGACCGCTCCTACGCCGTCTCCAAGCAGCGCGGTCTCCTCGACCGGCTCGGCGATCTCTTCTCGGACAACCCGAACGGCGAACAGGCCGTGCAGAAGCTCGCGGTCCGGCACATCGGCGACGCCGCCAAGGACAGCGGGCTGACCACACGGGCCGAGACCAACACCACGGACATGCTCGAAGGGCTGCTGGGCTCCCTCGGCTTCAAGGAGGTGCACGTCTCCTACGGGACCTGACCGGCCGCCGGTCGCGGCGCGGGCGGCCACGCCCCGGACCCGGTTTCGCCGACCGCGTGGGCCACCACGCCGGCGAGGCCGGGACCGGTCGGGTGCGGCATCCGGCCGGAACGCGGGTAAGCGCCCTACAACGCCGGGACATTGAAGACTGGAGCACCGAATGGCCCGTACCGCCTCGAGATCCCGTACCGCCGCCGCCTTCCTCTCCCGCACCGTGCGGCTCAGGCCGGCGCCCGCCGGACCGGAGCCGGCCGCCGCGAGCAGGCGCCCGTTCCGCTTCCGTGGCGGCGGGACGAAGGCCGGGGCCAAGGGCCCGGCGAAGAGCGGGGCCAAGACCGCCAAGAACGGGGGCAAGGCCAAGGGCGGCGCCCGGCCCGCCGCGCGACCGGCTCGCGCGGAGCGCCGTCCGCTCCCCCTGCCGCTGCGGATACTGGCGATGCTGTGCGCCTTCGTGTTCATGGTGGCCTTCGCCGTGGTGCTGGCCAAGCTCACCCTCGAGCCCTCGCCCGCGTCGGTGGCGCTGACGCACACGAACCTGCATCCGGGCCGTTCCCTCAAGGCCTACCTGGACCAGCCCGCACTGCGCGACGCCGTGAAGCAGGTCGGCGGGAACGTGCTGCTCGGCGTCCCGTTCGGCATCCTGGTGCCGGTCCTGGCCCCCCGGGCCCGGGGGCTGCTGCGGGTACTCCTGCTGACCGCGACCGTGATGCTGCTGGTGGAGTTCGCCCAGGGCGCGCTGATCACCGGGCGTGCCTTCGACATCGACGATGTCATCCTCAACACCGGCGGGGCGCTGGTGGGGTACCTGCTGTTGGGCCGGCGGCTGGGCCGGGCGGTGCACGCGCGCAAGCAGCGGCAGGAATAGGCCGCTCCCGGCGGCTGCGGATCGTCGTCGGCCGACGGCCAGGGACAGCCGTCGGCCGACGACCCACCCCTCGACTACTGGTCCGTACCAAAGTATTGACGGTCCCTTAACTTACTTCTTAAATCAAGAGGCGACGCATCCACCCCCCACCTCAGTCGGCACGCCCGCCCCCCGGGCACGCCGTACGGAAGGGAGAGCCGTGGCCTCCCCACGCCTGCTCCGCAGCTGTCTGCTCGCCGCCCTGTCCGCCGTGCTCGCCGCGTCCGCCGCGATCGGCCCGGCGCAGGCGGACACCCCGTCCGCCGCGACGGCGGCGGCGGCCGTGACGTTCTCCGACTCCTTCGACGGGCCCGCCGGCGCGGCCGTCGACTCCTCGAAGTGGCAGATCGAGACCGGGGACAACGTCAACAACCACGAACGGCAGTACTACACCTCGGGCAACAAGAACGCGGCACTGGACGGCCAGGGCCACCTGGTGATCACCGCTCGCCGCGAGAATCCATCCAACTACCAGTGCTGGTACGGGACTTGCCAGTACACCTCGGCGCGACTGAACACCTCCGGGAAGTTCACCGCGCAGTACGGTCACGTAGAGGCCCGGATGAAGATCCCGCGCGGGCAGGGCATGTGGCCGGCCTTCTGGATGCTGGGCACCCCGGTGAACTGGCCCGACTCGGGCGAGATCGACATCATGGAGAACGTCGGCTTCGAGCCCTCCACCGTCCACGGCACCATCCACGGCCCCGGCTACTCCGGCGCCGGCGGCATAGGCGCGGGCTACTCCCTGCCGAACGGGCAGGCGTTCGCCGACGCCTTCCACACCTTCGCCGTCGACTGGGCGCCCGACTCGATCACCTGGACCGTGGACGGCAACGTCTACCAGCGACGCACCCCCGCCGACCTGGGCGGCCGGACCTGGGTGTTCAACAAGCCGTTCTTCCTGATCCTCAACCTGGCGGTCGGCGGCTACTGGCCCGGCGACCCGGACGGCTCCACCGCGTTCCCGCAGCAGCTCGTCGTGGACTCGGTCTCGGTGACGACCGGCGACACTCCGGCCGCCTCGGCGATCAGGGGGCTGGCCGGCAAGTGCGTCGACGTGGCAGCGGCGAACTCCGCCAACGGCACCCCCGTACAGCTCTACGACTGCAACGGCACCGCTGCCCAGCAGTGGACGGTCGGCTCGGACGGCACGCTGCGGGCGCTCGGGAAGTGCCTGGACGTCACCGGCAACGGCACGGCGGACGGCACGACGGTGCAGCTGTGGGACTGCACGGGCGGCCCGAACCAGAAGTGGGCGATCTCCGCCGCACACGACATCGTGAACCCGCAGGCGAACAAGTGTCTGGACGTGACCGGCAACAACCCGGCCAACGCCACCCGGCTCCAGCTGTGGACCTGCACCGGCGGCGCCAACCAGAAGTGGACGGTCGGCTGACCCGGAGCCGCTCTAGTGACGGCCCCAGCGAGGGGTCCAGGTGAACTTGTCCCCGCCGACCCAGCGGACCACCTCCGGGTCGTCCAGGTCGTGGACGACGATGCCGAACGCGGCCGCCGCCGTCAGGACGTCGGTAACGGCCTTCGCCTCACCGACCACCTGGCCGTCGATCTCCACGATGCGGAACGGGGGCGTGCCCGGCTGGACCCCGAGCACCATGATCCGCGGGTTGGACATATATGGACATGAGACTTCGGTCATGTCTTAGAGCGTAGAACGCAACCGGCGGTCGCGAGTGACGTGCGTCACCCGCCGGGACCCTCGGGGCGGCCGGCTCCACCGCCCCGGACGGGCGGACACCCGGGAACACCGGGTGTCCGCCCGTCGTGCGGCCCGGCTCCGGCTGGGCAACCCTGGATCCAGGAGGTGGCGATGGATCCCGTGGCGGCACTGGACCGGATCGCCTTCCTGCTGGAGCGGTCCCAGGCGCCGACGTACCGCGTCCGCGCCTTCCGCACCGCCGCGCACGTGCTGGGGCGGCTGCCGGAGGCGGAGCTGCGCGAGCGGGCGGCGGCCGGGACGCTGGAGCGGCTCAAGGGCGTGGGGCCGAAGACCGCCCAGGTGGTGCGCGAGGCCCTGGACGGGCAGGTGCCCGGCTATCTGCGCACGGCGGAGGCCGAGGCCTCGGGCCCGCTCGCCGAGGGCGGCCGGCGGCTGCGGGCGCTGCTGCGCGGGGACTGCCATCTGCACTCCGACTGGTCGGACGGCGGCAGTCCGATCGAGGAGATGGGCCGGACCGCGGCCGCGCTCGGGCACGAGTGGGCGGTGCTGACCGACCACTCCCCCCGGCTGACGGTGGCGCGCGGGCTGTCGGCCGAGCGGCTGCGCGAGCAGCTGACCGTGGTGGCCGAGCTCAACGCGACCTGGGCACCGTTCCGGCTGCTCACGGGCATCGAGTGCGACATCCTCGACGACGGCACCCTCGACCAGGACCCCGAGCTGCTGGAACGGCTCGACGTGGTCGTCGTGTCCGTCCACTCCAAGCTGCGGATGGACGCCCGGTCGATGACCCGGCGCATGGTGGCCGCCGTCCGTGACCCGCACGCCGACATCCTCGGGCACTGCACGGGCCGGCTGGTCACCGGGCGTGGCCGGCCGGAGTCGGAGTTCGACGCGGACGAGGTCTTCGCCGCATGCGCCGAGTCCGGCACGGCCGTGGAGATCAACAGCCGTCCGGAGCGGCTCGACCCGCCCCGCCGTCTGCTGCGCCGGGCCGTCGCGGCGGGCGCGCTGTTCTCGATCGACACCGACGCCCACGCGCCCGGCCAGCTGGACTGGCAGATCCTCGGCTGCGCGCGGGCCGAGGAGTGCGAGGTGCCGGCCGGGCGTGTGGTCACCACCTGGTCCCTGGACGAGCTGCAGGCCTGGACACGGGAGGGACGCACACCGTCGCGCGCAGCGCCCGTCCGAGGCGGCTCCCGGACGGGGTGACGCGGATCACCGCGCACGGCGGCCCGGCGGGGAACACCGCAGGGGGGTCACCCGTTGAACGGGGCGTGGGTGCGGATGGGACAGTGTCCCCGGGCCTCACCTTTTGCCCACAGGGACGATCGTTCGGCTGAAGCCCTGTGGAGCGTTTCGCCGAGAGGCGACCGCCATCCGTGCCCACCGTTTGGCCGCCCCGACCGTGATTCCCCCGTCCGGTCGGGGCTTTCCTCTGTCGCCACCCCGTTTCCGCTTGACTTCGAGAGCACTCGAATTCGTAGCGTTCCGGCATGAGCACTGCACAGCACAAGATCGGTTCGGGCTTCGGCGCCGAGAGCACCGCCGACGACGTCCTGCACGGCATCGACCTCGGCGGGAAGCTCGCCATCGTCACCGGCGGCTACTCGGGTCTCGGCCTGGAGACCACCCGCGCCCTGACCAAGGCGGGCGCCCACGTGGTGGTCCCGGCCCGGCGTCCGGACCCGGCAGGGCAGGCGCTGGCCGGGATCGAGGGCGTCGAGCTGGACGAACTGGACCTCGGCGACCTGGAGAGCGTGCGCGGCTTCGCCGAACGGTTCCTCGCCTCCGGCCGGACCGTGGACTACGTCATCGACAGCGCCGGGATCATGGCCTGCCCGGAGACCCGGGTCGGGCCCGGCTGGGAAGCCCAGTTCGCGACCAACCACCTGGGCCACTTCGCACTGGTCAACCGGCTGTGGCCGGCGATCACGCCCGGCGGCGCCCGCGTCGTCTCCGTCTCCTCGCGCGGTCACCACTTCTCCGGCATCCGCTGGGACGACGTCCAGTGGCGCCAGGGTTACGACAAGTGGGAGGCGTACGAACAGGCCAAGACGGCGAACGCGCTGTTCGCCGTGCACCTGGACAAGCTCGGCCGGGACGCCGGGGTACGGGCCTTCTCGCTCCACCCGGGCGGCATCATCACGCCGCTCCAGCGTCACCTCCCGAAGCAGGAGATGGTGGACCGGGGCTGGATCGACGAGGACGGCAACCCGCTCGACCCGGAGGGTTTCAAGACCCCCGAACAGGGCGCGGCCACCCAGGTGTGGGCCGCGACCTCGCCCCAGCTCAACGGCCTGGGCGGGCTGTACCTGGAGGACTGCGACGTCGCCGAGCCCGCCCCGGCGGACGGTGAGCGGATCGGGGTGAAGGAGTGGGCGACCGATCCCGAACTGGCCGCCCGGCTCTGGGAGTTCTCGGCCGAGCTCACCGGCGTGAACGCGTTCGCCGACTAAGAGTCATCCCGTAATGGGATGTCGTCCGTCCGGTTCCTGTTCGGGGGGGCCGCCGGGTGGCGGCGTGTTCCGTACTGGGGCGGCTGTTCCGACGTGGGCCTTGTGCCGCGTGGTTGCGGGTCGGGTCTCATTCGGGGTGGG
>NZ_JBSFCK010000069.1:0-16456 GCF_053593435.1 Streptomyces sp. NPDC002306
TCGTGATGGTGTAGATGTGCAGTCCGGGACTGTTCTGGCGGCTGCTGTCCTGCCATGACGGGCCGGTGGTCGGTGAGCACACGGCCCGGCTGGGCTCAGCGCTGCGACGTGTTGTGCCCGAACGTGGCCGATGCCCGGCGGTACGGCGTCGGGCGGGGCGGTCGCCGGGCTGCTCGGCAACCCGCCGGCGTACCTGTCGGTTGTACCGGACGATGCCGTAACAGGTGCCGCGCTTCTGGCTGTTGCGGACCTGGCAGCCGAACGACCCGCGGTGGGCGGTGAACGCGAACGTCCCCGGCATCAAGACTTCTTCAGCTGGTCCGGGGTGCGAGAGGGGGCGGGGTCGGGGTGGGACGCCCCCTCTCGCACTACTAATAATAGTGACTTTTCGGATGGCGTGAACCCGCCTCCGACCTGGTCTTTCTCTCTGCGGTAGTTGCTGCAGGCGCCGAGTCAGCGGGCGCGGTCCGGGGCGCAGGAGCGACGGGCTCGGGTGCGCTGCTGGGCGCGCAGGGAGTCGGCTTCGGCTTGGGCGGTGCGGGCGCGTTCGTACTCGCCGGCGGCCTCGGTGAGGCAGTAGGGCCCCCACCACTGCCTGACCTTGACGGTGCGGGCCAGCGAGTCGGGCAGTACCGAGTGAGGGAGGTCGGCCAGCATCATCAGCAGGACCGGGTGCGGGGAAGCGGTGAACAGCCGTGCCATGGTCCACCGGCGGCCACGGCGGCGCGCCGTTCGGGGCCGGCGGCCCGGGCCCATTTCTCGTAGCGGGTGGCCTGGGCGTGGTGGTGGGCGGTCGACCAGGTGAGGAATCGCAGCAGGGCGGGAGTGTCCTGCTCCCGCGAGAGCTCCAGGATCTCGTGCAGGTCCGCGCGCTGCTGCACCTGCTGCACCTGGTGCGCGCAGGCGCGCAAGGCGGCGGTGAGCGTCGCTGCCGTCTTGTCCGACGGCTGGTGCCCGGCGGCGGACTCCATCGGGTAGACCGTCTGCGTGGTGAGGCCGGTGTCGTCGCGGTAGAGGGTGAGGCTGCCGCGGTAGCCGGTACGGCTCCGGGCGAGCCGCGGAAAGGCGCCGCCGGTGGCGCCGGCGCCGGCGGCGGGCTGGAAGGTGTCGACGGGGCCGAGACAGGCGCGTACAGCGGTGAACTGGTCCCAGTGGTGGGGGTGGTGGGTGCCGGTGACGTGCACGTGGCCGCGCATCGCCCCTGTCAGCTCGAACACGACGGCGTCGGCCTCGCAGCGGGCGGTGGTGCGCACGAACGTCCAGGCGACCGCCCCGGCCCATGGCCAGGGCGTTTGCGTGTCCCCGCCATACCTAATATGACGAAATGTCATAATACGTTCGATTCTGTCAGTCCGGTCGGGAGGATTGCTGTGACTATCTGTCAAACCGTGAGAGGGGTGGGCGCGCAGGAGGCCCTCCCGTCGCCGGCGCCGCCTGGCCTTCGAGTGCGTCGCTCGTGGTGGGGTGGGTTGCTGCGGGCGCTGGTGGCAGGTCTCGTCGTAGTGGCCGGCCTGGCCCTGCCCATGGTGGCCCCGCAGCCCGCCCAGGCCGTGCCGCCCGGCACCTACGCCTACGTCACCAACTTCAACGCTGACACGGTGTCGGTGATCAACACGGCGACGAACACGGTGGTGGTCACGGTTCCCGTAGGCGATGCGCCGTGGGAAGTGGCGGTGTCGCCGAACGGCACCCGCGCCTACGTCACCAACCGCGCCGATGACACGGTGTCCGTGATCAACACCGCGACCGACACGGTCGTCGCCACCGTCCCCGTCGGCCTTGAGCCCCTGGGGGTGGCGGTGTCGCCGGACGGCACCCGCGCCTACGTCACCAACTTCAGCGCCCATACGGTGTCCGTGATCAGCACGAACAGCAACACCGTCGTCGCCACCGTCCCCGTCGGCGCTGCTCCCATTGGGGTGGCGGTGTCGCCGAACGGCACCCGCGCCTACATCACCAATTTCAACGACGACTCGGTGTCCGTGATCAACACGGCGACGAACACGGTCGTGGCCACCGTCCCCGTCGGCGATGCGCCCCAGGGAGTGGCGGTGTCGCCGGACGGCACCCGCGCCTACGTCATCAACGCCGACGACGACACGGTGTCCGTGATCAACACGAACACCAACACCGTCGTGGCCACCATCCCCGTCGGCGATGCGCCTCGAGAGGTGGCGGTGTTGCCGGACGGCACCCGCGCCTACGTCACCGACGCCAACGACGACACGGTGTCCGTGATCAACACGAACACCAACACCGTCGTGGCCACCATCCCCGTCGACGACCTCCCGTTCGGGGTGGCGATCGGGGTCGTGCCCCAGCCGGCGCTGACCTGCGCGACCGCCACGGCCACCATCACCGGCACCAACCGCAATGACGTCCTGACCGGCACCCCCGGCAACGACGTGATCTTCGCTCTCGCCGGGAACGACGTGGTCGACGGCCGCGGCGGCAACGACCTGATCTGCGGCGGCGACGGCAACGACGTGCTGTTCGGCGGCGACGGCAACGACCGCGTCGAGGGCAGCAACGGCAACGACGCTCTCACCGGCGGCAACGGCAACGACGCCAACGAGGGCGGACCCGGTAACGACGCTCTCAACGGCGGACCCGGGACCAACACCAACAACGGCGGAACCGGCCACAATGCCTGCACCAACCCCACCACCGGAACCGGCTGCAACACCTGATCAACGATCACCAGAAACGGGCCCCGGCACGTCCCTCGCCGCAGCAGCGACCGACGCCTGGGGCCCGTTTTCGACGCTCCGCGTGGCTTTGTCCACGAGATCGGACAGCACTTCGACACCGATTCGGGCGGCGGGAAGCCCACGAGACCAGGGCGGAATGTTCACGAGATTCGACAGCACCACCAAGAGGGCGTCCGGGGCGGGCACCGAGTCCTGGCGTACGTTCGAACCCATGACGCGCACCCTGAGATCCCGGCTGGTGGCCCAGTGAGCGGCTGGTGGGCCTACCTGGGTGAACGGACCTGCCGTGAGGTCGATGCTGACGTGCTGCGCGACCGCCGACTGCCGGCGGTCAGGTCCGTCTGGGAGGCGCTGCGCCCCCTGGGGGTCGGCCTGCACGAAGCCGAGCGGGTGGTCCACGCGCGATACGAGGCTCTCGGCGACCGCGTACAGCGCACGCCGCCCGATCCGCTGGACCTCCCCTCCCTCGCAGCCCGGGCCGCAGCTCTTCCCGGCCGTGTGGCAGCAGTGGAAGCGCTCTGGGACGGCGATACAGTCCACGACTGGTTCGTGCTCCTGGTCGCGGTCCTGGACGCCCCGGAGGGGGAAGGCCACCTGGCGACCGTCTACCACCGATCTGACAGCCCTCCTCCTGGTGTTGCAGCCGCCGACGCCGGCCGGGCGCTGGCTGGCCACCTTCAGGTGCCCTTCCACTTCGCGTCTCCGGACGTTCCGGATGACGACGCCCCGCGCTGGAGGCGATCAAACGGTTTGGCGGAAGGGCCATGACCGGAGGCGTGGACGGAGCGCGGTGACCCCAAGGAGGCCGGACGACATGGTGCCTCCCGTTCTCATGAACATGGCTTCAGGTCCGATCCGCCTGCCTCCCGAGCTGGTGAACAACTGCCGTCGAAACTCGTGGACAAAGCCACTCCGCGACAAGCCCGTCAGGGAGCCTGCTTCGCGCTGCGTGACTCGCTTGCCTGAACAGCCGAACTCGCGCTGACCTGCACGTTCTCTTGACAACCCCAGATAAGGGCTGAGGGTGCGGGCGCCGGGACGGCACTTCGGCCGGCCGAGCTCCGGCCGGTTGAGCCGTTCCCGTCCCCCCGAGGAAAGGGAGAGACGGGAACGGCGTTCGCGGGGCTACCGCCTGTCGCGGCGTGTGCCGGCGCAGGTCGTTCCCCTTGGTCAGGGGAGGGGTCCTTGCCGCACGGCTACACGCCAAAGCGGCGGCCGCGGAAGAACCTCGGGCGAGCGCTTCTCGGCTCTGAGCGTGCGCAGGGTGCCGGGTATTGGCAGGAGTGTTGCGGCACAAGCTGCTCGCGGTGAGGGCGGGGTGTCAGCCGCCGGGAGCCTCCTCGCTGCTGCCGGGGAGCTGCAGCAGCACGGGGGCGGCGTAGACCTTCCGCTGCACGGCGGGCACGCCCGGGCAGGGAGCGATGGCCTGCCGGAGCTCGCCCGGGTCCATGGGGTGCAGCCATCCACTGTGCAGGGTCCAGCCGCATGCGCGGGGGCGGGGCTCAGCGGCCGTGGTGGCGACCAGGACGGCGCGGCGGACGGTGCTGCCCTCCAGCGCGAACACCAGCAGGGTGCGCAGTGCGCAGAAGCCGTCTTCGTCCAGGACTGCCATGCGCAGCGGGGCGGTGCCGACAGAGAGGTCGGCCTGTCCCCGGACGAACGTGCCGTCGGTGCGCTGTGCCACGAGGCTGAGCGTGTGTTCGCCGTCGCCGAGTGCCCGGACCAGGGCGGTGAGCGTGGTCAGGGTGCGACTCAAGGCGGCCGCGACGGCGGTGTCACCGGGGTAGATGAACTCCGGGCGTGCGGGCACGGGGGACTCCAGGGGCAGGGGCAGGGGCAGGGGCAGGGGGCGGTGGGCGCCGGGTCCTCGTGATCTGCGGGACGGCGCGGCGGCGGGCGGCGTGGCTGCGCAGACGCCGCCCGCTGCCCCGACAGGGCTGCGGCGCGACCGGAGGGGCCGGCGCGCCCCGCGCCCCGTGGGGGAGCGAAGCGCACCCGTCTGACGCTCGGGCGGGGCAAGGACCCGTGCGGGCCGGGCTCGGGGTTCCCGGCCCGCACGGGGGCCTGTCAGCCGTGCGCGGCAGCGGCCGTGAGCGCGGGCAGGGCGAGCGCTTCCAGCGTGGCGGCATGGTCGGCGTCGGTGAGGGTCTGCGCGGTCGACGTGATCGCCTGCATCACACCCCCGGCCGTCATCTGACCACCCCGGACGAAGTGGGCCAGGATCATGTCCTTCGCCTCGGCACCGATGCTGAGCGTCCTGGTGACGTGCTCGATCGTCTTCGCCGGCTCGGCCAGCACCGTACCGGCGGCAGCCTCCGCCTCGCGCACCTTCGCCTCGACGTACTCCCGCGACAGAAACGTACGCACGGCGTCGGCCGTCTTCGACGAGATCAGCTCCAGCGTCTTGCGCTGCGTCTCACCCGACCAGGACACGACCCCCTCCGCCTGCCTGCCGCCCAGGTGCACGGCACGCATGACGTCCTTGGTCTGCGTCATCCCGTTGCTGCACACCTGCACACCTGCACACCTGCACGACCGCGCGCGGGGTGATCGTGTACGCCCCCGAACCGACCTCGCTGTTCGCGATGACGAACCCGGCGGAGATCATCGGCAGCTCGTCACCGCTGCGCCCGTCGAACGGGGAGCGGAACCCGCGCAGCAGCGCACGGGCCTGAACGGCGACCGCCTCGGACTCCACCCGCACATACATCCGCCGGTCCGTGAGATCGCACCCCGTGACACGGGCGGGATGGCCGGACTGCGCCACCCCGTCCAGCGCCGCCAGCAGCATGTCGAGATTGTCGATGAGCTTGCACGAGTCCGACAGCACCGCGCGCGCCACGCCCTCGGCCGGCGGCAGGCCGGCGCCGCGGTCGCCCCGGAACGCGCGGACCATGAACTTGCGCCCGGGGTCCTGGCGCAGCCACGCGTTCACGTTCTGATCCAGCAGCGCGACGTTCTCGGCGCGCATGCGGCGCAGGTAGGCGAGCGGGATGTGCAGCTTCTCGGCGATTCCCTCGTCGGCCACGGCGGTGGGCCGGTAGATGCCGTCGACCTTGCTCACGCCGGATTCGGTGAGCAGCGACTCGACGCCCTCGATGTGCACGTTCCCCTCACGCAAGCGCAGCGCGGTCGACGGCGCGACGACGTCCAACTTGCGCCCGTTCTGGTCCTCCAGGAGGTGGACCAGGTCGCGCAGGCCGGCGTTGCGGGCGCCGGTGGGTGCCACGTTCGTGGCGCGCTCGGCGAACTGCTGAGTCATGCGGATTCCCCTTCGTCGCCGTCCGGGGGCGGGGTCGCCGCCCCCGGAAGCTGTTGATTCCCGCGGTGCGGGGGCGGGCCACCACCCCCAACTACTCCAATACTAGGTAGAGTTGGGTGTGTGAGAACCCGCCCCCGACCTGCGGTTACCCGACCCACCGATGTTCGGGCAACGGCGTCAGACTCCGCCGCCGCACGTTCCTGACAACCGGCGCGACACCGTCCACCTCACACAGGTCGTAACGCAGCTCGGGCGCCTCACCGAACAGATCGGCGTACGCGTGGACCGCGCATACCCAGTAGGAACGTGACGCCCGGTCACACTGCCGTGATAGTCGACCCTCTGCCACAGAACCGGCCCGGCATGCTGCGGGTCCAGACTCTGCGCAACCGCGATCACCATCGGATCCGCCACCCGCTCCGCCGGCAGCAGCACGAACGCCCGCGCGACCGTGTGCGGGTCCACCGGCACACCGACCAGCGCCGGGCCGGTGTGACCGGTGCGCACCCCCATCACCCAACCCAGCTCGAAGAACGGCCGCACCATCTCCAGCTGCTCACGCGGCACCCGCAACGCACCCGAGCCCCCCTCGCTGCGTGCCAACTGGGCCAGCGCGTAAGGTGGCCTGCTCCTGCTCCTGCTCCGCGTCCGTGAGTGGGACGCCGGCGACCTCAATTCGCGTGTTCTCCACGGTGACTCCTTTCTCTCCTGTGGTCCGGTGGAGGGGGTGCCCCGGCTGGGGACTCCCGGGGCGCACTAGCTGAGGAACCCTCGCGTGCACAGGAATTCGGCGGTGATGAGCGCGATGCCCTGCGGCTTGTAGATCTGCGGGAAACGGCGCATTTCCACCTCGGTCCGCCCCTGCGCGTCCCGCTCCGGGAGTTCGTGAACGAGCCGGTACAGGCCGTCGTTCACCGGGATTTCCAGCACGACCGGACCAACCTTGGTGTCGAAGCGAATGCCCGTGTAATCGCATCGACGTTGTGCACGATGTTCGCACCCGCCCGCTGGCATAACAGCGGAAGGAAGTTCGCGATCGTGCGGGCCTGAATGGCAGTACCGGTCATGGGCGCGTTCCTGCCCCCGTGCACCCTGCGGACGATATCGCTGGAGATCTGGATTTCCACGTCCTCCCCTTCGATCGCTGATCACTGCGTGTGTGGAGGATCCCCTGCAACTCACATACTAGTCCGTCATAAGAATGATCGGAACCCAAGCTGCACCTACACCTGCGAGAGATGTTGCGCGAAGCGTTGCGCCCTGATGTTGCATCATGAGTTGCGACAAGCGTTGCGCGACCTGACAGCCTGCGCCCGTTCCCCCGCAGGTCAACAAGCCTCTATCGCATGGTCAGTCTGCCGACATCCCCCTCTGCACCCCCCCTCGCGCCCCAGGGCCAGGAAGAAAGAAGGTGAAGGGGACGGGCGGGGCGGGGTGGGGGCGTGCCGCCGGGGGATCGAGCGAACTGGTGTCTGTTGCGCGTCGGCTGGGCCTCCGCGCTCGGCGCCGGATGAGACCGGCGCACCAAGGGAAGAGGCGGCACGCACGCCGTCTTCGACGCTGCGATCGGAGCACTGCGCACCGGAGAACAGACTCTGGCTCGGGCGGTCCTATCGTCCCTGAGGCAGGGGATGCTGCTGCTGGCCGACCGTGGCTTCTACGGCGTGGACCTGTGGCGCACAGCCGCGGCCAGGGGGGGGCGGACCTGCTGTGGCGGGTCCGCAAAGACCTCGTGCTGCCGGTGGTCGAGCAGTTGTCGGACGGCTCGTAACCACGATCCTCGACCCGGACAAGGCCCCGGCTGCGGAATTGGCCGCCCTCTACGCCCAGCGGTGGGAGTTCGACTCCACCCTCGACGAGATCAAACCCACCTCGGCGGATCGCACCTGGTACTGCGTTCGCAACACCCCGACGGCGCTGACCAGGAACTTTACGGCTTCCTGCTCGTCCACCACGCCATCCGGCACCTGATGCACCAGGCCGCACGACAAAGCGACCGGGACCCCGACCGGATCTCCTTCACCCGCTCACTGCGCGTCGTGCGCCGCCAGGTCACCGACCAGGCGGCACTTTCCCCCCGGCCGACTCGCCCGCGCCATCAAAGCCACCCACATTGAGCTCCTCGAACGTCCCCTGCCTCCCCGACGGCGCCGGGTCGATTCACGTGTCATCAAACGGAAAGTCGCCGGCTGGCCCCTCAACGCGCCGCCCACCGGGCTGCAGGCCACCCAACCACCGCGGCCATCACACTCGTTGGCGCCACCAAACCCAAACGGGTCAAACGCATACCAAAGCTCTAAGTTACCGGTATTGTGATTAGCCTCGATCGTTCGCGCGCCCAGCAGACCGGCGGTCTTGATGTTGTAAGTGACCTTTAGTCGTAGGCTCGTTGTCGCCTGCCGGTGGGAGTCTGGTCGGGGTAACTGCCAGGAGGCCCGGTAGCAGACTGGCGGCGTCGGGGGGAACGCCCGGCGTCGACGCCCAGTATCGACAGCCCTTCATAGGGGAAGCGAAGCAGCGGTCCGTAACGGGCGTGTCAATTCAGCGGCTGATCATGGTTGTTGAGTGGTCAGTTGTTGCTCGGAGTCAGGCGGGCCCTCGAAGGCGATCTGGAACGCGTTGAGGGGTGCCTTCCAGCGCATGGTCCACCGCTTGCGGCCCTTCCCCGTCGGGTCCAAACTCATCAGCGCCATGTAGATGCCTTTGAGGGCGGCGGCCTCGTTGGGGAAGTGCCCGCGGGCGCGGACGGCTCTGTCGATGCGGGTGTTGACGCTCGCGCGAGCGGTGAACGACTCCGGCCCGCCAGCTCCTGGTCCACACGCTGCCGGATCGGTTACCACCGTCCCGCCACTACCTCTTGAGCTCGATGGCTTCCCGCGACCACCCCAGCCGCTGAGCACGTCACTTCGTACCCGACTGGGCACATGACTCAGCACCCCGACAATTCTCCGCCTCACGAAACAGGAACCGCTGGTCAGGACTCATCGACATGCGGTGTTCCGTCTCATCGACGAAGCCAATGACGGCGGAGGCAGTGTTGGGCTCGGGTCGGTGCAGGTCACGGCGGTGGCGGAGGCTTCAGCAAAGGCCCGCGGACCAGCCAGTGGACAAGGGAAACTCGTGCCTGATCAGGAGGAGCTACGTCACGTGGCTGGTAGGCGTTGCATCAGTCGTGGCGACGATGCACCTCTGAGCAAAGTGTTACCCGGAGTCGAGTACATCCGGGATCATGAACCATGCTCCCGGATGACTGGCAACTCACTGAAGACGTCGACGACTTCCTCGCCCGAGCCGGAGACTTCCTGCGCTCGCGGCCCGCCCTGCACAACACGCCGCTGACGGACATCGAGAAACTGCGGACACGCGGGACTGGCCCGCATGGTGGCGAAGCCGCCATCTTCGGGCGACTGGAGTCAGGAGGCGAGGTGTGCGCCATCTTTTATCGCACGCCGCGCGGATACCTGTGGGTCACTCCCCTCTCTGCCGAGCAGGCCGGCACCCTCGCGGCTCACCTGGTCGGCCTCGGCCACTCCCCTTCCGGTGTCCTCGCGGACCACGACACCGCCACCGCCTTCGCGGATGCATGGCAACGGCACACGGGCGCAGTGCCAGCCCCCTTCTGGCGAACGCATCTTTACCGTCTCGGCCTGCTCACCCCGCCACAGCCATTCCCGGAGGGCCGGGGTCGCGTCACGGGTGAAAGGGACCACGAACAAGTCGTGCGCTGGTGTCGTGAGTTCTGCGTCGTTGTCGGGGAGCAGCCGTCCATCGACTTGATCGACGCCGGTTCCTGGGCCGACTCGCGCTTCGGCGACAGACACTTCACGTTCTGGGAGAGCCCGGACGGCGCTCCCGTCTCCATGGCGGCCGCGACCTCGATCGTCGGTGGCATGGTCCGGGTGGACCCCGTCTACACCCCGGCTCACCTCCGGGGCCGCGGCTATGCGGGCGCCGTGACGGTCGAGGTGAGCAGGGCTGCGCTGGCCGCAGGCGCGACGGACGTCGTCCTGTTCACGGACCCGGCCAACCCCACCAGCAACGCCCTCTATCAGCGCATCGGATATGTCCACCTGGCCGACTTCACTGGATACAAGTTCTCCTTCGACATGCCGGAAGCCGGTGAGGAACACGACCGACGCGAGGCGCAGCTGCCGTCAGGGAGCTGATCCGCAGAACCCGTTCTGCCGGTGATAGCTGGGAGGAAGAAGAACACCTACTCACGGAAGCTCGGCCATGGGCTCGGGGCCGACCGCGAGTTGCAGGCGGTGGTCAGGGTGTGGTCAGGGCGTGTTCGGTGGTGGGGTGGCAGGGGATGAGGGTGTCGATGCCGGTGACCTCGAGCAGGTGCAGGACGGGCTTGGGGACGGCGGCGAGGCGTAGCCATCCCTGCTCATTGCTGGCCCGGTGGTGGGCGGTGATGAGGGCGTTGAGGCCGCCGGAGTCCATGAAGGTCACGCCGCTGAGGTCGACCACGATCCGCAGCGGTGCTGTCGCGGTGTCCGGGGAGAGCAGGGCGTTGCTGAAAGCGTCCTTGACGTCGCAGTCGAGCGCGCCGCGCACGGTCACGACGCGGATGCCGCCGGCCACGCGGCGGCCGATGACCAGCCCGGGCGGTCCGCCCGCGTTCGTGCTGTCGGTCACGGTCGCCTCGGCTCTCGATTCGCGGTCTGTCCTGGACCGGGTCATTCTGCCCGCTGCCCCGACCGGTGCATACCGTCAACGGTGCTGACGCACGCAGCCTGACCCACGGGTTGTACTGCTGCGACACGACCGTTCACGGACGCTGGATGCGCTGCGGACCTGCGCAGGTTGCTGGCCGAGCGGCCTGGCGAGGGCGGGATGCGGCCACCGGTGATCAACGTGGGGGGCGAAGGCGGAAGACCAGCGCGGTGGCCGCAGACAGAGCGTAGGTCCCGCCCGCACGCGGGAAGCACGCTCTCCTGGCGACACCGGCCGCCGATTCCCCAGATGGCTCAGGAGGGGAGCGCCCGGGGGCCTCACCGGGCCTGCAGGGTGAGGAGTCCCTGCAGGCCCGGATCGGGGGGTGCTCTGTCAACGACGCCAGACCCCGCACCGTCACGGGACGGTCAGCGCCCGCAGTGCGGACACCGTCGGCTGCGCCACCCCCGTGTCGCGATCTCGGTGCCGGCGGCCCTCATCCGGGTCAGGTGGTGGCTCACCGTCGACGGGGACAGCCCGACCGCGTCGGCGAGCTCGCGTACCGAGGGGTCTTCGCCGTGAGCGGCGACCCATTCCCGGTGGGCGCGCAGCAGCGCCCCGCGCCGCTCGGACGCGGGCTGCCGCTCGGCACCGGACGTCATGCGTCGGCCTGCTGCCGGGCGAGTTCCTTGAGTGCCATGCGGGCTGCCGGCGTCCCTGCCGGACCCTGCCAGTACGGGTGAGCGGCGATCTGCCAAGACAGTCTCTGCAGACGCCGCCGCTGTGCGGCGGTGCCGTGGGCGGCCGGGGTGTGGGCGAGGGCCCGGTACGTGGCGTACCAGGCGGTCTGGGCCTGGACGAGATCGTAGGGGAAGGGGGAGGCATCCATACCCACGATTAGAGCACCTGTTCGATTTTCTGGGCAAAGCGAAGCGCCCGAACTGCGAAGATCTTCCTTCTCCGGGGAGTCAGGCCCCGGGGCCCGGTTTGGGGCGCTGTGTCAACGAGCCGGGGGCCGTGCCGGTCACCCCGCCGCTCCGGCCTGGGCTTGTCGCGAACCGTGCCCGCGGTGGGTGGGGCTCTTACGCTGGGGGAGCTCGGGGTGTCTCGTGGAGGTCTGCCATGCCCCGAACGATCTGGTCCGGTGCCATCAGTTTCGGCCTGGTCACGGTGCCAGTCCATGTGGTCGGTGCGACGGAGGACCACTCCGTGCGGTTTCACCAATACCACCTTGAGGACATGGGCCGGGTGCGGGTGCGCAAGTTCTGCGAGATCGAAGACCGTGAGGTGACAGCGGCGGAGATCGGCAAGGGCTACGAGCTGTCGAAGACGCAGGTGATTCCCATCGCCGACGAGGAGCTGGCGAATCTTCCGCTGCCGACGGCGAAGGCGATCGAGATCGCCGGGTTCGTGCCGCTGGACTCGGTCGACCCGATCCGGATCGGGGAGGGCTACTACCTGCAGGCCGACGGCGCGGTGGCGGCGAAGCCCTACAAGCTGCTGGTGCAGGCGCTGGGCCGCTCGGCGAAGGTCGCGGTCGCCAGGTACGCGTGGAGCGGGCGCGAACGCCTGGGCCTGCTGCGGGTGCGCGGCGATGTGCTGGTGCTGCACGCGATGCGCTGGCCCGACGAGATCCGCGACCCCTCCGAGCTGCTGCCCGCGGCGGTCGAGCTGTCCGAGTCCGAGATCGAGGGCGCGCTGGCGCTGATGGACACCATGACCCGCGAGGACCTCGAGGGCCCGGAGTTCCGCGACACCTACACCGAGGCGCTCGAGCAGGTCATCGACGCCAAACGCGAGCACACGACGCTTCCCTCACTGCCCCCGCAGGAAGAGCCGGCCAAGGTACTCGACCTGATGGCCGCCCTGAGAGAATCCGTGGACAAGGCGAAGGCCTCCCGGGACGAAGGGGAGGCCCAGGTGCACGAGCTGGCGCAGCCGAAGGCCGCGGCCAGGAAGACGGCCGCGAAGAAGACGGCCACGGGCAAGCAGCCGGCCCAAAAGGCCGCCGCGAAGAAGACCGCTGCGGCCAAGCAGACGAAGCCGGCCACGGGCCGCAAGCCACGCACCGCCTGAACCCTCCGCTGCCCGACGTCTGCTCCGGCCCGGGCATCCGTCCGCGAACGCGCCGTGCACGAGCGTGTGTTTGGCCTGCGCCCTCGTGGTGTTCGGCCTTCGCGCCGTTGGCCGCAACCGTGGCCGCCAGGGTCGGCACCGCCGCCCCCGCG
This sequence comes from Streptomyces sp. NPDC002306, assembly GCF_053593435.1. Lineage (NCBI taxonomy): Bacteria > Bacillati > Actinomycetota > Actinomycetes > Kitasatosporales > Streptomycetaceae > Streptomyces > Streptomyces sp. NPDC002306. Next base: position 12,861 of record NZ_JBSFCK010000069.1, read on the forward strand.
GCGCCGGCCGGTAGGGCAGCGGACGTGCGACTCGGACGAACGGCGAACTTCCCGTGCACAGCGGATCTCCTTCGGATACAGGCGGACACGAGGCTGGGGCCACCGCGGGCGATGTCCGCCCGCGGCGCTGCCCACGAAGAAGTGCGGGAAGGGATACGGACAATGGGGCGGCGGAAAGGGCGGCTGCGCTGGGGGCACTGCCTGGCGCCGGCCCGGAGGCGGGCGCCAGGCAGCGTCGGGCCGTGTGCTGTCCGGGGGCGGCTAGGGCCTGTCTGACAAATGATCATCTGGCGGGCTCGCGGAGCCAGAGAATCAAGGAAGCCAGGACAACTCCGGCACGGTAGCGGTCGGCGAGCTTGTCGAACCGGGTCGCGATCGCGCGGAACTGCTTGAGACGGGCAAAGCATCGTTCGACTACGTTGCGGTCGCGGTAGACGACCTTGTCGAAGGTGGGTGGTCTGCCGCCGAGGGCCCCGCGTCGTCGGCGGTTGGCCGCCTGGTCGCGGCGCTCGGGGATCGTGGCGACGATGCCCCGGCGCCGCAGCAGGCGGCGGATCGCCCTGCTGGAGTACGCCTTGTCGCCCAGCACGCGCTCGGGTGTCGTGCGCGGGCGGCTCCTTGATGCGCGCGGGACACAGATCCCATCGAGGATCTGGCCGAACGCGGTGGCGTCATTGACGTTGCCGGGCGTGAGCACGATCGACATGGGCAGGCCCCGGCCGTCGACGGCGAGGTGGGCTTTGGTGGTCAGCCCGCCTCGGGACCGGCCGAGGGCCTGGCGCGCCTGCGAGCGGCCCGGATCTTCCAGTTCGTCCCCGTCTGCATCCCCTTTTTACGGGCGCCGGCTGCGTGCTGGTGGGCCCGGTTGACGGTGGAGTCGACCGAGACGGTCCATTCCACCCGGCCCACCGCGTCATCACGGACCTGGACGTGCTCCAGTAGCTTCACCCACGTCCCGTCCGCCTCCCAGCGGGCGAACCGCTCGTAGACGGTCTGCCACGGCCCGTACCGCTTGGGAAGATCGCGCCAGGGCGCCCCGGTCCGCAGCCGCCACAGAACACCGTTGACCACCTGACGGTGATCACGCCACGGACGGCCACGCCCGTCCACCTGCGGCAGCAGCGGCTCTATCCGCTCCCACGCCGTATCCGTCAACTCACCTCGACCTGTCACAAGATCAATGAGTCGGAGTGCTCGTGATCGGACTCGCACGCGGGGTCCGCCACGAACCGGCTCAGCTGGTAGGTGGTCGGCAGCGCCAGGCGGCCGCACAGCGTGTCGATCCGGATCATCGAGCCGTCGATTCGTGCCTCCCGAAGGCGGCGCAGGTGCGCGCGCAACTCCGCCTTGTCCCGAGTCTCAAAGAACACTTCCCACCGCCCCACGTTCGGTGCAGTGCGAGCAGCAAGCCGCTGCCTCTCGGCCTCTTGTCGCCGCCTTCTTTTCCCCTGTCCTGGCACCGGCACAGAATCGCTGGCCAGCGTCAGGACGGCAAGGCAATTGGACCGAGCACCACATCCCCGCTCGGTGATCATTTGTCAGACAGGCCCTAGCGGGCCAGTGAGCTGGGCGAGGACCGATTCGCCGCCGGCGGACTCGCCGGCGATGGTGACGTTGTGCGGGTTGCCGCCGAAGCGGCCGATGTTGTGCTGGACCCAGCGCAGGGCCGCCTGCTGGTCCAGCAGGCCGTAGTTGCCGGCCGACCCGTCATGTGAGGCCAGCGCGGGGTGGGCGAGGATGTTGACTGCGCCGAGCCGGTAGTTGACGTGACGACCACGCTGCCCTGTGCCGCGAGCTTGGCCGCGTCGTAGTCCCGGCCCGCGCCGGTGACCCAGGCCGCCGCCGTGGAACCACACGATTACCGGCGGGCGTGGGCGCGCCGACGGCGTGATCGTCCGACGGGCGGGCTCGTTCACCCGCACCTACGATTGTTTTCGGCTTCAGCCTTGATCGGACATGACGGGAGGTTCCCGGATGATGGACAGGCGAGCTTTCGGCAAGGCCGTGGGCGTCGCCGCGACCGGCGTCGCGGCGACCTCGGTGGCGGGGGCGCACAGCGCTTGCGCAGCTCCGGCGACAGCCGCTACCGGTGGCCCTACCGGCGCAGAGGCAGCCGCCGCGGAGACCGAGGCGTCTGCCGGGCCCTCCTTCGGCATGCTGAAGCAGATCCGCGCAGGGGAGCTGAACGTCGGCTACGCCGAGGCGGGGCCTGCCCACGGTCCGGTGGTGCTCCTGCTGCATGGCTGGCCGTACGACATCCACAGCTATGAGAAGGCGACGCCGTTGCTCACCGTGCACGGCTACCGCGTCATCGTCCCTTACCTGCGCGGCTACGGGACGACCACCTTCCTCTCCCCGAAGACGCTGCGCAACGGCGAACAGGCGGCCGTCGCGTCGGACACCATCGCGCTCATGGACGCGCTGCACATCGAGCGGGCCGTCATCGCCGGCTTCGACTGGGGCGGACGCACCGCCGAATCATCATCGCCGCGCAGTGGCCCGAACGCTGCAAGGCCCTGGTCTCCATGGGCGGTTACCTCATCCTCAACCGGAAGGCATTGCGCCAGCCGGCGCCCCCGGCCAAGGAGTACGCGTTCTGGTACCAGTACTACTTCTGCACCGACCGGGGCGAGCGGGGCCTGAAGGAGTACTGGCACGATCTCGCCAAGCTCGTCTGGCGCAACGCCTCGCCAACCTGGCACTTCAGCGACGCCACCTTCGACCGCACGGCCAAGGCGTTCGACAACCCCGACTACGTGCCCGTCGTGATCAGCAACTACCGCTGGCGGCTCGAACTCGCCTCCGGCGACCCGCGGTATGCCGACCTGGAGGCACGACTGGCCCAGGGACCCTCCATCCGTGTGCCCACCGTCGGGCTCGACGGCGAGCTGGATCCCTTCACACCGCCCGGCGGCGACGCCTCCTACCGCGACAAGTACAGCGGCCCGTACGTCCACCGCACGCTCAAGGGCATCGGGCACAACGTTCCGCAGGAGGCGCCCGAAGTTTTCGCTCAGGCAGTCCTGGAAGCCGACCGCATGGCGCGCTCCTGACCGAGCCGCACGTACCGGCGGCGGCCGCGCTCCGCCGCAGAGGAGGCCGCTGCGGGGCGCGGTGAAGCCCTGGGCGGTGAGGGCGTCTTCGGTTGTGGGCGTGAGGTCAAGAGTGGACTGAGGAGCGGCGACGAGTCCGTGCGCGGGGTCGGGGACGACGAGGAACACCGGTTCTCCTTGCGGCGCGGGCCATCTGACAGGGGCCGGCCTGTGGGCGGGGCGGTCGGCTGCTCAGTTGATGAGGGTGACGGTGTGGTCGCTTTCCAGGACGGCGAGGGCGGCGGGGATGGCCGCGCGGGTCTGTGGGCTCGGCACGGAGCGGGGGAAGCCGAGGGCGTGCACGGCGGCGTCCAGTTGGCTGTCGGGCATCGGCAGGCTGTAGCCGCTGCGGTAGAGAGTGAGGGCGGTTGCGGTGGCGACCCGGCTGCGGTTGTAGGCGACGGCTTCCTCGGTACTGACGTCAGCGCCGATTGCCTCCAGCGCGGTGGGCGGCAGCGCTGTGGCCTTGGCGCTGACACGGCCTGGGGGCAGGCGCAGGCGGCC
>NZ_JBSFCK010000070.1:0-15447 GCF_053593435.1 Streptomyces sp. NPDC002306
CCCTCCGCCACACCGCCCGAAACCACCTGCGTCCCCTCACTGCCCTCGGCCTGGCATGACGAACCCGGACACAAGATCACTTCTCAAAGACCCTGGGTAGAGGTAGACGTAGTGCTTCTGGGTCCCGCGTTTGCGGTGACGCTGGAGGCGCCACCCGAGGAAGTCCAGCCCCTCGTCAATATGGGTGATGGCCGTCTTCTCCACCGACAGACGCAGCCCCATCGGGGCGAGTACTTCCGCCACCTGGGTGCGCATGTCCTCGGCCTGCTCGCGAGTCCCGGTCACGGCGATCAGAAAGTCGTCCGCATACCGGAACAGCCGGTAGTTGGGGAGGTTCTGGCGACGTCGCCGGGCCCGCTGGCCTTGCGTGGAGTTCGGCCCGCCCGGCCCGGCCGCGATGAACTCATCGAGGGCCGACAGGGCGATGTTGGCCAGCAGCGGCGAGAGGATCCCACCCTGCGGAGTGCCGGAATCGGTGTTCTTGGACCGGCCGCCCTCGCTGAGGATGCCCGACTTCAAGAAGGCCTTCACCAGGTCAAGGACACGCCGGTCTCCCACTCGGCGACGCACCCGGCCCATCAGGGCCGTGTGGTCGATCGAGTCGAAGCACGCCTCGATGTCCCCCTCCACCATCCACTCATAGGAGTTCTTGGCGAAGTGGTGTGCCTCGGCGAGCGCGTCGTGAGCCCGGCGCTTCGGGCGGAACCCGTAGGAACACGGGAGGAAATCCGCCTCGAAGATCGGCTCCAGTACCAGCTTCAGGGACGCCTGGACCACTCGGTCCCGCACGGTGGGAATGCCCAGCCGACGGCGCTTGGCCGTCCCCGGTTTGGGGATCATCCGTTCGCGCACGGGAAGCGGTCGGAAGGTTCGGTCCCTCAGATCGGACCGCACCTTGTCGAGGAATGCCTCGACGCCTTGCCCGTCCTCCACGGAACGGGCCGTCTGCCCATCCACTCCGGCCGAGCGAGCGCCCCTGTTCCTCCTCACCCGATCCCACGCGACCAGCAGGAACGCGGGATCGGCAACGAGATTGAACAGATCATCGAATTGGTGATCACGATCGTCGGTCGCCCAACAGTGCAGCTTGGTCTGCATCTCCAGTACCCGGCGCTCGGCCTTGAGCAGCGCGAACTCCAGCGCGTCGGTATTCACCGGCGGCCTCCCGGCATTGCAGCATCCTCCCTGCCGACTTGCTGGCCCCCTTCGCCATGCACGGAGCTTTCCTCCGCTCGGACTACTACGGGGCCTTCGCCCCACCTGCGGCCCTCAGCCGGCAACGGGCCTGCCCTCCTCGCCGGACCGGCTGTCCGAAAGAGTCGGGCGGCCACAGGCGGTTCCCACGTTCACCATGTGCTGATCGGCCAGGTCGGCGTCCCGCTACTACCCCGGCAGCATCACCACGCCTACGCCGCAGACCTTCAGCGTGGCCTTCCCACCGGCAGTTGGAGACCGGCTTCGGAGTTGACCGCCCCTGGCGAAGCGAGCGGTCACGCACTGCACCCCGGGCCCATATCCGCCAGATTGGAGCCCGGTGACAAGACTTACGGGGCTTTACACGGATTCCTCTTCGTACGCCTTCTGGCCTTGCTTGCCGAACCCGACGCGTCTGGCAGTTCCGCGCCGTCCCGGCGTTGTCAGGGCTGCTTCCCGTCCTCACCGGCGTTCCCCGGCCCGGACTGCCCTCAGCTTCTACCCGGCCGCTGCGACGGCCCGGCGGCGGAGGTCTCGCACCTCCACTCGGTCACATGGCGCCTCGTGGCGCACCCAACTGTTCTTGCGGCCGACCGGGGCGAGCAGTGCGCGCACGTAGTCCCGCATGCGGCGGCGTGCCTCCACGCGGGAGAAGCTCGCTCCAGTCTGCAGGAAGAGTTCTTTGAGTTCCAGGTCCCAGGCGTTCGTCGATACGTCCCAACCCCCGCTACACGTCCTGTCTCAAAGAACACCACCGAACGCAAAGTGGCCGCCAGTAGAACTGGCGGCCACTCACGAAAGTTCGCGCTAAGGGACTTTCCGTAGCCGACGATGCCTGAGTGTGGTGTTTACCCACCTTCAAATGGCAGTCTCGGAAGATCTTCTAGTCCTCGACCTGACCAAAAGCATTGCCCAATACGGACTTTGAGTAGCGCTCATACGCTTTGAGAGGCGGCCTGTCGTATTGCGTCCGGAACAGGTGATTACTCCTACTCAATCATGCTTGACAGGAGTTCAAATCATGCCATGCCTGGAAATCTAGAGCCCGATCGTGAGGCTATAGGTGAGTGTAATGACAGGATAAAATCAAACTTGCCTCGTTCTACGGGTGCTGGTTAAGGCAGGTGTAGCCCTGAACCGAAACCTGCTGGCCGTCTTTTAATCCGGGGTAAGACGGCGCGGATGCAGTGGCGGGCTCCTTAAAGCAGCCGGCATACCCGCTCACCCTTTGATATGTGGGCCCTACCGAGGTGTATGGGTTGTTATGAAGCGCCCAGAGTCGGTAAATTTCGTCGAATTTCACGGCGGAGGATTCGGCGGAAGCTTCGCTCCATGCGTACCCATAGGTCACGAAGTGGAATTCTGGGGCCGCCGAAGTGCTATTCGGCCGGTCTGTCACAGCCTGGGAATACGCCTTCCGCATCTCTACTTCAACTTTGTGTTCCTGTCGTGTTCCGCTGTAGCTCCCTGAAGGGGTACGGCCAACGGAGTAGTCGAAGTCTTTGTAATCGAGGTGCCAGATAGGTTGGAAGGAGCCATTCGGCTTGACAAGGAGAATTCCCATGCCAGTGTTAAGCTGATCGCCGCATAAGTCGGGCTTGGGGGCTGCATTGCGTGCAGCTGCGTACGGCTCTTGCGCCCAGCCGTAGCACTTCTCCCACTTCCATCGGAACTCGGTACCCCAAGCACCCATTCCTGGCCCCATTCCGGAACCGTTATCCGCCTCTTTGCTGAAACGGAAGCGCGCTTCACAGGAATTCGAAGCGAACGGTTGCTGGAAGGCGGCCGTTGCAGCCGAGAATACCATGTTCGGCGAGGTGACGCCATTGCTACAGCTGATCTGCGCGGTAACCAGTGTATTGCCTCCCCCGTATTTGAGGGCACAGGATATTCTGCTTGGATCGCGCAGTACTTCCGAGGGCTGAGTCAGTGCCCCCGCTTTCGTTCCAGCAACCAGCACTAGGTTGCCCATGGCGTCCTTTTCCCTCCCCACGCCAATAGTAAAGGTGCAATTGTTCACCCTGTCGATTACCATGGCTTCTGCTTCCGTTCCAACGCTGGCGTGGACCGGTGCACTCAGCAGAACAACGCTGCCGACTGCCGCAGCGAGGGCACTAAGGAGCGACGTGATCTTTCGGGTTGAGCTTTTATTTTTGAGCACTTTCTACCCTATTGCTGTCCGATTATCTCACGACTGCGTGCCGTCGCGAAAGGTCGGAGGTTCCGGGGAACGCAATGACGGAATTCCGGCAACAGCACGCCGAAGAATGATGTTATTGAATAACTGGACCGCTAGCGAGAGTAATCCATACCCGGGTCTTTTGACCTCGATCCGCACTGCGTCCCTCGTGGGGGATCAGTTCAACGTAAGTACAAAGCAACGACGCCACGTCGTGATCGGGTTGCCGGCACACCGCTGCCACTGAGTCCTACCAGCCTTGCGTGTTGGCTGGGCAGTTGGCGTGACGGTACGGATAAAGTCCCTGGTAGATGGGCTTTTGGTCAAGAGGGCCGTGACATCAGAGGCTTCGCATGTTTGTCTGCGCGTCCGGCATCGGCGTGTCCAGCCCTGTCTTCCGCTTCCTCGCCGCCCGCTTGAGGGAACACCTTCGCGCTCTCCGCACCCGATGGCGCTGCTTGAATGCGGGCCGACAGGCCCTGCTCACCCTCACCCACCAACGGCTACCCCTACGTGCCGAGGTCACCGGTTTCCTGATAGGCACCACCACCGTCTACCGGTACGGCACCGAGGCCGCCGAACTCCTGGCCGCCCTTGCCCCACGCTCGCCCACACAGTACGGTCCGCGTCATCGAAGGCAGGGACAACCGTGCAGGATGAGCGGACGATCCGAAAGGCGAACCGATGGGACATCCCCTGATCGGTATCCTCGCAGGGATGGGACCCAGGTCCACCGGTCCTTTTGTGGACATGGTGGTGACTGAGTGTCAGCGGCAATACGGGGCTCGGGACGACATCGACTTCCCCAAGATGATGATCTGCTCACAGCCGGCGCCATTCTATGAAGACCGTCCCGTGGACCATGATGCGTTGGAGAGCGCGATCCGCAATGGCCTGCAGGACCTGGAACGTGCCGGTGCCGACCTACTGGCCATCGCTTGCAACACTGCGCATGTCTACTACGACAACCTTGCTGTGTCCGTGAAACCTCCGCTACTCGACATGGTCAGCCTCACGGTGGAGGCGATGCCGGCCGATGCGGGTACGGTAGGCGTGATCGCAGCCCACCCAACCATGGAGTCGGGGATCTACCAGCGGGCGCTAGCCGGGCGGGGCTTCTCCGTCGCGGATGTCGGCTGGCAGGACAAGGTCGACGAGTTGCTAGGGAAGACCCGTACGTCCGCAAGCGCGGACGAACTTGCGGTGCTCTGGCAGGAGATCGATGGGCTGTTGTGCGAAGAGGGGGTCGAGACCGTCGTCGTCGCTTGTCTCGACCTGAGTGCCGTTTCCCGGCATGCGACCACCGATCTATCTATCGTTGACGCCGCACAGTGCCTGGCCACCAATATTGTCCGGCAGTGGCTTCGGCTTCGTTGAAGTGTCGGTTGCCCATTCGGAGCCCGGACGCAGATGATTCGTCGAGTTGCTTCGGGCTTCGTCTCTCGACGGTCGCTGGTCCAGGTCCGTGCCAGCAGGGCTCCTGATGCCGACGTCGAAAGGTCGAGAAGATGGGACGAAGCGGGGAATTGTTCCAGGAACGGTAGAGGCTCTATGTGTTGACTCCAGCCGCCGGTTGGGGCTGGGTTGAGCGTAGTAGTTGAACTCCTACTCATGGGGCAGGACGTTTCCGATTGCTGTGTGGAGGCGCCGATTTTTCAACCAGTCGACCCATTTTGAGGTGGCGAGTTCGACCGCCAGGGCCACATCCAGCAGGACCGTGCACGGCCCGCGGCTTGCGCCGCAGCGTGAGTCCCGCGGATATTGTGGTGTTCAAGCGGGGCTTGCGGACAGGCTGCACAAGCAGCACCGACCCGGCCTGCGAGACCACCCCTCGACACGGACACGATCTGCTTCTTAACCTGGAGAGTGATCGATTCTATAACTAATAGGGACCTCAGCAAGTCATATCGCCGCAAGGCGGCAGCACTTTTCGCCTATTTGGTCGAGGCCCAGACAGGCATGCTCGTGCGAAGTTAATTGTCTGCGGCAGTCATCGCCTCGATGATCCAGCATCTCACCCGCACAGTGAACGGCTGAGGAGACGACGCCCAGCATCACGGAAACCGCGCTTACCGTAATAGGCGAACAGATGGCTGACGTCTTGGCCGTTTGGGGCGATGACGACCTGCATGTGCTTGCACCCTTGCTCCAAGGCCCATCGTGCGGCGTCTTCAATCAATCGCTCGGCCACTCCTTGCTTGCGAGCGTCGGGAGCAACATAAAGGTCCTCCAATTCCGCCATGAGGCCGCCTTCCAGGCCGAAAACGGTTGTCGTGATTGCAAACGCGATGATCCTGCCACCGATCTCACTGACAGCAACGCGGGCCACCGGAGACGGGATGATCTTGGAGAGATTGGTATGCAAGTCGCTCTCTGAAGCCGAAAAATTGTCCTCCTTGTAGAACGCGATCGCGAGCGAGAGAAGGGCTTCCAGGTCGTCGGTGACAGCGGCACGCAAGAGCATGCCCGCAATGTTCCCATGAACAGCTGACACTTGTGACCCTTCGCCGAACGCCAGCGCGGTCGGCCAGGATGAGGATCTGCCGGGTCAGACAGGGCTGAATTATGCCGTGGGCGCATCCGGAGGTTAGGTCGAGGGTGCGGCCGGGCGTCGTGCGGGAGAACCATAGCGGTGTGTCGTCCGGGGCTGCGGAGACCTGGACGTTCATGCCGTGCTTGCGATGCTTCACCGGACAGAATGGTTCGTCCACCTTGATGCGGTCGGTGGGGTTGAGGGGGCCGTCACTGATGGCGTGGTTGCTTCGCCGACGCCGGTGAGAGCTTCCAGGAGGCCGGGCGCCCAAGAGGACAGGATGTCCCAGTGTCTCGTCGACATAGGGCCAGGCGGGTGCTCGCGGATATGTCGAAACCGGCGCCCAGATGGGCGAACATCGCATTCTTGCGCAGGTCGACCAGAGCGAGCAGAGCCTGTATGAAGCAACCGGGTCTGCGCCAGCGGGTGTTGCGTACGCGGCGGTGTTTGTGGAGCAGCCAGGCAACATGCTCGACGGCGTGCTGAGCGGAATCACCACGCCAACGACGAGGGGCCCTGCCTCGTTACCACACCCACTGACCAGCCCGTTTCATCCGTCAGCGAAAGAGGCTCACTCAGACGCACCCAGTCAAGATGAGGTACGGGGCCTCATCTGTCCGGGAAAAGGAGAGTCGGTCGGTTGGAGCGCCTGTCAGCCGGGGAGCGGCTCGATGCGGGCGGGCACGTGCTTGTGCCAAGGGGTTCCGGCGATCGGGTCGCGCCGGCGCAGGTCGGTGAGGGTGTTGAGGGCGACGCCAGTGCGTTCGGTCTCCCCGTCCGCGGTGGGCAGATCGAGGCCAAAACCGTTGGGGAGGGCGGCGTGGCCGGCTTGCATGCGGTCGTCGATCTCCACGACGGCTTGGGCGGTGCCGCGCGCCGTCGTGATCTGGGCGGGGACGCCGTCGGCGAGGCCGAGGTGTTCGGCGTCGTGCGGGCTGATGCGCAGAGCGCCGCCCGGGTCGCGCTTGCGCCAGGTGGTGTCGCGGAAGATGGTGTTAGCGGTGAACGCCCGGCGCTGTCCGGCAACCAGGACAATGGGAAACTCCGGCGTGGTGTGCACCGCTGCAGTGGTGTCTAGTGCCGCGAGCAGGTTGAGGAGTTCGGGGATGGGCAGCGGGATGCGGTGGCCGGGGTGGGGCACGTACAGCCAGGCGTCAGCATGCTCGTCTTGGGTGAACGTGATGCCGGAGCGCCCGGCGATCATGGCATCGAACAGGGCGTCGGCGTCGACGTGACCAGCCCGGCGCATGGCGTTGGGGTACTTCCGGGAGATGCGCTGGGCGAGTGCCCACAGCACGGCGGCTGAGCGTGCGCCGTCAGGCAGGGTCGGGCCGAGGGTCTCGTACAGCAGGTAGGGCGCCATACCGAGGGTCTTCTTGTCGATCGCGGCGAGGGCGGCGAAAGTGAGCTTGAAGGGGGTGCGGCCGAAGCGGGCCGCGGTGCGCAAGGCAGCGAGCCGACTGCGGGGGACAGCGCGGATTTCCCGGATGAGGCGGGCATAGATCTCGGGTTCAGGCAGAGTGCCGGGCAGTGGGTCCAGGAGTGGCGCGCGCAGGTGAAAGGTATTGCGGGGGAACTCGAAAGCGAAGAAGGTGGCTTCCCATTTCTCGAACTGGGAGGCCGCGGGCAGCACGTAGTCGGCCTGGCGTCCGGTCTCGGTCAGGGCTATGTCGATGACGACGACCAGGTCCAGGGCGGCCAGGGCTTTGGTGAAGGTGGTGGAGTCGGCCAGGGAGTGGGCCGGGTTGGACGACTCGATGATCATCGCCCGGAACCGGTTGGGATGGTCGTTGAGGATCTCTTCGGCGATGACGTTGCACGGCACCAAGCCACCAGGCATGCGGGCGCCGGTGACGGGGGTGCGGCGCAGGTCGGTGTCATAGCGGGCCAGCGGGACCACCCAGGAGTGTGGCTGCATCGCACCCGGTTTAGCGAAGTTCCCGGTCAGTAACCAGATCAGCTTGTTGAGGTAGGAGACAAGCGTGCTGTTGGGACCCTGTTGTACGCCCAGGTCCTCATACGTGGACACGCTGGAAGCGGCGGCGATGCGCCGCGCGGTGGTGCGCAGAAGGTCCTCGTCCAGCCCGGACACTTTCGCACACCGTGCGACGTCGACGGTTTTGAGTTGGTTGAGGACCGTGTCGGCGCCGACGGTGTGGGTGTCCAGGAAAGCGTGGTCGATGAGGTCTTCCTGGTAGAGGACACCGAGAATGCCAGCAAGGCACCAGGCGTCGGTTCCGGGTCGCAGTTGCAGGTGGACATCGGCGAGGTCGGCGGTCTCGGTACGTACCGGATCGATGACAATCATCGTACGATCCGGGTTCTTAGCGATCTCCTTCAGTACTGTGCGAGCCCGGGGCACGCCATGGGTCTGCCAAGGGTTCTTGCCGATGAAGACGGCGACCTCGGCGTGCTCGAACTCCCCGGCGGTGTGGCCGCCCGTCAGATGGGCGTCGACCCAACCCTCGCCGGTCTTCTCCTGAGCGAGGGCGTTGGAGCGGTAGCCAGCGCCGAGTGCGCGCATGAGTGCGCCGCTGTAGGTGCCGCCGAGGTGATTGCCCTGCCCGGCACCGCCGTAATAGAAGATCGACTTGCCGCCGTAGGTGTCGCGCACCGCTTTCAGACGGGTGGCGATCTCGGTGATGGCGGTGTCCCAGCCGATCGGGGTAAAGGTGCCGTCCGCTTCCCGGCGAAGCGGGTTGGTCAAGCGGGCGCCGCCGTTTTGGTAGTGGTCCAAGCGCAGCGCCTTGTTGCAGGTGTAGCCGCCGGTAGCGACGTGTTCCTTGTCGCCGCGAATTTTGGCGAAGGTGCGGCCGTCGAGCTGGATCTGGATTCCGCAGTTGTTCTCGCACAGGATGCATGCGCTCTTGTGCCAGGTGGCGTCAGCTGTCATCGCGTTGTCTCCTATCTAAAGCCCTGTGCCCGGACCGGTGACGCTTCTCGCCCTGGCGTGAACGGTGAGGGCGGGGAGCGCTGGGTGCGGGCGTCAGCCGAGCGGGTTGGCGGTGTCGCGCAGGGTGGTCAGCGCAGGCAGGTACATGCGGGCTTTGCTCGTACCGAGAGTGTCACCGGCCTTGCCCGCTTGTGCCTGGGCGAGTTCGACGGCGGTGGTGCGCACGGCGTCTTCGGCGACCGCCTGGTCAACGATGCCGACAGTTGCGGCGTCGTTTCCGCCGTAGCGGCGGGCGGTGAGCATGGCCCAGTGCGCGGTCTGCGGAGTCAACCGGGCTTGGATGAGGGCGGCCATGCCGGGAGTGAAGGGGATGTTGATGTCCGCCTCGGGCAGGCACCAGTAGCCGCGGTCGGCGCGCATGACACGGAAGTCGTGAGCGAGGGAGAGCATCGCTCCTGCGGCGAAGGTGTGCCCCTGCAGGGCAGCCACAGTGACTACAGGCAGAGACAGCATCCGCGCGAGCAGTGCGTGGACGGAGACGACGTAGTCCTGGTGCCGGTCGGCGTGGGCGAACAGCCAGTCCAGGTCCAGGCCGTTGGAGTAGAACTTCCCCGTCGCGGTGGTGACCAGGGCGCGAGGCCCTTCAGCCTTCTCCACCTCATCCAGCGCGGCGCTGATGGAGGCGAGCCAGGCGGGGTGAAAACGGTTCTCCCCGTCTCCGAGGTCGAGGACGAAGACGTTGTCATGGCGGTCGAGCGTGGGCATATCGGTTCCCTCATTTGGTGGACTGGTCACGGGATTGATTCGAGACCGGCCTCGGATCGGTTCCGCAGCACGTAGAACAGCAGGTCATGGATCCCGGCGGCGGCCGCATCCAGCGGGGCGGTGCTCTGCTTCGCGCGGCACATGATCACCGCGCCCTCGACCGCAGCGATGATGAACGCGGCCGTCTGCCCCGCCACTTGGCAGACCCTGCCGGACGAACAGACCCGGAGCGCCTCCTGCCAGCGGGCGAAGACGGTAGCAGCGGAGCGGGCCATCTGTGGGGCGACGATGATGGTCTCCACAGCCACCGCCTTGATCGGGCAGCCGGCCCGGAAGTTGCTCTCGACGAGCCACTCGCGCCGAGGCGCGAAGAATGCATCGACCGCCTGCACTAGGTCGTCAGCCTGCATGGCGGCGTCGATCAGACCGGCGATGAAGTTATCGGCTAGAGCCACCGCTTCGTCGATCAGATGCACCCCCACGGGAAAAGTGGTGATACACCCAGCCCCGGGGGTGCACCCGCTGCGCTCCAGTACGCGGTTGATGGCTGGCGGCGCCGAAATCGTACTTCCGCAGCAGAGTGGCGGCACGGAGCATCATTTACTCGCGGCTGTCGCTCTTATGGGGGGCCACGTGTTCACCGCACCTACGACAGCCTGCGCGAGGAGAGAGTCGACGGACATACCGATGGCCTCCTGGCACGGTCGGGTGAACCTCACCTGCATGAACTACCTGCCGGTAACTTATGGGGTGAGGTGTAGAACACGCAAGGGTCGGCTCCCGGCGTGTGTGGATTTCTCGTAAACGACCCTTTTTCCCGAGCGAGATCGGAAACGGCTCGGATCGCGGGGATTCACGGCTACGGCAGTTGCAGTTCGTGATCAGGTTGGTTGGGGTGCTTGCGTTTCAGTGGCGGTGGCAGGTGTCGGTTCGGTCTTGTCGTCGTCGTTGCTACCCGGTTGCTGGTTGTGGCAAGACGAAGGCTTGCAGGAGTTGAAGAAGTTCGGGGCAGGTGAGAGGGACTATGGGTCGTCCTGGTGCCTGGCCTGCTCCCGGTCTGGCCGCCGTGCGGTTGCGCGGTGGTACTTAGCCTCGCCGTTTCGGTTGAGGCGGTGAGGCGTCGCTGAGGGGCCACCTTCGGGCAGCCGACGCGATCTCGGTGCTCGGACATGACGGAGTCCCGGCGCGGTGGTCGGGTTCTCCGAGATCCTTCGGGTCGTGGTGGGCCAGGGCGCGCTGGTCACCCGGCGGGACGGGGCAGTGCGGCGAGGCGATGGAAGGCCGTGGTCAGTTCGTGTCTCCAGGGCCAGGTCGCCGATATGCGCAAGCGCAGGCGGCGGCCGCCTCGGGTGAGGCGTGCGGCGACATGCAGCAGCCGGTAGCGGAGCTTCTTCGGCTCGGCGGCGGCCAGTTCGCCGTCCAGTAGCAGCAGACGGGTCCAGGCCAGCAGGTCGATCGCCGTGAGGCTGAGTTCGAGCCAGACGGCGTTGACGCCGAAGTGGCGGGAGGGGAAGCGGCCGAAGCCGGTGGTCTTGCCGCACCGGATGTGGTCCTCGACGCTTGCGTGCCCGCGGTGGCGGACCTCCAGGAACTGGGCGGAACCACCACGGGAGTACGGGGTGTCGGTGAGGAACGCCTGGTGGCGCAGGCCCTCGTCCTGGTCGAACAGGGACAGCTGGGCTCCGGGGTGCGGCCGCTCGCGGCGCACGATGATGCGGGTGCCGGCCGGGTAGCCGTCCAGATCGACCATGCCGGTCAGCTCGGCGACCTCGGCGCCGTCACGCAGGGTGCCGTCCTGGTCCAGAGCAGGATGCCAGAGGCGGTCGGGCAAGGCCCGGACAGCACGGCGGACTGGTTCTGTCATGGCGTGTCCGACCGAGAAGAAGGTACGGATTCCTCGTTTCCTCACGTCCCGGACGTGGGCGAGGAAGGCTTTCGCGGATCCGGCACTGTCGGCGCGGACGAGGATGTCGGTGCCGTGCCGGTGTGCGTCGGGGATCTGCGCGAGTGCCTGGTCGAACACCGCGATGTGATCGGCGGCGGTGTTGGCTCCGGAGTTGCCGGGCCGCAGCCGTCCCGACACGGCCTCGCCGGTGTTCGCGAGGAAACACAGCAGCGGATGGAAGCCGAAGCCGCCCTTGTAGGTCGGGGCGGCCTGCTCCTTTTCCGAGTGGCAGGCGACCAGCGTGGCGTCGAGGTCCAGGACCAGGCCGGGAAGCTCTCGTCCGCCGGCCCGGACAGCGGGTATGCCCTCGCCGGTCTCGGCGGCCTGCATCCAGGCGACGTCCCGGGCCGAGGCGCGGGCCGCTCGCAGTGCGGCGAGTGCAGCCTCGTCGGTGTCGGCGAGCAACCGCCAGGCCGTGGGTGTGGAGGCGACCGGGCCGAACACCCCTGGCTGGTCGCGCAGCACGGCCAGATCCGCGATCGCCTCACCGCCGTCGGCGAGCATCACCGCCAGATCGGTGGCGACCCGTCCCGGGTCGTGCCCGGTCCCGCGCGGCCGAAGCGGCCTGAGGACAGCCGAGTACGCGGCGGTCAGCCCCGTGGCGTCCGCGAGATCCGCCAGCAACCGTGCCCCGGCATGCCCGACCACCCCCGAACCATCAGCACTGACATGGACCTTGGGACGCAACCCGATACCCTGCACGTAGAAAGTGCCCTCCGCCTGGACCGACAGAACCCCTCAGCAAGGTTCATCGTCCCAGGTCAGGAAGGCACTTTCGCGTTTCAGCCCCAAAGGCAGCCGTACCCGAGTGAAACGGCGAGGTTAGCTTCGCTTTTATCCCTCTGGGTGGTGAGTCGCAGGTCTTGCGGCTGTTTTGACTGCGGGATGGCGGGGTGTGGGGCCGCGACGGGTGCCTTGTGGACGGCTTGCGGAGCGTCCGCGGGGTTGTGGCGGGTTGGCTGGTGTTCCCACTGCTGCTTGAACGTAACGAAATCGTCGGCGGACACGTCCGGGTGTGAGCCGCGCCGACGGCAGCGGTTTCTCCCAGGGCAGTCACTGGTCTGCCACCAGGGTTCGGGCAAGGCGGAGTTGGGTGTTGGCGGCGAGGATGAGCCAGGTCCACCGGTCGGCCTGTTCGGGCGTCCGAGGCCGGGGCAGGGTCCAGTTCAGAGTCTGGCGGGCGAAGCGGCAGGTGTGCTCGATGTCGAAGCGGCGGGTGTAGGCCCGCCAGAGCAGGTCTGGATCGGGGGTATGGCCGGGCGGGCCTGTCCACCACAGCCACAAGGTCTTCGGTGCTCGGTTCCGTCCGGGCAGGCGGTCGACGGTAAGCCGGACCAGAGTTCCGGGGCTGATGGGTCGCGGGCCGCGGCTGCCATGGCCGTCATTTGCTGTGTCTTGGCGTGCAGGCGGTGCCACATCTGCACGGTCACCGCACCATACTGCTCGTCCGTGCACGTGTGGACAGCGTCGGCGGCCGGCCAGGTGGTGGGGTCGGGGCAGGTGAATTTCGCGCCGTGGCGGCGCGGCCGTCCGACCGCCGGCCGGCGCTGACGGGGTGGGGCCGCGTAGAAGGACCGGTCGGACCGGACCCGGACGAGGATCTGGGCCGGAGAACTGGTGAGTTCGAGGGCCAGACGGACAGAGTCGTAGCCGCCGTCGAACACGAACAGCGGTGTCTGGTCGCCCAGTCCGGGTCGTCGTCGCAGCAGGTCGCTGATCTGGCAGGCGGCGGCCACGCTCGGGGTCTCGCCCGGGACCAGTCGCCGGGCATCGACCGGAGCGGTCCACGAGTTCGTCGTCAGCTCCAAGCCGACGAGCCAGGAGTAGGCCCAGCCGGCCACGATCGGCTGTCCCGCCGAGTGCCTGGAGGGGTGGTAATAGAAGCCGCGCCCGGGCGAGCACTCCGCGTCGCTGCGGACCCAGACGCTCACATCCACCGCGAAGACCGGACACGACGCGCCGGGCAGCGAGTCGGCGAACAGTGCACGTGCCGCTTCGGCCCCCACGCGGCCGTTGGCCAGGGCCGCATAGGTACTGCCGTGACCACGCCGGTGCAGCCCGTCCAGCGACAGATAGGGCAGAGAGATGACCGGGCCTGCTGCCAGCAGGGCATCGGTCAGCTCGAACAACGCATCCGCCCGTCGGGACAGACAGTCGTACCAGCCCCTGCGGAAGCTCATCAGGTTGGCCTTGCTCTGACGCCCCGCCCCCGCCCCGAGCCCACTGACAGCGACGGCCATCGCACGCTCCCCTGGTCTTCACCTACCTGGAGAGTCCCGCGATGGCCGTTCCATGTCCCGCACCTCACCCAACCAATCGTCCACAAGCAGGGCGCAGGGATAAAAGCGAAGCTTAGCGTCAATACCGGTAACTTAGGTGCAATCTGGTCGTTGTTGGTGGTGTGCCGAGAGCGGGTCAGCTGAAGTCATCTGGTGAGCGTCTGTCGGACCGGGTTGCGGTCGGGGTGCTGACGCAGGCGTTTCCTCAGTCTCTTGTGGATGAGGTGTTGGCGGAGACGGGGCGGGTGCAGCAGCGGAAGCGGCTGTTGCCGGCCCGACTGGTGGTCTACTTCGTGTTGGCGATGTGTCTGTTCTCGGGGCAGAGCTATGAGGAGGTCGCGCGGCTGCTGGCCGCGGGTCTGCAGGGTGCGCGATGCTGGCGGGCGTCGTGGGTGTGCCGAGTACGGCGGCGATCTGGCAAGCCAGGTCCCGGCTGGGTGTGGCACCGTTGCAGCAGCTGTTTGAGCGGGTGTGCCGTCCGGTTGCCACACCGGAGACTCAGGGCGCCTTCTACCGCGACTGGCGGCTGACCGCGATCGACGGCACGACATTCGACTTGCCCGACACGAAGGGGAACGTGGAGGCGTTCGGCCGTCCGCCGCGCTCCGGGCGCGGTGAACAGGATGTCGGCTACCCGCAGATCCGCATGGTCGGCCTGGTGGAGTGCGGCACGCACGCCGTCTTCGACGCTGCGATCGGAGCACTGCGCACCGGAGAACAGACTCTGGCTCGGGCGGTCCTATCGTCCCTGAGGCAGGGGATGCTGCTGCTGGCCGACCGTGGCTTCTACGGCGTGGACCTGTGGCGCACAGCCGCGGCCACGGGGGCGGACCTGCTGTGGCGGGTCCGCAAAGACCTCGTGCTGCCGGTGGTCGAGCAGTTGTCGGACGGCTCGTATCTCACCGAAGTCTTCGATCGCAGCGACATCCACCACACCCGTCGTGGGGTGCCGGTACGCGCGGTCGAATACACCATCGCCGGCCACGAGGGTGCCTACCGGCTCATCACCACGATCCTCGACCCGGACAAGGCCCCGGCCGCGGAACTGGCCGAACTCTACGCACAGCGGTGGGAGCTCGAGTCCACTCTCGACGAGATCAAGACCCACCTCGGCGGGTCGCACCTGGTACTGCGTTCGCAACACCCCGACGGCGCTGACCAGGAACTTTACGGCTTCCTGCTCGTCCACCACGCCATCCGGCACCTGATGCACCAGGCCGCACGACAAAGCGACCGGGACCCCGACCGGATCTCCTTCACCCGCTCACTGCGCGTCGTGCGCCGCCAGGTCACCGACCAGGCGGCATTTTCCCCCCGGCCGACTCGCCCGCGCCATCAAAGCCACCCACATTGAGCTCCTCGAACGTCCCCTGCCTCCCCGACGGCGCCGGGTCAATCCACGTGTCATCAAACGGAAAGTCGCCGGCTGGCCCCTCAAACGCGCCTCCCACCGGGCTGCAGGCCACCCAACCACCGCGGCCATCAAACTCGTTGGCGCCACCAAACCCAAACGGGTTAAACGTATACCAAAGCCCTAAGTTACCGGTATTGAGGCTAGGTCAGTGGGCCCGAGGCTGGAACCGTTGCTGCTGTCTGATGACGAGCGGGCGGTGTTGGAGCGGTGGACGCGTCGGGCGACATCGGCCCAGGCCTTGGCGT
>NZ_JBSFCK010000071.1:0-15419 GCF_053593435.1 Streptomyces sp. NPDC002306
GACCGTGGACTATCCCGACGCCGCCACGGTCGTGCTGGTGATGGACAACCTCAACACCCACACCACCGCCTCGCTCTACGAGGCGTTCGACCCGGTAAAGGCCTTCGCGCTGGCCCAGCGCCTGGAGATCCACCACACCCCCAAACACGGGTCCTGGCTCAACATCGCCGAGATCGAGCTCTCCGCGCTCACCCGCCAGTGCCTGGACCGCCGCATCAACGACCTCACCGTGCTCAACACCGAACTCGCCGCCTGGCAGCAGCACACCAACAGCAACCAGCGCCAAGTCGACTGGCACTTCACCACCGACGACGCACGCGTGAAACTACGCCACCTCTACCCAACCACACAGCGGAATTAAGCCGCGACAGTCTACTAGTGCCGCATCAGGCAACGTTCGCCCTGTTGACGACCTCGCGTAGCCGTTCGTCGGCGGCGTGCTTGTTCCGCCAGAGGATGTAACGGCGGATCATGCTGCCCTGCTCCTTGTGGCTGGCGTGGTCGGTGCCGTCCAGGGCGAAGTAGCGCAGGGCGGTGAACTGGGCCTCGATGCGGTTCAGCCAGGAGCTGTTGGTGGGTGTGTAGGCGAACTCGACGTTGTTCGCCTCGGCCCAGTCGCCGACTCTGGTGTCCTTCTTCGTGCTCAAGTGCGGGGAGAAGTTGTCGAGCACGATCGCGATGCGGGTCTGGGGCGGGTGAAGGCTGCGCAGGTAGCGGCAGAACTCCAGGAACCTCGTGCGGTGCTTCCTCGGCTTGACGTGGCCGTAGAGCTGGTCTTTGCCCAGGTCGTAGGCGGCAAACAGGTGCCGGACGCCGTGGGAACGGGTGTAGGTCGCCCGCCGTCTCGGCCTGGGCTCGCGGTCGGGGTCCTTGTGCCGGCCGCCGCGTTCGGCCCACTGCCTACCGGGGTGAGGCTGGAGGTTGAGCGGACCGAACTCGTCCAGGCAGAAGACGACTTCAGGCTCGCCATCTTCGGGTATGACCTCGCTGTCGGCGATCGCATAGAGGTGCTCAACGCGTGCCTTCTTGGCGGCGTAGTCCGGGTCACGCGAGGTCTTCCAGGTCTTCACGCGTTGAAAGGAAACGCCTTCCTCGCGGAGCAGAATGCGCAAGCCCTCGTGGCTGATGTCGTCGACCACCCCCTCGGCAACCAGGAAGTCCGCCAGCTTGACCAGACTCCAGGTCGAGAACGGCAGGCCGTGCTCAGCCGGTCTGGACTTGGCGATCTTCTTGATCTCCCGGCGTTCAGGCAGGGTGAAGGTTCTGGGCCGGCCGCCCTTGTACTTCGGGTAGAGCGAGTCGAAGCCGTCGGCGTTGAAGTTGTGGATCACGTCCCGGACCCGGTCCGCACTGGTGAACGTCACCTCGGCGATCTTCGCCACCGGCATGCCCTGCGCGGACAACAGCACCATCTGGGCCCGCCGCCAGGTCACCACCGAACCGGTGCCTCTACGGATGATCAGCAGCAGGCGCTGCCCCTCGTCGCCATCGATCTCGCGAACGCGTACCCGCTCTGTCATTCGCGCATGATCTCGTTCAATGCACGGTCATGCGGGTATCCCGGGCGGCGCGTAGTGGCGCAAGTAGTCACGCACCCGAGGCTCGAGTCCGGACAGGTCATTGCCCTTGAGAGCATGCCAGAGACGGTTCTCGATCCAGAACCGATGGGCAAACTCCTCGAACGAAGGTGCGCACCAGAGCATTGCGGCCCTTTGCTCCTCCGGATCATCGAGATTGGTCTCCGTCTCTTCCCCATCGCGCCGTGCCTCGTACTCGTATTCGTAATCAAGATAGGAGTGCACCACGAACACCTCACCCGAAGGACGGAGGTAGAGGTACCAGATGACGCAATCCTGTTGATCCCGCAGGAATCGCACGAGGAAGGCACCAGGCTCGACCGGACTGGGCAGGGGCTCTGAGATATCGGTCCAGCAGCAGGTCACCGAGACCTCATCCAGCGACCAGTGCAGCTTCGAGTCGGCCTGGAAGGTGACGAAGTCCCGAGGCAGCGTCAAGCCCTTAGCTGCAAGGTTCTCCGCCAAGCGATTGAGCGCCGTGACGTGTTCGGGCACAGGTTCGCCGGTACCACCGAGCCATTGAAAGACGCCCGTGAACTCGGTGGAGTCGAGAGGCGGCAGGCTCTCGTAGGGGTAGTACTCATAGGTGTAGCGGCAGGGTCGGTATTCACCCAGGTCGGTGGCACACCAAGCAGAGTCGAAGCCGACCGAGGACAAGTCAGACCCTGATCGTTCACCAGACATGGGTCCCCCATTGATCACCGTGAGCGCAGTTGGTGGCGTCAGCATCGCACCGCCTACTGACACTCCCTGCGACGGGTGGGCCAGGCTAGCTCTCCTGGCGGGGGCGAACGTTGCCTGATGCGGCACTAGGAACGCGGCGCACCCCCATAGGAGACCAGGCTCCCGGAGCCAGCTGTTCGCGTCTGGGTTGTGCTGGCCAGGCACCGGTCTTGGCCCAGGTCGACCACGTTAGTCAGTGTTGGCAGTGAAGTTGGAGACGGTGCCGTCGGCAGCGGTCAAGGTGACCGGACCGAAGGTGATGATCACGGCGGAGTTGCTTCCCGGACTCTTGTAATAGCCGGTCGCGTTGGTGATTCGGACAGCCAGGGCCACGAGCGTCGAAGCAGCCTTCTCATCGACGTCGATCTTCGCCTCGGCGAGGTGGTGATGCCCGTGGGCTTCTGCCCAGTCCCGGAAGATGCCGGCGTCCCGGCTCATTTCAGGGAGGATGCTCTTGTTGGCCCAGGCCCACAGCCATGAGCTCGAGGTGTGGCTGAAGCTGCCGAGGATCTGCGCCAGCGCCGTCGCCGTCTTATCGGGAAACGTCCAGGTGATGATGCCGGTCGTCTGATCGAGATCCCAGCGGTCCGCCGATCCCAGCCCCCACGACCGGTGTGCACGAGCCAGCTGGTCAATCATGTCTTCACCCTGCAACAGCAACGTGCTCAGATCGGCTCGACCCTTGGCCTGACCAGTGCTCTCGGCCTCTTTGGCTCGCTTGAACATTCCCATTCCGCGGAGTCTGCCAGAAGCCACCGTCCAGCCGACGACGGCCCCTCGCACCCGCACACTTCTCCACCGACAAGAACCTCTACGGCCCGGCGCGCAGAATCCTTCACCAGCACATCACTGCACTTGCCCACCGCCGCGTGGAAGCGGCGTTCGCCGGATCCGCAACGATGCCCTGCCCGCCTTCGCGGAGTTCGACCTCTTCTACGGCCTCACCGGCATCGGGGCCTATCTCCTGCGCACCGAGCCGGAGAGGGACGCGTTCGAACGAGTCCTGCGGTATCTGGTCGCCCTGACCCGCCCGCTCGCTCCGGGGGCCGCGGCCTGCCCGGCTGGTGGGTCCGCCATGACCCAGTCCGAGGCGAATCACCCCTCTTCCCGGGCGGGCAAGGCAACTTCGGGGCAGCACACGGCATCACCGGCCCGCTCCTCCTCCTGGCTCAAGCGCTGCGCCGCGCCATCACCGTCACCGGTCACCGGTCACCAAGACGCCATGTGGGCCATCTGCCCGCACCTCAACGCCTGGTGCCAGGTCGGACCCTGCGGCCCCTGGTGGCCCGAGCACATCTCGCGCCGCGACCGCGACCGCGGACGCCCTCACCACGACGCTCCCACCCGACCGAGCTGGTGCTACGGCACGACGGGCATCGCACGCGCCGGGCCACTCACCGGGCTCGCCCTGCGCTCCCGCACCCTCCAAAGGTTCTACGAGGACGCGCTCTACCGCGCCCTGACCGACCCCGAACAGCTTGCCCTCGTCACCGACACCGGCTTCTGCCACGGTTGGTAGTCGCCAGAGTCACGACCGGCCAGGGAGGACGGGCAAGCCGTTCACAGGGCGACGGGGGCCAGGTGACTCGGACACTCCAGACCCGGGAGGTATGCAAAATGCAGGTCGCCACAACGAAGCTGGGCGTCCTGCGCGAGCAGCCTGAACGGCTCACGCCGCAGTCACTGGAGAGCCGGATGAGGGAAACCGTCACGTCCGGTTCGGCGGGAGGCTGCACGGAAGTGGACCTGCCACGGCAGACCCCTCGCCGCGCGGCCGACCCATCCGCCTGGCTGCACGGCTTTCGCCGCCTGCGCATCCGCTGGGAACGGCGTGACGGCATCCATGAAACGTTCCTCGGACTCGCCGTCTGCCTGATCGCCCACCGACACGCAACAGCTTTGTGAGGGCGCCAGTAATACCGCTCTCTCCTGGGCCGCATGAGCCAGCTGTTCACACCGTGAGCGAGGCGCGATTCCTGGACTGCTCGCGGACACGGTCGTGGACGGTCGAAGTACGCGTCAGCTGACCCGAAGGCCGACCGCCAGCGTCAGTTCAAGGACCCGCTGTGGCGATGCGAGATCCGGAAACAGCTCCCGCAGCTGCGACATCCGGTACCGGACCGTCTGGGGATGGACGAACAACGCCGCCGCCGCCTCGTCCCGCCTGCCCTGGTGCAGCAGCCACGCCCGCAACGTCTCCTCCAGGCGCCGTGCGGTCGCGACGGGCAAGGCCCGCAACGGTGCGAGAGCTCGGGCTCGCAGGTCCGCGAACGCGTCCACGTCGGCGCTCAGCACCAGCTCGGGCAGGTGGTCCTCGGTGTCGCGGATATCAGAGGAGAGGGAGCGCGCGCGTGTGGCTCGTACGTACGAGGCGGACGCACGAGCCCATGGCCGGGCCGGGCCGACCACGGCGGTGCGGTCGGTCAGCTGCCGTAGGAGATGTGATCGGTCGGCATCGGGGACGAGCAGCACACCGATGGCGTCCGGAAGATCGTCGAGGACGAGGGTGCTCGGGTCGAGCGTGCGGTAGGCAGGCCGGGCCTGGGCGGCGGGCAGAAGGACCGCGGTCAGCGAAACCGGAGGCTGCCACCCGGCCCGTTGAGCAGAGGCCAGCAGCACGTCCGGGCTCGCGCCGGCGAGGAGGTCGCGGGCCAGGTGTTCCAGGTGGCGTTCGTGGTCCCTGCCCCGGGCGGCCAGTTCGTCGGCGTGGCCCGCGGCGCTCGCGGCGGAGAGCTCGTCGATGTAGGCGAAGGTCAGCTCGGCGAACTTGGCGACCTCGGCGGCGGGCAGACCCGCGGGTACGGCACCCGCTGCCAGGCATCGCCAGGCCACTCGGGCGCCGACGCGATAGGCACTGAGCAGGGCGTCCATCGAACGGCCGTCGCGCACCTCGCCGCGGCCCAGCTCGTAGGCCGCGTCACCGCCGTCACCGCTTGTGGCGTTCCCGCTCGCGAGGTCCAGGTAGTGCCCCAGGGCGGTGCGGACGGCGCGGCGGATGGTGGCGCCCATGTGGCCCGAAAGGGCGTTGGCGTAGGGAGGGACCTCGTCGATGATCGCCTGGACGACCTCGTCGGCGGTGGTCTTCAGCGCGGCCCGTAGTGCGGTGACCGTCGTCTCGTCCAGGGCCAGCTCGCTGGCCCTCCGGGTTACATGGCTCACGTTTTTGTTCCCTGCGAACAATTCTGCCGATCAGATTCACGTCCTGCGGTTAGGACCTTACGCCCTGAGACGCAGCAAGCTGGGGCCATGACGAGTACAGCCCTCCGCACCAGGGCGTGGAAACTGCTGGAGATGGTCACGACGCCGCTGCTGCCGTCGGACTACCTCGACCTGGTCAGCCCGCTGCGTGCGGGCGCCGATCTGCGGGGGCGCATCGAGGCCGTGCACCCCGAGACGGGTGACGCCGCGACTGTCGTGATCAGGCCGGGACGGGGCTGGCGCGGCCACACGGCCGGCCAGTACGTGCGGATCGGGGTCGACGTGGACGGGGTGCGCCTGTGGCGTGCCTACTCCATCACCTCGCCGACGAACCGTCAGGACGGCCGCGTCACGATCACCGTGAAGGCGATCCCGGACGGCAAGGTCAGCAACCACCTGGTCCGCAGGGCGAGGCCGGGCACGCTGATCCAGCTCGACCAGCCGACCGGTGACTTCGTGCTGCCGCAGGCCAAGCCCGCCAAGGTGCTCTACCTGACGGCCGGCAGCGGCATCACGCCCGTGATGGGCATGCTGCGCGACACCGAGTTCGACGACGTCGTCATGGTCCACTGCGCGCCACAGCCGCAGGACGTGATCTTCCGCGACGAACTGCACGGCCTGGTCGCGGACAAGAAGCTGCGGCTCATCGAGGTGCACACCGACACGGACGGCATGCTCGACATCGCCCGTCTCGACGAACTCGTGCCCGACTGGGACGAGCGCGAGACCTGGGCTTGCGGGCCCGCGGGCCTGCTCGACGCCGCCGAACAGCACTGGCGCGAGCACGGCGTCCAAGAGCGCCTGCACACCGAACGCTTCCGCCCCAGCATCGTCGTCGCCGGCGACGGCGGCGAGGTCACGTTCAGCGCCACCGGCAAGACCGTCGACGCGGACGGCGCCACGCCGTTGCTGGACATCGGCGAGGGGGCCGGCGTGCTCATGCCCTCCGGGTGCCGCATGGGCATCTGCTTCGGCTGCATCACGCCGCTCAAGGCGGGCGCCGTCCGCGACCTGCGCACCGGCGAGATCACCGAGGCCGAGCCGGGCGTCCTCATCCAGACCTGCGTGTCCGCCGCGGCGGGCCCCTGCGACATCGAACGGTAGGAGCACCTTGACCGCCATCGACCCCACCGCCCACCTGACCGCGGAGCAGATCGAGGAGCTCGGCCGCGAGCTGGACGCGATCCGCGACGAGGTCATCGCCAGCCGCGGCGAGAAGGACGCCGCCTACATCCGCAAGGTCATCTCGGCGCAGCGCAAGCTCGAGCTGGTCAGCAGGGGCGTGCTGCTGTTCTCGTTCTTCCCGCCCGCGTGGCTGCTCGGCACCGCCGGTCTGTCCGTGGCGAAGATCATGGACAACATGGAGATCGGCCACAACATCCTGCACGGCCAGTGGGACTGGATGCGGGACCCGAAGATCCACTCCACCACGTGGGAGTGGGATCACGTCTCGCCGTCCGAGCAGTGGAAGCACTCGCACAATGAGCTGCACCACACGTACACCAACGTGATCGGCAAGGACAACGACCTCGGCTACGGCATCATGCGCGTCGACGAGGACCAGAGGTGGCACCCGATCCACCTCGGCCA
Organism: Streptomyces sp. NPDC002306; assembly: GCF_053593435.1. Taxonomy (NCBI): domain Bacteria; kingdom Bacillati; phylum Actinomycetota; class Actinomycetes; order Kitasatosporales; family Streptomycetaceae; genus Streptomyces; species Streptomyces sp. NPDC002306. The sequence continues at coordinate 7,089 of NZ_JBSFCK010000071.1, forward strand.
GCCGCTGTGGAACTTCATCAACGCCTGCTTCTTCGAGTACGGCATCGCAGCGTACGACCTGGAGCTCGGCAAGAACCTGCACAAGCGCCGCCGTAAGAACCCGGAGTTCCGGGCGCGCGCCAAGGCCGTGGGCCGCAAGATCCGCAAGCAGGTGCTCAAGGACTACGTGATCCACCCGCTGCTGTCGGGCCCGTCGTTCCTCACCACGCTCGCCGCCACGTTCACCGCGAACCTGGTCCGCAACATCTGGTCCCACTCGGTGATCATGTGCGGGCACTTCCCCGAGGGCGTGCAGGTCTTCGAGCGCCGGTCGATCAAGGGCGAGACGCGTGGCCAGTGGTACCTGCGTCAGATGATGGGCTCGGCGAACATCAGCGGCAGCAAGGCCATGCACTTCATGACCGGCAACCTGTCGCACCAGATCGAGCACCACCTGTTCCCGGACCTGCCGAGCAACCGGTACGCCGAAGTCGCGGTGAAGGTGCGCGCGCTGTTCGAAAAGTACGAGCTGGAGTACGTCACCGGGCCGCTGCCCAAGCAGGTGTTCTCCGCGTGGCACAAGGTCTTCCGGCTCTCACTGCCGAACAAGAAGCCCAAGGTCAAAACACCGGACCGCGAGCAGGAGCTCGTCGCGGCCTGATTCTTGGTAGTGGTTCAGATCTTTCGGGTACCGGCGACACCGCCGCGTTCGGTGAGATCCGTTGCGGACGATGGGCGGCCGCAGCATCAGACCGAACGACACGGGATCCGGGCAGCCCGGTGTCCGGCTGCGCTGCCTGGACGTGCGCCAGACGCTCAGCACACAGCCCCCGGCGAGGTGTTGTGGCGCGCTGGCCTGCCGTGGTCGGGCCGGTAGTCGGGGGCATACGCTCACTCGGTTCGCCGACGGGCGGGCTGGGTGGAAGGCATGAGCTGTGACGTGGACTCTGCCGGAACCGATGCTCGCCACCCTCACTGGCAGCAATGTCATCGCCCCAGTAAGGGAGGTCCCCGACACAGCCCCGGTCCTTCGCGCCGTGCGCCTACTGCTGTGGCGGGGGTCATGGGGTGGCTGCGGGGGCCGGGATCCATCCGGGTTCCGGGTCGGCCGGGTGGGTCAGAACCGTGGCGAGGTGGTCGGCGGTGGTGTAGGGGATGCGGGGGTCGGCGAGGAACGCGGCCGGCTCGACAGTGCGGGTGACCATCAACGGCAGTACCCGCCACGGGACTTCGACCGTGGTACCGCAGGCCGCTGCCGCGTGGGCCGCGTACTGGGCGACAGTGGCGACCTTGGTGAGCAATTTGTCCCGATACCGGGTGGTGAACTTCTTGATGTGCTGCTGCAGGGCGTGCACCGCGACGGCCCGGGTGGGGTTCTTCGCCTCGATCACCCACAGGCGGCCCGTGTCGGGGTCGGCGACCAGGAGGTCGATCTCGCCAGTCAAGCCGGGAACGCCGAGCTGAGCGGCGGTCTTCTCCAGGAAGCGGAAACGGTGCGGGAGACCTGCGGCGCGGGCGGCTTCGCGGACGTCGGACTCCAGGCGCTGGTCGAGTTGCTGGCGGTGGCGGGTGAGGGCTTTGTCGACGGGTTCGGGGAGTTCCGGGTGCGGGAGGCGGCCGTCGTCGAGGGAGACCGCGTAAGCCTCGCGGGCGGCGTGGGCGAGCCAGGGCAGGACAAGGAGGTCCTCGCCGTCGGTGATGAGGGGGTGGGTCAAGGGGCGGGTGCGTCGTTCGACCTCGGTGTAGGCGTGCTCGGTGGTGCTGGCCGCGTTGCCGGGGTGCAGGCGCAGGCGCTCGACGGCGGCGCGCAGGTGGTCGGCGGGCAGGCCGGACCAGGCGGCGCTCTCGGCGACCAGGTCCTCGACGGTGACGGTGGCGGTGCCGTGTTCGCTGGTGGGCCAATCGGAGGCAGTGGCGAGGACGGCGCCGAGCGCGTCCAGGCCGCATCCCCACTGCTGGCGCAGCAGCCGGTCGGCCTGGGCGAGTTGACTGCCAGCCGCAAGGACGGGCGCGGTGAAGGGGATCTCGGTGCGCACGGGTGGGACGGTGAGGAGGGTGCTGGCGTCGAGGAGTTCGGGCTCGGCGTGAACGGCGGCCGCGATCATACGCTGCTGGCGGGCGCGCTGGTAGGCGCCGAGGTCGAACCCCAGGTGTTCACCGCCTTGGGGCTTGGCCGTGGGGGCCGTCGCGCCGTCAGGACAGGCGGTGAGGATGAACACGCCGGTGGGGTCGATGTCCAGGCTCACGTCGTGCAGGCGGCGGGCGGCAGCGACGGCGGTGATGCCGCTGTCGAGGACGATTTCGGCAAGGGCGACGAGTTCGGCGACGGCGAGGACGTCGACGGGCCGGGTGCCGGTGGGCGCCGTGATGAGGGCTTGCTGCAGCAGCAGGTGCAGGGCGGAGGTGGCGGTGGCGGCCTCGGTCTGACGGCGGCGGGCCTCGGCGGTCCAGTTGTCGGCCCACGGGGCGGCGAGGTTGACAGCGGACTCGGTGAGCGAGCGGGTGCGCTGCGCCCAGGCGGCGTTTACCTGGCGGGCGAGTTCGCCGAGCAGGGCAGGCTGGTGGCTGCTGAGCTGTTGGGCGAGGGCGTTCTCCAGCGCGTGCAGGAGCTGACCGCCGGGACCGCCGGGGCGCAGGGCGTCGGCGCCGCGCCAGCTGCCGGCCGGAACGCGGGCGCGGCGGACGGCGGCGGCCGCAGTGCGCAAGGCGCGGGCGTGCAAGTGAGGGGTGCGCGGCAGGGTGAAGGCGGGGGCAGTGGCGGGCCAGGAGTGGGTGGTGCCGGCCAGCCGCAACACGGGGTGAGCGGTGTTCCAGGCGGCGGAGAAGGCGTCAGCGTCGGTGACGGGGCCAGCGTCGCGGCCGGTGCGGACCTGGGTGATCAGGTCATGAACGAGCATGCCCAGGACGTCGTGTCCCCGTTGTCCGTCGCCGTTGAACGCGGCGAGTAGGGGCGGGTCGATGACGAGGCCGATCCGTGCGGCGGCCGGGTCGGCCCCGGCACGCAGCAGGAGCCGCTCCCCCGCAGCGCCGGTCTCGTCTGCCGGGGTCTTGGCGGTGGCGGGTGGCTGGTGGGGCTGGTCGGTGACGGTCACCTCGATGACGAGGGGCGCGCCGTCGGGGAGCGTGGCGTGCGCGGTGACGGGCTCAAGAGTGGTGAGGGTGGTGCGGAGGGAGTCGGCGAAGGCGGCCATGCCGCTTGCGTCGAGCAGAGCACCGGGGTGATGGGAGGGGACGGCGACGATCGCCACCGGGGGGGGCGGTGGAGGTGCGGATCAGCAGCGTGCCGTCGTCCGTGTGGTGCTCGAGGTCGGTGTGGGTGCCGCTCGCTCCGACCTCGGGCGGAGTGCGCCGGGCGAGCCTGAACTCCCGTACGACGGGTAGGCCGGCAGCGGTCAGGACGCGGTCGGTAGCCGCGTGGTCGGCGGCGCGCTCCCAGACATCGTCGTGCGGGGCGGCGGGGACGTAGACGACGTCGTCGCTGTCGGGACCGGGCAGCAGCAGGGTGGCGTGGTGGCGCCAGGCAGTCCAGGCGTCGAGGGCGTCGTCGTAGGCCACGCCGTGCACGCCGGGGTGCTCGGTGAGCTCCAGGAGGAACAGCGCCGTAAGCGTCGGGTCGCCGTCGGCGGCGTGCAGGATCTCGGCGAGTTCCTCGACGTGGAGGAGGGCAGTGTCGCGGATCAGCTCGCGTCCCAGGAAGCGGGGGCCGCCGTAGACGACGAGGCGGCCCCGGCCGGGTGGGATGTCGGAAAGGACGGCGCGGCCTTCCTCGACGCGGGCGCCGAGGCGGCCGTTGGCGAGGGCGCTGACGACGGCAACGTCGTAGCGGTGGGTGGGCGAGGTCAGCCGGCACACGGGGCCGGTGCGGGCGGGGATATGGTCCAGTCCGAGGAGCTGGGCGAGCCGTGAGACGGTCAGCTCCTGCAACTTGATCTCGGCAACAGGCAGTTGGTCCGGTGGCAGCAGGTCGAGCAGGCGTCCAGTGGCCAAGGCGAGGGCGTCGGTGGCCGCGCCGGCGGGGACAGGCAGGCGTCGGCCGTGTGCGGTGAGGGCCATGTGGGGGCCAAGAAGGGGGGCGTCGGGGTGGTAACGCAGCGGCAGGTCCTTGACCGGCCGGGTCAGCCACGCGAGGGCGCGGGCGGCTCGCTGCGGGTGCTGGCAGGCGGGGACCAGGTTGCCCGGGTCGGCCGTGGCGATCGCGGTGGCGGCGTCGACCTCGGACGCGGTGAGGTGGCAGGCGACCTGCGCCTCGGTGTCCCCGGTAACGGGTTCGGGCCATACAGGTCTGAGGGCGCTCACGGCCCGGTCGGTCAGGCGCAGGGCCAGCTCGAGGACGTCGCTGATCCCGAACCCGGTCGCCGTGCACAGGGGTTCGTCGACGGCCAGGGCCGTCAGTTGCAGGCTGCGCAGCACAAGGAGGGGGTGGGCGAGCTGCCCGGGGTGGACGAGCAGATGCTCGCCTGCGAGTAGATGGCGCACTCCTGGGCGCAGGTCGCTGGGGTGGCGGTCGGTGACGACGCCACGACCGGGTGCGGCGCGCACGACGGCTTCGACCAGGCTGGGCAGGTCCTCAGCGCCGGCGAGTGTACCGGTGCGGAGCGGGGTGCGCAGGACGCGGGTGAACATCAGCAGCAGGTGGTCGGCGAGGCGTTGGCAGTCCGGCGAGGTGAGCGCGGCCTGGAGCAGCACGATCAGGGAGTCGGTGTCGTAGAGGGCCAGGGCGCGGTCGAGCACCTTCCACTCCACGCGGCGGTGGGCGGTTGAGGTGACGGGCGTCTTCGAGGGCATAGTGCGCTTCCTGGTCTCATACCGGTCTGGTTCAACGACACAGCTTCGCAGGCGGGCAAGTGACATCGGGACGGGTTTGGCCAATCGCCGACCGCCCTGCTGGGTGAACTGGGCGATGGTGGTGGTGCGTCAGGCACATGCACTGGGGCTCGCTCGGGTGAGGCAGGGGCGCGGCGCCCGGTTCCAGGAAGGCGGGGCAGTAAGGGCAGGGGCCACTGGCGGGTGCCGGGCGTCGGGGTTCAGGCGACGTGGTGTTCCCACTGCAGTTCATGCTCGCCGTCGATCCAGTATGTGTGGGAGCGGTCGGTGATGTGCAGGTGTACGGAGCTGATTCCGGGTGTGCCGCTGTTCTGCCATGCGGCGAGGGTGTTTTCGATGGTGTCCCACAGGGCGATGGGGCCGCCTTGGCGCACGGTCCAGTCTGTGCCTTGCTGGGTGAACGTGGCGAAGGATTCCCGTTCGTCGTCGAGCAGGTAGATGCTGCGGGTGCCGCCCGTGGCGACGTGGAGGAGGCGGGCGGTGGGGGCGGTGAGTTGGGTGAGGAAGGCTGGCATCCATTCGTCGAGCAGGGTGGGCGGGATGCGGGTGGGGCGGTGCGAGTCGGTGTAGGCGGTTCGTGCCGACAGGTCGATGTCCTGGGCGGGTGCGGCTTGTGAGCGGGCTTGCATGAATGACGAGCGGCCGATGATCTGCCCGTGTGCGGTGCCGTCCTGGTGGACTGTGACTTTGGCGAGGCCGGTGCCGTAGGGCCAGGAGCCGACGGTGGACAGGATGATGCCTCCCGGCTTTGTCTGGCGTACCCAGGTGTAGGGGATGCGGCGGACGGCGCAGGTGGCGATCACTCGGTCGTAGGGGGCGCGGTGGGGGTGGCCGAGGAGGCCGTCGCCGGTCACGGTCCAGGTGGAGTATCCGCAGGCTTCCAGGGCGGCGTCGGCGCGGGCTGCGACGTCGGGGTCGACTTCCACGGTGGTGATGTTGTCTTCGCCGAGGCGGTGGCACAGGAGTGCGGTGGAGTAGCCGGTGCCGGTGCCGATCTCCAGGACGCTGTGTCCGTCGTCGAGGTCCAGGTGTTCGAGCATGGCGACGACGGTGGTGGGGGTGGTAGACGACGAGGTGGGAATGCCGGCCACGGGCGTGGCCGTCTGGTCGGCGGTCAGGTGTCCGTCCAGCTGGGTGACCAGCGATTCTTCCTGGTAGGCGATCCGTGTCCATTCACCTGGGTCTGTGGCGAGTGCGGTGACCGGCTGCCAGCGGCCGTCGTCGGTCGGCAGGAACACCCCGGGATGCAGGAACAGTTCACGGGGCACGGCCTCGACGGCCGGCCGCCAGGCGGGGGTGAGGATGTCGGCCTTCGTCAGCCTGTCGGCAAGGGCCCGTCGGGCGGGCGCGGTGTCGGATGTCATCGTGGGGTGTTTCCTTCGGTGAGCAGGTCGGCGAAGGCGGCAGCCATGGGGAGTTGGGTCTCCTGTTCGAGCCAGGCCCATTGGCCGTTGGGGTTGAGTTCCAGGAAGTACGTCTCGCCTCCGTGGCCGGTCATAAGGTCGAAGCTGCCGGTGCACAGGCCGAAGTGATTCAGGAAGGCGTGCAGTTGCTTGTGGAGCTGGTCCGGGAGGTCTACCACGGTGTAGGTCAGGGCCGAGTAGTCCTTGCGCCAGTCCAGCAGCCCGGAGTCGATCCTTACCGCGAACAGCCGTGGGCCGACGACCAGGACGCGCAGGTCGGCTGACTTGTCCACTCGCGCCTGGAACAGGTGCGGTGTCACGGCGACCGAGGGGTCGAGCTCGGCGGCGGTGACCGGCTCGGCCCAGGTCGTCAGGCCGATCCCGTCGCGTTCGTAAGGGGTCCAGCGGAGCGTTTTGTAGATCACCGGACCGTGGGCGGCGATGAATTCGCGTGCATCATGAAGGCTGTTGGTGACGAGGGTGGCAGGCACCGCGAACCCGAGCCGTTGCGCGAGGGCGAGCTGGCGGGGCTTGTAGTCGGCGGCGGCCTCACGCAGGGGATGGTTGACCCAGGTTGCTTCGTCCAGTCCGTACAGGATGCCGCCGAGGCCGTAGCGGGTCTGCGCGGCTGAGAATCGGGCGTCCTCTGTGTCCAGGTGTTCGTATCGGGGCCACACGGGGCGTCTCCAGTAGACCGCTCGCACGTGCTCCAGGCCGGCGGTTTTGGACCGGGTGCGGAGCTGCCCGGCCACGGGGGCCGGGCAGACGCCGTACTGGGCCGAGACCGTCAGGCTGTCGCCGAGGTCGGCGGGGTTGAACCGGACAACTGGCACGTGGCGCCGGTTCAGCTCGCCGATCACCATGTCAGCGGTGACATCGACTTCTTCGGTGGCCACGAGGACGGACCTGTCGGTGGCGGCCATCAGTCCTGCTGGCTGTCCTGGTCGCTGCCGGTGTCGTTCTTGGAGTCCAGGTTGGTGGTGGTGGATGTCGAGGTGCCGGAGCTGGTGCCGTGCTTGCCCAGCTCGACGATGTGCCCCTCACCGTTGCGGAACACCCCGAGCTGGGTGTCCGGGTCGATGGTGACGCTGGTGAACAGCGCCTTGTCCGTCTTGGGATACGGGGCGAGGCGGCGCAGGCCCCACGGGCGGGCCGACGCCGCTGCCGGTATCTGCGCGCTGGACGGGGTGGGCGGCGTGGGCAGGGCGGGCGAAAGCGCCGCGCGGTCGAATGCTGTGGTCACAGGAGCACTCCTGTCGATGGTGGGTGTGGTGGGCGGGCCCGTTGCAGGGTGGAGCCGTGGCGGCCTCGTGGGCCTGTCCTTGGCACCGGCCGTTTGTCCTTCGCGTTGGCCGGTGGGTTTGCCCCCGGCGCGGGCTGGGTCCTGACGGTGGGAGGAGGGAGCACCGTCCGGGGGGATTCCCGCGCCGGGAATCCGGCCTGCCCGACGGCCTGGGCTGTGCGGCAACCGGGCCGCCGGGCAGGAGCTATGGGGCGCAGCCCGCAGGCGGGGCTGCTGTGTGTCCTGGCCTGCTCCCACGCGCAGGCACCGCGACGGCACCGGCTGGACGCCGTGGAGAGGGGGCACGGTGGATGGAGCGGCGTCCCCCGAGTGCTTGCACCGTCTGCGTGGACGTGTTCGGGCCGGCCGGGCCGGCCACCGCGGAGGGGTCTATGGGCTGAGGTCCAGTTCGTGCACGAGTTCGGTAAATCCGATGACGCGGTAGGAGCTGAGTCGCCGGTACAGCTGGGAGGCGAGGAGCGTGGGCAGGTTGGCGTGACCGAAGGGAAGGGGCTGGTCGGGCTGGGCCACGACGTGCACGCCTTCACAGTCGTTCCAGCCGTAGATCACGCCGTAGACGCCGTACAGCGGCGCGCTACGGGCCAGGAACACGGTCGGATCGTCTTCCAGATGCGGGCAGAGCCTGGCCGCGGGGCGCACGCACCGGGCACACACGGGCGGCTGGCTCAACAGCAGCGGCGCACCGCCAGGGGGCTGTTCGCGGGGACCGGCCAGGAAGATCCAGCCCTTCGGGGTCCGTGCCGGTGCGGCACAGATCTGGCAGAGCAGGTTCTGCATGCAGTGCCGCTGCCGGAAGGGGTGCATCATCTTCCACTCCGCCGC
>NZ_JBSFCK010000072.1:0-15194 GCF_053593435.1 Streptomyces sp. NPDC002306
GACCCATGGCCAACACCGCATTCACCGACCCCGACCACCTCACCCGCACCCTCCGCCGAGGCCTCGCCCACATCCAACGCCACCCGGAACTCATCAACGGCTGCCTCACCGAAACCGGCCTGACCCTCCACCCCCGAACCTAATCCGACAAGGTCAGTAACGGCGCCTCGACCCGACACCCATCTCGAGTTAGCCTCTAACTTCAGTTAGTCACTAACAATTGGAGGTTCAGATGTCGGATACGACTGTTGTCGTGGCCGGGGCGGGTCCGACAGGGCTTGCCCTGGCTTGCGCGTTGAGGGCGAGCGGGGTACCGGTCCGGGTGGTGGACAAGGCGAAAGGCCCCTCGGTGACTTCGCGAGCGCTCGGGTTGCAGCCGCGGGGTTTGGAAATCCTGGACCGTCTCGGCGCTTTGGTGGACTTGCCGCAGCGGTCGGTGCACATCGGGCAGGTGATCGCCCATATCAATGGCGAGCCCATGGCACGGCTCAGAGTCGGCCAACGCACCAAGCTGGTGACCAGGCCTGGCCTTATCATTTCCCAGGCCGAAGTAGAAGCCCAACTCCGGCATCGACTCCGTGAACTGGGTGTCGAGGTGGAGTGGGGGCGGGAAGTACTTGCCGCTGACCAGAACAGTCAAGGCTTGACCTTAGGCTTGGCTGACGGACAGATGCGCGCCGACTGGCTGGTGGGATGCGACGGCGCACACAGTCAGGTGCGCACGGCAGCAGGCATCAGCTTTCCGGGAGTTGCCGTCATCGAACGCTTTCTGCTTGCCGATGTAAGGGCGGAACTACCTCTGTCCCGCGACGCAGTCTCAGTATGGTTGCGCGGCGACCAGATAGTGGGAGTCTTCCCGCTGCCCGGTGACAACGTGTGGCGCTTGATGGCTCCTGCATCTGCGGATATCACCGAAGGTCTTGCGTCCGATCGTCTGCTGGCTGTGCTGACTGGGTTGCTTGAGGATCATGCACGTATTCCCGCTGTCATGGTGCACGAGGCGCTGTGGACCTCCACGTTCCGTATCCACCGCCGACTGGCGTCCAGTTACCGACGCGGCCGAATCCTATTGGCCGGGGATGCTGCGCACATCCACAGCCCACTCGGTGGGCAGGGCATGAACACCGGCTTGGGCGACGCTGAGAACCTTGCTTGGAAACTTGCCCTCGTCGCCACCGGCCGGTCCGGAACTGCGCTGCTGGATACGTACCAGGCCGAGCGGCGGCCGATCGCGCAGGAGGTATTACATTCCACCAGCACCATGACCCGCATGGTTGTCGGAGAAACTCGCCTCGCCCGGGCGGTGCGCGACCGTATTTTTGTCCCGCTGATGAACCGTCCGACGGTTCAGCGGCTGATCTGGGAAAAATCCTCCCAGCTGAAGATCACCTACCGCTCCGGCCCGCTGGCAACCCGCTCCCTGCCCGGTTGGGTCACCCGTGGCCCTCACGCGGGCGATCGAGTGCTTGACCTCAAATGCACCCGGGAAGGCGGCAGCCCCACACGTCTCCACGGGGAACTGGGATCACACTGGGCGCTTGTCCTGCCTACCGCTGGCGAGCACCCGTGCACAACCGTAGCCCACCAGTACCTCGGCAAGACCGGCGCAGTAAAAGTGTTGACCTCCGTTACCAACCTTCATGGCCAGCAGGTCATGTTGGTGCGGCCTGACGGCCACTTGGCCTGGCGCGGCACATCGCCAGCCGCATTGGCCCAGTGGCTGACACGCGCATTCGGTTACACTCAGTGATAAATCCGAGGGTCGCCTGACGTGAACGAGTGAAGGGAAGATGGACCGTGGAGCCGCCCCCGACCCTGCCGATGAGTCTGCGTGAACTCAAGAAGGCACAGACACGCCGGACCATCCAGGAACATGCCCTGCGACTGTTCCTCAGCCAAGGGTACGAAAACACCACTGTTGAGGAGATCGCGGCCGCCGCAGGAGTTTCCCACATGACGTTTTTCCGTCACTTCCCCACTAAGGAAGCCGCTGTCGAAAGCGACGACTACGACCCGTTGATCATGCGTCTGATTGAGCAACGCCCTTCGGAAGAGGGTCCGCTCACCGCCTTGCACGAAGCTCTGGGGCAGGGCCTGGCTACCATCTATGCCGCCGACAAGGAAGCGCTCCTGGTTCGTACCCGTCTTGTCCTGCAGACGCCGGCATTGCGCGCCCGGGTCTGGGAGAACCAGTACGTCACCGAGCGTCTCTTCGCCGAAGCCCTCGCGGCCCGACTCCAGACAGAAATCACACTGAGTACCCGAGTTCTCGCCGCAACCTCGCTAGCCGCTCTCACCACGGCGCTCACCCACTGGGTAGAAAGCAGCGGGATCGAAGACCTGCCCTCACTTGTGGACCAGGCATTCCGCACCTTGCGCAGGTCAGGCGACACCTCCGACGACCAAACGGTGCAGTGAAGCCGACCACTGGCCCTCAGCGCCTGCTGCTGCCAAGCGCAAGCAGGCTGGTAACGCGGCACGCTACCCGGCGGCGATCTTCGCCGTGTGGTGTGTTCGCGCAGGTACACCACTGCCACCGTCGCGCGTTGGGACGGGCGGAACTTGCAGCGCCGGTCACCCTCACAGGTGACGACGAGCACGGTCACCCACTCCACAAGCGCATGCGGCAAGTCGAGTGCGGCAGGACAGATGACCAACGAGGCCCCCGAGCAGCGTAGTTGAGACGAAAGACATCTCGATCAACAACTCGGGGGCCTCGCATGCTGCGGCCCTGGGCCATCACCCGATCGGCGGCCAACTCGAAGAAGCTCAATCACCACCACGGCGTCTACCGAACTCAGCCCCCACGCGATGGCCTGCCAGAACCCAACGCAATCCTCACACCACGCAACACTCGGCCGACCCCGCAAAGACACCTGCCAGCGATACAGCCTGACCGCGACGCATCCACGAAGCCTTCTCAGCCTCGCTTGCGCACTCATCTGCTGGCGACGCCTCCAGCCACGCTCACCCAATCGAGACCCCCGTCCGATCAGCACCCCCCAAGATCGGAACAACAACAGCCACTTTAACTATCCCCTACTCATATAGATCAAACCAGCCCGGACTACCCTCCCATAAGACCACTGAGCACCGCGACTGCAACAAACATGGCAATATCACTCCATTGCAATTTCGGCGCCATTTCCCTAATGGAGAATGTGTTGAAACTTCAGACAGCTCGAAAATTCACAACAGCGATTATCGCCTCCAGTTTCTTCTTTCTGGGCATCGAGTCCGAGGCTGTGGCGACTGCACCCGTTTTCTCAAACTTTGGCTGCAGCACTAATGTTGAGTCTCGATCTGAGAGCGGCACCGTAATAGCCATGCATTACACATGTTTTTTCAAGGATACCGCGAACGGGAACGATATATACTTTCGCTCCTGGGTATCTGAAACCATGCCCCCCATCTCCTTCGCGTCGACTCCCATGAAGTTCACGTGGACATTAGAGACGCACGTCCCGAACCATGCCCCCTCCACCATGGGTGCCACAGTCCACTATCAGGCCCACTGGGATGACTTCGAGAATTCGAATCGTTTCGATACTGGCTATAGACTGATCGCCGATAATCCAGTAAAGGGAAGCTGGAAGCTGATCACCACTGTAGACGAGAATGTCGAACCGTCGTTCGTCGAGAATGACGACGCGACAGACTGCACGGTCTCCGCGTCCGTGGCTTCTTCCATACAGGTTGCGTGCGTCTGAGTATCGGTGCTGGCGCGGTGACTGACGCTCCCTGCGATCCACTGCCCCGTGCTGAACATCCCTGTACCTGCCTGGACACCAGTCGTCAAGGCAGGCAGCGAAAGCGAAATCCGGGACGGCACCTGGGTCGCCAAGCTCATCGGTGATGTCCCGGTGGCTGGCCGAAGGGCATGCGGCTGATCGTCCGTAAGGAACGACCACACCCCAAGGCCCAGTTGAGGCTCACCGACACGAACAACATCCGGCTGACCTACTTCGCCGCCCACACCACCAGCCGACGGATCGCCGAACTCGAGTTCCGCCACCACCTGCGGGCCCGCGCGGAGGCCCCTATCCGCAACGCCGGCCCATCGACTCGCGCAACCTGCTCCTGCATAATGTCGCCCAGATCCGGCTCTGACCCGAAATCGCGCAGACCGCGCGGATCGCTGACCTGGATACCCATCCTCTCCCTGACAGGCAGGCAAGAAACACAAGAGCGCACAAGAAGAAGGAAAGGTCCGGCTCTGAGAACCGTTGCTGCAGCTGTAGTCAGGTCTCAGCATTCCGGGCATTTCGGCCTGGAAAGTCCGTCACGTCACCAAAGCGTGGGGGCTTGGACTTGAGGACGGTCTCTCGTTTCCGTCTGCCGCTGGTGCGGCAGGGTTGCGCCACCTGCCCGCCCCGCCTCCGCCGTGCGGCGGGGGCGGGTGGCGCGGGTCTTCTGGTCGGCTCCGCGAGGCTTCGGCACCCGCTTGGGGATGTTCTGGTCTCCGCGTTGAACGCCTTGCGCAGCGCGGGCAGCGACCACGGCCGCCACGGCGTCAGCCCGTCCTCCGCGACGCCGTACGTCTCCTCCGCACGGCGCTACCACCACGCCGCCGTCACCCAGCCCACAGCCCAGTCGAACGCAACACGGCCTCCTGGGCGGCGTTCGGGTCCAGGGCGAACCGGAACGCCCTGCACCACGAACCCGGGCTGCGGCTGGAACCTCCTCATCCGGCGGCCTCACTGGCCGGTACGGCCACCGCGCGAGCAGCTACGGCTCCTCGCCGCGCGCCGCCCGTACCGGCGCGCACACAAGGACGTGAGCCCCTCGGTGATGTCGCGCACCAGGTCGTCAGCGGTCCCGGTGGAATCGAGGACGACCAGGCGCCGCCCGCTCAGCCCGGAACCGACCTCGGCGACAGCCAGGCCCAGCCCGTTCGCGCCGGACACGATCCGCGCGGCCTGCCGCTCGAGGTCGGCCTTCTGGTCGGCGGACGACACTCGGCAGTACGTCACCACACACCCGGGCGATTGGATGGCGACCTCGTCGACCAACCACGTCCCGGACGGCGCCTGACGGACCGGGACAGGCATCTTCCCGTCCTTCACCCACCGCCAAGCAGCCTGATGGCTCACGCCGTGCCGACGGGCACACTCCGAAAGCCTCGTCCGCACCGCTTCGTCGTCAGGTGTGGGGAGTTGTCGCAGATGATCGCGATGCGTTTCTCGAGCGGGTGCAGTGAGCGCAGGTATCGGCAGAACTCCAGGAACGTCGATCTGTTCTTGGTCTTCTTGATGTGTCCGTAGAGCTGGTCTTTGCCCAGGTCGTAGGCGGCGAACAGGTGCCGGACCCCGTGTGGGCGGGTGTAGGTCGCCCGCCGCCTCGGCCTGGGCTCGCGGTCGGGGTCCTTGTGCCGGCCGCCGCGTTCGGCCCATTGCCGGCCAGGGTGGGGCTGGAGGTTGAGCGGGCCGAACTCGTCCATGCAGAGGACGACTTCAGGCTCGCCCCGGTCGGGTATGACCTCGCCGTCGGCGATCGCGTAGAGGTGTTCGACGCGGGCCTTCTTGGCCGCGTAGCCGGGGTCGCGTGAGGTTTTCCAGGTCTTCACGCGTTGAAAGGAGACGCCTTCCTCGCGGAGCAGGAGGCGCAGGCCCTCGTGGCTGATGTCGTCGACCACCCCCTCGGCGACCAGGAAGTCGGCCAGCTTGGCCAGGCTCCAGGTCGAGAACGGCAGGCCGTGCTCGGCCGGCCTGGACTTGGCGATCTTCTTGATCTCCCGGCGTTCGGGAAGAGTGAAAGTCCGTGGCCGGCCGCCCTTGTACTTCGGGTAGAGCGAGGCGAAGCCGTCGGCGTTGAAGTTGTGGATCACGTCCCGAACCCGGTCCGCACTGGTGAATGCCACCTCGGCGATCTTGGCCACGGGCATGCCCTGTGCGGATAACAACACCACCTGGGCCCGCCGCCAAGTCACCACCGACCCCGTGCCCCGGCGGATGATCCGCAGCAACCGCCTGCCCTCGTCGTCATCGATCTCGCGTACCCGCACACGCTCAGCCACGTGATCATTCTCGCTGTATCGGACCACCCGACGCAGCAATCCCGCAAAGTCTCAGCACAGCGCGAACGTTGCTTGATGCGGCACTAGCTAGGAACCAGCCGTCCACCCGTCCCCACCGCCAACACCAGCCACCAGAAACGAAACGGCCCACCGACTCCGTCGACGGACCGCCATGCAAGATTGAGGGTGGAGTAGGTAGCGACTACCCATGCACCGCTGAAGCCTTGCAGGTAACTATAAAAACCCTAGTTTCCTGCCCGTCCGACACAGAAAGTCCAAACTTTTCAACCTCACCATAGCCCTCACCTAATTTCACCTTGGCGAAATGATTCGGACCATGAAGCATAATGGACTCGCAGAAGCATACCTGTCCAATCTTGAGAGCCTGCTAAGCGATCCGGAGTATCGAAACTCTCCACGCGGGTTTGCAAGCCAGGAACACGTTGGCGTATCTTTTTCCATCGAGGATCCGAGACGCCGGTTGATTTCAGCGGCCATTCGACGGTCCAATCTTGTATTCAATTTAGCAGAAGCACTATGGTACTTCTCTGGTAGTGACAGCTTAGAGTACATGGCCTACTATGCGCCAGGAATCCGTCGTTTCGTCATGGGCGCGGAGGTGCTTACGGGAACCGCTTATGGGCCTCGGATCTTCGATTTTGGTGGCTGCAATCTCGATCAATGGTCATCGGTGGCTTCTACCCTCCGGGATGATCCTGATAGCAAGCGGGCAGTCATTCAGATCTACCAGCCTGAAGAACTCACCGTGCCCGGGAACCCGGACGTCGCCTGCACTATCGCTCTACAGTTCCTGGCTCGCAACGGTCGCCTCAACTTGGTGTCTTACATGCGCGCCAATGACGCTTATCGAGGAATAGTGAGCGATATTTTCTCGTTCACGTTTCTGCAGGAGCTCATGGCCCGAGAGCTCGGTCTTGAGTTGGGGCGTTATACGCATATGGTCGGGTCCTTGCATCTATACGAGCCTGACCTTGGGCCGGCCCAGCGGATCATTGCAGCTCTTCGTGACGCGCAGGCACCAGGAGATTGCATGTCGGTCATGCCCATGGGTGATCAACGGCCGCATGTTGAGCGCGTAATGCAGATCGAAAAGAGTCTGCGCACCGACGCCATCCGGCTAGGAATCTCTGATTTCAAAGCGCTTGAACTTCCCGAATACTGGCGGCAGGTCGTGGCGATCTTCGAGCTCTACCGTCGCAGCCGGTACGGGGCAAGTATGGATGACGATGAACTGGTGGACGAGCTCGATCCACTCTACCGGTACATGTTAGTCAACCGATTCCCTGATCTTTCCTCTTCATTTCACGCAAAGGCGGCAGCCCGATGACACAGAAGACTGAAAAGCCAGTTGTTTTCATCGGTGGCCCGTTCAAGGGAGCTGTAAACTCTAAAACGGGAGTTCTCGCGCACGGCCTAAGAAACCGATATCGCAGGCTCATCCGCTTCTACGAGGAAAGCGGCTGGGAAGTTCTCAATGCGCACCGTGAAGAGGGGTGGGGCCTGTCGATGGTCCCAGCCGCGGCGTGCACTGAGCGGGATTTCCGCTGGATGAGCTCATGTGATCTCTTTGTGGCTTTTCCGGGAGACCCGGCATCTCCTGGCACGCACATCGAAATCGGTTGGGCAAGCGCTATGGGACGCCCGACAATTCTACTTCTTGAGGAGCAGGGCAAGCATGCAGCCCTGGTGACAGGCTTGGGTGGCGTCGCTCCCGCCACTACCTACCTCACGTACCGTCAGGATCCTGCATTTCTGGCGTCCCTATCGCAAGCCACCGCTGCCCTGGCGGTCCGACTTGGGGCAAACTGGCCGACTGTCCTGGCGAACACGGGTTGAGAAGTGACTGATCATGGCGACTGCACAGATCGTATGCCTGTCAGTCGGATCGTCTGACTCCAGTGGCGGTGCCGGCATTCAGGGCGATGTCAAAGCCTGCACGGCCATAGGTGCATACTGCGCCACTGCCGTGGTGGGTGTCACCGCCCAGAACACCCGGGGCGTGGTTTCACGCGTCGATGTGCCGCTGGGCATGATCGCAGATCAGATTTCGGCGGTGATGAAGGACATTCGCATCGACGCGATCAAGGTTGGTACCGTGTGGAGTGCGGAGGTAATGCATCTTCTCGCGGACCATTTTGAGAATCTTCATGTGCCGATCGTGTTCGACCCCGTGCTGAAGACCTCATCGGGAAGCTCCCTCCAGACGGACGAAAAGGCTCTCAAGACCGCGCGGCAGCGCATGCTCAAAATCTCCACCGTCGTCACGCCCAATGTCGCCGAAGCCCAGATTCTGGCGGATGCTCGGAACGTGAGCCTGCCATCCGCACTGGCAGAGCTTGTGTTTGCCAGAGGGGCTAGAGCGGTTCTCATCACGGACGCGATGGCCCCTCACGGCGGTGACTGGCTGTACGACGGAAGGCAACACCACCCGATCCTTGCCAGGAAACGCCATGTCACTGGCTGTGAGCATGGTGCCGGGTGCGCACACTCCACTCTCCTGGCGGTCCTGCTCGCCCGGGGCTGCGACATTTTGTCGGCTGCACGGGAGGCACACCGAGTGGTGGCCGCAGCCGTCTGCTATGGCGCGGTCAGCGTTGGGACGCAGGACCATCCAGTCGACGTAAGAGCTGGCCTTGTCCAGCTTTCCGCCCGGGGGGACCATGGCTGACGTCGCAGTGGTCGGAGCTGGCGTGGTCGGGCTGTCGACCGCTTGGATGCTCGCCGAAGCCGGTCCAGCGGTGACTGTCTTTGACAGCGGCTCGCCCAACGGTGGCGCTTCCGGATGTGCCCACGGCGAGATCGTCCCCCCAGCCCCGGCTGTCCAACCGCTTTGGCACCAGAGCATCCTGCACTATCAGCGCTTGGCTGAGCATGGCGACTTCGGCTGGGATCAAACCCCGGTTGGCACCCTCGTCATGGCGAGCCAGGGCGAGGAGGACCTGCTGCTCGCCCGGAAGAAGGACAATGACGCGAACCGCGTCGAGGTACGACTGGTCGATGCAGCCGAACTCAAGGCTGTAGAGCCGTCTATCGACCCAGCGGGCGGCAGCGCCCTTCTTTACACCGAAGGGCGCAGGATCAACCCGCACAAGGCCGTGGCTGCCCTGGCGCGGTCCGCTCGGGCAGCGGGTGCCGAACTGAGCGGCGGTGTCACCGTGGTGTGTCTGCGCCGCGCGGCCGGCCGATGGCAGCTTCTGACATCGACCGGCCGATGCATCGAAGCCTCCAAGGTGGTCCTCGCCACTGGCCTGCGCACTGCCCTGCTCGTCCAGGATGTCGGCTGCCGCATTCCCCTGGTCGGTGTGCGCGGCCGGATCCTTCTCACCGAACCCCTGCCGCCCACACTGACCAGGATTGTCTCTGCGGTAAGCGCCGGGTCGGCTGCGCTCGCCGCCACCAGGACCACGCTCAACGGCCTGGCCACCGCTGCGAACGAACCCGCCGCTGTCGGGGCGCTCATGCACCAGCGTCACGACGGCCGTTTCGCCATCGGCGCGTCTTGGTCCCCCTCCCTGTGGCCGGAAGACCGGTTCACGGCCACGCGAATCGCGCAAGGCGCCATTCGCCGAATACCGGCCTTGGTTGACGCAGCCGTCGAAGACAGCTGGTCGGGTGTTCGGCCGTACGCTGCGGACGGTCGCCCGATCATCGACGAAATCGCCGAAGACCTCTACGCATGCTGCGGTCACGGCGGCGAGGGCTTCATCCTCGGCCCAGGCTCCGCCAGCCTGATGTCGCAAATTGTTCTTGACCGTAATGTCGCGAACACCGCGGCCGCGTTCTCAGCCAGCCGGTTCACACAGCCCACGAGTGACGGAAAGAGCGGTAGCCATGTTCCTTGAACACTGTCACAAAACCACCGCCCCGATCTGGCACGCCTACTCCACCCACCCATGGATCGAGGCGATGGCCGCCGGAACCCTGACTCCAGAACAGTTCGCCTTCTTCCAACTGGACGATGGCGCGCATGTGGCGGAGTTCAACCGAACTCTCGCTCTTGGCATCGCCAAGGCGCCTACCGGCCACCCGTGGGCCGAAGCGGCCGCCCATGTACTGGACGACATGTCCACCGTAAGTGAGCTGGAGGAGAAGCGACAGATGCTCCTCCAGTTGGGATATGACGTCCCCACTCAACCGGCCCGCTGGTCGTGCTCTCCCGCCCGCGAGGCGTACGTCAACCACCTAGTCCGCATCGGTTATGAAGGCACACTTCCCGAGATCGCGATGGCATTGTACCCGTGTGCCATGTTCGTCAGGGTGATTGGGAACCGCTTCCAGGACGTCGACATACCCGGCCCCCGCGCTTTCACCATCTGGGCCAACATGTACAAACGTGTCACCCGCACCGAGATGTGCGACCAGCACGCAGCAGTGATCGAAACTGCTGCCCAACGCATGGATCAAACAGAACGGGATCACCTGCTGCAGCTTTACACCCGCAGTCTCCAGCATCAGCTCCGCGTCTTCGACGCCGCCTACCACCAGAGTGGCTCGTGGCCCGGAGGTCAACTGTGCTACGCCCAGCAGGTCATCAAACACGTACCTGACGCGTCGTCGTAGCAGATGCGCCATGAAAGAAGCCATCACCTTCCTGCAAATGACCCACGCCGGCCAGCTCCGGGCGGCCCGGGCGGTGGACGGCCTGTCACTGCGGCGCGCCACCAGTCTCGATGACGTGTCTAACCTCCATAAGGCCATGGGCACGCCGCACCACTGGGCCCGCTGCACTTGGAACGACACCCAGTGGGAACAATGGCTGGCCGACTCCCGACACACGCAGTGGCTGCTGACCCTCAGGGGAGACACAATCGGCGCTCTAGAGCTGGCATACGACGTGGACGGCAGCATCGAAATCGTCGTGTTCGGATTGCTCCCCGAACACACCGGCAAGGGAATGGGAAGTTACGCCCTGACACTGGCGACACGGACCGCGTGGAAAGCAGCCAACTCCGAAAGCAGACTCCCGAAGAGAGTCTGGCTTCTCACATCGAGCCTAGATCACCCCAGTGCACTCCCGAACTACCTGCGCCGCGGTTTCTCTGTCTGGTACACGCAGACGCGAGAACATCCCATCACCCCGTCGGCCTTTGCCCCGTACCGAAAGACTTGTCCCCCATGACCCAACTGCTCGACATTCCGTTCATCAATGTCCTCAACCCCGCGTTCAGCTTCGCAAGTCCCCAAGTCAGCACGGCAAGAGAGCAACATTGGTATGCCCAAACCCCCCTGGGCATCATGGTCCTGCGCTACCAGGAGGCAACAGACCTGTTGGCAGACTCCCGACTGTCTCCCACCGGCAACGGCCACTTGGCACTGCACGGCATCACCACCGGGGCAATCCATCGCTACCTCGGCTCCAACATGTCCAGCACTGTGCGGGACAGTCACGCCCGGTTACGTGCTGTCCTGGCCCCCTTTCTCAGCCCCCGCAAACTCGCCGACGCAAGAGGATTCGCCCTGGCGACGGCTCACGACCTTGCCGGCCACCTGCCGGCCGGCGGGCCGTCCGACCTCATGGCTGAATTCGCCAACCCCCTCGCCCTCGCGGTCTTCTGCCACTTGACAGGACTGCCCGTGGAAAAACTGAGGCGCTACGCTTCAGCTTCCGCCGATGTCGGCCTCGTCTTCGCCCTGTCCCTAGGCGACGAACAACGAAGCCACGTCGAAAAGAGCCTCCAGTCGCTCTTCGACTACATCGAACAGGAGATGGCAGCTGGCCAGGCCCAGCCGGGCACCGATATTATTTCTGCCCTGCTGCACACGGAACTACCTTTGCAGCATCAAATCAGCTTCCTCGTCTCCATCATCATGGGCGGACACGACGCTCCCATGCATCAACTCGGTTGTGCTCTGGTCGCTCTGAGCGAGCACCCTGAGCAATGGGAACTCCTAGCCGTGGATCCCCACCTCATACCCGGCGCCGCAGAGGAATCCTTACGTTGGTCCCCGCACACCCACACGCTCAGATTCGCTCTCGAGAATCTCGAGTACAAGGACCTGTCATTGGCCCGCGGCGATATGGCGGCTATATGCAACTTGTCAGCCAACCGGGACCCGACGGCGTTCGAAAATCCCGACGTCTTCGACATAACCCGGCCGCGTGGAAAACTCCCCCTAGCCTTCGGCGGCGGCTCATTCTTCTGTCCCGGCAGCAGTCTCGGAAAAATGATCATCGAGACCGGTATCGAGGCCCTCACCCAGCGATTCACGCCCCCTGCCGCCGCCAGGAACATCCTCTGGCGGCCAGTCCTCGCGGCGGCTTACGGCCCGCAACACCTGCCACTACACCTACAAGAAAGGTAAGTAACTCATGCGCGCTGGTATCGTCATCCTTCCCGAACAGCGTTGGAGCCAATCCGCCTCCCGCTGGCGCCGCGCCGAAGCCTACGGCTTCGATCACGCCTGGTCCTACGACCACCTCGGCTGCCAACTTGGGGACTTCCTCTCAGGGCCCTGGTTCGACGTCATACCCACCCTGACCGCCGCAGCCCTGTCCACCTCTACCATCGGTCTGGGCACCCTCGTCACCTCCCCCAACTTCCGGCACCCCGTGACATTCGCCCGGCAGGCCCTCGCTCTCGATGACATCTCCCAAGGCCGCTTCAAGCTGGGCCTGGGATCAGGGGGCGGCGGATACGACCGCGTCGTGCTGGGACAGCCCGATCTCTCCCCCGCCCAACGCACCGCCCGTTTCGCAGAATTCACCGAAGTCATGAACGGCCTCCTGACCCATGACCGATTCACCTTCGAAGGCGCCTACTACTCTGCCGTGGACGCACGCAACACACCAGGATGTATTCACCGGCCCAGACTGCCGTTCGTCGTCGCCGCGAACGGCCCACGGGCCATGCGCGTCGCAGCGCGCTTCGGCCAAGCCTGGCTCACCGGCCCCATCGCCGACGAAATCCAGGGCGACCTCGCTGCCGGCTTCGACGGCTGGTGGAAAACCGTCGGCGAACTCACCAACCGGTTCAACGACATCCTCGCCGAAGAAGGCCGCAGCCCAGACAGCATCGACCGATATATCACGCTGGACGGCTCCCCCGTGCTGTCGATGTCCAGCAAGAATGCCTTCACCGAGCACGCTGGCCGAGCCGCCGAACTCGGCTTCACCGACCTGATCACCCACTGGCCCAGGACCAACGGCATCTACCAAGCCAGCGAAACCGTCCTCGAAGAGATCGCCGCCGACGTCCTCCCCCAGCTACACAATGCCCCCTGAACAGGCGACGGCGGACGCCCGAGACACGCACTGGCCGCACCCCACCGTGCGAGGCTCCCGTGTCGTTGAGGGAAATGTTCGAAGTCACAACTCATCGGCACAGGAGGCGTGTTGGCTTCCTGTTCTGCTGCACTCGACCTGCCACACACCCTGGTCGAGTAGGTCACCATGCCTGTCGTCACCCGCGAAAGCGACCAACGCTGCCCACTCCCGCCCCACCAGTGGACACTCGTCGGCCTGGTCTATCTGCGCCGACGCGACACCCTCGCCCAAATGGCCGCTGGTTTCAGGATCTCGGTCGGTACCGCCACGCCTGCACCACCGCGGCAATTGATCTACCGGCCAACCACAGACCCGGCCCCCTGCGCGTCCTGCACGAAACCAACCCCAGCCACCTACTGATCGACAGGACACCACCCGAGCACAACCGGCGTCAACGACGGCCGCGCCGACTACTCCCACAAAGACCAACTGCACGTCATAATCCAAGAACGGCAAGACGTGCCAATCCTGGCCGCCACCCGCCAAACGGCGAACTGTCATCAACACACCACACCATCAACCGCGCGCTAGCCCAAACCAGAACCCCACGCAAGGCGCGCAACCCGACTCACCGCGTGGCACGTCTTCCACAAAACCCCCTACAGCCCAAAACAAGAAACGCTATTCGCCAGGACATCCTCACACCCAGGCAGCAACGCTCAAAACACTCACTGACAAAAATCCATCTTCCAAGCCACCCGGCGGTAACTGTCCGCGGCAGAACCTGCACCATCAAACAACGGCATCATAAGGTGATCTTCCATGAGCATGCAGGTCGACACAACAAGCGCCACAACCGTACTAGCAACTCTCCACGGCACCGTTGACAACACAGTCGAGCGAGTCTTTGACTTCGTCTCCGTCGACGACGTTGTCCTCGCGATCCTCACAGGGCCGACCGCACTGACAAACTATGAAATCATCAACGGACCATGGGGGCGCGTCGGCGCCTCACGCTGGCTCAATTTCCAAAGCGGACTACGCGCGCAAGAAACGATCGATGCCCTCGTCCGGCCCCACTTGTATGCATATCACCTCACACAATTCTCGGGCGACGTCGGTACCTTGACCGACCTGGCCAGCTCACAATGGATCTTCACCCCTGTAGGCACGCGCACCCAGATTGAATGGACCTACAGTTGGAGAGCGTTGAATTCACACAGCCTCGACGAACTGCAGCGCTTCGTATCCCAAACCTGGCTCGAATGGATGACCTCGACCTTTAAGGAAACCCAGCGGCTACTCAAGCGTGACATCCTCGGGCCATAAGACAACCGGATCCGTCGAAAACCGAGGGCACCGAAAGACTCTCGACTACCGCATGCAGGTACCCCCACAGTGAGCTCTTTCCAACCTATTGGCCAGGCTGGGTGGTTGGCCTGACAGACAGGCGAAGCCCCTGGTAGATGGGTTTTTCGACCAAGAGATCCGTCTCCACCAGAAGGCTTCGTGTGCATGTCTGCCCGTCTGGACTGGACCTGCTCAGTCTGCCTTGGGCTTCCTCGCTGCCCGCCTGGGCCGGCACCGCCGTGACATCGGCACCCGATGGCGGTGCCTGCGCAGCAGCCGACAAGCCCTGCTTGCCCTGGCCTACCTGCATACTGGCTTCGGCGTTTCATGGTGAGGCTGGGGTGTCGAGGGTGAGGCCGGTGCCGGCTATGAAGCCGTTGAGGGTGTGGGGCCGTATTGAGGGCGTTTGAGGCGGTTGCGGACCAGGGTTTCGAGTCGGTCGAGGGCTATGACGGCGAGGTTGGCGAGGCTGCGTTTGATGTGTGCCCAGACGCCTTCGACAGGGTTCAGGTCGGGTGAGTAGGCGGGCAGCAGGAACACTGTCAGCCACTCGCGTTCGGCGACGAGGTCCCGCATCCTGCGGGAGACATGGGTGTTCAGGCG
>NZ_JBSFCK010000073.1:0-14956 GCF_053593435.1 Streptomyces sp. NPDC002306
CTTAAGAGACCTGCTCACCGCCGCCCACACCCCACTCGGCGGACCGATCGTGCTGGTCTGGGACAACGTCGGCCTGCACCTCAGCCGTGCGATGCGCGCCTGGACCACGGCCCGGGACTGGCTCACCGTGTTCCCGTTGCCGGCCTATGCACCGGACCTCAACCCCGTGGAAGGGATCTGGTCCAGCCTGCGACGCACCAGCCTGGCCACCATCGCCTTCGCCGACTACACGCAGCTGGTCGTCGCAGTCCGCCGGGGCCTACGCCAGATCCAGTACCGGCCCACCATCATCACCGGCTGCCTCATCGGCACCGGCCCCACCATGAGCCCTGGCGACATCACACATTAATCCTCAGTATACATTCAGTATGCCGAACAAGACCAGATTATCGAACGCGGCGTCAAAAATCAGTACTGGTTGTTGGGATTTCGAAAGTCATGCCAACTCCGAAGGCCAGCACCCTATTGCAGGAGCACCAAAACAGTAATGGGGTGCGCCCTGGCCGTATCAGCGCGTCCTCCTATTCCTCCTCGTGAGCGACTCTCGGATCAAGCCACATAAAATCAGCACAAACATACACAAGAAGAATATTCCAACGGCCCCGAGAATACCCCAAGCGACAAGTTGATCGGCTGCAGTCATGGCGCCCTCCCCGTGCATATGGTGTTGCAGCCATACCACCCGATCGAGGCAGCAGATGCGCAAGCAATCAGTACTCGTTCCCCTTCAGCAGAGGCGATGGTCTGGCCTTGCTAAGAGGGATGGCGAAGGTGCGGCAACTGCTGCCCGGGAGGGTGCTCAGTTCGACCTAAAAACAATGGTCAGACTCTGTTGGTGATCTTGTCTGGGGTGCTGACGGTGGGGCCGTCGGATGGTTCGCTGGAGGAGTGCGGGGTGGCTTCGGATCTTGGGGCGTGGGGGCAGTGTCGTTACGGCCGAGGAGTTTCCAGCGGGTTCCGGTGGGGACGGTGCGGACAGCGCGGGCGGCGTGTCCTAAGGGCACACCGGCCATGTTCATCCGGGACAGGCTTGATGTCCTGTTCGGGGACGACGCGTTTGCCGGACTGTATCCCTGCGACGGCAAGCCGGGGCTGTCCCCTGGATGGCTGGCGCTGGTGTCGGTGCAGCAGTTCGCGGAGAACCTGTCCGACCGTGCGGCGGCGGACGCCGTCCGCACCAGGATCGACTGGAAGTATGCCCTCGGCCTTGAGCTGGAGGATCCGGGGTTCGACCACTTGGTGCTGTGCGAGTTCAGGGCCCGGCTGGCTGAACAGGACGGCGCCGCCGACCAGTTGCTACAGGTGATGCTGGAGCGCCTGGTGGAGGCAGGCCTGCTCAAGGCCGGGGGCCGACAGCGTAGCGACGCCACTCATGTGCTGGCCGCGGTGTGTACCCTCAGCCGCCTGGAGCTGGTCGGGGAGACGTTGCGGGCGGCGTTGGGGGAACTGGCCGAGGCCGCCCCCGCCTGGCTGGCTCCGCTGATCGAGCCCGAGTGGACCAGGCGTTACGGGCGCTGGGTGGAGATCGGCAAACTGCCAGGCGGGACGGCGGCGGTGACCGCCCGGGCCGAGGAGTTCGGCCGGGACGGACAGAAGATCCTCACCGCCGCCTGGGCCGCCCACACCTCACCCCACCTGCGGCTTCTTCCTCAAGTGGCAATTCTGCGACAGGTCTGGGTCCACCACTACTACTGGGACATGGACGGAGCCCTGCGCTGGCGGGACGGCCACACGCTCGGACTCTGCCGTTCAAGCGTGGTTGGGGCGTGACGAGGTTCCGGGGATCGTGTTGCCTCTGTAGCGGTAGCGGGTGACCGTCACCGCCTGGAGGTCGAGCGGTTCGATCCCGTCCGCCGAGAGCCTCTGCCACCGTCCGTTGCGATCGGTGAAGCGTCGGCGGACGGACTGACGCCATCCACGACGAGCTCGCCGAACACGTCGGCGATGTCCTCGCGCAGCGCCTCGACATCGTCGTGTGCGCCGTCGACCACAACCACGAGATCAATCGCATAGCGGATGATTCGCCCCGTTCGGATGTCCAGCGGAACGGCGACGCCTGCGCGGGTGACTGGTGGCCATCTCGCCGCCTGGCACCCAGGGTCCGGTCAGGTGCTCGTCGAGCGTCGGCAGGGCGATGTTCGCCAGCAGCGGGGAGAGGATGCCGCCCTGCGGGGTGCCGGTGAGAGTGTCCTCGCGATTGTTGCCCTCGGTGAGGACGCCGGCTTGAGGAACGCCTTGACCAGCAGCGACACGCGCTTGTCCTTAACCGCTCGCGCATCCCGGTCCATGAGGGCCACGTGGTCGATCGAGTCGAAGCACGCCTCGATGCCCGCGTCCAGGATCCAGTGGTAGCCGTGGGTGCCGTAGAAGTGGATCTCGGCGATCGCGTCATGTGCCCGTCGCAGGGGCCGGAAGCCGTAGGAGACCGGCTTGAAGTCGGCCTCGAAGATCGGCTCCAACACCAGCTTGAGGGCTGCCTGGACCACGCGGTCGGTGATGGTCGGAATGCCTAGTGCTCTGACCGGGAAGGTTCGCCGGGTCGGCGGTTCCAGCGGTTGGATGTGCGGTGATATCCGTTCCGACCGCTGGGGGTGTGGTGGCAGAGCCTGTCCGTGTGCGCAGGTTGACCGACCAAGAGGGGCAGAAGCTGCAGCAGATCGTGCGCCGGGGCAGCACCAGTTCGGTGCGGTACCGGCGCGCGATGATGCTGCTGGCCTCGGCCGGCGGGAACCGGGTCCCGGTGATCGCGAAGCTGGTGCAGGCCGACGAGGACACCGTCCGGGACGTGATTCACCAGTTCAACGAGATCGGCCTGGCCTGTCTGGACCCTCGCTGGGCGGGAGGCCGTCCCCGCCTGCTCAGTCCTGACGACGAGGACTTCGTCGTCCAGACGGCCACCACTCGCCCGGCCAAGCTGGGCCAGCCGTTCACCCGCTGGTCCGGGCGTAAACTCGCCGCCTACCTGCGGAAAGTGCATGGCCGCCTGATCCGCATAGGTCGCGAGGCGTTACGGTGCCTGCTCACCCGTCGTGGCGTCACCTTCCAGCGCACCAAGACGTGGAAGGAGTCGCCCGACCCTGAGCGCGATGCCAAGCTCGACCGCATCGAGGAGGTGCTGGAACGCTTCCCGGACCGCGTGTTCGCGTTCGACGAGTTCGGCCCGCTCGGCATCCGCCCCACAGCCGGAGCCGGCTGGGCTCCCACCGGTCGCCCCGAGCGCCGTCCCGCGACCTACCACCGCACCCACGGGGTGCGGTACTTCCACGGCTGCTACTCGGTCGGCGACGACACCCTGTGGGGCGTCAACCGGGCCAGGAAGGGCGCCGCGAACACCCTGGCCGCGCTGAAGTCAATCCGGGCGGCCCGCCCGGACGGCGCCCCCATTTACGTGATCTTGGACAATCTGTCCGCGCACCGAGGCGAGAAGAACCGCAGCTGGGCGAAGAAGAACGGGGTCGAGCTGTGCTTCACTCCGACCTACGCGTCCTGGGCCAACCCGATCGAGGCCCACTTCGGGCCGCTGCGGCAGTTCACCATCGCCAACTCCCACCACCCGAACCACCCGGTGCAGACCGGGGCGCTGCACGCCTACTTGCGCTGGCGCAACCAGAACGCCAGACATCCCGACGTGCTGGCCGCCCAACGCAGGGAGCGGGCCCGGATCCGCAGCGAAAAGGGCGTCCGCTGGGGCGGACGGCCGGCGAAAGCCGCGTGACCTGGCAAACAGCACCAGCAACACTGACACCATGACCGTTGATCGTGAGGCGCTTCACGCCAGCTGGAACCGGACCCGCGGCCACCTCGACGACGCCCGAGCCCACCTGGCCGGCCAGCCGGACACCGATCTCGCAACCACGCTTGAGTTCTTGGACCACAACGAGTTGGAACTCGCTTTCGACTGCCTGGTCGACGTCGGTGACGACCGCGACCTGCCGCTCGCCTTCTGGCAGCACCTGGACCGAGCAGCCCGTGAGATGCGGCTCTACAGCGACGCGCTGCACAAGCCCCACCTCACAGCTGCCGACCTCTGCCGCCGCCGCCTCCAAGCGCGAATGACCCACCAACCCGGCGAAACTTCCCGGTCAGAGCACTAGCTTCTGACCTTGCCCGAGCCGCCTGGCTTGGGGATCTCCCGTTCGCGCACCGGCAGCGGGCAGAACTCACCCCGCAAGGGCCGATCGCTCGCTGGATGTTGACGGCGGTGAGGTCGTCCACTCCGGGCGTTTTAGCCCCTTCGTTTCCCGCGAGCCGTTCGAACGCTGCCAGGAGCGTCCCCGAGTCGCACACGAGGTTGAACAGATCGTCGAGCCTGCGGCCAGGGTCGGCCGCCGCCCAACGGTGAAGTTTGGCCTGCATCCCCGATAACCGCTGGTGAGACCCCATCGGAGCCCTCCGGTGCACCGCTGTTCAGCGGCGCGTCTCTCGGCATTGCAGCCTCCGCCTTCTTGATTCCGCTGCCGCCCTTCCCTATGCGCCAGGCTCTCCCCATGACCGTCAGCGATATGAGTCTCTTCGGCACTCCTGACTGCCTCGCCGGCGTCCGCGGCGTAGCAACCGTACCGCGGGACTCCGGCAAGATCAGCGGTGAGGTCGCCAGCCACGGTGCGACAACCGCCGACTCCAGCGGATCTTCTACATCTTCGCGCTGTTCAGTATCCTTACGTGCGAGGAATCCCGCCGGCTTTTATGAAGGCAAGTGAGCCAAAGGTAGGAGCCACATCCCCTCACGAGGCTGTGAGACCCACCGTTCTCACAGCCTGGCAAACAGCATTAGGAACCAGAAGATGTGGCTTGTCATCTTCGGCACGTGAAACCTGTCAGCCGCGGTTCTCGACACGTAGTGGGGGAGTGGGTAGTCCTGTTCTACGCGGCAGAAAGATGGTGCGCAGCGCGATTGCCGGAGATGTCAGTTTCCGTAGCGGAGCAGTGAGTGACATGACATCACGAGTGGCTCTACCGATGAATGGGTCGACGGTAGCGCGACTGTATAGACGCGCCGTGTACCAGCCCTGAACTCGGTCAATAAGGCTGGCACTGGAGGAAGAGTCTGCTATCCAAGGCCGGTCGGCGGCAATTGCAGCCAGCCACGCTTCGTCAGCTGAGCGGGAAATGGCGTTCTGGGCTGCGGATGTGAATCCTGGGCCGGTGCCGTGACGGGTGATAGCATCCTGTAACGCGACGATTCCCTGTGCGGCGACTGATACACCCTGTCCGTGTATAGGATTTAGCTGGCAGGCGGCGTCGGCGACAACGGCGAATCCTTCAGGCAGGCAGTTGGTCGCGTCGTAGTGGCGACGGCGGTTCGCGGTCTCTCGGAAACCGAAGACCGGAGTCACCGCTTCTGCATTTTTTACGGCGTCGTAAATATATGGGTCTGCGAGGCTATTCAGGAAGTCAAGAAACTCAGTTTCACCAGTGCCTGGCTGGTGCCCTGGGAGCCCACACTGGGTAACAATCCACAAGCCTTCCTCTACAGGAACCATGGCGCCACCCCGCGGGCAGTCAGGGCGGACGAGGATGAAAGCGCTGGCATCCGGTGGCTCCGGTAAGCGGAACAGCCGAGTGGCGTATGCCATCTTGGTATCGAACCGTTCTTCCTCAGGGGTCTTGCATCCCAATTGTTCGAGCCAATTGCCGCAGCGGGACGAGCGACCGGAAGCATCGATGACGAGGCTGGAAGCAAGTTCGAAGGTGTCCCGAGCCTCGCGAGGGCGGACGCGGACGCCTGCAATCTTGCGAGCATCGCCGAGCAGTCCGACTGCATCACAGTGCTCAACTAGTTCGATGCGAGTGACAGACTTCCGGGCTTCGGCGAGTACGCGTTCACGAACGATATGATCGAGGAGGGGACGAGTCAGACTAATTACAGCGTGTCGGTCTTCGTGGTAGCGGCGTTGCCAACCAAACGGGGTACAGGTGAGCAGGTCGCGTGGCATTTCCAACCGATGAGCCCCAGCTGCAACCAGGGCAGCTCCAATACCTGGCAACAGTGTTTCAAGGGCTCGTTGACCGGCGGACAGTAAGAGATGCTGATGGCGTGCTTGAGGAACACCTTTCCGAAAAGCAGGGCCACAATGGTCGTCTCGCTCAACAATGGCGACGTTCTCGACGTGCCCAAGTAGGGCTACTGTGGTCAGCATTCCTGCGATCCCGCCGCCGAGCACCGCAGCGTTCCTTGCAGACAGGCTCATATCTCTCCAGATGATGAAGAAGTCAGTGAAGTGCTACGCCCATTCTGGCGGCCCAAGTTCTCCGAAGTCCAGCAGAGTTGCGATTATCCTCGCTATTTCTTGAGGGGCGCCGATGGAGTCGGACGTTCGTTTCGTTGACGATGGCTGATGCTGGGCAGGCCAAGGTCTCTAGTGCTTTTCTCGGGTGGACACTGGGTTGCACTGCTGACTGAAACGTTCTCTAGTAGGATCGGGAGAGCCACTGGTCAGCCGAGGTTTGGTAGGCGCACGAGCTTTTCGAGAAAAGTGGTGACTTCGCAACGTCCAGGGCCAGGGGCGGAGGAGTCGGCATCGGCCGGTGGTGACCAGGTAGCCGGCAGCGGAGAAAAGGCGGAACCCGCATGCGATGCGGATCCCCAGAGCGCCTGGCCGGTCAGGGGAATCCAAGCCAGCAGATCGACTGCGTTCTAATGGTGGTTTGTTAGACCGGGCAGTAGAGATCGATGAGTCTGCCGCTGCCGACGGTGTCGATGAGTTCCTGGAGTGCTGGGGGTGGCTTCGTCGACCTTGCCCGCCAGTAGCGTTGCAGCGTGGCTCAGGGCGTCAGCCAAGCCTTGGACGGCCCGGGCGGCTTGTGGCCAGCTCGCTGACTGGGGCCCGGGTTCTCCCCCTCCCCTCTCTAACGGGTCTACTGACGTTGTCGCCGTGATGTCGTAAATATGAGCCCTATTTCAACAAGACATCCGTCGATGAGGTTGCTGGGGAACTGGATCTGGCGGAGACCGTGTCGAAGCGTGCTGATGAGGTGGTCAGGGTCGGTGAAGGCGGTGTTGACCTGGCTGCCGCGTTGCAGGAGTGACCCAGATGCCCTCGACGGGGTTGAGGTCCGGTGCTTAGGCCGGCAGGTAGTAGCAGGTGGGTCCAGTCGGGAGCAGAGCTTGTTTGAAGCAGCCCAACTTCCGCCACCGTGTGACGAGTTCACGCTCTCGAACGTTGATGAGCCAGGAAACATGCTCAACCAGCTCGTGGGGGACATCGAGCATGGAAGATACGGAACCTACGAAGCCCCCCGGCCGTCGGCGTGTTGACTGAAATCACCACACCCACGACGAGGCGCTTCGCCACCCCACCATCCCTGACCAGCCCTCGTTCAATCCTATGAGACAGGACGAAAGAGGTTCAATCAGTGAAGATGCCTCGGCGGGCACGGTCTTCCTTTCGGATCACGAGGTCTAGCAGGCAGAGTCGCCGATCTGGCACTGGCCGGAGCCGCGCGACTCTTGAGGGACGCGGCAGCAGCACCTTAATCAGCGCCCACAAGTCGTCGTCCACAATCCACGGCCGAGTACTCGCAATACCGGCCGATTCGTCGCACCGGTCACGCCCGACCGGGACATCTCACCAGGATCGCGGTGCGAGTTCTTAGCGAGACCCTGAAAGAGTGACCGAAAAAATCGACCCCAACTCTCGTCGACCTCGTAGACCAAGTTTTTGATACACGCGATATAGCGTATTACTGACTGTCCGATGCGAGATCATTAGAAGTTGAGATATCTCTCTATCCGAGAGATTTTGAGCAGCTAAAGATGCAACCGTGCGTTCGCGGTCTGAGAGTTCGACCGCTCTGGTCAGGAACCGGAGGGGCGGTGTCTCGATTTCCCCGCAACTCTGCAGCAAGCGTCGAGCTTCTACCGACGCAGCAGTGGCGGACCGTCCCCGTCCCGCTTCTTGATGTATGCGGCAGAGCTCTGCGAATGACTCCGCTGCATACATCAAGGCCCCGCAATCCGAAAAGACTCTAGCCGCTCGTCGCAGCAGTGTGAGTTCCCCTGTTGCGACAGCTTGAGCATACCAAAGACGCGCTTGAATGAGCACGCCCTGAAGTGGAACTTCCCAATACTGGCTAGTTCGGGCTGCGTAGCCGAGCCTAGCTAACTCATGCACGATTAATGCGACGTCGCCGAAATGTTCTTCGTCGGCAGAAACGGCGAGAGCTGTCTCGAGCGTCTCGAGAGCTGCCGAGCTGTCACCTTTCTCTGTGGAAAGTCGAGCACTTGCAATAGCTTGGTATGCCATGTAGCGGCCGGTGGGGACATTGAAAACGGGGTCAGGGAAAGAGATTCTTTCTCGGATTGGCAGTAAAGTCAACGCAACTGCATACAGAGCCGCCCCCAAATCTGACAAGTGAACTGCAGCGCCATCTTCAGGCGCCATAACAAGCAACTCAAGCGCCTTTCTAATCCTACCCTGTTCCAGATGAATTAGACTCAAGGCGACTGACCGACGCAAATCAGCTCGTGGATTATGAAACTGTGCGGTACGCAACCGCTCATGAGTTAGCAGTGCCTCCGCCTCGGCTAGTCGTCCATCTTGCTGCAGACATAAGGCTCGTGCCTCATCCACTCCCTCCATGCTGAGTACTTTATCCACATAATCAAAGTCATGACACCATTTATCGAAAATCTCAAGACCGTTAAGGGGCTGCCCTAGATGACATAGCGCGCTCACGGTCACGATCTTACTTTCCAGGCGGTGTAATGAACTGTCAGCAATATCTAGTTCATTGCAGAACAGTAGAGCCTGCTTAAAGTTTCCGCACTGAAGAGCCAGGGATCCACGCAATAGGGCTTTAAGGGGAGAAGAAGCCATCGCTCCAATTGCAGTCAGCGCTTCTCCGTGCAACCCCCTAAGGGTTAATGAATGGATTCGATGAACGAATAAGAGGTCTCCGAGTTGAGCCCCGTAAGCTTGTTTAGCCTCATCCGCTAGAACTTCTAAAGCCGCGAAGTCCCCACCAGCAACTAGCGCATCGGCAAGGGAGAGCGCCGTCGAAGGCGATCTGTAAAATTCCCACGCTTTGCTCGCCATCTGCATAGCGCCAGGAATGTCATGAGTTGCGAGGGAAATATTCGATGCTTCTAGAAGCCAGGATCGAGGTGGCGTGTCGATGGTCGATGTACTCCATTCAGCGAGAGATAGACGCTCGTCTGGTTGAAGTTCATCCCATGAAACGACAGAACACCAATCGCGTAGCAAACTGACTCCGCGAAGGGAGTTGAGGTGACTGCGAATTACGTGCGCAATAAGCGGGCTCGCTACGTGAACTCGCGAGACTTCCTCGACCCGTACGGAAATTAGCCCGCGGTCCTCAAGTTCTAATAACACTTCGAGGCTGAATAATTGTTCTAAGTGCTTAAGCCGAGCTAGAGACAGCAAGGAAATCGTCTCAAGGGCCTTGTTTTGTATCGCGTCGAGGCCCCGAACCCTACCAATGATTAGATCACGAAGGCCAGGCGGCGTTGGAATCTCATCGGGAAGCCTTCCGTCGTGGCCCGCTAGAGCACTTCTATTTTTGAGAGTAGTTACAATTTCTCTCAGAAGAAGCGGATTGCCGGCGGCCAGCTTTGCCAGTCGCGCCGCGTCGCTAACATTCAGATTAAAGTCGGCCATCAGGCTGGCTAGCCGTCTCCCTGCCGTTGCAGTTAGCGGGAGAACGTCGATTCGCTCTAATTGTCGATTCTTCCACAGTGTGGTGATTTCATCGTGGGGAGTCTCATCGACGTTGACTACAAATATTGACGGGACACCGTATGCGCGGATGCGAGAAAACAGCTCACTCGGAATTGAGTGAGGGAGCTGATGAGCGTCGTCCAGCACAACCAGAGCGTCACCCCTTTTTGATGAGTCAAGATGCCTCTTTAAAGCCTGGATAGTTTCGTAATTCTTCCAATTTTGCGGAGTGATAAAGAAGGTGCCATTGCCGTGGAATCGCGTTGCGATTTCCTGTGCTATTCGCGTTTTTCCTGTGCCTGTTGATCCCGCGATGAGCAGCCCTTTGTATCCATGCGGAGCGCGTATGACAGATCGTGCTACTTCGAGCTCTTGCTCACGTCCTACGATTTGGATCAAATTATGGATTCCTGCAGGAATAGTCTTGTGCTGCACCATGAAAGAATGGCGATCTTGCGGCATGATGGAGTGCCCCCGATTGTATAACCTACAGTGAGCCAGGGAAGTTACTAGCATGCAAATATGCACTGTCCATTCAACGGGCAGTGCGAGCATAGATCCTGCAATCATCGCGCTAGCTGCGGATT
Source organism: Streptomyces sp. NPDC002306 (assembly GCF_053593435.1). NCBI lineage: Bacteria > Bacillati > Actinomycetota > Actinomycetes > Kitasatosporales > Streptomycetaceae > Streptomyces > Streptomyces sp. NPDC002306. The sequence goes on from NZ_JBSFCK010000073.1 coordinate 10,268, forward strand.
TCAACTGGCGAAACACCGCTGTTTCACTCCAGGTCACGTTTCTCTCGAGTGGATTCCGAGCGAGGTATTTCATGTGGATGCGTTATCTGGGCCAGCTTTGCGAGTCTCCTTTCCTCGAATATGGTGTAATTATTATCAATAATATCAAGGAATAGATTGGTTGTTGTGTTGGTGGTCGAGTCGCATCTGCATAAGGTGTGCTTTCGGGTCGGGCAGTTTCCCATGATGTCATCCCTATCCTTCAATTTGAATGCATTCCCGTGCTTAGGTGGCGCCAGTCGCCCGGGTAGTTGGAATATCGGCGCCCTGAAAACGATCAGTCGCATTGCAGTCAAAGGCTAGTCCGGGCACTGAAATGCAGGGTGAGTAGACGCTGCTCATCTACTCACCTCGGCGGCTACTTCGATTGCTCCATGTCCACACATCTCAGTGCCGTCAAATGATTATTTATGGTGAAATGTCCATTATGGCTTTAACCTGCCTGGGTGACCATGTGGCTGACCCGTGTCCGGGTTGTCGTTGTGGGCGTGATGCACAAGCCCCACGGTTTGACATCGCTGATTCCAGAGAACGATCCGGTTGACATGGCCTTTGACAGGGCCGGAACTCCAGGGCAGCGTAAGACTCGCGGTGACAGCCTGGTGATCACGCCGGAGGCCGTCGGCGAGGGCGTGCAGGGCGGCCAGGTCGTCGGCGTGGACGGCGTCCGTCCATGCTGGCGGACTGTGTCCGCCGAGGTCGCAGACTATGCGCACGAAGGCATGCACGTGGCTGCGGCCGGAAAGCAACTCTGGGCACCGGCCGAGACTGCATCCAGCTGGCGTTCTTCGTCGTCGCGCAAGCGCTGGGGGTTCCACATGATCCAGTTGGTGACCTGCTGAGGTTTGAGCACCGAGGCGGGCTGGCAACCGGATGGAGCCGATGCCGGTGCGAAGCGGGCGGAGATAGAGTCGCACCGCCTGGGGGTTCGTCCGAGGTAGCCCTGGATCTGGATACCTGCATGTGGACGGCTGGATCACGGCGCCGCTGACCGGAGCGGTTCCCGCCGTGGCGGGTTGGCGGCTTGATTCTCTGCCCCGCGGACTGGAATTGCAGCAGGTGTCCGCACGCCTGTCCGGATTGAACCCGGAGACCTTGGCGGGACGGCGGGATCGGGCAGTGCTGACGGCGTTACCGGTAGTTCGTTAAATCCGCCGGTAGAGGTCGATGCCGTGTCCGGTGGTGACTGCGTCGATCAGGGTCTGGAGCTCGGAGAGTGGGGGTTGTGTCCGTCCAGGCTCGCTACCACCTGCTGAGGGCGACGGCTGGGGTGAGCCAGGAACGGATGGCGCGTAATGCCTTGGGCCAGCAAGGCTGCTGGGGCTGGCGGGGTTCGGCCGGTCGCCCTCTCTTGTCCGCGTACTTGTCTGAGTGGCCCTGGCAAGATTTCCGTGAAGCCGGTATGTGCCACCGTGCGCCGGTGACGCTCCGTCACGGGTAGTGGCGTCGGAGCAGGGCCATGAGGATGACGCGCTGGCGTAGCAGCGGCACCCCTGCACGTCCGGCCATGATCCGTTTCTGGAGTTTTAGGTCGGTGATGCGGCCTTCGTTGACGCCGGAGCTGAACGGGGTGGTGATGCCCTGGACGACCGCGGGCTGGTCCTCGTGGATGGCGTGGGCCAGGCTGGCCAGGGGCGGGAGGTGAGCGGCGGCAAGGTGCTCGAGCCAGCCCGGCAGCGGGGCGGCGTCGCGGGCGTCGAGCATGGCGGCGAACTGACGCACCAGATCATGGGTGCGGTCCAGTTCAGGGCAGTGCTGGAACAGCCTCTGGAGTGCATCGGCTGCGTGCAGGCTGCGGCGGGACGGCGCGGTGGTGATCCATCGGGTGGCCTGGCGGGGCGAGGGTGGACGCTCGCGTGGCGTGTCGATCGGAAGGCCGCGACGCAGCGGCGCGATGGCCGTTTTGACCCGCTGGTAGTGACCGCGGTAGCCCTTGGCGACGATCTCCTGGTGCAGCACGGTTGCGGTGTGCTCGCCTTCCTCCCAGCGTTGCCGCAGGTAGTCCAGGTAGGGGTCGAGACTGGTCGGCCGGCGGGGCGGGCTGCGTCGTACGCATTCCTGCCAGGTGGCTGCTCGGGCGTATTTGCCTACGGTGCGACGGTTGAGGCCCAGTTCGCGGGCTGCGGTATGCAGCGAGCGACCGGTATCGGTGACCGCGTGCACCGTCTCGAACAGCCGCTTCGCGTGGCGGCGGGCGGGGGTGTCGGCCTCATCGGGCAGCTCCGCCGGGTTGGCCGAGGACAGTGTCGGCTCGGGTGGGGGCACTGCGGCAGGCAGACAGCCATGGTGGGCGGCGGCGATGTCCGAGACCCGCCTCGACAGCCCCTGCCACAGGTGGAAACGGTCGCTGACCTGCACCGCGTCCGGGGCGCCGTCGGTGATGCCCTGCCGGTAGACGAGTGAACCGTCCCGGCAGACCACCTCGACCCCGGGGTATGTCCGCAGCCAGGCGGCCAACTGCCCGGCGTCGCGGCCCGCCCACAGGTCGATCGGCAGCCGGGTGTCGGTATCCACCAGCAGGGTTCCGTAGACGTCCGCATATAGTGCAAAGTCGTCCACACCCAGCACCCGCGGGGTCGCTGTCGACGGAAGTGGCACGCGCATCAAGTGGAACAACACACTGGTCCGCGACAGCGGCACCTGCAGAATCTGCAGCAGCCGGGCGCCGCCCCGGCCGGCGAGGAGCACCCTGGCCATCTCGACCAGGTGCTGCAGCAGCGGGCTGCGGCGCCGGTAGCGCACCGTCAGACCCTCGACCTGCTCGGCGAAAGTCCGCCGACGGCAGCCCGGGCTGTCGCAGAACAGCCGCCGCACAGACAGTCCGATCAGTATCGGGCGCCCACCGACAGCGACATCGGCCAACGTGCGGCAGTAGCGACTGTGTACCCGCGCAGAACCGTGACCGCAGTCCGGACACGCCACCGTCGACTCGCGCGTGCAGGCCGCAATGCGGACCGCACCGCCTTTCACCCACACTCGCTCCACCCGCACCGCATCGAGGTGCGGAGACATGATCCGTACGAGGTCATCACACTTGGCGATAGTGCCGCTACCCGTGACGGAGCGTCACCGGCGCACGGTGGCACATACCGGCTTCACGGAAATCTTGCCAGGGCCGTCTGAGTGCACCACCGTGTACGAAGTTGGGTGCACCACCACTCAGGCCACTTCGGTGTCTCGTTCGATGGCCTGGAGGCGGTTCTTGAGCCGGTAGCTGTTGCCGTTGATCGAGACGACTTCGCAGTGGTGCAGGAGGCGGTCGAGGATCGCGGTGGCCAGGACCTCGTCACCGAACACCTGTCCCCATTCACTGAAAGTCTTGTTCGAGGTCAGGATGATGGATCCCTTCTCGTAACGCTTGGAGATGACCTGGAAGACCAGGTTCGCCTCGGCTCGTTCCAGAGGCTGGTAGCCCACTTCGTCCACCACGAGGACGGCAGGCCGGAGGTAGCTGGTGAGCTTGCTCATCAACCGCCCATGCTCCTCAGCGGCCTTGAGGTGGCGGACCATGTCGTCGAGGCTGGTGAAGTAGATCGAGTAGCCGGCCCGGCAGGCCGCAACTGCGAGGGCGACAGCGAGGTGCGTCTTGCCGACCCCGGGCGGCCCGAGCAGAGCGACGTTGGCCTTGTCCTCGACGAAGGAAAGAGTGGCCAGGTCTTTGACCTTGCGCGGGTCGAGGTCGGGCTGGAAGGCGAAGTCGTATTCCTCCAACGTCTTGTGGTGCGGCAGCTTCGACAGCCTGAGTCCGTTGCGGAAACGGCGGTCATCCCGGACCGCGAGTTCCTCGGCCAGCATCAGGTCGATGAGCTCGAGGTAGCCCATCTTTGCCTCGTCCGCCCGCTGGATGTACTGATTGAGGGCTTCGGCCAGGTGCGGCAGGCCGAGCTTGGCGGCTGTGGCACGGATGCGGTTGCTGGTCAACTCGCTCAACGGACTTCCATCGTCGCTGCGTTGGTGGTGAAGGGACGGGTGCCGGTCAGCTCGTCATAGACCGACAGCGGACGGCGGCCGACCTCGACGTGTGCGGCTGCGGCCCGGTTCAACAGAGCCTGCAGTGGACCATCCGCTGCCCCCAGGGGCCGGCCGCGGCGGGGTGAAGGTAGATCGTCCCCGGTGGTGACGCGGCGGCCGGAGCCGGTGGGAAGGCCCTCCCGGTGGGTCTCGTCCACGACGCGGGCGCCTCGGCCGACCGCCCTCGGGTGGACGGCCAGCAACGTCTGACCGTTCCCTTCGGCGTTGATGGAGTGCAGTGTGACCTGGGACTTCGTCGCCCGAACCTCAACCAGCTGGCGAGGACGGATCTTGCGGGCGGGGACCGAGTAGAGGTTCGCGTCGAAGGCGACCAAGCAGTCTTTGCCGACATGCCGCAGATGCCGTTGCGTGACCAGATACGCAGTTGTCGGCAGCGGCCGTAGTAGGGCTTGGTCAGGTTGGTTGTGGTGGTGCGTGTCTTCCTGGCCCGGTGTGGCGTTGAGAGTGTGTGACTCCGGACGAGATTGCTGTGGTGCGTGGTGAGTTGGAGGCGTTCGCGGCGGAGGTGTTCGAGCCGTTTGCACGCAAGGATCAGCGCCGGTGGGGGCAGGTCTATCTGCGGGGACTGCTGACCGACGGGCAGCGTAAGTCGGTCGAGCCGATGGCCGCCCGGCTCGG
>NZ_JBSFCK010000074.1:0-14678 GCF_053593435.1 Streptomyces sp. NPDC002306
CCCGGGGCCTGCGCCCCGGACCGACCGACCGGGGGAGATCAGTGTCGAATCCTGGCGCGCACCACCAGCGCGTCGTGGTCCGTGTACGTCGTCGGTTCGATCTCCAGCGTCGGCGCGGCGAGGTTGCCGTAGGAGTGCTGGATGCCGGGAGACTGGACCGCGGCCGTGTCGCTCAGCGTCCACTGCTTCGCCGGGGCGCAGGAGGTGTGCCGGTTGACGTCACCGGCGAAGATGGTGGGACGGCCGCGGGAGGCGAGCACCTGAGTCAACTCGGCACACTGGACCGAGTTGGCCGTGCCGGGCGCCTCGCCGTCGGTGGACAGGTGGCTGGTGCACACGTCCAGCTTGTGGGTCGTCACGCAGATCCAGCGTCGCTGCTCCACGCCACTGAACTTGGAGTACGGCGCGTCCTCGGACGCGCGGATCGACTCCTTGGTCAGCACCGCGTTGCCGAAGTAGCCCCTGCCTTCAGGCGACTTGCAGGGCAGCGGGGCACCGTTGTAGATCACGGTGGCGAAGCGGTAGTGGAAGCGGGTGCGCTCCGCGATCGTGGCGACATCGCCGCTGCACGCCTCGTTGAGCGTGACCGCGTCGACGTGGTTGGCGCGGACGCGCTCCACCACCTCGTCGACGATCTTCGGGTACTGGGTCTTGGCATAGCAGCCGGCGTATCCGCTGGAGCACACGTTCATCTGCAGCAGCGCGAAGTTCCGGTGCGTGTGGTGCGCGTGCGGTCCTCCGGAATGAGCCGTGGTGGCGGCCACGGCGCCGTTCGAGGAGAGCAGCAACCCGGCGCCCAACAGGCAGCCGAGGATCATCAAACGCAGGGGTCTCAGAAAGGATTTGATCATGACGCGATTGTGTTGGTGACACGCCAGGTCGGGAAGGCTGCCGAAAGAGAGTTCACCACGCTCTCGCTCGGGCGTTACCGCTGCCGGCGCGAGGTGTGAGTCCTCGCGCGGACGCGCCACGGTAGGGACGAGCCGTTCGGCTGCGACGTAAGAGCCATGACTGCGAAGCGAGTTGATCACCGTTGTGGATCTCTGGATCGTCGGGTGGGACGGTCGATCCCAGCGCTCTGGGCGCGGACCGTGGGGCGGAGGGCGAGCGGTTCGCCTCCGGTGAGGACGGCGCCGGGTCTGCACAGGGTGATCGCCCCTTGTTCTTCTCGCCGTTGAAGGGAGGACGTTTTCATGGCTCGGAGCCCGGCGATCCGGTCCCGTGCGGGGCGCACAAGACCAAGGGGCAGGTCGCCGCTCGTCAGTCACGCGGCGCCCGGAGCGGGTTCACGTAACCGATGTGACCCTCTCTCGGGTGCATGCGCGGCGCCCTGTGCGAGGCGCGTGTCTTGAGGGCGGAACCCGGGCCAGGGGCGCCCAGTCACTTGATCCTGTTCGCCGGTGATGGGCGGCGGTGAGGGATCATGAGTGGGTGACTCGCCTACTGACCCGAAGTGACCTGCAAGCCGTGCTGGAGCCCGAGTCCTGCATCGCCGCGCTGCGCGAGGGCTTCCGCGCCGCCGCAGCATCCCCGATCGCCGGCCGGCGGATCCGCACCGATCTTCCGTTCCCCGGTACGGCGACGGCCTTGATCCCGGGCCTGCTGCCTGGCATCGAGGCCTACACGGTGAAGGCCAACGCGAAGTTCCCGGCGGCCCGGCCGGCGTTGCGCGGGGTGATCTGCCTCCACAGCGGTCACGACGGTGAGCTTCTCGCGCTGATGGACTCCGCCACCGTCACCGCATGGCGCACCGGACTGGCCGCGGCGCTGGGCACCCACCTGCTGGCCGCGCCCGGGGAAGGCCCGGTGCTCGGAGTGATCGGCGCGGGCGCGCAGGCCGAGCTCATGGTGCGAGGTCTGGGTACCCTGCGACGGCATCGCGAGCTCGTCGTTCACGACGCGGATCCGGACCGCGCCCGCGACTTCGCCGCACGTCATGACGGCCGCCTCCTGTCGTCCGCCGAGGAGGTCGCCGCTGTCGCCGACATCGTCCTGCTCGCGACCTGGTCACGCTCACCGTTGCTCCGGCTGGCGGATACGCGGCCGGGGCAGCACGTCACGAGCCTGGGAGCCGACGAGCCCGGCAAGCAGGAGCTCTCCGCCGACTTGCTGGAATCCGCGCTCCTGGTCGTCGACGACAGGGAACTCGCCGCGGCCATGGGCGCTCTGGCGGCCGCAGGCCTTCCGGCCTCGGCCGCCGAGGCCACACTCGGCGAAGTGCTGCACGGCGACCACCCGGGACGTACCAGCACGACGGCCCGCACGGTCTACGCGCCTGTCGGACTTCCCTGGCAGGACCTCGCGCTGGCCTGGATCGCCTACCAGCAGGCGGAGCGGAATGACATCGGAGTCAAGATCGACCTGCTCGCCTGAACGCCGCACGACCAGAGCCGTACATCGGACGCGGCAGGAGCGCAGAGCAGGACGGCTGGGGCCGCCGTCCGAGTCCGTGGATCCCGGACGGCCGAGGTGCGCGCACTCGAAGGCAAGGCGGAGCGGCTCTCACTTGAAACTTCATGAGTCGCCGTCTAAGGTTTGACATGAAAATTCAAGTGAGGGGCTGACTTGGTACTGGTGCCGCCAGTACCAAGTACGGGTATCGGTCGGTGAGCGTCGACGCGTGGGGGATGCACGGCTCGTCCGCATCGACAGCCGACGGTCTCGTCGTGAGTGACGACCCCGGCCATGCCCCGGTCCGACCCCTCGCACCACCCCGGCGGCCCCGGCGAACCGAACCGATCGGCCGGACCGCGACGGTGCGCGTGCGCTGCCGCCCGCGGCCACCCTCAGCCGGCCCTCTCCTTTTCCCGAAGTGGACCCCTTCATGTCTCGAACAGCCCTCAAGGCTCCCGGTGACGCGGACGCCAACCGCTGGAAAGCACTCGTCTTCATCGCGCTCGCCCAGCTGATGGTCGTCCTCGACGCCACCATCGTGAACATCGCCCTGCCGTCCGCCCAGCTGGACCTGGGCATCTCCGACGGCGACCGGCAGTGGGTCGTCACGGCCTACGCCCTGGCCTTCGGCGGTCTGCTCCTGTTCGGCGGCCGGGTGGCCGACCTCTGGGGCCGCAAGCGCGCCTTCGTCATCGGCTTGACCGGCTTCGCCGCCGCCTCCGCGCTCGGTGGCGCGGCGACCACCGGCGTGGCGATGTTCGGCGCCCGCGCCCTCCAGGGCGCCTTCGGTGCCCTGCTCGCCCCCGCCGCGCTCTCCCTGCTCGCCGTGATGTTCACGGACGCCAAGGAGCGCGCCAAGGCGTTCGGCATCTACGGCGCCATCGCCGGCGGCGGCAGCGCCGTCGGCTTCATCCTCGGCGGAGTGCTCACCGAGTACCTGGACTGGCGCTGGACGTTCTTCGTGAACATCCCGTTCGCGGTGGTCGCCGCCGCCGGCGCGTACTTCGTCATCCGTGAGCCGGCCGGCGGCCGCAACCGCTCCCCGCTCGACCTCCCCGGTGTCGTCCTGTCCACCCTGGGTCTGGTCTCTCTGGTCTACGGCTTCACCCGTGCCGAGTCCGACGGCTGGAGCGACACCACGACCATCTCCCTGTTCGTCGTGTCGGTGGTCCTGCTGCTCGCCTTCGTCTTCACCGAGGCCAAGGTGAAGGCCCCGCTGCTGCCGCTGCGCGTGGTCACCGACCGCAACCGCGGCGGCGTCTACCTCTCCCTCGGTATCGCGGTCATCGCGATGTTCGGCACCTTCCTGTTCCTGACCTACTACCTGCAGGTCGTGAAGGGCTACTCCCCGGTCAAGAGCGGATTCTGCTTCCTGCCGATGGTCGCGGGCATGATGGTCGGTTCGACGCAGATCGGCACGCGTCTGATCACCCGCGTCCCACCCCGGTTCCTGATGGGACCCGGCTTCCTGGTCGCCGCGGTCGGCATGTTCCTGCTGACCCGGCTGGAGATCGACTCGTCGTACGCCTCGACCGTCCTGCCGGCGCTGATGCTGCTGGGTCTCGGCATGGGTACGACCTTCACCCCCGCCATGTCCCTGCCCACCCTGGGCATCGAGCCCCGGGACGCCGGTGTCGCCTCCGCGATGATCAACACGTCGCAGCAGGTGGGCGGCGCGATCGGCACGGCCCTGCTGAACACGATCGCCGCCTCGGCGGCGACCGCGTACGTCGAGGAACACGTCGCCGACAGCGCGACGAAGCCGCAACGGGTGCAGCTCCAGGGTGTGGTGCACGGCTACACCAGCGCCGTCTGGTGTGCCGTCGGCATGCTCCTGATCGCCACCCTGATCGTCCTGGCCCTGGTCGACGCCGACCGGCCGGGCGGCGAGGGCGTAGAGGACGAGGTGGCGGTGCCGTTGGCCGTCCACTGAGGCACCGGGTTTCCTACGACTGCGGCAGCGGAGGAAGCGGAGTCCTCGCCGGCGCCCCTCTATGGGGCCCGGCGGTCGATCCGCTCGATGATCTTCTCGGCGACGGTACGCAGACAGTCCAGCTCGGCCGGGTCGAGTACGTCGTAGACGAGGTCGCGTACCAGGGCCACGTGTCCTGGGGCGGCCTTGGCGAGATGCTCCTGGCCCGCGTCGGTCAGGATCGCGTGGGTGTAGCGGCCGTTGGTGGGGTCGGGTTCACGGCGGACGAAACCCCGGCGCTCCAGCCTGCTGATCAGATGGGAGAGGCGGGACAGCTCGGAGTTGGCGACGACGGCCAGCTCGCTCATCCGCATGCGGCGTCCCGGCTGGCCGGACAGTCCGGCGAGGACGTAGTACTCGACGTAACGGAGGTCCGCGTCCTGCTGGAGGTGCGCTTCCAGGGCGGTGGGCAGTTTGTGCAGCATCAGGCCGAACTGCTGCCACGTCTCCAGCTCCGCCGGGGTCAGCCAGCGGGGCTGATCGTTGGGGTGTGGAGGCTGTTCAGGCATGCCGGGAGTCTATCCGGCGTGAACGTGACGAACAGTGCACTCTTGAACCTTCATGTGTCGCTGCCGTAGGGTGTAACTTGAAGATTCAAGTGAAGAGTGTTCGGCCTTGTCGGCGGGATTTCCACGGGGGCGCGCACAACATCACCGCCATGAAGGCAGGGCGGCCCGCCGAGTGATCCTCTCGCCGATGTGATGCGGAAGGCCGCGGTCTAGATTTTCCGCCTCCGTAGCGGGGCGATGCGGAAGGAACAAGCGTTGACAGAGCAGTTGCGGCTGATGGCGGTCCACGCGCACCCGGACGACGAGTCCAGCAAGGGCGCCGCCAGCATGGCGAAGTACATCGCGCAGGGCGTGGACGTCCTGGTGGCCACCTGTACCGGGGGTGAGCGCGGTTCCATACTCAACCCCAAGCTCCAAGGCGACCCGGAGGTCTTGGCCGACATCCACGAGGTGCGGCGCAAGGAGATGGACGCCGCCCGCGAGATCTTGGGCGTCAGACAGGCTTGGCTGGGATTCGTCGACTCGGGCCTGCCTGAGGGCGACCCGCTGCCACCGCTGCCCGAGGGGTGCTTCGCGCTGGAGCCGGTGGAGACGGCGGCCGAGCCACTGGTCCGGCTGATCCGGGAGTTCCGTCCGCACGTGATCACCACGTACGACGAGAGCGGCGGCTACCCGCATCCCGACCACATCATGACTCACACGATCACGATGGCGGCCTTCGAGGCGGCCGGTGACCCCGACGCCTACCCGGAGTCCGGTACGCCCTGGCAGCCGCTGAAGGTGTACTACAACCACGGCATCTCGATGGCCCGGATCCGCGCCCTCCACGCCTACCTCGTGGAGCGTGGCGAAGAGTCCCCCTACGCCGAGTGGGTCGCCGGCTGGGAGGCGGAGGGACGCACGGAGCGCGAGTTCACCACCCGGGTGCCGTGCGCCGACTGGTTCGAGGTGCGCGACCGGGCACTGCTCGCCCACGCGACCCAGATCGACCCGGACGGCCCGTGGTTCCGGGTGCCGCTCGACGCACAGCGTGAGGTCTGGCCGACGGAGGAATATGAGCTGGCCCGCTCGCTGGTCGACACCTCGCTCCCCGAGGACGACCTGTTCGCCGGCATCACCGCAGAGGTCACCGCCGACGTCACCGTCTGACACCGTCCTTGCCGAGCATCCATCCGCATCCCCATCCGCTCGGGTGGGAGGCGGCCCCTCGTCCCCGCGGGGTTTCGCGCTCAACTCCGCGTCCAGGCAGCCACGTTGACACTGATCGGCGTGGAGGCGTGAACACTCGCCCTGCTTCGGCTGGGGTGCGTCGACGTCGCCACCGTGTCGGATCGGCCGCCGTTTGCCGCATCCTGCGCCCCGACCATCTAGGCGCTGAGCCGACCCTGCCGGACGCGTAAGTGGTGGGTCTACGACCACCCCGGACTTGAAATTTCACGCGTCAAAGCCTTAGAGTGGGACATGAAAGTTCAAGTGAGCAGGCGTCCGGTCTGACCGCCGAAGGTGTCCGCGGGGCGGGTGTGTCACCAACTCGTACCGCTGTGGGGGCCGTACGGCCTCCTGCACGGCCCGCGGCGTCCGGGCGCCGATCGTGTCCACCGTGACCCGGGCTCACCTGCCCGACGCGAAGCTCAAGTTGACCGGCGCGCGTCGGTGGACCGATACGCACACGACATCACCGTCATGAGAAGCAGGCAGGGCCCGTACCTGTGGCTCAGTGCCACGCACCGCGCCCGCCCTGCGTCCGCCGGCTCGGCCTCGCGCCGACCGGCCCGTCAAGGAGAACACCGCATGAGTGACCTGAAGATCGCCGTCATCCTCGGCAGCACCCGGCCCGGACGCAACGGCAAGGCCGTCGCGGACTGGGTGGTGGACCGGTCCGGCGCCCGCGCCGGCGTCGACTACGAACTGGTCGACCTCGCCGACTACCGACTGCCCCACCTGGACGAGGCCCTTCCGCCGGCCATGGGTCAGTATCAGGGTGAGCACACCAAGGCGTGGGCGGCCAAGATAGCCGAGTTCGACGGGTACGTGTTCGTGACACCCGAGTACAACCATTCCACCTCCGGGGTGCTCAAGAACGCGATCGACTACCTGTACGGCGAGTGGAACAACAAGGCCGCCGCCTTCGTCTCCTACGGTTCACTCGGTGGCGCGCGGGCCATCGAGCACCTGCGGGGCGTGGCCAGCGAACTGCAGTTGGCCCACGTGCGTCAGCAGCTGTCCTTCTCGCTGCTCACCGACTTCGAGAACTTCTCCGTCTTCAAGCCGGGCGAGCAGCACGACGCCGCCGCGACCGTCCTGTTCGACCAGCTGGAGTCGTGGGCGCGCGCCCTCAGGACCGTCCGGGGCTGACGCTCTCGCCCGTCGGATGGCGGATGCGGGGACTTCCCCGCACCGCTGCCGCCGGGTGTGGGGGACCTGTCCCAGGTCGGGGGCAGGTCCCCTGGTCGACGAGAGTTTCCGGAGCCGCCCAGGCCCGCACGCCGCCCGGTGGTTCGTTCAGGCGGCGCGGCAGGCCACCGCCGGGCCGACGAGCGGCGCGGCGTGAGTCGCCGTCGCGTGCGCGGGCCGGGCGGTGCGGACGACGGTCGAGACCTGCGAGCGGTTTCGCGCGAAGACGACCAGGTGCAGCACCGCGAACCGCGCGACACCCGCCAGCGCGGAGGCGGAGAGGTAGACGGCCTGCTCCAGCATCGCGCCCGGTGTGGCGACCAGTTGCTGCAGGACGAGCATCGCCAGGCAGGTCACCACATACGCGGCCGCCGCGGATCCGGCCGACTGCGCGTGCTGGCGCCAGGTCGCGTGGCTGCCCGCACCGAAGGTGAAGCGGGCGTGCAGTTCGGTGGCGAGGAGGGTGGAGGCCACGGTGATCAGGGCGTTGGCCAGGACCCAGGGGATCCAGGAGGCGAGGGCCGCGACGGCGAAACTGGAGGCGAGCCCCACTCCGCCGCCGCAGAGCACGAAGCGGGCGAAGGCGCCGGATGCCGCTCGCCGCTGCCTCTGCGTGGTGTTCATGGTCCGCCCCCTTTTGATCGCTCACTCTCCGACACGCGCGCCTCTCGACCTGTGCGGCCTCGGCTGCGGTGTTTCTGATGATGGAAACGCTACGTTGCATTCACGTAGTGGGCAACTAGATTATTGCGCAAAGTGTCCATAATGGCTGGTGAGATGGGTGAAATTGTTGCAATGGGTTGCCGCCTAATGCAACACGCATGACAGGGTTCGTTGCAATAGCTAGAGGGTGAACGCTATGACGTCAGCACTGCTCTCGCGGATGGCCGCTCGTCGGTTCGACGGTGGTCACGGGGCCGCCCGGAACGGCTTCCTGGAACAGCTGCCCGGAACGGCCGCCCGCCGACGGTCGCGGCCGCGCCGTGGTGCCATGGCCAGACCCCGTGCTGCCACGTAACGAGTCGCTAGGCTCGACGACATGACTCTTCTGCGGATGGACAACGTCGCCGTCGTCGTCGACGACCTGGACGCGGCTGTCGCCTTCTTCACCGAACTCGGCATGGAGTTGGAGGGCAAGGCGCACATCGAAGGCCTTTTCGCGGACCACACCGTCGGACTCGACGGCGTCCGGAGCGACATCGCGATGATGCGGACCCCCGACGGCCACGGCAAGCTGGAGCTGACCAAGTTCCACAACCCCGCGGTATCGGACGCCGAGCCGCGGAACCCTCCGCCCAACACGCTGGGCCTGCATCGCGTCATGTTCGCCGTCGACGACATCGACGACACCATCGCCCGCCTGCGCGCCCACGGCACCGAACTCCTCGGCGAGGTGGCCCAGTACGAGAACATCTACCGGCTCTGCAACCTCCGCGGCCCCGCGGGCATCATCGTCGCCCTGGCCGAACGGATCGGCTGAGCGGGCCCGCCGCGCGGAGCACGTCGTGGATCGGCACCGCTGTGCCGCGTCCGCGACCAGGGCGGTACCGGCCGCCGTACGAGCCCGCGGGTGGTGCCGGCGGACGGTGTCGGGCGCGCGGAGGACTTCGCGGGCGCCCGCACGGCCGCCCGGCCGCCGGTGCGGAGGGGGAAACCGGCGTTCCGCGGTTCGGTGGCAGCGGCCGTGCGCTTCCGTGCGCTCCCGTGCGATGAGTTCCGGCCGGTGCGGGAGTCTCCTCCGGTGTGACCGTCGTAGACCGCCGTACGACGGTGCCTGGTACGAGACACCACGGAGGACATGATGACGACCGTCCCGGACGACCCGACCACCGCACTGCCCGGCCGCCCGCCCGTGGTCGACATGGCCACCTGGCAGACGGCCCGCGACGAACTGCTGGTCCGCGAGAAGGCCCATACCCGCGAGGGTGACGCCATCGCCGCGGCCCGACGCCGGTTGCCGATGGTGGAGTTCGACGGGACGGCCGAGGTCGTCGGATCCGACGGCCCGGTCCCGTTCCTGGACCTGTTCCAGGGGCGCCACGAACTCGTGGTCTACAAACACATGTGGCATGACGGCGCACCGCACCAGGGGCAGTGCGAGGGCTGCACCACCACGGCCTGGCACGTGAAGGACGCCGTGTACCTCAACGCGCGCGGCGTCTCGTACGCCGTCCTCACCACGGGCCGTTGGGACGAAGTGGCCCCCTACGTCGCCTTCATGGGCTACACCCAGCCCTGGTACTCGGTGCGCGACGTCGAGGCGCCGGTCGGCGGCAACATGGGTCACCTCACCTGTTTCCTGCGCGACGGCGACCGCGTGTTCCTCACCTACTCCACGACGGGCCGCGGGAACGAGCCGGTCAACGGCTCGCTCAGCCTGCTCGACATGACGCCGTACGGCCGCGGCGAGGCGTGGGAGGACCACCCCGAGGGCCGGACCGGGACCGGCGACGTCCGCGAGGGATATCCGCCCGTGGGCCGCCCGGCCTGCTGGTACTGGCGCTCGGACGCCGACGGCGTCGCCACCTGGGGCCCGACCAGCCGGCCCGTGCCGCAGTGGACCCGTCCCGGCGTGACCCCCGTGGAGACCCTCGGCCGGCACGGCCACCACCACTGACGCGCCTTCGTCGACCCGCCACGGCCGACATACGGTCGCCCATCAACGCGGGTCGTGGCCGACGTAGAGGCGCGCACCCACGTCGGCCGGTCGCGCGGCCGACATGGGGTCACCGCTCCACGTCGGCCACGCGACCGGATCGGTCAGCGCGATCCGACCGCCTCCTCGGCGCCGCCCTCCTCGGAACCCTGCCGGGCGGACTCCACGGCCCGCTCCGGCTCGGGGTGCACGTGGCGTTCCCGCAGGTCCGTGACCGCCAGCAGCAGTGCGATCATGCTGAACCCGACGGCCGTGAGCAGCCCGAGCTGAATGGCCGTGACGGAACGCTCATGGCCGGCCTGATGCGCGAAGTACACCGCGCCCACCACGGCGATCCCGGCCGCCGAACCGATGCGCTGGCCCGTCTGCAGCACTCCGCCGGCCGCGCCGGCCCGACGCACGGGGACCCGGGTGAGCGTGAGCGTCGTGTTGGGGGAGACCGTGAGCCCGGAGCCGATCCCGCCGATGAACATGGGCACGGCCGTGGCCCATCCCACGCTCTGCAGGGGCGCCATCTGCACCGCCACGATCACCCCGAGCAGCCCCACCACCACGCCGCCGAGGCCGATGACGACGAGCTTGCGCCCGTGGCGCATCACCAGCCGGCCCCCGATGGCGGCGCCGATCGCCGAGGCGGCCGCGAAGGGCAGCACCGAGACACCGGCCGCCAGCGCGCTGTACCCGACCGTGTTCTGCAGGAAGAGGGAGTAGACGAAGAAGACCGTGGTGAAGCCGGCGAAGTAGGTGAGGCTGATCAGGGACCCCAGCGTGAAGGAGCGCAAGGAGAACAGGCCCAGGTCGACCAAGGGGGCCCGTCCGCGCAACCCCTGGCGTCGTTCCCACGCCCAGAAGGCGGCCAGCAGCAACGCGGCCACCGGCAGCAGCGACCACTTCAGCCGCCCGGTCCACTGCTGCTCCTGCACCAGCGGCAGCATGAGCGCGAGCACGGCGGCGCCCAGGAGCAGTACGCCGAACAGGTCGAACTCCTCCCGCTTGCCCGTGGACGCCGGGACGCGGGGCAGCAGACGCAGCCCCGCGACGAACGCGGCCACCCCGATGGGCAGGTTGACGAAGAAGACCCAGCGCCAGCCGCTCTCGGTACCGACGGCGTTGATCAGCAGACCACCGACCAGCGGACCCACCGCCGTCGAGACCCCGATGACGCTCCCGAGCAGGCCGAAGGCCTTGGCCCGCTCGGAGCCCTGGAACATCTGCTGGATCAGCCCCGAGGTCTGCGGGGCCATCAGGCCCGCCGCCGTGCCCTGCACCAGCCGGAACAGGACCAGCCAGGAGGCGCTGTGAGCGAGCCCGCACGCCGCCGAGGCCAGCGTGAACAGGGCCAGCCCCAACAGGAAGGCCTGTCGCCGCCCGCGCATGTCGCCCAGTCGGCCCGCGGGGACGAGCACCAGCCCGAAGGTCAGGGCGTACCCGGAGACCACCCAGGACTGGGCGGCCTCCGAGGCGCCCAGCCCGTGTTCCATGGAGGGCAGCGCCACGTTCACGATCGAGGTGTCGAGCAGCGAGATGAAGCCCGCCGTCAGACAGACCGCGAGCGCCTTCCACCGCCGGTTGTCGGGGGTGGGCCGGGCCGGGACTGTGGTCATGGGGTCACGCTAGACAGCCACCCCGCCCAACGCAGGGAAGGAGCCGTTCCGCGCGCGTCGTGGCCGTCGGGCCTGGGACGACACCTTCCGCGCCGTACGTGTCCCGCCGCGGCCGCTCATCCTGCTCCGAAGCCTCCCGGGCCCGCCCCGACGCGGGCCTTCGGCAACCCCCGGAGAACGCGACGACCGGTGTCCGTACGGCTCCGGCGGCCCGGTACGACTCCCTACGCTCGGCGGGTGAAACGCGGAGAACCGCGCGGACCTGGCGATATCGTGGGCACGGGCCGTGACGCCGCGAGGGGGTCTGACGTCGCGCGTTCGCGCCGGGCACAGGCATACTCGGGGCCCTGCGGGCGCATCGGCGTCCGCTGGCAGCAGGAGGTGGGCGATGGTGTCGTCGTCGGTGTCGGGGGAGCCCCGGAAAGTCACGATCCATGACGTCGCCCGGTCCGCCGGGGTGTCCCGGCAGACCGTGTCGAGGGCACTCAACGACAAGGACGAGATCGACGGCTCCACCAAACAGCGCGTCCTCGACGCCGCCCGGGCGCTCGGCTACCGGCCCAGCAGGTTCGCCCGTGGACTGGTCCGGCAGGACGCCACCACGATCGGGCTGGTCATACCCGACCTGCTCAACCCGTTCTTCACCGAGGTGGCGGCGGCAGCGCTGGAGGCGGCCCGCGCGCGCGGCTGGCACGTGGTCGTGTACGACACGGCGGACCGGGCCGAGGAGGAACGCGGCACACTTCAGGTGATCAGCTCGCAAGTGGACGCGGTCGTCGGATATTTCAGCTGCGCCGAGGACGAACTCCAGCTGTTCACCCGTGGCATGCCGGTGGTGCTCATCGGCCGTGAGCACCACACCGCGCGGTTCAGTTCGATCCGGATCGACGGCGAGGCGGGCGTGCACGCCGCGGTCGCGCACCTGGTCGCGGCGGGTCATACGCGGATCGGGATGCTGGACCACGACGGCCGCGTCGATCCCAGCATCCGGCGTGAGTGGTTCACGTCGGCCGCGGCGAGGAACGGGATCGACGCC
Source organism: Streptomyces sp. NPDC002306 (assembly GCF_053593435.1). Lineage (NCBI taxonomy): Bacteria > Bacillati > Actinomycetota > Actinomycetes > Kitasatosporales > Streptomycetaceae > Streptomyces > Streptomyces sp. NPDC002306. Next base: position 12,566 of record NZ_JBSFCK010000074.1, read on the forward strand.
GGCGTGGTGGTCGGCGCGGAGCAGTCGGCCGACGGTGGGGGAGCGGCGCTCAGGGCCCTGCTCTACGCCCATCCCGATGTCACGGCGGTCTTCACGTTCAACGACATCATCGCGATCGGTGTCCTGCGCGAGGCGCGCCGGCTCGGCAGGAGCGTCCCGCAGGATCTGGCGGTGATCGGCTTCGACGGCCTGCAGCTGGGCGCGCTCGTGGAACCCCCGCTCTCCAGCGTGGCTCTGGACACGCGCAGGCTCGGCGCGCTCGCCATCGAACAGGTCGCCCGGCTGCTGACGGGAGCGGACCCGTTGGCCGACGACGACCTCGTCGTCCGCGCTGAGCTGCGGCTGGGCGGGTCCGCCTGACCTGGCGGACTCGTGCGCGACTCGAAAGTCTTGACACTCGCCCGCGCCGGAGCGCAAACTTCCGAACATTCCACAACGTTCCCGTGAACGTTCCCGTGAGCGTTCCCGTGAACGTTCACGGGAACGCTCACGGGAACGCGCTACAAGGTTGCTGAGTTGTCCCGCCACGGCGCCGGGTGTTCGAGCCGACACCGTGATGTCCCGCCATTCCAACCAGAAGGCTTCGTGCCTGAGGTGTCAACGTCGACCCGCCTAGCGCCGCCGCTAGTCGTTCTCTGGAACGGAAGATATGAGCAACACAGTCACGCGGATCCGCTTCGCCGCCATCGCTGCGGCAGCCAGTGTCGCCGTACTCGCCGGGTGCTCGTCACCCGCTCCGTCGAGTGACGCGTCCGCGGCCTCCTGCGAGCCCACCAAGGGCAAGGTCACCCTCCAGTACTGGAACACCGTTCCGGGCATGGACAAGGTCGTCGCCCTGTGGAACAAGAAGAACCCGGACATCCAGGTGGAGATGAAGAACATCTCCAACGACCAGTACGGCACCATCGGCAACGCCCTCAAGGCAGGCAAGGCGCCGGAGCTCGCCCAGGTCGGATACGACGAACTCCCCTTCCTGCGCACCCAGAACGCCTTCGTGGACGTCTCGGCCTGCTCCGCGGCCACCGAGGCCAAGTCGAAGTTCGTGCCCTGGACCTGGTCGCAGGCCAGCTTCGGCGACACGGGCGTGTTCGCCCTCCCGCAGGACACCGGCCCGATGGCCCTCTTCGTGCGCAGCGACATCTTCAAGAAGCACGGCCTCGAGATCCCCAAGACGTGGGACGACTACGCGGCGGACGCGCAGAAGCTGCACAAGGCCGACCCGAAGCTCAGCATCACGTTCTTCGATCCGAACAACGCCGAGGCTTTCAACGGACTCCTCTGGCAGAACAACGCCGAGATGTACTCGTACGCCGGTGACAAGTGGCACGTCACGGTCGAGTCCGACCAGAGCAAGCAGGTCGCCGACTACTGGCAGAAGCTGATCGACGACAAGCTCGTGCGCACCGACCTCGCCCACGGGTCGACCCAGATGTACACCGCGTACCAGAAGGACCAGATCGCCAGCTACGTCGGCGCCGCCTGGGGCTACAGCATGTTCCGCGACAACCTGCCCGACCAGGCCGGCAAGTGGTCGATAGTCCCGATGCCGACCTGGGGCACCAGTGCCGCGTCCGGCGACTGGGGCGGCTCCACCGTCGCGTTCATGAAGGGCAACAAGCACCTCTACGAGTCGGTCAAGTTCAACTCCTGGCTGAACACCGACCCCGAGGCGCTCGCGCTGGAGAACAAGCTGGGCGGCCTCTACCCGGCGGCCACCGCCGGTTCGCAGCTTCCCGCGCTGTCGCAGGGCGTCCCCTACTACAACAACGAGAAGATCTTCGACGTCTTCGCCGAGTCGTCCAAGAACATCGACACCAACTTCTCCTGGGGCCCGACCCAGAAGACGGTGAACCTGTCGCTTCAGGACGCGATGGCCAAGGCGGCGGGAGGCAGCGGCACGCTCAGCGACGCGCTCGCGGCCGCCCAGGCGACCGCGCTGAAGTCGATGAAGGATCAGGCGATCCCGGCGACCGCGGGCAAGTGACCACGGTATGACTGACACCGCGACCCGCGCGACCCGCGTGGTGGCGTCTACCGGGGGCCGCCGCCGTCTTCGCGGCGGGGGCCCCCGCCGCCCCCCCCAAACCCCCGTACCGCTAACCGTAGTAATAAA
>NZ_JBSFCK010000075.1:0-14644 GCF_053593435.1 Streptomyces sp. NPDC002306
GTAGACGTTGCTCATGGCTCCCATCCTGTCACTCCGGGTGCGATCGGGGTCAGAAGGGGAGCGGCGGGGCCGCCGGGGATGTCCCGGCGGCGGGTCACCCTGGTCGGTCTACGCGTCGAGGTGGGCGCGGAAGAAGCGGATGGCGGCACCGGTGCTCGTCTCGAAGCCGGCGAGATAGGGATCGAAGTGACCGCCGGGAATGAGGACGAGTTCCTTGGGTTCGAGGGCGTGTTCGTAGGCTCGCAGCGCCAAGTCGGTGGGTGCGACGGTGTCGTGGGTGGCGACCAGCATCATCAGGGGGGTGGGGGAGATCTGGTCGATCCAGTGGCCGGGGTCGTACGACCTGAAGCGCCGGTTGGACTGGATGGTGACGCGGTTCTCCCACAGCCCCTCGGGTGCGGTGTGCCCCAGGTAGAAGTTGATGGCGTCGGTGGCGCGGTAGGACGCGGTCGTCGAACTGTCGTCGCTGACGAATGCCTGTGTGGCCGGCGGCTCGCCCTGGGCCTGGGCGAGTTCGTCGGCGGCGAAGGACTCCTCCAACTGCCGGGTCAGGTGCGGCGGAACGCGTCGCCGGCTGGTCTCGGAGCCGCTGGTGGTGGGGACCTGGGAGTAGACGGCCTTGATCCTCCGGTCGGTGGCGGCCAGGACCAGGGCGTGTCCGCCCGCGTAGCTGGAGCCCCAGAGGCCGATGCGGTCGCTGTCGACGGCGTCGAGGGTCTGAAGGTGGGAGATGACGCGCCGCCAGTCCTCGATCTGCTGGTAGGGGTCGATGTCGTGACGGGGCGCGCCGCCGCTGTCGCCGAAGCCGCGGTGGTCGTGGAGCGAGACCGCGAATCCGGCTTCCGCGAGCTTGTGGGCGATGGGTTCGATGCCGTGGTACTTCGTGCCGCCGAAGCCGTGCGCCATCGTGATGGTGGGGTGGGGGCCGGAGCCGTCCGGCAGGAACAGCCAAGCGTGCAGCGTGGTCCCGTCGGGAAGCTGAACGTGCTCGTCGGTGCGCTGGACCATGGTGATTCTCCTTAGGTGTGCCGACCTTGCGGGATGGTCGACGGCGGGTCGTCGCCCGCGAGCCTGACGCGCGCGGCGCGATGCGCCCTGGCTCGCCTGTGCCGCGAGCCGGCGACGAACTGGCGTCCCGGGGGAACAGCGGACGCCGGTCCACTGCCTCCCGGGTCGTGAGCCGCCGATCCACTGCCTACCTGGGAGAACGCCGGACGATCGTCGGCGTCGGCTCGTCACCTCGGCCGCGTCGGGCTCCGCGTGGAGACCGGCGGACCGGGGGCCCGGGGAGGCATCGAGAGGATCGGTCGAACTACCCTCAAGATCCTGGTTGCATTTTGAAACCAGTGGTGTCAGCCTAGGGTATGTTGCTTGCATATTGCAACAGACATTCACGAAGGAGTTCGGACATATGCGTCACTACGAGACGATCAAGACGGAACTGGTCGACGGCGTTCTGTGGGCCACGATCGACAACCCTCCCCTCAACCTGATCGACGAGCGCTTCGTCGCGGACCTGATCGCACTGCTCGACGACACGGAAGCCGACGGCGGCGCGCGGGTCGTGGTGTTCCGCAGCGCCGACCCCGACTTCTTCATCCCGCACGTGGACGTTCGCCGGATCGCCGAGTACACGGCTGCCGCGGCGACGTCCGGCGGCCCGGACGACGTCAGCCTCGGTGCGCTGTACCGCCGGCTCAGTGAGGCCCGCCCCGTCACCATCGCGGTCCTCGAGGGCAGGGCGCGCGGCGCGGGGGCGGAGTTCCTCTACGCGTGCGACATGCGGTTCGCGTCCCTGGAACGCGCCGTGATCGGCCAGATCGAGGTGGGCTCCGGGCTCTTCCCCGGCGCGGGAGCCGTCCAGCAGCTCGTGCGCCTGGCCGGACGCGGACAGGCCATGCAGGTGATCCTCGGATCGGACGACCTCGACGCGCCCGAGGCCGAGCGCATCGGTGTGGTCAACAAGGCGCTGGCGGACGAGGAGTTGATGCCCTACGTCGAGCGCCTCGCGAAGCGCATCGCGGGATTCCCGGAGGCCGCGGTACGGCTCGCGAAGCGGCGCATCAACGCGGCCGCCCTCCCGGCCAAGGAAGACGTCCAGGTCGACTCGGGCTTCTTCCAGATCCTGGCGCGGGACCCGTCGGGTGCCGACCGGATGGGTGCCCTCATGCAGCGCGGGATGCAGGAGCGGTCCCGTACGGAACTCGAATTCGGCACGGCACTCGGCGAACTTTGAGGTCTCACGGTCGGATGATCCCGCCGATCCCGGCAGGGGGAGCAGGGCGAGCAGGGGTCCGGCGTGGAAGCCGTACGCCGTGACGATGCGCCGACCTGACGGCGCGGCCACGCTCCGCCCGGCGTCCGCCTGATGTCTCCCGAACCCGACCCTGAACCTGACCCCGAGACGTAAACGCGAACTGCCGAATCCCCGAACCCGAACCCAACACCGCACTTCCGTAGGAGCACGTCATGCCCGTTTTCAACGCTCACATTCCGGCGAACCGCTACTCACCGGAGCAGAAGCGCGCGCTCGCCGACGCGCTCAACCAGTCCCTGGTGCAGGGGCTCGGTATCCCCGAGGGCGACCGCTTCATCATGATCAGTGAACACGGTGAGGGTGAGTTGTCCCTGGATCCGACGTTCATGGGGATGCGGCGCAGCGGCGATGCCATGATCATCACTCTTCTCCTGGGTGCCCACCGGCCGCTCGAAGACAAGCGGGCAGTGGCCGCGGCCATCAACAGGCTGGTGGTCGAGGCGCTGGGTGTGTCACCCGACGACGTCTTCATCGCACTGATCCCGGTCCCGAACGAGAGCTTCTCTTTCGGCAGAGGCGAACTTCAGCTCGCCGACGGCGCACCTCGCTGGTGAACTTCTCGGCCCTTGACGCGACTTCGGCGCCTTGCCCGCACTCTGTGTCCGGCCGCGTGGTGAGAGGCATGCCCAGGTCGAAGGGCGGGCGAGGTGCGTGATGTTGTGGCGGCTGCGGCGCGGTGCGCGCGACTGGGTCCAGGGCGGCCGCTTCCGGCGTCAGGGCCCATGCACCCGAAGTGATGCGTCCGCCGCGGTGCGCGGAGCCGCGACTGTCCGCGGCGGCTCGCGTGTGCCGCCCTGCGGCCCGCGACTCGACTTTCCGTCGCGGCGACGTAGCGCTCGGTAGGTGCGGCGCGTTCTGGAGCGGGTGCCGGTGCGACGGGGCTGGTCAGACGGGGTGGCTACGGGTCTCGACGTCTTCGGGGCCGAGAGCGCGGCCGTCCTGGGCGTGCAGTTCGAGGCGGGCCACGGGCTGGCCGTCGCGCCTGTCGACCAGGCTGAGCCGCTCCTCGTCCGCGTCGAACAGGTGCTCCTCGCCCCACTGCCGCAGCGCGACGAGCGGGACCCGCAGGGCCTTCCCCTTGTCGGTCAGCCGGTACTCGGTGTAGGCGCTGCCGTCGGATGCCGGACCGAGGGTGAGTACACCGCGCTCGACGAGCTTGGCCAGGCGGGCGCTGAGAATGTTCTTGGCGCAGCCGAGGCTGCGTTGGAACTCGCTGAACCGGGTCATGCCGGACAGGGCGTCCCGGACGATGAGCAGCGACCACCAGTCGCCTATGTCGCTCAGTGAACGAGCGATGGGACAGGAAGCCCCACTGAGGTCCGTCTTCCGCACGTGGACCTCCTCCCGAGATTATTAGTTTCACTATTAAACCACATATCTCGCCCGTGCGCGCGGTCGCCTCGCTTGAACACGGACGGTTGGCGTGATACTGGTTGCATTGTGAAACGAGTGGAGTAGGCGCCGAAAGGCATGGACGTGGAGCGCGACGGCATCAGGGGCTGGACGGTCCAGCTCGACCGTCCAGTGGCGCGGACGCAGCAGGAGGCCGCCGATCCATGCCCGCCGGAAACGTGCGTGGCCCGCCGAGGACGTACGCGCCGCAAGCATCCTGATCATCGCCCCCGTCACCTTCCGGCATCACACTCAAGGCGACGACGCACGGCAGCCGACCGACCACCACCCGTCCTCATCGTTTCCGGGAGCCCTCATGTTCCGCGGCCTCAGTGCCTTCCCCCTCACGCCCACCGACGAGCAGGGCATCGACTACCCGGCTTACGCCGGACTCGTCTCCCGTCTCGCGGACGCCGGTGTGGATTCCATCGGCGCGCTCGGCTCCACCGGCGGCTATGCCTACCTCACCCGCGAACAACGCGCCCAGGCCGCGAAGGTCGCGGTCGAGGCCGCCGAGGACGTGCCTGTCATCGTCTCCATCGGCGCGGTGCGCACCTCTCATGTCCTGGCCCTGGCCGAGGACGCGCAGAAGGCCGGGGCGCGTGGAGTGCTGCTCGCACCGGTGACGTATCAACCGCTCACCCAGGACGAGGTGTTCGGCCTCTACGAGGACGTCACTCGCGAACTGTCCGTGCCGTTGTGCGTGTACGAGAATCCCCGCACCACCCAGGTGCACTTCAGCGACGAACTGCACGGCCGTATCGCCCGGTTGCCTAACGTCGGCTCGATCAAGATCCCCGCTGTGCCCGACGACGCCGCCGGAGCCGAGGCCCGAGTCGACGCGCTGCGGGCCTTGATCCCGGACACGGTCACCCTCGGTGTGAGCGGCGACTGGGCAGGCGTTCGCGGCCTGAACGCCGGATGCGACGTCTGGTACTCGGTCATCGCCGGCATGTTCCCGCGGACCGCGCTCGCCCTCGCTCGGACCGCCCAGGCCGGTCACGCGGAGTCGGCCTTGGAGTCGTCCGACGAACTCGAGCCGTTGTGGGAGCTGTTCCGTCGTCACGGCAGCCTGCGCGTCATGTCCGCCGCCGCGTCCCACCTCGGCCTGACGAGGGAACCGAACCTGCCGCGTCCGCTGCGCGGGCTGGACGAGGCCGCACGTCACGACGTTGCCGCGACGCTGGCCATGCTCAAACTCACGCCCTGAGGGGCCGTGGCCGTCCGAGCCGCTGCCCGATGTCCTGTGGCGCCCCGGATCGGACGCCTGTGGCTTTCCGGGCCGCCGCCTGTCTCATCGACGCAGGCGCTTGAGCTGGACAAGCAGCGACCAGCCCACGAACAGAATCGCGGCCACGAGCTGGCCCGGCCTCAAGGAGTCCCTCCACGAGGCCTCTGTCAGCGCGTAACAGCCAAGGACGACCATCCCGCCCACCAGGTGTGCGAGAGCGAACCTCTCCCACCAGGTGTTGCCGCTCCAGCTCATACTGCGCTGCGTCATCGTCCCCCGCCCGACGGCGTCCGATCCCGAAACGCCTGTCCGTCGCCCGCACGGCAGGCGCTGTCCGTCCCCGCATCCAACTCCCTTGTCCGGGAGGGACGTACAGTGAATCACGCGAGGCGAGCACGGGTGTCCTCTCCCCGATCCTGGTCGAGTGGTGTGGTGGTCTTGGCCGTCGCTGCGGCGTCTCGCGCTCTCGGTCTGCCCCAGCGGGTTCAGGAGTCGCCGGCGAGGGCGGTCGGGTCGGCGTCGTCAGTGCCCGGCCCGTCGTGCCGCTGATGCTGAACCACGTCCATGAAGGTCCGCTTGAACTGCTCGTAGGAGTCCGTGCCCAGGCGCCGGGCGTGGCGGTCCTGCATGTCCGTCATGATCTGGTCCGCCGCGGCCATCTGCGCGCGCCCTCGCCGTGTCGGGCAGATCAGTTTGGCCCGCCGGTCGGCGGGGTCGCTCTGCCGCACGACGTAGCCCAGCTCGGTCAGTTCGTCGACGAGGGTGCCGATCACCTGCTTGTGCTGACCCGACATCCTGGCCAGATCGGTGGCCCTGATGCCCTCGTCCTGCAGGTAGGCGAGGACGGCGCCGTGACGGGGCTTGAGGTCGTCGAAACCGAGATCGCGCAGACGCGAGAAGAGCTCGTCCTGAACGGCGAACAGCAACCGTCCGGCCAGCACGCCGAGATCCGGCTCCGTCGCGTTGCGCAGTGCTCGGCTCACCAGTTCCCCTTCCCTGCTTCCCGTATCTCGCTGACGAACTTTGCCTATCCGATATGCCCGTGTTAGCGTCGAATAGTCAGGAAAAGTGACAATCACTGAAAGTGTCTAACGCCTCCAAGGCTCGTCGATATCGACAGGAGCGTGAAAGTCATGTCTGGCGACGCATTCAGAGAGTCTCTGACCAGCGACAATGCGGCACTCGTCCTCGTCGACCATCAGGTGGGGCTCTACAGCGGAGTCCGTGACATCAGCTTGCTGGAGCTGAAGCACAACGTGGTGGCACTGACGAAGGCGGCGCAGATCCTTGACCTGCCGACCGTAGTGACGACCACTGCCGCGGACAGTATGTGGGGCCCGCTCATCCCCGAGCTCGCCGAAATCATCCCGAGTGAGTTGGACGTCATCGACCGCAGCACGGTCAACGCCTGGCACGACAGCCGCGTCCGGGACCGTATCAAGGCCGCCGGCCGCAAGAAGCTGATCTTCACCGGTATTTCGCTGGAGGTCTGCGCCACACTCCCGGCGATCGCGGCGCTCACCGAGGGCTACGACAGCTACGTGGCCCTCGACGCGTCCGGCACCTTCTCCGGAGCCAAGCGTGAAGCGGGCCTCATCCGGCTCCAGCAGGCCGGTGTCATGGTGAGTGACTACGCCACGCTGATGGTCGAGGTACTCGCCGACAACGGCGCCCCCGAGGCCGGGGATGTCTACGCCGCGCTGGACATGCCGTTCGCCACGCTCGTCGGCCAGATCTCGTCCGCCTACGCCAAGTAGAACGCCCCGCAACAGCAACGTACTTCGAGCGCGACGGGGTCCTGGTGCTGACCGCCGCCGACTCGCCCGGCGACCGCGTCGGCGGCGCCCCCCCTGCACGCGCCCTCAGCCAGCACGGGGGCCCGCGGCTCCGGTTCCGCGGAACGTCGTAGGTCGGCATCTGCTGTGGCGCCCCGGCGGAGAGGCGGGGGGCTCCGGCCGTGGTGAGATGTTTCCTGGCGACGGTGAAAGGGAGCGGGCGCTGCCGGACAGGTGCAGGTGTGGAACTGAGGCTGGTGCATGAGCGGTCCCGGGCCCGGGAGGCTCGATTCGAGGCGTTGTTGGGTGTGGTGGCGGAGCCGCTGCACCGGTACTTGCGGCGGCGTGCCGACGCCGACGCGGTCGATGACGTCCTCGCGGAGACGATGCTGGTGCTCTGGCGCCGGCTGGAGGATGTGCCGGGGCTCGGCGCGGCCGGTTTCGTCGATCCCGATGAGGTGCTGCCCTGGTGCTACGGCGTCACGCGGGGCTGTCTCGCCAACGCGCGCCGGGCTGAACGGCGGCGGCTCCGGCTGGTGGAGCGGCTGACCCAGGTGGCGGCGCCACCGCGGGAGGCGGAGGCGGACCATCTCGAACTGCATCAAGCGCTCGGCGCGCTGGGAGCGGTGGACCGTGAGGTCGTCCTGCTCTGGGCTTGGGAGGGGCTGACGCCGAGCGCGATCGCGCAGGTGACCGGGCTGACCGCCAACGCGGCGAGTATTCGCCTGCACCGGGCGAAGAAGAAGATCGCTGCTCGGCTCGACCGAAAGAACGCGCAGGCGGCCGGACACAGGACGGATGAAGAAGGGAGCCGACGGTGAACGACGACGAACTGCTGGCCCGGATGAGGGCCATCGACCCGGCACGGACCTCTGACGCCCCTTCGCCCGATCCCCAACGTCTTCTGGAGGCTGCCGTGACCGCCGACAATCCCGATTCCCCGGCCGCGCGAGGTGCTGCGGGCGGATCCCGCCGTCGCATTCTGTCCGTCGCGGCGGGCGCGGCCCTGCTCGCGGCGGCGGGCGGCCTTGCCTGGGGGGTGACGTCGCAGAACACCGCCCCCTCAGCCGCTTCGTCGGCCAAGGCGGCCCCGTCCGACCCGGCGCACTCCCCGCTGACTCTGACCGTCCCGGGCGCGCCGAGCGCGAGGTGCGCAGCGATCACCGTCGATGTCCTGCGCGATGTGCAGATCGCATTCGAGGGCACGGCGACCGCGGTCAAGCGCGATCGGGTCGAGCTTCGGGTGGACCACTGGTACCGGGGCACCGGGCCCACCGCCGTCTGGCTCACCAACGACGAGGAATTGAGCCAGCTTCTCGCTGGAGCGGACTTCGTCGTCGGTCACCGCTACCTGGTCGCTGCCAACGACGGTCGTGTCACCCTGTGCGGCTCCACCGCGGAGGCCACCCCGGAATTGCGCAGCCTCTACGAACAGGCGTACGTCCGCTGAAGGCTGCTCCTGAGGCGGCGCCACCGAGGTCATGGTGCTCGTCGCCGCCGTAGCGCTGATCGAGGACGGTGACCGGGCGCGCGAGGCGCACCCGCCGGGGCGAGCCCGGCGCAGCACAGGTACGGGCGGTGCGACTACGAGGCCTGCCGGGCGGGACGCGCCGCCCGGCAGCGCCGTTGTCTCAGGCCGTGACGTCGAGCACGACGCGGAAGCGGGCCTGCCCGGACAGCATCCGCTCGTAGGCCTCCGGCGCCTGGGTGAAGGGCATGACCTCGACGCTGGGACGGATGTCGTGGGCGAGGCTGAAGGCGAGGTTGTCCTCGTTGTCGATGGACGAGCCCGTGAGACTGCCGACGATGGAGCGTGTTCCGAAGATGACGTCGGCGGTGGCCACGGTCAGCGGGTCGGGCGCGGCACCGACCACAACGAGCTTGCCGTGCGGTGCGAGGCCGCTGACCAGCGGGTTCATGGAGGCGCCGCTGGACGCCGTGGCGACGATGACGGAGGCGCCGCCCAGAGCGGTGAGAGCGGCGCCCGGGTCGGTGCTGCTGCTGTCGATGTACTCGTGGGCGCCCAGCTTTCGGGCGTACGCTTCCTTCTCCTTGCCCCGCGCGATGGCGGCGACCCGGTAGCCGAGGCTGCGGGCGTACTGGAGCGCCAGGTGGCCCAGGCCGCCGATGCCCTGTACGGCGACCAGGGCGCCGGCCCGGGTCGACTCCTGCTGGAGGGCGATGAAGGTGGTCAGTCCCGCGCACAGCAGCGGAGCCGCGTCGATCGCCGATATGCCCTCGGGAATCCGTACCAGCCCGCTGGCCCGGGCGTAGACGACCTCCGCGTATCCGCCGTCGATCGTGTTCCCCGTCTGCTCCTGGGACCGGCAGTTCACGAAGTCACCGCGGCGGCACGGCTCGCATTCCCCGCACTGGCCGTTCAGGAAGCCGACGCCGGCACGGTCGCCGGGCTGCCAGGCGGTGACGCCCGCCCCGACGGCGTCGATGACACCGACGACCTCATGTCCCGGAACGAGGGGGCTGGAGGGGTCGGCGCGCAGCCCCTCGACGGCCAGGACATCGGTGTGGCAGACCCCGCAGGCCTCCACGCGGAGGCGCACCTGGCCCGGTGCGGGATCGATCAGCTCGCGCTCGACGAGCTGGAGGTTGCGGGCGCCGGTGGCCTCGAAGGCCCGGTATGTAGACATTGACTACTCCTGAGTGTGATGTCGCCTGTGCGGGCGGGCCCTGTTTCGGAGTGGTGTTCGCGACAGCCGCGCCGGGACCGGACCCATGTCGACGAGAGAACACCGATCAAAATGACCGGTCGTCTTAAAAAGCCTAACCCATCCCCTGGAGGTCCTCATTCCCGGGCGAACGGGTGAATGGCGAGGGGGAGCCTTCCGTGGCTCGGGCGGCTCTCGCGGCTGCGGGCGAGGAACGGGGCGTGCCATGCGTCACGCCCGTGCTGCACCCCGAAGGCTAGAATATGGTCGGTCGTCTCGTTTTCTGGCACTGCCGGGCACCCGTATCGGCCCCTCGCGCCACACGTACGCGCCGGCGTGGGCGACCGCATGGTGCCCGGACCGCACTCGACGGAAGGTGAGAAGGATGGGGCGAGCGTCGAAGCGGGAAGAGATCGCGCAGGCGGCCTTCGAGCAGTTCTTTGCGCGGGGCTTCAGCGCCACCGGCATCAATGACATCACCAAAGCCGCGGGTGTCCCCAAGGGCTCGTTCTACAACCACTTCTCCAGCAAGGAGGAGAGTGCCTTGGAGGCGTTGAACCGGTACGCCGCCACCTTGCGCTTCGAGATGCTCACGGCGACGGATACACCCCCATTGGACCGGCTCCGGGCGCACTTCGAGTTCCTGAGCAGGGACACAGTGGACAACGGGTTCGTCCGCGGGTGCCTGGCGGGGAACCTGGGCGCCGAGGTCGCCGACCACAGTGAGCAGATCCGGACCGCGGTCAAGGACGGCTTCGACCGGTGGGCGGCGCAGATCGGCCAGTTGCTGGCCGAGGCGCAGGAGGCGGGCGACCTTGATGGCGGCCTAGACGTGCACGCCACCGCGCTGTTCGTCCTCAGCGCCTGGGAAGGGACGCTGATCGCGGCGCGGGCCGACAAGTCGGCGGCGCCCGTGGACGCGTTCTTCCGCACCGTCTTCGACGTGGTTCTGCGGTAGGACCGCTCGCCGTCCCCGGTCGTCGGCGTCCGGCCAAGCCGCTGCCGCGCTGTCGGTGGGCACTGCTCGGTCGCCGTGAGGACGGGGTCCTGGACGGTGATCTGATACGCCGGTTCGGAGATGTGGTTCTTACCGTCCGAGCGATGCCGACACCCTGCGCGTTCGCGCTGTGACCTGGCGCTTCGGTCGGTGTGACGTGCGCAATGCCCCAGCCTCGTACTCCCCGACCGCCGTTGACAGCCCAAGAGGGGCATGCCACCATCGTCACCAGTTGAACAGGTGACGGCGTTCAGGGCGATGTGAGCCGAGAGCTCTGATCCGCCGGCGTCGCCGCGACACGTGATCGTGGCCCACTGCGTACTTCCGTGGCCTGTGGCCTGTGGCTTCTGGCCTGAGTCTTCCGAGGCCAGGGCGATGTCGTCGCACGCCACCGTCACCGTCCCAGGCGGCGCGTGACTCTGGGGTATTCGCTCCCGAAAGAGGACCGAAGCATGGCAAGACAGTCAAAGCGGAAAACCGACGGTCCGCCGGTGGGACGGCGCGCCATGCTCGGCATGCTCGCCGCAGGTGCCGCCGGCCTCGCCGCCGCACCGCAACTGCAGCGAGGCTGGGAAGGGTTCCTGGGAGCGGCCTCCCAGGTCGACGCCACCGGGCTGACCGGCCTGCTCCCCAACCCGGGAGGCTTCCGGTACTACAGCGTCGTCGGGTCGGTGCCGCGCAAGAACGCGAGGAACTACGGGCTGCGGATCGACGGTCTGGTCGACCGGCCGAAGACGTACACGCTGCCCGAACTGCGGGAGATGCGTCAGACGCGCGTCGTCGCCGACGTGCTCTGTACGGACGGCTGGCGCGTGGACGACACGCCCTTCGAAGGCGTGCGGCTGTCGGACCTCCTCGACGCCGCCGGAGTCCGTTCCGAGGGTGTGGCCATCCGGTTCTCCTGCTTCGACGGCGCCTACACCGAGAGTCTCACCCTCGAACAGGCACGCCGCTCGGACGTCCTGGTGGCGCTGAACATGCAGGACAAGCCCATCACCCACGAACACGGGGGGCCGGTACGCCTCTTCGTCGCCCCCATGTACTTCTACAAGTCGGCCAAGTGGCTGTCCGGCATCACGGTCACCGACAAGGTGGTCCCCGGTTTCTGGGAGGAGCGCGGTTATGCGGTCGACGGCTGGCTCGACGACGCCGACCGGGGCAACAAAGCGGCCTGAGCCGTCCGGACGGGTCCGCCGGTTCAGTCCCGCCGAACGTATGGTCCACCGGGCGACCGGCTGGCTCATGCTGCTGGTCCTGGTCACCGCGGCCTGTCTGTACTTCGGCCCGCTGGCCCAGCTCGTCGGCCGCCGCCACCTGATGGCCGCCGTCCATGAATGGTCCGGCATCTGCCTGCCGGCGCCCTTCCTGCTGGGGCTTCTTTCCCGCGAGTTCCGCGCCGACCTGCGCCGGCTGAACCGCTTCGCGGTCTACGACCGTCAGTGGCTGAGGGCCGTCCGCCAACGGCGGAAGTCACCGCAGGCGCGGCCCGCCGGCAAGTTCAACGCGGGTCAGAAGATCTACGCGGGGTGGCTCGCGGGTGCTGTGCTGATGATGATGTTCACGGGTCTGCTCATGTGGTTCCTCGGCTTTCTGCCGTCCATCTCCCGCACCAGCGCCATCTTCGTGCACGACTGCCTCGCCTGGGCGATCACCATCGTCCTGCTCGGACACATGCGCAAGGCGTACCAGGACCCCGAGGCCAGGCTCGGGATGCGTACGGGTTACGTGAGCAGGTACTGGGCGGCGCGCCACCACTCCCGATGGCTGCGGGAGGACCACCCGGAAAACGCCACCGACGAGACACCCGAAGCCTGACCGCCGGCTGCCCATGAGCGCCGGACGGACTGGCCGGTTCGTAGCGGAACGGTATTTCGGGGCGTCGGCCGCTCCTGAAGGCGACGTCAGAGGGCGGCCCCTGGACGCCCGGCAACGCTGGTGCCATGATCACGCCGACGTCCGGCATGGGTCCGGCGCGTGAGGAAGAGCCCGTGAACCCCTACCTCGCCCTACCCCTTCTCCTCGCGGCATTGCTCATTGCCGCCGGTGGCATCGCGGGGATCACTCGTGGCTGGGTGCTCCCCGGCAACCGACGCCACGTCCGCAGCCCTCGCCTCTACGGCTGGGGACAACTGGTGCTGGCCTTCGCGCTGTGCTGGCAGTTGGTGTTCGGGATGCTGATGAGCGACCCCGATACCCGCATGTTGGGCACCTTGACCGGCGGCGTGATGCTGCTGGCCGGTCTCATCGTCATGTTGGTGGGCCAACTCGCGGGTGGTAAGCGAAGGAGCAGCGGCACACCTTGAAGGAGGCCGCCGCTCTGCTCCCCGCGTAGGGCGAACACGCTCGTACGAGGGGTGAGTCTGTCCGCGGGCGCCTCGCTCTGCCGCCGCAGGCAGCAATTGACTTTCACGGCAGGTGGGGCGAGGACTAGTGTTCGGGGGTGCCGGTGCCACGAAGGACCCGTGAGGAGTTGGGACATGGCCGGTTGCTCGAGCGCGCGTTGACGTTGTGGGCCGTGACCGGCCTGTCATCGCGTGCTGCCTTTGATGGCGCGGCATAGCGAGCTTTTCCTGCCTGGACCGTCGGCGCAGCATGCGCGTGCACGGTGACGGGCCTCGCCGTCGGCAATCCAAGGGATCCCCGTGCCGTCAACTTCCCCCGCTGTGCCCGATTCTGTTCGGCCCGTCGCGTCAAGCCTGTGGCGGAACGCCGACTTCCGCGGACTCTGGACAGGCCAGACGGCCTCCCAACTCGGCGAACACGCAAGCGCGGTGGTCCTGCCGCTCCTTGCCGTCCTGACGCTGAACGCCGATGCCGGCCAGCTGGGTGTCCTTCGCGCGGTGGGGCAGGCGCCGATCCTGTTGCTCTCGCTCTTCGTCGGCGCGTGGGTGGACAGGTGGCGGACCCGCACGGTGATGGCGCTGGCGGACGTCGGGCGGGTCCTCGTCCTGGGCGCCGCTGCCGCGGCCGGCCTCTCCGGCTGGCTCGGCCTGCCCACGCTGCTGGCGCTCGCCTTCGCCGTCGGGGCCCTGTCGGTGTTCTTCGACGTGGCATACCAGGCGTCTCTCGTACGGCTGGTGAGACGTGATCAGCTGGTGCGCGGCAACAGCGCACTCGAGGGCAGCCGTTCCGCGGCGCAGATCGGCGGTCCCGCTCTCGGCGGTGCGTTGGTGTCCCTGCTGTCGGCGCCGATCGCCGCCGCCTCGAGCGCGTTGTTCTTCGCGCTGTCGGTTCTGTCGATCCGCAGGATCCGCCGCACCGAACCGATCGCGGAGCGTTCGGCACGTCCCCCTCGGGTCTGGCGGCGGATTCATGAGGGCCTACGGTTCGTCCTCGGCGACACCGTACTGCGGACCGTGTGCCTGGCCTCGGCCGCCTTCCAGTTCTCCTTCGCGGCCATGATGACCGTCTATCTGCTCTTCCTGCCGCGGGAACTGCATCTGTCGGGCGCCGTCGTAGGGCTGGCACTCGCGGCGGCGGGACCGGGTGCGCTCCTGGGCTCGCTGCTGGCCGCCCGCCTGCCGAGCCGGTTCGGTCATGGTCCGGTACTCGTGTGTGCGGCGGCACTCGGCGACAGTGTGTTCCTGTGCGTACCCACGCTGCACGGCTCCTCCGCCGTGACCGTTGCCGCGCTCCTTGCGGTCGGCTTCGTCTTCGGGGCGGGCGGCCAGTTGGTGAATGTCACGGTCATGGCCGTCCGGCAGGCCGTCACTTCGGACGGGATGCAGGGCCGTGTGGCCGCGACGATCACGTTCGTCGGCATGGGGCTGACCCCGCTCGGTTCCCTGTCCGGCGGATTTCTCGCGCAGGGGTGGGGGCTGCGCACCAGCCTGCTGGTGACGGCCGCGGGCATGGTGCTGTCGCCGGTGGTGATGGCGCTGTCCCCGCTCGCCCGCCTGGGACGGTCGCTTCCGGTCTCACGGGACACGTAGCCGAGCGACCAGCCGCGCTGAGGGCGTCGCGAGGGTGTACGCGACGCGGAAGTGCGTTCCGTATCCGGAGGTCGCGGGGGCGGGCGTCGGTGTGGTGAGCATCGGGTGCCGGCCGGGCTGGGGCTTCAGTCGGAACGGGGAGTGGGGCCGGAACGGGGGGAGTGGGGCCGGGACGGCGGCTGTACGGCTTCGGCCGGGCGAGTGTTCGGCCGGGTGGTGTGCGCCGAAGGTCACCCCAGATCATGCCATCGGGTGGTCTGGGAGCGCGCCGATACCCCTTGTGATCTCGATCCGCTCCGGGAGTGACAGGATGGGAGCCATGAGCAACGTTTAT
>NZ_JBSFCK010000076.1:0-13605 GCF_053593435.1 Streptomyces sp. NPDC002306
CCTCCGCCACACCGCCCGAAACCACCTGCGTCCCCTCACTGCCCTCGGCCTGGCATGACGAACCCGGACACAAGATCACTTCTCAAAGACCCTGGTCGTGCGACAGCCTGGTTCCACGCGGTCTGGGCTTTCTTCCTGCCCCGCAGCCGTTTGAACTTCTTGCGCATCCATCGCATCAGGTAGGCGTTGACGCGTTCCAGGAGGGGATGGAGGGCCGACTGGTAGAAGGCCCCGTAGTACGCCATCCACCCGCGAATGATCGGGTTGATGAACCGTGCGAGGTCTGCTTCGGTCAGGCTGGTGCGGTGGTGCAGCCGCCAGGACCGCACCTCGGAACTGATCCTGCGCAGGGCTTCCCCGCTGATGGCGGGGATGAACGATCGGAACATCCGGCCGTCCCTGCGGACCGCGGAGCGGGTGCGGAGCGGGTGCGGAAGGAGAACCCCAGGAACGTGAACTCGGTGTGCTCGTACGAGGCACGCCGGTTGGCATCCTGGCAGTACACGATCCGCGTTTTCTCCGGGTGCAGTTCAAGCCCTACCTCGGCCATCCGCTTCCCGATCGCCGCAAGCACGAAGCGTGCCTGGCGTTCGCTGACGCAGTGGACCACCGCGTCGTCCACGTAGCGCTCGAACCCGATGGCGGGGAAGTTCCGCGCCATCCAGGCATCGAAGGCGTAGTGGAGGAAGAGGTTGGCGAGGACGGGTGACACCGACGAACCCTGAGGGGTCCCCCGGCTCCGTTCGCGCTGTGTCCCGTCGGGTAGTTGCAGTGGTGCGGCGAGCCAGCGTCGCACATACAGCAGGACCCAGGACTGGGACGGATCAGTGTGGGCGGCGACCGCCTTGAGGACCAGGTCCCACTGAACGCTGTCGAAGAACGCGCGGATGTCCAGGTCGATGACCCAGTCCGCCTTCCAGCAGCGCTCGCGGCACCGGCCCACCGCGTCGATCGCCGACCGCCCGGGACGATAGCCGTAGGAGTCCGGATGGAAGACCGGAGGCAGCCCCGCCCGGAAGGTAGAGCGGACAGCCGCTGGCCGCCATTCAACTGGTGGCACGCGACCCGCCGTCGCCAGCCGGCGCGACCGATCCGAGCGGGGCAACGTAGAGCGGGCCACCTGCGCGTGACAGCAACGCACTGTCGTCCGGATTCAGCAGCCACGCTTGAACAGCACGGAGAACAGGCCCGGGTACTCGCGGGAGATGTCCAGGCGGCAGGTGTCGCAGTGCCGTCCGTCCTGCGGTGCCTGCTCTTCACCAGGACCGAACGGCTCGATACGGGGCCGCCCGCAGCGCTCGCAAGGTTCCGGCATCCGGCATCCGGCATCCGGCATCCGGCATCCGGCAGCTCAGGCTCACGCGCCGCGGGCAGCTGCACCGCCGCCGCTGCCGCTGCCTGGTCCCATACGGCTGCTTCCTGCTGCCGTTCACGCTCGCGTCGTTCGTCGCGCTGGCGCCGCCGTGCTTCCTCGCGTACGTGCCAGGCCTCATGGTCATGGGGGTTGGCGAGGGCGGTGTCGAGGATCTCTCACGGCCCGTGCCCGCACCGCCACCACACCTCTGCCCGCGGCCCGTGAGCCTGGAGGCGGCCGAGGGTGGTGAACAGGACCGGGATGGCGTCGGCGTAGTGTAGTAGCCGTCGCGGTCTTCCCCGGCGCTGTAGAGGCCGCTCATGCGTTCGTAGCTGCCCGACCAGATGGCACGGGTCTCGTTCATCACCGTGTTCATCCGGTTCTTCAGCGCCTGCGGTCCCAGCCTCGTACCCGGGTTGTAAACGACCGCGACCGGGGGATGGCCCTCGCGGCCAGTCGGCGGATACAGCAGCCGCCAGGTCGGCACGTCGTGTTCCTGGTGGTCTTTGGTCTTCAGCCGGAAGAACCTGAGGTACTTGTCGAACTTCGCGGCCAGGACGTCGGTGGTCTCGGTGCAGTTGTCGACCTCCACCAGCAGCACCGGCACCCCCGCCTCCGACGCCCTCAGGACCGCGTCCGCACGGACCCCGGAACGGTTGCGGCCCGACGTGGGCAGGTTCAGCGCGACCTCGGTCGACCAGGAGAAGACACTCCCGATCCCCTCCACCATCCCGGCCGCCACGGCCTGCGGGGCGGGAACGGCCGTCGGGGCGGTCGCCGTGGCGGGCGTGCCGGTGAGCGGGCGGGTGGCCGTCGGCGGGGTGCGGGTGATGACCGTCTCGTTCACCGCCATCGCATGCGGAGCACCCGAACGGGCAGCACCCCGCGCGGTACTGCCCATCTCCCCCGGCCCCCGGCCCAGGACCTCCCCGGCCGCGTCCAGCCCCAAGGGGGTGAGCCCCCAGAGTTTGTTGCCGTCGCGGGCCGCGCCCTCGGACAGCGTCAGTCCGTGCTTGGCGAGGTCGAGGCAGGCGTTGCGCACACCCTTGTTGTCCTTGTGGCCCGGCGCCATCAGCCGGTACATCTGGTCCAACATCAACCCATATGACACCTTCCGTCTCGACATGCGCAAGCACCTCAACCTGGCAGCAGCTACCATCCCCCGGCCTCAATCGCTGATGAACACTGCTAGCGAACCCTTGCTCGCCAAATCCGACTAAAGAGCCCATAAAGCGGAACCGGCGATAAGGTGAGTTACCGTCCCGATCCGCCCGGCGGTCACAGTGAATGAGAGGGAACCGTCATGGCCCCCGCAGGCGAGGGCCATGACGAGTGGCGGAATGGTCAGCTGCGATCGGGAACGATTTCTCCCGGAGTGATTGCCGTGGAGGCAGGGAGCTCACTCTCAGAGAAGAACATGTGACGGCAGTCGGGAGCTTCGCCGTTGCGCAGGCCGAAGGCGAGGTCGTCGATCTGGGCCGGGTTCTTGGGCGCCGGAGGGAAGACGATCTCCAGGTGGGTTCCCGTGGGGAACTTGTCGGGGCGGATGGCAGCGGTGAAGGTGCCGTCGCGGTGGTGGAAGTCGATGGTCTTCAGCGTGGTGTAGCCGAGTTCGGGATCTTCGCCCTGGTCCGGCTGGCAGGTGGGATCGTCCTGGTAGACGCGGGCGTTCACGCCCATGCGCTTGAGGTCTTGCTGGAGCCGGGTGAGATCCGGCCGTTCTGCGCCGGCGTCGCGGATGGTGACGTTGACGGTTCCGTGAGGGTCGCGATTCAGGGTGTAGGCGACCGTGGAGATCCGGTCAAGGGAGTCGCCGGCTGTGGCCGGCGACTCTGCGGTGTCGCGTCCGGCCACAGCCGATCCGGCACCGCCTGCCGGGTTCAGGACGAGAACGGCAGCGGCGACCGACGCGGCGAGGCCAGCGGTCAGCCCGGCCGGGACCCAACGCCTGCGATGGGTCCGAGAGGGGCGGGGGGCCCTTCCCGTAGCGTTTGCGTCCTGGGCGCGCTGCTCGACATGGTTCTTCAGCTGGTGCATCAACCGCTCCTCGAAGCGTTCAAGGTTCATGAGACCTCCAATGGGGATGAAAGGGGCGGAGCGGAGTCTGATGTTGCCTTCTTGGAAAGTTCGCGCTGCATGGCTTTGCGGGCGCGGTGCAGCCGTACCCGGGCGGCCACGGTGCTGATGTTCAGGGCGGCGGCGGCTTCCGTGACGGTCAGCCCGTCGACAGCAACCATTTCCAGCACGGCCCGCTGGCTGGATGGCAGCGCCGCCATGCCCTCAAGAAGGCCGCGGGATGCCTGCTCGGCATCCAGGCGCTCCTCAAGTCGGGCGATGTCGTCGCTTTCCAGAAGCCGGTGACCGCAGATCCGGTTCTCTGCCGACCACAAACGAGCCGCTCGCCGGTCCTCGGCCGCAGCAACGTTCCGGGCAATACCGTGCAGCCACGCAACAGGACTGCCTAACTCCTCGCGGTACCCGGAAGCCGCCGAGATCGCCGCCAGAAACACATCGGCCACCAGATCCGCCGCGGCAAACGGATCACGGCAGCGCCGGGCGGCGTACCGCAGCATCGCCTGCACATGCTCCCGGTAGAACGCCTCGAACGCCTCCGGATCCTCACCGATCCGCATCACCTGGTATCCGCCTGGCGGATGTCTCATATCGACTCCTTCTTCTACCCCGTCCCTTCACTCCCTCTTGTCGACCTACGGCCAAGGCGTTACATGACGACTGAAGGCGTCTTTCTCGTGTGCTCCCTGTGCTTCATTTGAAGATCAACTACAGCCAGGGAGCGCCATAACAGCAGACCTCCGAGAGCGGCTCTACATGGGTGAGGCCGGTGATCCGGCTCCCGACTCTCTTGCTGCCAGGTCCGCCCATGCTGCCCTGCCCCAGGGGGCAGCTGTATGAGCAGACGATGTGGGACCTGACACGCCACAGGAAGAAGTGTCGGAAAACGAACATCTGCCGACACTCGGATCGGTGATCACAAACCCGCAGGTGGACAGTGTCGACAACTGGCGTTTGGCCCAACAGCTCTACGACGCCCGAGACAAGACTGTTCAGCAGATCGCCGACCTGTTCGGCGTGCCCCGCTCGACGGTGTACGGGCACCTCGACAAGTCCAAGACCGTCCGACGTCAACCGAAGAAGAGCATGATCACGAAGCCGAGATAGCTACCGGTGGGTTACTTGTTCCCTGGTGTCCGGGCTAGGACTCCGGGGCCTTGTTCATCGGTGACGACTGGTGGGATGGCGTGCCCGCCGGGTGGTTGGGCGTGAGCACTGGATCCATTAGGGCGTGAGCCGTGCCTTCCGCGGGCAGCGCATCATGACTGGACGAGGGTGAAGGGGCGGGTGCTGGTGTTGTTCATCGGTGACGACTGGGCCGAAGATCACCACGATGTCGAGGTGGTGCAGGACGAGGCAGGCGGCAAGCTCGCAACCGCCCGCCTGCCGGAGGGAATCGAGGGCATTGCGAAACTACACGCCATCGTGGCCCGGCACGGCGGCGAGGACCTGGAGCCCGGGCAGGTGGTGGTCGGGATCGAGACCGACCGCGGACCGTGGGTGCAGGCGCTGATCGCGGCCAGCTACCTGGTCTACGCGGTCAACCCCAGGCAGGCGGCCCGGTTCAAGGAGCGGTACGGCACCTCCGGGGCGAAGAGCGACCGCGGTGACGCGCACGCACTGGCGGACATGGTCCGCATCGACCGCGACCAGCTGCGGCCGATCGCAGGCGACAGCGGCGGGCCCAAGCCGTTCGCGTGGTTGCCCGCGCACCAGACGCTGATCTGGGAGCGCACCCGTACCTTCCAACGGCTGCGGAGCACGCTGCGCGAGTACTTCCCCGGCGCGCTGGCCGCCTACGCCGGCCTGGAGCTGACCAGCACCGACGCGATGGAACTGCTGATCAAGGCCCCTACGCCCGACGAGGCGGCCAGGCTGACGAAGCCGCAGATCACCGCAGTGCTGGCCCGGCACCGCCGCCGCAGCCGGGACCAGAAGGCCGGCGCGGGCAGGCCGCGCTGCGTGAGCCCCAGCTCGGCCTGCCCGCGCCGGTCACCACTGCCTACGGCGCAGCAGCGGTCGCGCACACCAGAGTGCTGATCGCGCTGAACGAGCAGATACAGGTGCTGGAAGAGCAGGTGAGCGCGCATTTTCTCGTGCACCCGGACGCTGAGATCTACCTGTCGATGCCCGGCATCGGCGAGATCACCGGCGCCCGGGTGCTGGCCGAGTTCGGCGACGACCCCACCCGCTACACCTCTGCAAAGGCCCGCAAGAATTACGCCGGCACCAGCCCGATCACCCGCGCTTCCGGCAAGGTCCACTCTGTCCAAGCCCGCTTCGTGCGCAACAACCGGCTCGCCAACGCCCTGCAGCGCCAGGCCTTCTGCTCACTACAGAGATCACCCGGCGCCCGCCGCTACTACGACAAACAGCGAGCCCGGGACCTGGACTACAACCCCGCCCTGCGCCAGCTCGGCAACCGCCTCGTCGGCATCCTCCACGGCTGCCTCAAGACCCGCACCCTCTACGACGAGGCCACCGCCTGGTCACACCACGCAACCCTCCCAGCCACAGCTTGACACCGCTACGGCATGGGATGCCTGACCAGCACCAACGTGACAGCGCCCCGCGATGTATTCAACTCTGGGGAAGAGCTGCAGACTCGTGACTGTCCACTTTCACATACTTAGATCCAGACCCAAAGGGGACCTTGGAGAAAAAATCCTGCAAATCCGAATAAGTGCTATCACCTTCCTTGATCGTTATCGTGGCGGTCGGGTTGGCTTTGCCGGGGTACTTGTAGTCGGAGAAAAGCACCCAATGCTCAAGGTAGCTAGTTGACCCTGACGCCCGGTCTGGAACAAAAATCTCCCCGACCTTGTGGTTAAACTGGATAATATCAAAGCTCTTGCTCTTTCCGTCGACATTGGTGCTCGGGTCGAGTTGAGCGTTAGCCGATGGCGCACCAAACAGTAGACCTGCGGCAGCCGCAGCAGCGGTCACGCCAGTCGCAAGGGTGATTCCCGTGCGCCGTGAAAACTTCATTCCCATTATTGGCTTCCTTGTTTTCAATGTACTGAAATGCCGAGAGCATAGATCCACGGACAAAGCTAAAGAAAGAGCAGCACGTACTCCAGGCACGGCGGCACTGTCAAGTTGGGTGGCGAGCCTTGGGTCTGGAATGATCGTCGGGTTTGTTGGTCATCCGGAGAGGGAGTGGCCCTGTGGAGACTGTCGGGACTACGCCGTCGTACAAGGGAGTCTGTTGACTCAACGGAACAAACGCCCACCTGCGGGAATGGGTGTACGAAGTTTGAAGAATTTGTGCATGCTTATCGAAAACTGCCTCGCTCGACCGGCTACCAGTGGCAGGGCCCGCCGGATTGGCAGAGGCTCACCACCACCTGACCTCACACATGATCGGTTGAGATACGGCTTCTAACGAACTACCGGTAGAGATGTGGCCATCACAGATCCGCTGAGTTACATGGCGCTGCGCTGTTTCCACTGGGCGTAGGGCACGTTCCAGTTGCCGAGGCCATTGCCGACATCGACGGTCGGCCCGGTTGAGCCGGTGGTGATGACGATGTCTCCGGGCCGGGCGTGGTCGTAGAACCAGCGGGCGTCGCTGGTGGTCATGCCGATGCAGCCGTGGCTGGCGTTGGTGCTGCCGATGCGGGCGGCGTTCCACGGGGCGGCGTGGAGATAGGTTCCGGAGGTCGTAAGGTGGACGGCCCATTTGACCTGCATGTCGTAGGCGTTGCCGAGACCGACCGTTTCGGAGTTCATCCGGATGTCGGCAACCTTGTCCATGACGACCATGATGCCGTTGTGGGTGGGGGTGTCCGGGCCGCCGCCCGATATCGGGATGGTGCGGAGGGTGCGGCCGTTCTCGGTCACGGTCATGTGGTGCGTTTCGAGGTCGACGCGGGTGATCCGGGTGGTTCCGATGGTGAATGTGGTGGAGATGTCTCGGGGCAGGTAGCGTTTGCCGCCGGTGTTGACACCACTCAGTGCAGCCTTGACGGTGACCTTGGTTCCCGGACGCCAGTGTTCGGCTGGCCGCCAGTCGACGCGTTCCTGCCCGGTATGCGGGTCGCGAACCCAGCCCCAGGAGCCTTCCACTTGGGGTGTGGTGTTGACACTCAGGCTCTTTTCCACTGCGGCCTTATCGGCGACCGGGTGGTCGAAACGCAGGGTGACTGGCATCCCCACCCCCACCACCTGGTTGTCCAGCGGTCCTAGCAGGGCACGATTGGTACGGCTGAGGGTCATGGTGGTGAAGCGGGTGCGGGTTGTGGTGCGCTGTCCGTCTGGGCCTGTGGCAGTGGCGTGGAGGGTGTAGGTGGTTGCCGGGCTGAGGGTCCGTCCCACGGTCCAGGTCTGACGCGTGGCGTCCAGCGTTCCGAAGACGGCGACATGGGACTTGCTGTCTCGGCCGTCGCTGGGGGTGACGCGTACCGAGGTCAGGGTGCCTGTCGTGGTGCTGATACGCAACGCGGTGTCTGGTGGCTCCGAGGTGGCACCGTCGGGCACCGAGATGATGATCTGGGGTGCTGCAGCGGTGGGGTCATGTGCGGCAGTGTCTTGGTGCCGATCGGGAACGGTGGCAGAAGCGGAGCAGTCGGTGAGCGCCATGACGCACAGGACCGACACGATGAGCTTCTTCACGGGTTACGGGCTCCTTGGAGGAAGTGAGTGCAACTGGGCGGCGACAGGCGGTATCCAGGTCAGCGGCGGCGGTGGACACCGCGGCGCCGGGCAGACAGCGTTCGATCCGCGGTTGCGCGGGCCCGTAGCCTGGACAGCCGGTGCAAGATCGGGTGCAGCAGGGCGGTGGCTTCGGTGACGCGCAACGGGCGGGCGAGCAGGAGCAGCGACAGCACGAGGACCAGGCATCCGAAAGTCAGGGCGGCGAGATTGCCTGCCGCGCCGTTGCCGAGCTGAGCGCGAGCCCAGGACGCGGTGAGAACCGCGGGTGCGGCACCGGGCAGGCACGCCACCACAACCCGTAGATGAATGCCGACTTGGCCGAGGTTGCTGAGCCCCGAGGCCGAGCCGAGCCATTGAGGCTGCCGATCCTCGATGCCTGCCGCGCGATGGACGCGCTGGTGAAGCACGATGGCGGTGGTGGCGGCGCCGATCAGGCAGGCCGCCGTGTGGGCCAGGGCCATGCCCGCAGTTGCCCAGCGCACGGGGAGGGTGTGGACTGCGGCGGCGGACAGCGCTGCATTGAGGCCGGAAGTGAGGAGGGCGAGCAGGACCGGGGTGCGCGGGTCACCGAGAGCGTAGAAGCCGCGGGTGAGCGTGTACTGCACGCAGAAGGCGGGCAGTCCGAGCGCGAAACCCGCCAGGATCTGGCCAAGGACCCGCACGTCGCCGCTGGTGACCGTCCCGTACCCGTATACCAGCCCCGCCACCTGCTCGCCCAGCACGAGGAACACCACGGCGGCGAGCATGATCACTCCTGTGAAATGCCGGACGGTGCGGGCCAGGCCACCGGCCAGTCCGGCGTAGTCGCCGGCCTCGGCTGCGCGGGTCAGCGAGGGGAGGGCCGCGGTGACCAGCGAGACGACAACAATGCCCTGTGGGACGACCCACAGCTGGTATGCGTTGTTGTACGCCGTCAGACCGGCCCCGACCGTCACACCCTGGGCGGCCGCGCGCTGGCTCACCCCGGTAGCCAGCACGGTAACTACCCAGAACGCGGCCTGGGTGACCGCGATCAGCAGCAGAGCCCAGCCCGCGGCCCGGAGCGGTCTGGTCAGGCCCGCGCCGCGCCAGTCGAATCGGGGACGCCACCGGTATCCGGTCCTGCGCAGCGACGGCAGCAGCACCAGCGCCTGCACCACGATGCCCACCGTGCTGCCCGCTCCCAGCAAGACCACTTGCCAGGGCGCCATCTCACTCACGCCATCGACGTAGTTGGCAAGACTCAGATAGAGGCCGAAAACGCCGATGACGACCAAGTTGTTGGCCACCGGGGCCCACATCATCGCGCCGAACCGCTCCCGCGCATTGAGTACCTGGCCAAGCACCGTGAATACCCCGTAGAAGAAGATCTGCGGCAGGCAGTACCGGGCCAATGCGACCGTTGCGTCCAGCTGGCCGCCGGTGAACGTCGGCGCATACAGGTGCACCAGCCATGGCGCCATCACCACCGTGACAGCCGATATGGTCAGCAGCAGGACCACGCACGCCGTGATAAGCCGATCCGTGAACGCCGTGCCACCGTCCGCGTGTTGGGCGGCGCGGATCAGTTCGGGGACGAACACCGAGTTCAGCGCCCCGCCGATCATCAGCATGAACACAATATTCGGCAGCGTGTTCGCCACGCTGAAGGCATCCCCGGCGAGCCCTGTGCCCAGCGCCGCCGCCACCATCGCGCTGCGCAGGAAACCGGTGATGCGGGACACCAGCGAACCCAGCAGCATCCCGCCGCTTCCCGCAGCCTTGCCTGTGGGCTCATGTGCATCCGCGGCAGCCCCGCCCACCAGCAGCTGAGCAACCTGGCTGGCCGACTGTGCTGGGACGGGGACCGAAGCGGCTGTCGCGTCCGTACCGGGCTGCATGCCAGCGGGGCGATGATGGGGACCCTGGCTAGGGAGGACCGGGGTATCCCGGTAGTCAGGTCTGGACCGGCTGCTGTGCCGACCGTTGGTGAGTTCGCTGTGCACTATCTACCGGACGGCTCTTGCGTGGGGAGTGCCGGCACGGTGCTCCGGAGAGACAGGGATTCTTCGTGGTTCCTCGGATCGTCAGCCCAGATAGCCAGTTTGACGGCGACGTCATTGGCGGCCCTGCGTATGAGGCCAAACAAGCCAGTGGTGGCTCTCTTGTCCAGAGCTCGCGTGGTGAAGGGGACCGATTTCGTATTCTGCTGTCTGTCGGGGTTCTGCATCGTGGCACTCCGGTGGGCTCCATGGTGGATGGTTTCGGCTCCCGCCCGAGTCAGCGGGAGACGGGGACACTCGTGCGCTCAACGACCAGTCGCAGAGCGAAGTGCTGACCAGTTAGTCCTAGGGTTGCTTGGTCAGCGACGCCAAAATCGTTCCGTCGGCGGCTTGGACGGTGATGGTGAGGGCAGGCGTGCTGATGGCTGCTGCCTGGGTGTCATCTGCGTAGAAGGCAGCCCATCCAGGGCTGCCGGCCAACGTGATGACCTGCGTGTTCAGCGTTCTGCTGCCGATGGCCACGGTGATCGTGGCCGCTTTCCCCGGGCCGCGGTAAATGCCGGCATGGAGAGCGCCGGAGGCGTCCCCGGACGTGATGGCGGAGATCTTCCCGCTGGGCACCTCTGCCGCGTCCAGAACGCGCTCCTTGGTGGTGCCGGAAGACTTCGGGGTCACCAGAAACATGCCCTGACCCGTCAGCCACAGCATGTTGTCCCGACCCAGCGCGACCTTCTCACCCGGCCCCACCACCTGCACGTGAGCCGATGCTGCTACCGAGGCGGCTGGGACCGTGGGTGTGCGGGAGCCGAACGAGCCGAGTGAGAGGGCAGCCACGGCGGAGACGGGGATGAGCACGGCTGCGGCCAGTGCCGTTGAGAGTGTTACCTGGCGGCGTCGGCGCATTCTGCGTCCCAGGCGAACCACCGTCTCCACGGGGGCCGGTCCCACCGGCAGGCCGGCAGCTACCTGCTTAAGCGCCGCAGCCAGGCCCTCGTCCTGGTTCATCGGATCGTTCCTTTCTGTGGGACGGGACGTCGAAGCCCTGTTGGGGTTGCTGCGGCTCGTTCGGCCAGAGCAGCCAAAAGGCCGTCTTCCCGCAGTTTTGCCAGTCCCCGGGTGATCTGGCTGCGTACCGTGCTGGTCCGGGTACCCAGGGCTGCGGCCACTTGGGCATGGGTCATGTCCTCGAAGTAGCACAGCACCACGGCGGACCGCTGGCGGGCCGGCAGTCGTCCGAGCGCGTCCATAAGCGCGTTGCGGCGATCGACGTGGGCAGTCTGATCGGCCACCGGAGTCTCCGGAAGGCGTGGGGTGAACCACTCCCGCACGGTCCGTCTGCGGAACCGGTCGGCGTGGGCGTGGATCATGATCTGGCGCACGTAGGCGGCCATGTCGTCGCTGTTCCGGACGTGGTTCCACTTCACATACGCGCGCGCGAGTGCGTTCTGTGCTAGATCCTCGGCATCATGGTGGCTACCGGTCAGCAGATACGCCGTGCGTAACAGGCTGGGCCACCGGTTCGTCATGAAGTTGTGGAATTCGTCATCGCTGGCGCTACTCAATCGGACCTCGCCAAGGTTCGGCGTCGGGCCAGCCTGCGGTATTCCGCGGTTTTTGTCACGGCTGAACCTCGGCAGGGAAAAGACGGGCGGCACGAACAGACATTCACAGCTGCCGCTGCCGCCCCATCCGGGGACGGCAGCGGCAGCTCTTGACTAGCTCTGTACGGTGATCGACGGCTTCACGTCCGCCTTGCCCTTGGCGTCGAAGACGTAGTAGGCACCCCAGCCGGGCTTACCAGCAAGAGTGACAACCTTGGCCTGAAGGGTCCGGGCCCCGAGCTTGATGGTGACCTTGGTCGTCGGCGTCACAGGACCACGGTAAATCCCCGCCCATAGCGCACCGGAAGCGTCGCCACGGGCGATCGTGGACACCTTCCCAGGCAGAACGTCTGCGACCCGCATGACATCCGGCGTGTCGCTACCCGAAGACTTCGGGGCAACGATATGCAGGCCCTTCCCCGTCAGCCACAGCGTGTTGCCGGCAACAGCGATCCGCTCACCCGGCGCAACCACCTGCACGGCACCAGCCATAGAGGCGGCCTGAAGGGAGGCCACGGCGGGCGCTGCCGACACCGGCGACGCGCTGACGGACGAGGCGACCGCCACCCCCGTACCCGTGGCCAGTACCGCAGCACTCGCAACAACAGCCAGCCATCCGCGCTTCCGCCTGTGCGAGCCGATGGAAGTCATCAATAACTCCTGTAGATCAAACAGCACCAGCCATCGAGGCCGGAGCAGACAGGCTCTTCTGTCCTATCCACCCCCCAGACAGCGCCCGTGCTGCAGAAAGCTGCTTCCTCGGACACATCACCGCATGTGGCACTCATCACACGCATCAACCTTGGGGTTCTTGTCGCTCAGACAGAGGGCAGAACTGCAGCCCTCGCCGAAGTGGCCGTCACTACCCGCAGCGTTCCTTCTGGCCACCATGATCGAGTTCCCCGAGTCAGAAAGCGATAGCAAGCCGGCCCAAGCGCACCGCGGACCAGACCGCGCTCGCCCGAAGGTTCTACGAAGACCATCCAGCAGATCGCCGACAGGCACCAGCGGTCTGGCCTTTCCAGCGCCTGCCCCCGCTTCAATGGCGTCGCCGTCCCGGATGGACCCGGCCATCGCAGAGGCGGTGGAGCGGCAGACCGCGGCGATGCGGTCGCTGTCCCGGCGCGCGTTCCCCGAGCCCGACGTCGTTTCGGACGATGCGCCGGCCCCGATCGAGAACGTGCGTGCCAAGCGGCGGCGGGCGGCCGATGTATCCCACGCTGTCGGCGTCGGCTGAACTCTCGATCGACAACGGGTAGACAAGCACGCAAAGCTCCTGGCGGACACGGGCGATCTTGGTCGAGAACCCGTCTACCAGGAGCTTCGTCGTTCCGCACCACCCATGCCCACCAACACCCCGCTACCACAGCCAGGTTGGAAAGGGCTTCCTACGTTGCTCTGCGGGATGCGGTGAGTCCCTCGTATGGTTCACCCGTCCAGGGGTGCCGGGTGTGGTTCAAAAGGCTCTGCCGCTTGTGGCTTTCAGTGATTGGCCGCCCGGTGCCCCACGGTGACCCGGCTGCCAATGAGGAATTGCGAATGATCGCCGAGTAGGGAGTCGACAGCGAGGTCGTCCGTCGGGAGACATCAGCACCCACCGCGCGGAGGCACCACATGGCCATGATCTGAGCCGGCATCGACGCAGGCAAGACACACCACCACTGCGTCGCGATCGACGAGAGCGGCCGTCGGCTGCTGTCCCGACACGTCGCCAACGACGAGCGCGAACTCCTCGAACTCCTCACCGATGTCATGGCCCTGGGAGACGAGGTGACCTGGGGAATCGACCTGGCCGACGGCGGAGCCGCCCTGGCCATCATGATCCTCCTCAACCACGACCAGCCGCTGCACTACATCTGCGGCCGGGCCATCCACCGCGCCTGCGCGAGCTACCGCGGCGAAGGCAAGACCGACGCCAAGGACGCCCCCGTCATCGCCGACCAGGCCCGCATCCGCCGCG
>NZ_JBSFCK010000077.1:0-13383 GCF_053593435.1 Streptomyces sp. NPDC002306
CCCAGCAGAGCCCGCAGCAGCCGGGCGTGGTGGTCCTCGAACTGCCCGGTCAGGGCCTCGATGAGGGTGGCCTTCTTCCTGGCCAGGCTGCCCTTGGCGAGGTCGGCGAGGGCGCGGGGGGTGCGTTCGCCGGCGACCAGAGCATTGAGCATGGCCCGGCCCGACACGCCGAAGAGGTCCGAGACGACGTCGGAGAGTTTGATCTGCGCGTCCTGGAGGGCCTTGTCCACCCGGTGCTTGTGCCGGGTGCGTTCCTGGACGAACACGGTGCGGGTCCGGGTGAAATCCCGCAACTGCCGGACGGCCTTCGGCGGGACGAACGAGGCCCGGACCATGCCGCGCTCGGCGAGCTTGGCCAGCCAGACCGCATCCAGCTTGTCGGTCTTCGGGCGCCCGAGGACGTTCTTCACATCGCGCGCGTTGACGAGCCAGCAGTCCAGTCCGCGGGCCTCCAGCAGGTCCCGATGCCTGGCACAAGGTCGACCTCGTCCGTCGCCGTGACACGTCCGCGCCTGGCGGGTGGGCCTACGAAGCACACCTGATGGTCCTCACCGGCGGATATGCGTCCCTCGTCACCCGCGGCCGCCGGGAAGTCGCCGCCGGCCTGGACCGGGTCGGAGGCATCGACGGGAACGTCAGCAACCTGTCCGTCGTCTCCTTCCCGAGCACGTACGACCCCGCCGACGGCGCCATACAGACCAGCCGGGTCGAACTCACCGACGCCGAACGCGCGACGCTCGAGAAGACCCGGCGGAAAGAACGCGGGCGCAAACGTGCGCTCGACCGGTCCCGCCGGGCCACCAACCCCGCCCGGTACACGCCGTCGAAACGACAGCAGGCCAGAGCCGAACGCCGTACGGCAGCAGGACTGCCCGCCCACACCGACCCGGTGCCCGGCGGCGCCCGGAACGCAAACAGAACCGGTGTGCCGCGGAAGGCGTACCGGCGCGATGATCTGTCGGCCGACTACCGGCTCCACCGCGCCCGCATCGTGGAAGCCGCTGCGACCGCGCCCGCGGCAAAAAACCACCGCGCCCGCCGGATCGCCGAACAGATCGTGAGCACCCACGGCACGCGCCTCACCGTCGAGGACTGCGTCATCCGCGCCTGGTACCGGCTGTGGGGCAAAGCCCTCCAAGCGACCACGCCAGGCCGGCTCATCACCGCGATCAGCCGCGAATGCGAGAAGACCAGCGGACGACTGCTGCGCGCGTCGACGTTCGCGACGAAACTGTCGCAGACCTGCCTCTGCGGCGCCCAGGTCAGAAAGACGCTCTCCGAACGAGTCCACCGCTGCACGGCCTGCGGCCTCACAGCCGACCGGGACATGGTCTCCGCCGCCCTCGCCGCACACGTCCACCTCACCGACCCCGACAAGCCCAGCACCACGGAACTGGACAAAGTCCAGGCCCGCACCACACAACTGCTTTCCTCACCAGGGCTGCAAGAAGCCCTGTCGAGTCAACCGCAGCGCGGTGCCCGCCCCACCCGGGGCCGCACCCACGCGGCAGCCTCTACCCCCGGACCCTCGGGACAACAGGCCTCTGCTCGACGCAACACCACCGACCGGTACCGGCCCACCCCGAATGAGACCCGACCCGCAACCCTGCGGCACAAGGCCCACGTCGGAACAGCCGCCCCAGTAGGGAACACCCCGCCTCGTGGCGGCACACTCGAACTGGAACTGGAAGGACGGCATCCCATCACGGGGTGACTCTTGGAGGCTGTTGGCCAGGTCCATCCATCCCCATCCCGTCCAACGCCGACATGGCACCGAGGGCGACGCCCGTGGCGGGCGTCGCCGAGCCGTCGTTGGAGCCGACGGTGTTGTCACGGCCCGCGTCGAAGATGTCATCCTGCGCGAACTGGGCGTCTTTGCCGCCCACGATGAAGACGTAGTAGGTGTCGCCGTCGGCGGGCGCGGCCAGTGCCGGGGAGGCGGCGACGGACAGGGTACCGGCGGCGGCCAGAACGGTCAGGGCGGCAAGGGCACAGGTACGGACGGTTCGCTTCACGATGTCGCCTTTCACGAGGGGGGCAGGGATCACGCCCAGAACGTAGGCGCCGTCGCGACGCGTCGGCGTCCGACACACAGGGCGTCACGGCCGATGACCCCGTATGCGGCAACGACCGGCTGACACCGTGTGACGGGAAGGGCGCCGAGTACTTCCGCGGGCCGCCGCGCGCACAGCCCGTCGCGAACGACCGTCGCTCCTTGAACTCACCCGGTGGTGGCCGCGACAGGGCGGTACAGCATGTCCGCCGGGGCGAAGTGGTCCTCGCCGTCGAGCAGTTCGAGCCGGACCGGGGAGCCGCCGGGGTTGTCGAACAGCCGGATACCGCGGCACCCGTCACGGCGTCCACACACCGTGGTGGCCGGTCACTCTCCGGACACGGAACACGCTCCGATGGCGGGATCGCCAGGACGCCGATACGATCACCGGCCCCCCGGCGGACCGGGCTCGTCGTCGAAGAGGTGCGGGGCGAACGACGGCGTACGCTGGAAGTTGATGGTCATGACGGCCACCCTCGGACGGCGCGAGAAAGACGACGCGCGGAGGGTGGCCGGAACGCGCGGCCGGTAGCAGACTCTGCCCTGCGCACAGCCGCTGGCATCCGAAGACACGGGGGCCGAAGGGACGGCGATCACGCATGAGCGGTAGCGGCAACCAGGCAGTGGCGTATCTCAAGCCGGGTGCGGTTGAGGTCAGGACCATCGACTATCCGACGCTCGAACTGCAGGACGGCCCGGGAGTGGCACCCGCGAACATCGGCCGTAAGTGCCGGCACGGGGTCATCCTCAAGATACTCGCCACCAACATATGTGGCAGCGACCAGCACATGGTGCGGGGGCGTACGACCGCGCCGGAGGGGCTGGTCCTCGGACACGAGATCACCGGAGAGGTGGTGGAGCGGGGCCCGGACGTCGAGTTCATCGAGGTCGGGGACATCGCCTCCGTACCGTTCAACATCGCCTGCGGGCGATGCCGCAACTGCAAGGAACGCAAGACGGGCATCTGCCTGAACGTGAACCCGGCCCGGCCGGGCGCGGCGTACGGCTACGTCGACATGGGCGGCTGGGTCGGCGGTCAGGCCGAGTACGTCATGATCCCGTACGCGGACTTCAACCTGCTGAAGTTCCCGGACCCCGACCAGGCGCGCGAGAAGCTCCTGGACCTGACCATGCTGTCGGACATCTTCCCGACCGGCTTCCACGGCGCGGTCACCGCGGGGGCCGGCGTCGGCTCCACGGTGTACGTGGCCGGAGCGGGCCCGGTGGGCCTGGCCGCGGCGGCGTCGGCGCAGCTCCTGGGCGCGGCCGTCGTCATCGTCGGTGACCTCAACCCCGAACGCCTCGCCCAGGCACGGAGCTTCGGCTGCGAGACGGTCGACGTGTCGCGCGGCGACGTGGGCGAGCAGATCGCGGAACTCCTGGGAGAACCCGAGGTCGACGCGGCCGTCGACGCGGTCGGCTTCGAGGCGCGCGCACACGGCCCGGACGCCCAAGAGGCGCCCGCGACCGTCCTCAACTCGCTGATGACCATCACCCGCGCGGGAGGTGCCCTCGGCATCCCCGGCCTGTACGTCACGGACGACCCCGGCGGGATCGACGACGACGCCCGGAGCGGCACGCTGAAGGTGCGGCTCGGACTGGGCTGGGCGAAGAGCCACGCCTTCACCACGGGGCAGTGCCCGGTGATGCGCTACCACCGGGGTCTGATGAACGCGATCCTGCACGACCGGGTCCACATCGCCAAGGCGGTGAACGCGACCGTGATCAGCCTGGACGAGGCGCCGCGCGGCTACGCCGAGTTCGACCAGGGCGCCAGCCGCAAGTACGTCATCAATCCGCACGGGGCGCTGGACGGCGTACAGCCCGTCTGACCGACCCCTCCGTACGGCCCCGCGCGAGGGCCGCTGAACTCCGGGCCCGGCACACCGGCTCCCCCTGTCGAAGCGACGACCTGGGACGGTGTCACCGGGCCCGAAGGTGCGTCGGGGACGCGCCCGGCAGAGCCTCCGGCGACGACGGCAACGGCGACGGCACCGGGATGGGTGCCGTGGACGGTGACGGTCACGGCTTCGTGACGGCGTCCACGCTGCGCCGGCCCGCGGTCTAGCGTGTTCCGCCTGAACCGGTATCACTCGGGGGGAACCCATGCGTACCCGCATCATCAGCGTCGTACTGGCCTGTACCGCCGTCGGCGCCCTTGCCGCCTGTCAGCCCGCCGACGACACCGGGTCCAGCGGTGGCGCGTCGGCGTCGGGAAACTCGGCGACGGGGGGCCAGGACGGTAAGCCGACCGCGCGCGAGAAGGCGTCGGTGCCGGACTTCGTCGGCATGGGCCTGCAGTCCGCGCAGGATGCGGCGCAGGAGCAGGGCTTCTCCTCCCTGACCTCACATGACGCGCTCGGCCGGGACCGCAACCAGATCCTCGACCGGGACTGGAAGGTGTGCTCCCAGAACGTGAAGGCCGGTACGTCCGCCGCGGTGGACACGGAACTGGACTTCGGGGCGGTGAAGTTGGCCGAGACCTGCCCGAAGAGGGATCAAAAGGCACCGTCGGTGGCGGGCGGCAGGATGCCTGACTTCGCGGGCAGGTCGGTGAAGGCGGCTCGCGGCGCACTGGACGCGGGCACGTCGGTCTCGGTCAAGGACGCGTCGGCGGACGACCGTTGGGTGTTGGTCGAGTCGAACTGGCAGGTGTGCACCCAGTCCCCCGCGCCGGGCACGGCACTCGACGGTCAGCCGGTCACGTTCACCGCGGTCAAGTTCGGGGAGTCCTGCCCTTAGCGGACCTTGACGAGTTCCGCGTGGGCGACCGGCGCGTACGCGCCCGGTGGCCGTCGCGCCCGCGGGAGGACACCCGGCCTCACGGGCGGCGCCACCATGGCTGAGCTATGCTTTATCGTTCAGCCGCATCGCGTAAGGATGTCTTCATGCTCGATGTGAGACGACTCCGGGTCCTGCAGTACCTGGCCACCCACGGTACGGTCGCCGCCGCGGCACAGGCGCTGTATCTCAGCGCCCCGGCCGTCTCCCAGCAACTCGCGGCGCTGGAACGCGAAGTGGGCATGCCCGTCGTGGAGAAGCGGGGGCGCACCCTGCGTCTGACTCCCGTCGGCGAGCTGCTGGTGTCCCACGCCGAGATCGTGCTGAGCGACCTGGCCGCCGCGGAGTCCGATCTGGAGGCCCTGCGGGGAGGCGGTCGCGGCACGGTCCGTGTCGCCGCCTTCTCCTCCGCCGCACGCGCGCTGATCGCGCCCGTCTGGGCACGCATCCTCGCCGCCGGGGAGGAGACCGGCGCCGCGCCGGCGCTGGAACTCGTCGAGCAGGAGCCCGATCACGCTCTGGAGTCACTGCGCCGCCGGGAGGTGGATCTGGCGGTCGTCCATGGGTACACGATCCTGCCCCGCGACTTTCCCACGGGTTGCGAGCAGACCACGCTTCTCGACGAGCCCGTCCTGCTCGCACTGCACCCTGATCACGCCGCCCGCAGGGGAATCGCGCCGGGCGAGACCGTCGACCTGGCACGGCTGTCCGACAGCCCCTGGCTCACACCCGGCCCGGGAACCTCCTGCTACGAGATGATCCAGCGCGCGTGCGGGGCGGCCGGGTTCGTCCCCGCCATCCGCTCGCGCAGCAGCGACTTCTCGGTACTCGCAGCCCTGGTCGCGGCGGGGGCGGGCGCGGCCCTCCTGCCTCGTATGACCGTCCCGGACTCGACCCCGGGGCCGATCAGCCTGCATCCCCTCCTCCACCCCGTGACCCGCACCGTCTACACCGTCAACCGCACCGGCACATCCCGGCGCCCCGATCTCGTCCACCTGACAGAACTCCTGCGCGAGGCGGCAGCCGGCATGGTGGCCGACGCGGTGGCTGCCGAACAGCGGCACGAAGCCTCCGGTGGCGTGACGACAGGACCGGCGGGGGCGCGGCGGGACCCGGCAGGGCATCATTAAGTCACCCTTCCCATTGCCACAAGAACAAGTAACTGGACCTTTTCATTCGATGGGCGCACCGTAGCGGGTGTGAACACACGCATCGGCACCCGCAGCTTCCTCGCCCTCTCAGGCGTCGTGGTGCTCTGGGCCTCGGCGTTCCCCGCCATCCGCGTCGGGGTCGACGGCCTGGGCGTGGCGGCGCTGTCCTTGACCCGGCTGTGCGTCGCCGCCGCAGCCCTGTTGTTCATCGCGCCTTTCCTGGGCGTCCGGCGTCCCCGGCCACGCGATCTGCCGTTGATCGCCCTCGCCGGCGCCACCGGCATGACGGCCTACCAGGTGCTGCTGAACTGGGGCGAGGTCCACGTCCCGGCGGGCACCGCCAGCATGCTGATCGCCATAGCGCCGGTCTTCAGCATCCTGCTGGGCAGGGTGTTCCTGTCGGAGCCGGTGACGCGCCGGGTGGTCGCCGGAAGCGGCGTCGCCATCGGCGGCTGTGCGCTTGTCGCGCTCGGCGGGGGTTCCACGGCGCTGTCCACCGGCGCACTCGTGGTGCTGGCCGCCGCCGTCGTGCAGGGTGCCTACCACTGCGTCTCCAAGCCTCTGCTGCGCCGCTACAGCGGCCTGGAGGTCGCCACGTACGCGATGACGGCGGGCACTGTTCTCGCCCTGCCGCTGCTTCCGGCGACACTGCGCGCCCTCGCCGCCGCCCCGCCCGAAGCACTCGCCTCCGCGGCCTATCTCGGCCTGCTGCCCTCCGCGGTGGGATTCGTTCTCTGGGGCTACGCCGTGGCCCAGCTGCCGCTCACCGTCTCCACCGCCGCGCTGTACCTGGTGCCGCCTGTCGCGATCGTCGTCTCCTTCGTGTGGCTGTCCGAGATACCGCGGCTCCTCGAAGTGGTGGGCGGCGTCGTCATCATCGGCGGGGTGGTGCTGATCAACCGCCGCTCCCCCGCCGCACCCCGCGAGGCCCGCTCCCTCCCGGCCGGGCCCGCGACGCGGCACCCGTCGGAGCCCTCCGCCAGGTCCGTCGTGGAGCCCGGCGTCCAGTGCTCCCGGGGCGCCGGTCCATCCATCCCTCAGTCGTAGCCGTAGCCGCAGCCGTAACCGCAGGCAGTGTCGAACGCCACACCAGCCGACCTACCACGGCAATCGTGCTTTAGAATTGCAAGTGACTTGCACAGGGAGGCACGGTGAAGCATCGAGATCTCGGCACGTCCGCGTGCCCCATCGACCGGTCCCTGTACGAGGTCGGCGACACCTGGACACTCCAGATCCTGCGTGACGCCATGCACGGCATCACCCGGTTCACCGACTTCAGCAATCACATCGGCCTCGCCACCAACGTTCTCACCGCACGACTCCAGAAGCTGGTGTCCGTCGGGATCTTCGAGGTCCATGAGTCGGCGCTCGGCAACTCGCGGGACTACGTCCTCACCGAGAAGGGGCGCGACTTCCACATCGTCCTCGCGGCACTGCGCCAGTGGGGGCAGAAGCATCTCTTCGAGGACGACGAACCGGTCCACCGTGTCGTCGACGCCCGCACCGGCCGGCAACCCTCGCCGCTGACGCTCACCGCCGAGGACGGCAGGGAACTCACCCCCGACGACGTCCTGATCGTCCGGTCACGCGCCGCCGATCCCATCGAATCCGCCACACCCGTCGACACCCCCCGCCGCCGTACGGCGTGACATCACCCGCCGTCCCGCTCGCGGCGCGGCACTCAGTGGGCGGGCGGTCGCCTCGTCCCGCACGCTCCGGAGCTCGCTCTGCCCGGTCGTCGGCACCGGCGTACGGTGAATCCATGGCCGGGGACGACTCATCGGGCACACGACCCGCCGTTAGACCGGATGCCAGCGTGCGGATGCGCGCCGGCTTCGTTCCGCCGGAGGATCCATACCATGCGGACACCCACTGATACCCCGTCCTCCTCCCGTCCGGCGCGGCGCGGCGGTGCGCGTCATGCCATATCCGCGGCTGTCGCCTCAGGCGTTCTGCTGGCGGCATTCACCGCGTGCGGTGACATGACGGAGCGGACCAGTCCGGGCGGGGCACCGGGAAACAACAACCCCGGGGCGTCCGGCTCTCCTCTCAAGGGCGGTCCACGTCTTCCGGGCGTCGGCGACCGGATGTGGCGGAAGGTGCCGGACAGCACCCGCCAGGCGGTGGTCGTCTACGGCGATCGCCGCGACTCACCCGACAGCCTCGTCGTGCTCTACGAGAAGCAGGGCACCGCCTGGAAGAAGAAGGGCAGTTGGCCCGCGCACAACGGCAGGATGGGCTGGACGACGGACCATGAGCTGGAGGACGAGCGCAGTCCCGTCGGCGTGTTCAGCCTGACCGACGCCGGAGGGTCGCTCGAGGATCCGGGCAGCCGGCTGCGGTACTGGTACGACGACAACGCCTACGCGGCCACGCTGAACCCGGAAGAAGCCCACGCTCATGACTTCGACTACGTCATAGCCATCAACTACAACCGGCTCAAGGGCGTTCCGCCCTTCGACTGGACCCGGCCGGAGGGAGTGGAGAAGGGTGGCGGGATATGGCTCCACCTGGACCACGGTGACGGCACGTCGGCCTGTGTCACCGTTCCGGAGTCCGGCATGAAGACCCTGCTGCGCACCCTCGATCCGGCCGACCACCCCGTCGTGGTGATGGGAGACCGGGAACGCCTCAAGGCCTGATGCCCGAAGGGCGATGAGGCCGGGTACTCAGGCGGACGAGAGGCCTACGGTCGTCGCCCACCCGCGGCTCGTGGCGGGTGGGCGCGATCGTGGTGGTGCCGGAGACGGTGCGGTCGGCGCGGCTCCGTGGTCGTACCCGGCGAGCCTGACGGCGGGCGAACCGGCTTTTCACAGGGCGCCGAACGGCCCGTAGCGTCAAGGTCATGACCGATCTGCGCTCGACCGACACCTCCTCCCGTGTCCCGCACCGCGACCCCGTCACCGATGCGCGGGGCAGCGGGCGGGCGGGGGCGGTCGGTCTGGTGATCGGCGGTGTGTTCGCCCAGCAGTTCGGCGCCGCGGTGGCGAGCCTGCTGTTTCCCCGCGCGGGGGCGGCCGGGGTGGTGTCGTTGCGCCTGACGCTCTCGGCCGTGGTGCTCCTGGCCGTGTGCCGACCCGTGGTCCGTGGCCACCGGCGGTCGGACTGGGCCGTCGTCATGGCCTTCGGTGTGGCGCTGGCCGGGATGAACACGCTGTTCTACCAAGCGATCGCCCGGATCCCGCTGGGCGCCGCCGTCACCTTGGAAGTACTGGGCCCGTTGGTGCTGTCGGTGGTGACGGCGCGGCGCAAGAGCGGCTGGCTGTGGGCGGCACTGGCACTGACGGGTGTGGCGCTGCTGGGCCGGGGCGGTCTCGACGGACTCAACCTCACGGGCAGCGCCTTCGCCCTGGGCGCGGCGGCCATGTGGGCCGCGTACATCGTGCTCTCCGCCCGTACCGGCAGCCGTTTCCCCAAGGCCGACGGGCTCGCGCTCGCCATGGGTGTCGGCGCGTTGGTGAGCCTGCCCGCGGGGGTGCTCGCCGCGGGGAGCGCGCTGGTCCAGCCGGTGTCCCTGGGCCTGGGTGCCGCCGTGGCGCTGCTGTCGTCCGTGTTTCCCTACACCTTGGAACTGCTGGCCCTGCGGCGGCTCCACAAGGCCACCTTCGCCGTTCTCATGAGCTTGGCCCCCGCGGTCGCCGCGACGGCCGGGTTTCTCGTCCTGGACCAGGATCTCGCGGCGCCGGAGATCCTGGCCATCCTCCTCGTGGTGACCGCCAGCGCCGGCGCCGTACGCGCCTCGACGAACCCGGCACCGACCGGACGCCGGGACGCGTGATCGGGGGCCCCGGAGCGGGCCAGATGATCGGGAAGGGGCGGGAAAGATCAGGAAGAGACGGAAAGGGGCCCGCGGCGGTGGAGACGACGGGTGGTCGGCCGGGTCACGGCGGGGACACGCGAGGCGCGACCGCGGCGACCTGGGCGCCGGACAGTTCATCGAGGGAACGGCCGCGCGTCTCG
The DNA here is from genome assembly GCF_053593435.1 of Streptomyces sp. NPDC002306. Taxonomy (NCBI): domain Bacteria; kingdom Bacillati; phylum Actinomycetota; class Actinomycetes; order Kitasatosporales; family Streptomycetaceae; genus Streptomyces; species Streptomyces sp. NPDC002306. The sequence continues at coordinate 9,946 of NZ_JBSFCK010000077.1, forward strand.
ACCCGGAAGGCGAAGGTGATCACGAAGCCCAGGGCGCAGATGACGGCCACCCCGTACAGCAGCGCGCTTTCCCCGACGTCGGCCAGCAGGACGGGGAAGAGGAAGGTTCCCAGGGCGGCACCGAGTTTTCCGCACCCGGCGGCGAAGCCGTGGCCCGCCGTGCGCATCTCGGACGGGAAGACCTCGGCGGGCAACGTGAAGGTGGTGGCGTTGGGCCCGAGGTTCATGAACGTGTTGAACAGCGCGAAGCCGATGGCGACCATGCCGAGGTGCGCGCCGGCGCCTCCCGGGAGCTGATCGGCCACGGCCAGCACACACAGCGCCAAGGCCATGACGGCGAATCCGGTCAGCTGGAGAGGTACCCGCCCGACCCGGTCCACCAGCAGGATCGCCAACGCGAAACCGATGGCCAGGAAGATGTCCAGCAGGGCCGTGCCAGTGGTGGAGGCGATGTCGTCGGCGATGAACGTGGTGTTCGCACCGGCCAGTGACAGCCCCGCCAGCAGGGTCGGGGTGAAGATCCCGACCCCATAGGTGGCGATGTCCATCAGGAACCACGGCACCGCGGCGAAGATGGTGCGCTTGCGCCAGCGCGGGGAGAACAGTCGCGGCTGGATGAACGCCCGCAGCCCCTCGGGCGGCGACTCCATCCGTGCCCGGTCGGCGTCGGTCACCACGACAGGAGCGCCGACCAGTGCCTGACCGACTTCGCGGGCCTCCTGGTCGCGCCCGTTCTGGGCGAGCCAGCGAGGGCTCTCCGGCACCCTGCGGCGCAGCCAGATGATGACCAGCGCCGGCACCGCACCGAACCCCAGCAGGATCCGCCAGGAGCCGGGGTGCGGCCAGATCTCGAGGATCACCACTCCGGCCACCGCCCCGAGCAGGATGCCCGCCGCCTGGAGGCTGAACGCGGCCACCAGCCACCGGCCGCGGTTCTTGGCAGGCAGGATCTCCGCCAGGTAGCTCGCGGCGATCGGATAGTCCAGGCCCACCGCGATACCGAGCACGAAGCGGAACGCCATCAGCGACCAGATGTCCCACGCGACCGCGCACAGCAGGGAGAAGACGACGAACATCCACAGGTCGACCCGGAAGATGCGGCGCCGCCCGACGCGGTCGCCGAGCGGGCCGAGGAGCGCGGCGCCGAAGACCGATCCCACGATGGCTGCCGCCGAGAGCAGGCCCTTCTGAGCCGCGCTCACCTGGAAGTCGTGGGCGACCAGCGGATTGGCGACGCCGATGACGAAGAAGTCGAAGCCGTCGAGCATGACGCCCAGTCCGGCGAGCAGCCAGAACAGGACGTGCAGGCGTGACATACCGGCCCCGTCGAGCGCTTCGCCCAACGGCCGGACCTTGTCGGGGTGACTCGTCGTGCCGGTGGTCTCGGTGGTCATGGTCCTCACCAGGCCGGGGCGCGCGAAAGGGCAGTTGGACACCATCGTCCGACGGATCGCGTCCCGTACGCGGCCCCGGGCCCGCCGACACCTCGATCGCACCTGAACAGCCCAGCCCACCCATCGCGCCCCCGCCTCCGGTCGTACCCTGCGACGTGCCCGCCGGAGTGAGACCATCGAGGGGTGCCGGCACCGTAGGTCCGAGACGGGAACCCGTCCGTCGCGGGACTGACTGGAGGGCGATCCATGCTGCCCCTGAAACGGCCACTGCTCTACGGCGTCGCGGCGGGAGCCGCGGGCTGTACCGCGCTCGACATCGTCAGCTACGCCGACATGGCGGTCCGGGCCAGGCCGGCCAGCAGTACGCCTGAGACGACTCTGCGCAGGCTGGCGGCGAGGCTGCACGTGCGGATACCCGGCGAGGGCGAGGCGCTGGCCCATCGGATCGCGGGCCTCGCTCCCATGACCGGGTTCGCCGCCGGGCTGGGTATGGGCGGAGTGCTCGGTGTCGCCCGTGCGGCCGGGTGGAACCCGCCGCTGCCGTGTCAGTACCTCGTCGCCACCGTCGGGGCTCTGATCGGCACCAATGGGCCGATGACGGTGCTGGGCGTGACAGATCCCCGGACCTGGGGACTCTCGGGCTGGGTCTCGGACATCGTCCCGCATGTGGCGTACGCGGTGGTGACGGTGGGTGTCCTCGACAGGATGCTCGGACCGGTGGTGCGCACGCCTCGCCGCTGACGTGACGTGACGTTCGAGACCGGCGTACTCCGCTGACTCGCGACCGTTCCAGACGCGTCTCCACCGACTCGCGACAGACCGGTGTCTCCACCCACTCACGACCGTTCCAGACCGGCCTGCTGCACCGGACTCGCGACCCTTCGGGACCGGTGAGCTACGCCGACTCGCGCACCACCAGTTCCGGGTCGAAGACGACCGACGTCGCGTCGGTGCGCAGGCCGTGGATGTGTTCGTCGAGCAGACGGGCCATCCGTGCGGCCATCTCCTCGACGGGCTGGCGGACGGTGGTCAGCCGAGGCCGGCAGGTGACCGCGACGCTGGAGTCGTCGAAGCCGACGACGGCGACGTCCTCGGGCACCCGCTGCCCGCGCTCCCGCAGCAACTGACAGACGCCCTGCGCCATCAGGTCGTTGGCCGCGAACACCGCGTCCACGTCGGGATGCCGGGCCAGCAGGTCGGACATGGCGGCGATTCCGCTGTCCAGGGTGAAGCCGCCCTCGGCGACCGGCACGTAGGGGTGACCGTGCCGGGCGAGCGTGTCGCGGAAACCGGCCAGCCGCTCCTGGCTCGCCGACACGTCCAAGGGGCCGCAGACCGTGGCGGGCCGATGGTGGCCGCGGGCGAGCAGGTGTTCGGCGGCGAGGCGTCCGCCGTGCCAGTGGGCCAGGTCGACGTAGCTGAGCGGCACCGGGCGCGAGGGACGGGCGAAGAGCACCGCGGGGAGCCCGGCGTCGGCGAGCAGCGCGGGCAGCGGGTCGTCGGCGTGGCTGGAGACCACGAGCGCGCCGTCGGCACGGCCTTGGCGCAGATAGGTCAGCACCTCCTCGCGGGCCGCGGGGGACTCGGCGAACATCAGCACCGGGTGTATGGAGCGGGGGCGCAGGAAACCGACGACTCCACCGACCACCCGTCCGAAGAAGGGGTCCGCGAACACCCGGGCGGCGAAGGCGTCCTGGCCCGCGTCCGAGGTGTCCCCGGCCCCGGAGACCACCAGGGCGACGGTCTCGGCGCGCCGGGTCACCAGGGAACGGGCCGCCCGGTTGGGGGCGTAGCCCATCCGCTCGATGGCCTGGCGGACCATTTCCTGTATGGCCGGGTCCACGTTCCGGACGCCGTTGACGACTCGGGACACGGCCGCCCGGGAGACGCCGGCCTCGCGGGCGACGTCCTCCAGCGTCGGGGCCTGTCTGCTCATGCCCACGCCCTAATAGTAGGACTCCGTTAGGTCTGTCTGGTTCTTGGTGTCGAACGTGTTCTGGCGGGGAGGGGCTGGTCGCAGGTGGTGCAGCTGCCGGTCCAGCAG
>NZ_JBSFCK010000078.1:0-12837 GCF_053593435.1 Streptomyces sp. NPDC002306
CCTCTTCGGAGCGGACCCTCACCCGGATCACCGCGCTGCCCGTCGGAGAGGACATCGAGGCCGGCGCGGCGTTCCGGGCTCGGCTTCACAGCCCGGGCCGCTGCCGTTGCCCACATAAGCTCAAAACGGTGGTCCCGACCACCTGGCCGGTCCGGGTGGTCATCGATGCCCACTCCGTCAAGGGCGCGGACAGTACGGCCGATTACGTAACTGCTCGAAGAGCAGGGAAGCAGCCTGCGTGAAGGCTTCTCAAGTTACTGGGCTACATGACCATGCTGAGGGTCGTGCCGCCGGTGCTTCGTGATGCCGGCTGCGTACCGGGGTTCCCGGTCCCGGACGGAATGCGGGACCGGGAACCGCGTTGGCGTCGTAAGCGGTCCGATTGGCTACGGTCGTTCGTTCTTTTCGTCTACGAGGGCGACTTCCTTGCGGGAGTTGTCGATGATGACGTCTCCCTTCTTCCAGCGGTCCCCGGGGTTGGCGTCAGGATCTTGATTGTCTTTCTGGGCGATCCAGCGAGACCCCATGTAGAGGTAGGTTTGCGGGTTGAAGAGGAATTCTTCTCGTAGTGATCCCTCCTGTTCGCTGCCCGGTAGGTAGATGGCGATGGCATCGCGCTTGAGTACATCGGTGGCGCGGGCCGCCTTGATCCCTGGGATAGTGGCCAGGGCACGGTAGACGGCTGCAAGGCCCTGCGGCGGCGCGGGATAAGAATCTGCGAGCCCCTTCAGGGCTCGAAAGTTGTGCTGGGTCCTGCTCTCGTGGCCGTCACTGGGGTAGAAGGCGCGGGCCTTCCTCTTCACCGCGTTCAGATCGCGGGGTAGACCGGCCAGGAAGCGATATGTCTCGCGTGGCGAGTGGTCATCTCCTGCCCGGCCGTTCTCGAAGGCGGGGTTGGCGTAGCGGGTCCATGACTCATGCTTTCTCAGCTGGTTTGGCCGCTCCTGGTCGGTCGCGTTGGCGTTAACTTCCCTGGTGTAGACCCAGTCGTTTTGCTGAAACACGGGTGCAGGACGTCTGGCGATTGCATCGGCCGCGTCGTTCAAGATCTTGGAGGCGCTGCCGAGCTGGCTGGTGTAGGCGGGCCGGGCGACCGGGACGAAGTCAGGTTCGGCGCTCTTGGTTTGCATTTGTCCGCCCACGAGGGCGATAGCGATGATTGTGGCCGCCGAACCCACGGCGGCCATCCGCCACCCGGTGAGCACCCGGTGTGCGCTCGCCTGGTCGCGAGTAGTCTGCAGCAGTGCCTGCCGTCCGGCGGCGAGGCGGAGGTGGTCCGGCTTCGGAGCGTTGGCGCGCAGGGCACGCAACTGAGTCATCTCGTCCATGTTTAAGCCACCTCCATGGCATCGATTGCGGGATCGGCGCCGAGCGTCGTGCGGATCTTGCGGCGGGCGCGGTTCAACCGTGAGCGCACCGTTCCTAGCGGGATTTCCAGGGCATCGGCGACCTCCTGGTAGCTGAACTCCGCCCATGCCACCAGCAGCAGCACATGGCGGTCTCCCGCCGACAGCCCAGCGAGCGCTCCAGACAGCTTTTGCTGCATCCCCTGCGCGACCACCCGACTGTCAACATGTTCCGCCCAGGACTCTGCCACCGGATCACAGCCCGTGCGGGCATAAGCCCTGAGCATCCGGACCTCCGAACGCTGCTGCCGACTGATTAGCTTCGCCGCAATTCCGTACAGCCATGGGCGCGCGCTGGCCGCGCTGGCATCGAAACGTTTACGGGTGCGGAAGGCGACCAGAAATGTCTCCGATGTCACGTCATCAGCTGTCTCCGAGCCCAGCCGGCGCGTCACGTAGCGATGGATATCCGCCGCGTACCGGTCATACAGATGAGCGAACACCTCAGGCTGCTGCAACGATTGGCCGATGGCAGCAGCATCGGACGATGGTGGCCCAGTCAACATGTACTCCAAGAACTCCGTACCGACCTGTCACCCCCTTGTTGCCCGAACCCGCTAAACGAGTTCACGACACCACCACACCGCAGCTCCACCGCGCTTCATAACGCCTTCCAGGCTTACAAAGATGAGTAGTGATTACTCTTACCTGTACAGGGCGATCCTGAAAACCATAGAAGAGGTATTTACGCACAGGCAATGAGAAGATTGCTCGATGGTTGACGTGCATGGTACCGCTCCTGTAGGCATCTAGGTAGGTTAGATAATGAAATATAGATCTTCAACTGAGGCTCGTACGCGGAGCGGCGCATCAGATTATTTCAGTTATGACGCCTCGATTTTTTGAGCGTTCCCTGATTGCCTCCGCAGGTGTTCATTGAAATCGATGATTAGCGTGCTCCATAAATTACGATACGAATTGATCAGACTTGGCGATGAACTGGTAGATGAGGCTGTTGTCTGACTCCGGCTCCGACTGCGCAGCCCTGGCCGGGTCCGGCAACTCGACGCCCGGCGCGAGTGACTGCGCCAGGCCGCGCCTGCGCACTCGTCATGCCATCCGCGCTGCTGCGCAACCAGGCGTCCATCTCTTGCTCTTCGCAGGGAATCCCGGCCTTCAGGCCAGGCGGGAATGCGGTCCTCGGCCCGGAAGCGTAAAGCGCCGGAGTTCTCTGCTCCTTGTGTGGTGACGGTCAGGCTGGGCGCTTCTGGTTCCAGATCCGCAACATGAGCAAGGCCCCCGCACTCAGGCCCGACCCCGACCAGGCGGGCGTGTTCCTGCCCAACTGGGCAGCGGCGAAGTCCGGGCTTAACCAGTCGATCCCGGATGCCGGTTGGGGGGTGTTCCTGACGATCCTGCACGCCAAGACACCTCATGGTTGCAACGTGTCAAGCAGCGGCGGGTAGTTGGATGCGGAAGGCGGGAGTCTCGTCGAACAGGATGTGCTTTTGGAGGCAGTAGTAGAGTGGGCCGATCATCTTGTTGAACAGGTTCCTCTGAGCGGCGGCGTGCCAGTCCCCGGCCTCGCGACGTCGGTCGTAGTGTGCTTTGGCCCCGGGGAGGCGGTCAGGGCTGCGAAGGCCCAGAGGTAGCCGGTGTGGTTGAGCCGGTCGTTCTTCACCCAGCGTCTGGTGATGCTGGACTTCTTCCCGGAGGCCCTGGTGACCGGGGATGCGCCGGCGTAGGCCTTCATACCGCGGGCGGTGGTGAAACGGGTGTGATCGTCCCCGATCTCAGCGAGGATCCGGGCGCCGAGCTGGGTTCCAAGCCCGGGGAAGCTCAGGATGATCTCGGCGTCCGGGTGCTGAGGGAAAGCCTCTTCCACTGCCTCGGCGAGCTGGTCGGCGGCGATGCAGGCGGCGTCGAGCTGCCGCAGCAGGGCGAGCATCTGCTTGCCGAGTGCGTCCTCGACCAACGGTGGCTGGTGCGCGTAGTCGGTCCGCAGCACCTCGCGGATGCGTTTGGCGTCGGTGTCGATCCGGCGCTGGCGACCGGCGCGTTTGAGGGCCGAGCGCAGTTGCACGATCGACAGCCTGGCGGCTCTCGTCGGGGTGGGTGCGAGTTCCAGCAGGACTCTGGCCTCGGGGCGGCAGAGGCCGTTCTGCCAGTGCAGGTGGGCGTCGAGGGCGGCGGGGAAGTACTCGCGCAGGAGCGAGCGGAGCTGGTTGGACAGCTGCTGCCGGTTCCAGACCGCGTCCTGCTGGGCGCGCGCGAGGACGGCGATGGCGCGTGCCAGGTCGCTGTCCTGCGGCAGCGGCCGATGCGCGTGCATATCGGTTCGCAGGATGTTCGCCAGGACGAGGGCGTCGCCGGGGTCGGACTTCTTCCGGGTGACCGCGTGGCGGTCGCGGTATCGGGCGGCGGCCATCGGGTTGATCGCGTAGACCTGCCGCTTCCCGGTCCTCAGCATGGCGACGAGCAGGCCGCGGGAGGTCTCGATGGCGATCGGAATGGGATCGTCCTCGGTGTCGCCGTGCTCCGCGAGCAGATCCAGCAGGATCTTGTAGCCGGCCGCGTCGTTGGTGATGTGGCGCTTGGCCAGGAGCTTGCCGTCGTCGTCGACCAGGGCGACGTCGTGCGTCTTCTCGGCCCAGTCGATGCCGCAGTAGATCTACTTCCCTCCTCTACGTGCCGGTGAGAGCGCATGCGGGGCCACGTAGCGACCTAATTCCAGGCCTCGATCAAGGACCGGGCCGACACCTCACGAGCCGTTCGTGGCACCAGCTCACCGCACGGGCCCCGGTCTGTTCCCAGAGCTCAGACGGCTCGGGGTAAGCGAGAGATCACCGTGCGACGGGCTCGCACTACCAACTCCAACGAGTGATCACGAAAACGGTGTTGACGCCGCTGGTGGCCGTGAAGGCGCCGCACGCCGCCGATCTTGGCGGAGACATCATGGCCGGGCTGAAAGAAGGCGTGCGTGCGGAGCCCACACAACCACCAGCAGCGTCAGCGCTGGGTGGGTGGCGGCCACGAGAGCACCGGATGGCACCGCTCTGTGGGAAGGCCTCCTGGCCGTGACGTTGAGATGTATCCACCGGAACTCACGAGACCACCACTCGCCAGCTGGGTTGCGTAGCCGTGCTCGTCGGAGACCTGGACGGCCCGGTGGAGTGCAGGCGTCACAACCTGTTCGAATCACCTCGCCGACCGGCGAGGGCCGGTGAGGTCCTTACAGGGGAATTAGGCTGAAAGCGTCGGACGGGAAGTGATTGCCGTGGACCCCCGCAACACCTCCCGCACCTGCCCCGCATGCGGGCACACCGCCAAGGAGAACCGGCCCACCCAGGAAAAATTCCACTGCCTCGCCTGCGGCCACACCGCCCACGCCGACACAGTGGGAGCCACCAACGTTCTACGGGCCGGGCTGGCCCGTCGCAACGCCCACCTGGCATAGCGGAAAGCCCCGTCCCACAGGGAGGAGTCACGAGACGGTTACGAACACCCGACGGCCGGGAGCGGCGTACCGTGCCGACAGCCCCTACGCTCACGTCCTCGCTGTTGCCCCGACCGCACCCGGGTGGTGAACCGGGCGCTGGGTCACCGGACGCGTCGGCCGGCCGCAGAGGGCTGGTGCGTCCGGCCGGCAGTGCATGCGCCGGGCAGGGCCCGCGACCGCCCTGCGGGCGGGCACCCGCACAAGGATCCGCGCCGCAGGCCTTCAGCCTCGGGAGCGCAACATGCGGCGCATCCGGTCGGCCCGGTCCAGGAGGTTTTTGCGGACGACCGGGACAGCCTGCGCCGCCAGCTCTTCCGCTCGCTTCAGGTAGGCCAGGTCGATACCGAAGAGCGGGAAGAGAGTTTTGGTGTAAGTCGTTGCCTGCATGGTTCCGCCGCGGTGGACGGTCGGCACGAGATCGAGGTAGGCCTGCGCGTGGGGCCTCAGCAAGTCGTCCTGACCGGCGCTCCAGAACGGCGCCGCAACTGAGTGGACCGAAGCGAGAGGCACCGCGCGGTCCGTCACCAGCGTCTGCCACACCGCGTTCTTCTCTGCCGCGTCCGGGGTCGCGGCGCGGACCTGGAGCCTGCTGATCCATGCGTCGGGGTCCGGGTCGCGGTCGAGCAGCGCCTGTGCCTCGGTGGCGGTCGGGCATCCGAGCTGAGCCTTGCGAACCAGTGCTCGCCACTGGAGATCGATGTCCTGCCCGGCCTCGGTCTGGAGCCAGGCCACTTCTTCCGGGCCGGCCGCGGTGCGAGCGAAGCCGCGCAACGCCGCTTTGCGGTAGGCGCCGACGCCGGAGAGGCTGCGGCACGCCGCGGCCACTGCCCGCAGCAATGCGTCCCGCTCCGACGTGGGGCTCCACAGATCTGCGGCCTCGACAGCCAGGTTGAGATACGGCTCGATCACCGACGCGGAGGTTTCGACAGCCAGCACTCCGGTCAGGCACTGGACGGCTTCGGCGGCGGTCGCCTCGCCGTTGATCAGCATGTCCCAGGCCGTGGTGACGGCGACACCCCGCGCGGTCGCAGTGGGCAGGCGGGCGGCGTTGGCGAAGAACGCGTCTCTGGTCGTGGCGTCAGGTCTCGTCGAGGCGAAGGTCAGGTCTTCATCGTTGACCAGATACAGGTCGGCTCCTGCCGGCAGGTCGAGCCGGGTCCGTTCGCCCGCCACCTCGACTTCGACGAGTGCCGTCCGCTCGAGGCGCTCCCCTGAACGCTTGTAGGCGCCGACGGCCAGCACTTGCGGGCGCGGCGGGCCCCCCGGGCCATGAGCGGCCAGGGCGAACCCGTCACTGTCGTGGTCGAGAGTGAGCCGGTCGGTGCCCGCTGTCTCCAGCCATCCCGCGCGCCACTGGTCCAGGTCACGTCCGCCGGCGTCGGCGACCGCGTCGATCAGGTCTTTCAGCGTGGTGCTGCCCCAGGCATGCGTGGCGAAGTAGCGGGTGAGGCCCGCGGAGAAGTTTGCTTCGCCGACGTACGTCATCAGCTGGTGCAGTACGGAAGCGCCCTTGGAGTAGGTGATGGAGTCGAACGTCGCTTCGGCCTCGGAGACGTCGCGGACCTGCTGACGGATCGGGTGCGTCGTCGGTCCCTGGTCCATGAAATACGCTTTGAGTTTCTCGCCGGCCAGATGTGCCGTCCAGGCATCGGTGTACGACGTCGCGCTCACCGCGGCCCAATTGCTCGCGAACTCCGCGAACGCCTCGTTCAGCCACAGGTCATCCCACCAGCGCATGGTGACGATGTTGCCGAACCACATGTGCGCGAGCTCGTGCAACAGATAGCGCGAGAAGATGTCCCACTCCGCGCGGGTCGGCGTGCTCCTGCGCAGGAACCAGTCCATCCAGGTGACGCAGCCGAAGTTCTCCAGCGCGCCGGGGAACTCGGGCGTGAAGACCTGGTCGTACTTGTGCTGCGGAAACGGCATGCCGAACTTGTCGGCGAAGAACTCGAGCCCCTGGGTGGTCAGGGTGAACAGTTCGTCGGCGTCCCGGTCCAAGATGGAGGCCAGCGACTGCCGGGCGAAGAGGCCGAGATCATGACCAGCACCGCGACGACGCAATTCGTAGTACGGGCCCGCGTTGATCACCGTGTTGTACGTCGCCAGCGGCGGCGTCGGCGGGAAGGTCCACCGCCGCAGCGAGCCGAGGTGTTCGATCTGCGGGTCACCGCTGTTGCTCAACACCCGCCAGCCGGCCGGAGCGGTCACGGTGAACGCCCACGGCGCCTTGAGGTCCGGCTGATCGAAGCAGGCCAACACGTACCGGGCGTAGTCGGGACTGAAGTCGGTGTAGACATACGTCTCGCCGTCGGCGGGATCGACTGCCTTGTGCACGCCCCGGCCGTCGGCCGAGCACTCCGCCACCGAGACCACCGTGAGGACGTTGCGCTCGGCAAGACCGGTCAGCGCGATCCGGCCCTCGACAGCCGGCCCCAGCACGACCCCGTTGAGCGTGGCGCTCTCCACCGCCGCCGCACAATCGACAAAGGTCTCGGCCCCGGGCCGGTGACACGTAAAGGTGATCGTCGATTCGCACCGGACCCGCGAGCCGGTCATCAGTTCCGAAAGGTCGACGGCAACGTCATACCGCTCGACCGCCAGCAGCCTCGCGCGCCCCTCTGCCTCGGTCTGGGTCAGGCTCCTGCCGCTCATCGCTTTTTCTCCCGGAGATTCGTTCATTCGCTGCGAACCACCCGCTCAAGAGGCCCACGTGAATCGGGTTTGTCCATCGCGTCGCCTATGGGTTGATCGGCGGCTTCCTCCCAGACCTTGGAGGACGGAGCACCCGGAAATGATAAATGATCACATCTCCGCTGTATGGAGCAGCTCCTGCTCATCCCTGTCGTGGAACCTGGCGATCACCCGATGGAGAAACAGGGTGTCCAGTCGCCTGCCATACGCTCGTCCGGCAGGGCGCGCCGGCCGGTGCTGACCGCGGCCGAGCGGAAACGGATCGGATTTCCGCTTGCGCAACCCACTTCAACGCCCCGACGTCCAACTTCATGACGGACGGCTGCCGATCACCTGGGAGAGCACGTGGCGAAGAGGGACCAGACGACGGACGCGGCGGGGGAGAAGGACCGCGAAAAGTGGATGGCGCGTTTCCAGGTACGGCTGGCCATGCAGCCGGGCGTGGACCGGGCGGTCGTGCTCCAGGCAGTCAAGGACGTCACGGCGCACTGCGCGCAGACGGGAGAGCACCCGCGGACCGCTTTCGGTGACCCGGACGCCTACGCGGTGCAGGCCGCCGAACGGCTGGTGCCGGCGGACCGGGCGGTGCGCGCCAGGCGGCACGACACCGTGGTGGACAAGCTCGACTCCGCGCTCAGGCGAGCCGGGGACATCGCCGGTCTGTGACCGGTTGAAGCGACTTCCGCCATGGCCCGGCGCACGGGTTCCGGCACAGTTTCCATCCGCCGCAGCGGCTGGGCAGCCCAGGCGATGGGCGGAGCGCCAGAGCCGGGAGACCCATCCTGCTGTGCGCGCTGTCAAAGCGTGAGCGTACCCAGCGCGGCCGGCGCGCCGGCCACCCACGCAACCTCACGGGGACCTGTCGACTCCAGCACCCCGGGCCCCATATTCGTCTCTGGACGGTTTGCCAGGCGGACTGGTCCGGCCGGCGGGCCGAAGTCCTGCGTCTCGGCGCGCTGTTGTGCGCGGTTCTTACCCGCGGACCGCCCTTGCCCCCAGCTCGTCGGGGGGCTGCGCGGCGGTGTGGAGAAGTGCGGCCATCAGGGCCGCTGCGGTGCCGGCTTCGAGGCCGTTGGCGCGGACGAGTGACTGCCATGTGCTGAAGGCGGCGGCGTGGCGGACTGCGGCCGTGAGGGTGGGGAATGTGGCCGGGGCGGGGGAGTAGCCCGCGATGAGGACCTGGGTGATCGCGTCGATCTTCGCCTCGTAGGCGTCCACGCTGGGTTTTATGCCGGGAATGTGGTCGCCGTCTTTGAGGACGTTGACCAGCATGGGCTCGACGGCGTCGTAGAAGCGGTACAGGTCGCTGAGCGCCCCGACGGCTCGCTCGCCCGGCGAGGGGATGTCCTGCCATCTCGTGGCGTCCGGCCAGGGGTTGCGCTGCCAGCACTCCGTGGAGCATGCCGTGAACAGCTCTTCCTCGGTGGGGAAGTGCCGGTAGACGGTGTGCCGCTGTACTCCGGCCAGCGAGGCGATGCCGGCGATGGTGGTGCGGGCGGGTCCGATCGTTCCGTGCAGCTGGATCGGTCCGGCGTCCAGGATCTCCCGGATGCGTGTGGCGTAGGCCCGCGGATTCGTGGTGTTCCCGTTGTGGCCGCCGGGCAGCTCCTGCAGTTCGCGGCCGAGCAGCGCGGCCAGGGCTGCAGCGGCCCGGTAGTCGAAGACATGGTGCGCGGTGGTGCGTCCGGCGGCGGGCACGATGCGGGTGCTGACGTCCTTCAGTGCCGCGATGTCGAGAGTGTCGTGAAGGACGGCGGTGAAGTCGTGCCGGAAGAAGTAGTCGAAGTTCGCGGCGCGCAGCGCGTTGATCGGCTGGGGCGTCAGACCGGGTTCCGCGTCCTTGGCGGCGAGGTCGATGCCCAGGGTCCTGGCGATCTCCGGGAGCGCCGCGGCCAGACCCTCGCGGAGGTAGAGGTCCTGGAGCGCGGCGAGTTCGCGCTCGTGACGGGCGCGTTCGCCGTCCGGCAGCAGGCGTGGGGCGACGGGCTCGTGGGCGATGAGGGTGCGGATCTGCCTGGGATGCCGCAGGGCCGCGTGCAGGCCGATGACGGCTCCGAGACTGCAGCCGAGCATGAGCGCGGGGGTGTCGGTGAGGGAGGCCAGCAGGCGGTGGACGTCGTCGGCGTGCTCGGCTAGCGTCGCGCCCTGCCCGGGGGCGTCGAGCCGGCTGCGGGACAGGCCGCGGCGGTCGTAGGTGAGCACGGTGTAGGAATCGGCGAGGCGGGCGACCAGGTCGGTGGTGCGGTCGGCGTCCCCCTCGCCGCTCTGCGAGATGAGCAGCAGCGGGCCGCTCCCGCGGATCTGGTAGTGCAGGACTGCGCCAGGAACGGCGAGCGTGCCGGTGGCCTCGGGCATGACGGGTCCCCCTTCTGTGGCGGGCCCTTTGCCGCGCCTGCCGGCCAACATAATCCATCGAATCAGATGCATCAATCTCGATGAATCCATTTCGATGTATGTTGGTTGGGTGCATGGAGTCGAGCTGTTCCTGCTGGGACGCGCCCTGATGAAGATCGGCGAGAAGGCCCTGCCCGAGCCTCCGGGTGCCGCCGGGCGCTATGCGGGCAGCGCCCGGACGGTACTGATCGTGGCCAGCGACATCGCCGCCCATCCCGACACCGCCGTCGGTGAGATCGCCGCCCGCACCGGTCTGCCGCAGAGCCAGGTGTCCTCCGCCATCGCCCGGCTCAAGGAAGCCGGTTCGGTGCAGACGGCTCCGGACCCCGCCGACCGGCGCAGGGTGCTGGTGCGCCAGGCCACCGAAGTGTCCGAGCGGGTGGCGCAGGTCCGCGCCGCCGGCATCGAGGAAGCCCTCGCCGGCGCACTGGGATCCGATGAGCCGCAGCGGCTGAGGGAGGTCTCGCAGGCCCTGGACGTGCTCGCCCGCAACCTCCTGCCGCCGTCGGCGGGACCGGAGTTCCGCCGCGCGGACACTGCGGCGCCGTCGGAATAGGGCCGCTGCTTCGGCGCGGTGGTCTTGAGAGGCCGGCTCCGAGACAGACGGGGCGAAGACCGGCTGCTTCGACTGACGCCTTGGGGTTCTCGGAGCCGGTGACGGGGCGCGCTGCCATCGATCACCGACCCGGCCACGGACTGAAAGCCCAGACCATCCGGGTTCTATCGGCCGTTACAGCACCTCGGCTCAGAGGTGGCAAACGACGGGCCCCGGGAGGATGGTCAGGAATCCCCCGGGGCCCGGCTCGGGGGGTGCACCGTTAACGACGCCAAGAACGCGCCGTCACGGCCCGCAGCCGATAGTTCCTCGCCGTACGTGGCGATCCACTCGTGGTGGGCGCGCGGCAGCGCACCACGCGGTTGGGTTGCGGGCTGTCGGTCGGCGCCCTGGGTCATGCGGACGCCTGCTGCCGTGCGAGTCCTTGAGCGCCATGCGGGCGCCAACGTCCCGGCCGGACGCTGCCGATATGGGTGCCGGCGATGAACCGGGACAGCTCCTGCAGACCGTGAGATCACCCCGCCCTATGACCAGAACAACGAAGCCGGGACGGGCCGGTCATGAACGGACGAACGCCGATTCAGTCCGTGACGAACGGGGCGTATCCGACTGGTACCTCGGTCACCTGCAGGTCGGAGAAGAGCAGGGTCAGCCGGTGGGCGTTGGTTTCGATGAGGACGTCGTGGAAGTCGATCCCAAGGGTGCGCGACCAACGGTGGGCCGCATCCGACTGCGGAAGCAGCTTTGCGCCTGGATACATCGGATGCCACTTCACGCCCCAGACAAATCCGTCGAGGTCCGCACCGGTCTCATGGTCAATGAGGCGATCATCCAGCGAACGCTGCCACGTCTCGGCGGGCACTGACGTCTCGCATCGGGCCTCGACGCAATACCGGAAGAGATACCGCAGGTATGACGGTACGACCTCAGTACTCGCAGCCGCCGTCATGTAGACGACGACCTCGTAGTCACGCATGTAGTTGGTGTACCCGTGGTGCACGACGGCGTGATCGAACGTCTCGTCCAGCATCTGTTCCAGTACTGCGGCATCCATGTCGCCGTTCTACCTCACGCCCCAATCTCCCCGGCGCGTGAAATGGCTGTCCGGCCGCAGAGATCGGCCGGACAAGTCCCAGTGCCGCATCAAGCAGCGTTCGCCCGTTGTCGGCCGGCGGTGCCGGCTCGTGCTGAGCGGCGCGGCCTACTCGGCGTCGAGCTGGTGGTCGGCCCAGACGTAGCTGTCGGGCAGCAAGCCGGTGACAAGAACGGTTCGGACGCGCTCACCCTCGCCGACGATGACCTTGAGGGCGGGAAAGCAGTCGAGAAAGGACCTGACGGCACCGGCCGCACGGGGGACGACCCCCCGGCCGCGGTCGCCCACGGCGACAATCGTGTCCAGCTCGTAGGCTCCCTGTGCGGCTGCCGCGCCGATGACGACCAGCTTGGCGCAGGGGCCTTCGGTGAAGTGGTAGGCGTTCACCGCCGTGACGATCCAGCCGTCCCGGGCGCGGGCCGCGGCCGCCACGGTGTGCTCGTCCGCCAGGTGATGCAGCGCAGGGCGGTGAACGGTGAACTGGGTCTCGATCCGGTTCAGCAACGAGCTGTTGGTTGGCGTGTGGGCGAATTCGGCGTTGCCGGCGGCGGCCCGGTCGCCGGCCCGGGATCTGGTCCAGCGCCTGCTCGTCATCGGCCTGGAGATCACCTTCTGATCCAGGTGCTCCGACCGCCCTGCGACCGAGGTGTCGAGGTGTTCCGTGTGCGCCGGGAACAGTTGGTCCAGCTGACGCTGTTGCATCGGCGGAGGGACCGGTGCCACACGGCGGGGAACACGGAGACCACAAGGTCGTCGCGCCGACTGGATCCGGGCCCTCAGGGTCGCGGTACGCCCGCCGCACACTTAGATCAAGACGTATTTCAGCAGGAGGACTTTTCATGACCGACCGGCCCTTGACGCTCATGGCCGTGCACGCCCACCCCGACGACGAGGCCACCTCGACCGGAGGGGTCCTTGCGCAGTACGCGGCAGAGGGCATCCGCACGGTTCTCGTGACGTGTACCGACGGCGGCTGCGGTGACGGACCGGGAGGTGTCAAGCCGGGCGATCCCGGACACGACGCGGCGGCCGTTTCCTTGATGCGCCGTCAGGAACTCGAAGCGAGCTGTGACGTCCTGAAGGTCAGCGATCTGGAGATGCTGGACTATGCCGACTCCGGGATGATGGGCTGGCCGAGCAACGACGCCCCCGGATCCTTCTGGCAGACTCCTGTGGAGGAAGGCGCCGCCCGGCTCGCGGACCTCATGCGGCACTACCAGCCCGATGTGGTCGTCACCTACGACGAGAACGGCTT
>NZ_JBSFCK010000079.1:0-12512 GCF_053593435.1 Streptomyces sp. NPDC002306
AAGCGCAAGATGTCCAACTACTGGCTCAAGCGGGCTGAGCATTACACCTGGCCCCAACCCACCCACGCCGGCACCCAAGCCATCCGCATCAAACGACCCCGACCACCCGACCCAGACCGGGTCTCACGCTGCCCGTGTCCTGCCTCTCGGTCGTAGCGGCAGTCACCTCCTTCCAGGGCAGTGAGCGCAGCGTGTAGTGCAGCGTCGACTGCTTCCGCTTGACCAGATAGTGCGCCCTTTTCGCCTCCACCAGCCACTTGGCGTGGTCACGGTGGGTGTGCAGGGCGTCGGCACCACGACAACACCGGCCAGGTCGAACGGAGACAGCAACTTCGTGAAGCTGGTGACCTCGTTGGTCTTGTCCGGCACGCGTAGCTGGCTGACGGTACGTCCGCCGACCAGGACGGCGGAGAGCAGGTGGGAGGCCAGTCCGGTGTCCGTGCGCGAGCCGCGGGCGGCCTTGCCGTCCACGGCCAGGTGCCGGCTGCCAGCGGGGTCACATCCGAGCAGGTTGG
Organism: Streptomyces sp. NPDC002306; assembly: GCF_053593435.1. NCBI lineage: Bacteria > Bacillati > Actinomycetota > Actinomycetes > Kitasatosporales > Streptomycetaceae > Streptomyces > Streptomyces sp. NPDC002306. The sequence goes on from NZ_JBSFCK010000079.1 coordinate 516, forward strand.
CAAGCCCGCCGGGACATACGAGGGTCAGAAGGCGGCGGATGGTGGAGCTTGACGGTGTACGGCGCACGCCCAGCGGGCCGGCGGCGCGCACGCCGAGGCGGGCGAGTGCGTCCTGCGGCGCGTGGCGGGCCACTGGCCCACGGCCAGATAGGAGCGAGCCCCGACCAGCACCGCACAGCAGGCAGTGAGCAGGACCGATCCCAGCGAATGGCGCCGCCCCGCCGATCTCACGGATCACGGAGAACGGACAGGCGTTCGGCGACATCGTTCACGCCACGCTGGGCGGCAGTGGGCGACTTGGGAAGGTCACCCCATCAACCGAAGCTTCGGTGCCTTCGTGACGGGCTTCCGCAGGATCATCACACCTCAGCGACCTGCACGTTTCCATGACCCCCAGGACTTTGAATCAGCCCTGCCATGCTGCCCGGCTCGCGGACACAACGCTCCCCCGTTTCCTTGCCCCAAGACGTAGGCGCACCCCCTCGTATGGGTACCGGATACTCACCCGGTGGAGGTGGGGCGAGGCTCAGGGTGGTCGTAGGCGATTCACTCGATTTGAGTGCTTCCCCCGCCCGGTCGCGATGGCGTGGTGATCTGCGTGGAGACCGGAAAATTGCGGCTGGAGCCTTCTATTTTCCGGTCGAGGTTCACGGTTGGTTCCTGCTTCGTGCCTGGAGAGTCATGGTCATTTCCTCGGTTAAGGTTCAGCGGGTCGACCAAGTGATCATCCGGTTCGCCGGGGACTCCGGTGACGGTATGCAGTTCACCGGCGACCGCTTCACCTCGGAGACGGCCTCGTTCGGCAACGACCTATCGACGTTGCCGAACTTCCCCGCCGAGATCCGGGCGCCCGCCGGGACCCTGCCGGGAGTGTCGTCGTTCCAGCTGCACTTCGCCGACCACGACATCCTCACCCCCGGCGACGCACCGAACGTGCTGGTCGCGATGAACCCGGCGGCGCTCAAAGCCAATCTGGGCGACCTGCCGCGCGGTGCGGAGATCATCGCCAACACCGACGAGTTCACCAAGCGCGCGCTGGCGAAGGTCGGCTACGCCGCCGACCCGCTGGGCGACGGCTCGCTGGAGGCATATCACGTGCACCGGGTGCGGCTGACGGCGCTCACCCTGGAGGCGCTCAAAGATTCCGGCTTGGCCCGGAAGGACGCCGAGCGGGCCAAGAACATGTTCGCGCTCGGGCTGCTGTCCTGGATGTACCACCGGCCCACCCACGGCACGGAGGCTTTCCTGCGGCGGAAGTTCGCCAACAAGCCGGACATCGCCGAGGCCAACGTCGTTGCCTTCTGGGCGGGTTGGAACTTCGGCGAGACCACCGAGGACTTCGCGGTCTCCTATGAGGTGGCCCCGGCCAGGCTGCCGCTCGGCACCTACCGTAACATCTCCGGCAATCTGGCACTGTCGTACGGGCTGGTCGCGGCCGGGCAGCGCTCCAGCCTTCCGGTCTTTCTGGGCTCGTACCCGATCACCCCGGCCTCGGACATCCTGCACGAGCTGAGCCGGCACAAGAACTTCGGGGTGCGGACCTTCCAGGCCGAGGACGAGATCGCCGGGATTGGCGCCGCGCTCGGCGCCGCCTTCGGCGGAGCGCTGGGTGTCACCACCACCTCGGGGCCCGGTGTGGCGCTGAAGTCGGAGACCATCGGTCTCGCCGTCTCGCTCGAACTCCCACTGCTGGTAGTGAACATCCAGCGCGGTGGCCCGTCCACCGGCCTGCCGACCAAGACCGAACAAGCCGACCTGTTACAGGCGATGTTCGGCCGCAACGGTGAAGCGCCGGTGCCGATCGTGGCTCCCGCCACCCCGGCCGACTGTTTCGACGCCACGCTGGAGGCGGCCCGGATCGCGGTGGTTTACCGCACCCCGGTCTTCCTGCTGAGCGACGGCTACCTGGCCAACGGCTCGGAGCCCTGGCGGATCCCCCAGGTGGACGAACTCCCGCTGATCAAGCCGGACTTTGCCACGGGACCGAACCATGACGGCGAGTTCTGGCCGTACCAGCGTGATCCAGCCACGCTGGCCCGCCCGTGGGCGGTGCCCGGCATAGTCGGCCTGGAGCACCGGATCGGCGGGATCGAGAAGCAGGACGGCACTGGGAACATCTCCTACGACCCAGCCAACCACAACTTCATGGTCCGCACCCGGCAGGCCAAGATCGACGGGATTGACGTCCCCGACCTGGAGATCGACGACCCGTCGGGCAACGCCCGGGTACTGGTGCTCGGTTGGGGCTCTACCTACGGCCCGATCACCGCTGCCGTCCGGCAGGTCAGGATTGACGGCAGCGAGGTGGCGCAGACCCATCTGCGGTACCTCAACCCCTTCCCGGCGAATTTGGGTTCGATTCTCAAAGCGTACGACAAGGTAATCGTGCCGGAGATGAACCTGGGTCAGCTCGCGCTGTTGCTGCGCGCCAAGTATCTGGTGGACGCCGAGTCCTACAACCAGGTGCGCGGTCTGCCCTTCACGGCGGCCCAGTTGGCCGACGTGCTGTCCGCCGCCATCGGCGCTCTGGAGGAGGAGTGATGGAGAGCCTTCGGCTGGTTCCCAAGGCCGACATGCTGCAGACCACCAAGGAGTTCAAGACCGACCAGGAGGTGCGCTGGTGCCCCGGCTGCGGGGATTACGCAATCCTGGCAGCCGTCCAAGCCTTCATGCCTGAGCTGGGCATCCGGCGGGAGAACATCGTCTTCGTCTCCGGTATCGGCTGCTCCTCGCGCTTCCCGTACTACATGAACACCTACGGGATGCACTCCATCCATGGCCGCGCCCCGGCGATCGCCACTGGCTTGGCCACCTCCCGGCGGGACCTGTCGGTCTGGGTGGTGACGGGTGACGGCGACGCGTTGTCGATCGGCGGCAACCACTTGATCCACGTGCTGCGACGGAACGTCAACCTGAAGATCCTGCTGTTCAACAACCAGATCTACGGTCTGACCAAGGGGCAGTACTCGCCCACCAGCGAGGTCGGAAAGATCACCAAGTCCACCCCGATGGGGTCGCTCGACCACCCCTTCAACCCGCTTTCGCTGGCGATCGGCGCCGAGGCCACCTTCGTCGCCCGCACCATCGACTCGGACCGCCAGCACCTGCAGTCGGTGCTTCGGGCGGCCGCCGAGCATCAGGGCACCGCGCTGGTAGAGATCTACCAGAACTGCAACATCTTCAACGACGGCGCCTTCGAGACGCTCAAGGACCCCAGCACCAGGGACAAGGCGCTGATCCGGCTCAAGCACGGGCAGCCGGTCACTTTCGCCGGCCGGGGCGTCTTCCGGGACGCGCTCGGCGAGCTGCACGTGGCTCCACTGACCGAGGGCAACCAGGCGGACGTGCTGGTGCACGACGCCCACCATCCCAACCCGGCACTAGCCTTCGCGCTGTCCCGGATCGCCGACGCCGACACCCTGCAACACACCCCAATCGGCGTGCTGCGCTCGGTCGAGCGGCCAGTCTACGACGACCTGATGGGCGAACAGCTCGACCAGGCAGTCGAGCAGTGCGGCCCGGGTGACCTGGGCGCCCTGCTGACCGGCAAGGACACCTGGACCACCCCGGCCCCGCATCAGCGCGAAATCCCGCCCCAACGCCACCCGGAACCGAACGGCAAACAACCATGGCTCTGACATCTCCCGCTCCCACGATGGCGGCACGACCCCATCCGACCGTCCTCAGCCGCGCCCCTGACGTGGTGCCGAAACCCCGGCCCGCCGTCGCGGCACTGGATGCCAGACTCGCGCTGATGAGCGCGCACGCGTTCAAGTGGTGCGGCACCGACGGCGGGGACGGGAAGATGCTTTGCTCCGCCCTGGCGGTGGGAAAATCCGCAAAAGAGGCCATCCCCAGAGCCGTCGCGGTCGAGTTGATGCAGGTCTTCTCCCTGATCGACGACGACATTATGGACCACAACGAACAGCGCCGACACCGGGCCGACGCGTTCCTGCGGCTGTGCCAAAGGCAAGCCCAGAACCTCGCCTTCGAACACTGCCCCTGGCCCGGATCCGACATGGTTACCAGGTCCGAATACAAGGCCATGGCCGCCGACAAGACCGGCTCCCTCATCTCCTGCTCCCTCTCCATCGGCGCTATCCACACCGACGCACCCCCCACTCGCCGCCTAAACCCTGGCCCGGGCCGGCCACAAGTTCGGCTTCGCCTTCCAAATCATCGACCACGTCCTCGCCGGCACCGGCGACGCCGGCAAACCCGTCCTCAACGTTCTCCGCACGCGCAAGAAGACCTAGCCGATCGTGGCTGCACTCTTCGCCTCCCAATCGCGCCAGCATCAAGCTGCGCACCGTCATGGCCGCCGAGGACCGCAACCGTGATGAACAGGTCGCCGGGATCGACGAGGACCTGACCCGGATCGGCTTCCTCGTTGCCGGGGCTGTCGGCTAGAGAACGGGCCGCCTGGGAGGCCCACCGCCGAATCGAGCACGGCCTGACCACCCTCACCCGCGCCCGCTTCAACGAGACAGCCGTCGAGGAACTGAGCGCTATAGCGGCCGCGCTCCTCGTCGGCCGGTCCACGTGAAATACCACGCCAGCAATCAGAGGTGAACGGTATGGGAAAGACATGGCGGTACCGGCGTGCCCAAAAGGCGGCCGATGTGCTGAACACGATGGCTGCCAGGTCGGGTACTCCCCTCGCGGCGGTCGGCCTGGCGTTGGGACGGCCGACAGCCCTCCCTGTGCCGGGCCGTTGGCGACCGGCGTGGCCCGGTCGCCTGTGCGGACCGGCGCTCGGGCAGTCGGAGCGGTTAGTGCCGCAACTGCGCTCCAGTCCTGCGGAGCGGGTGCTGTGGGCCCAGCTCGACGACAGCGGAACCTCGTGGAGGAGCACACGATGAGCGCCGACCGCCGGGTGCTGCTGGCTGCCCCGCGTGGCTGGTGTGCGGGCGTGGAGCGCGCCGTGGCAACGGTGCAGACCGCCCTGGAACGGTTCGGGGCGCCGGTCTACGTCCGCAAGGAGATCGTCCACAATAAGTTCGTGGTGCAGACCCTGGAGAAGCAGGGCGCCATCTTCGTCGACGAGACCCAGGAAGTGCCGGAGGGCTCGATCGTGATCTTCTCCGCGCACGGTGTCGCCCCATCCGTGCATGACGAGGCCAAGATCGGCAAGCTCGCCACCATCGACGCCACCTGCCCCCTGGTCACCAAGGTGCACAAGGAGGCCGTCCGATTCGCCGACGAGAACTACGAGATTCTGCTGGTCGGCCACGAAGGCCACGAGGAGGTCGTCGGCACGATAGGCGAGGCGCCCAAACGGATCCACCTGGTGGACGGTGCCGAGGACGTCGCAGGCGTGCAGGTCAGGGACGAGTCCAAGGTTGTCTGGCTGTCCCAGACCACACTCTCGGTGGACGAGACGATGGCCACCGTCGATGAGCTGAAAAAGCGCTTCCCGCTGCTGGTCAGCCCGCCCAGCGACGACATCTGCTACGCCACTCAGAATCGCCAGGTGGTGGTCAAGCAGATCGCCCCCGAGACCGACCTGCTGATCGTGGTCGGCTCCACGAACTCCTCCAACGCGGTCCGCCTGGTCGAGGTCGGCCTGGAGCACGGCGCCAAAGCCGCCCACCTGGTGGACTTCGCCGACGAAATCGACGAGGCCTGGCTGGAGGGCGCCCGAACAGTCGGCCTGACCAGCGGCGCCTCCGTCCCAGAGATCCTGGTCGAGGGCGTGCTTGCTTACCTGGCCGAGCGCGGCTACCACGACGTCCAGACCGTCAGGACCACCGAGGAACACCTGATCTTCTCGTTGCCCAAGGAGCTCCGCCGCAACCTGCGCGCCGAGGCCGCCGACCCCGGCCATGCACGCACGGCGGAAGATGCGCCTGCTGCGCAGACGGGACCCACCGGCAGACAGCAACAGAGAGGACAACGCCCATGACTGCGGTCCTGCTCGGAATTCCTGCCCTGCCACTCCTGCCGCTGGCGACCCGCCGCGTCTCCCGGCAGATCATGGTCGGTAACGTCCCGGTCGGCGGCGACGCGCCCATCTCCGTCCAGTCGATGACCACCACAATCACCGCCGACATCAACGCCACCCTCCAGCAGATCGCCGAGCTCACCGCCTCGGGCTGCCAGATCGTCCGGGTCGCGGTACCCACCCAGGACGACGCGGACGCGCTGCCGATCATCGCCAAGAAGGCGAACATCCCGGTGGTCGCCGACATCCACTTCCAGCCCAAGTACGTCTTCGCGGCGATCGAGGCCGGCTGCGCGGCGGTCCGGGTCAACCCGGGCAACATCAAGCAGTTCGACGACAAGGTCGGCGAGATCGCCGAGGCCGCTAAGGACGCGGGCGTGCCGATCCGGATCGGCGTCAATGCAGGTTCGCTCGACAAGCGACTGCTGGAGAAGTACGGCCGGGCCACACCGGAAGCGCTTGTCGAGTCCGCGCTCTGGGAGTGCTCTCTGTTCGAGGAACACGACTTCCGTAACATCAAAATCTCGGTCAAGCACAACGACCCAGTCGTGATGATCAATGCCTACCGCCAGCTCGCGGCATCCTGCGACTACCCGCTGCACCTTGGTGTCACCGAGGCCGGTCCGCCCTTCCAGGGCACCATCAAGTCGGCGGTCGCCTTCGGCGCGCTGCTCTCCGAAGGGATCGGGGACACCATCCGGGTCTCGCTCTCCGCGCCGCCCGCCGAGGAGGTCAAGGTCGGCAACCAGATCCTGGAGTCGCTGAACCTACGTCAGCGCGGCCTGGAAATCGTCTCCTGCCCGTCCTGCGGCCGCGCCCAGGTGGACGTCTACAAACTCGCCGAGGAGGTCACCGCCGGTTTGAAGGGCATGGAGGTGCCGCTCCGGGTTGCGGTCATGGGTTGCGTCGTGAACGGCCCGGGCGAGGCCCGCGAGGCCGACCTCGGCGTTGCCTCCGGCAACGGCAAGGGCCAGATCTTCGTCAAGGGCGAGGTAGTCAAGACCGTGCCCGAGTCGAAGATCGTCGAGACCTTGATCGAGGAGGCCTTCAAACTCGCCGCCCAAGTACAGGAGGAGGGCCCCGGGTCCGGCGCCGTCCGCCAGCCCATCGTCACCGCGATCGGCTGACCCGTACCCGGCCGACCCGCCCACCACGCCACGAGGTATCCGCCATGACCAACACCCTGTCTGCCGTCCCCATGCCGCTGCTGTCCGTACCCGCCCTGCTGGAACACACCCGCGCCGTGTACACCCCCGCCCTGCGCGAGGCCGTTGCCACGCTGGCCGCTCCGATGGACACCATCGCCGCCTACCACCTCGGCTGGGGGGACCCCCGCGGCCGCCCCATCACTGACGGTGGCAGCGGCAAGGCGTTCCGGCCGGCCCTGACTCTGCTGGGAACCATGGCTGCAGGCGCAGACCCTCGAACAGGGGTACCCGGCGCGGTGGCGGTCGAACTGATACACAACTTCTCCCTTCTCCACGACGACTTCATGGACCGGGACGAACTGCGCCGCGGCCGCCCTACCGCCTGGACCGTCTACGGCCCCGCCCAGGCGGTTCTCACCGGTGACGCACTCTTCGCCCTCGCCTCCCGCGTCCTGCTGCGCGCGCCGGCCAGCGGCGCCACAACACACAACACCACCCGCGCCCTCCAACGGCTCTCCACCGCTAACTGCCGTCTCGTCAACGGCCAGGCCCAAGCCCTCGCCTACGAACACCGCGACAGGATTAGTCTCCGAAAATGCCTGGACATGGAGGATGGCAAGTCCGGTGCTCTGCTGGCCTGCGCCTGCTCGATCGGCGCGGTCCTGGTCGGCGCAGACGACCACACCGCCGACGCCCTTGAGTGCTTCGGCCACCGCCTTGGGGCCGCCTACCAGGCCGTCGATGACCTGCTGGGCATCTGGGGCGATCCGGCCGTCACCGGTAAACCCCGGTGGAGCGACCTGCGCCGAAACAAGAAATCCATACCGGTCTGCGCCGCCCTCGCCCAGGGCGGGACCGCTTCCCGGCGGCTCGCTCACCTCCTCGCAGCCCCCGGCCACGGCGACAGCGAACTTCAACTCGCGGTCCTCGCCGAACTGATCGAGACGGCCGGCGGCCGCGCCTGGGCCCAAAACCAGGCCCGCCGCCAGCGCGACAATGCCCTGACTGCACTGGACGAGATCGCTATGCCTGAACCGGTCCGCGAACACTTCACCGCGCTCGCCGACTACGTCATCCAGCGCACCAGGTGACCCGCAATGACCACCAGCCGAACCGTCCATGCCGTTCACAGCTCCGACCCTCCGAACCTCAACGAACAATCCCGACCTCGGTCCGAAGACACCACCAGTACCAGTGCCACCGACGCCGTGCCGGGACGGGCCCTGCTCGATCGGATCCGCCGCCCTCGCGATCTCCGCGCCCTTACCCCTACCGAGCTGGCGGTCCTGGCGAAAGAGATCCGTACCTTCCTGGTCGAGGAGGTCTCCAAGACGGGCGGCCACCTCGGTCCGAACCTCGGCGTGGTCGAGCTGACCATCGCGCTGCACCGGGTCTTCGACTCGCCGCGCGACCGGATCCTTTTCGATACCGGCCACCAGAGCTACGTACACAAGCTGCTCACCGGTCGGCAGGACTTCTCGCAGCTACGGATGAAGGGCGGCTTGTCCGGCTACCCGTCCCGCGCTGAGTCCGAGCATGACGTGATCGAGAACTCGCACGCCTCCACCGTACTCGGCTACGCGGACGGCCTGGCTAAGGCCAACCAGCTGCAGGGTCATCACGACCGCCCGGTGGTCGCGGTCATCGGCGACGGCGCACTGACCGGCGGCATGGCTTGGGAAGCGCTGAACAACATCGCCGACACCAAGGACCTGCCCATCGTCATCGTCGTGAACGACAATCAACGCTCCTACTCGCCAACCATCGGCGGTCTGGCCAACCACCTCACCACCCTGCGCACCACCCAGGGCTACGAGCGCTTCCTGTCCTGGGGCAAGGACGAGTTGCAACGCACCCCCGCGGTCGGTCAGCAGCTGTTCGAGACCCTGCACGGCGCCAAGAAGGGCTTGAAGGACTTGATCGCCCCGCAGGGCATGTTCGAGGACCTCGGTCTCAAGTACATCGGCCCGATCGACGGCCACGACCTGACCGCGCTGGAGTCCGCTCTCACCAAGGCGCGCGGCTTCGGCGGCCCGGTGATCGTGCACTGCTTGACTGAGAAGGGCCGCGGCTACCATGCCGCCGAGCAGCACGACGAGGACCGCTTCCACGCGGTCGGCGTGATCCACCCGGAGACCGGCCTGCCGATCAAGATCTCGGGCAAGGACTGGACATCGGTCTTTGGCAAGGAGATGGTCGCCCTCGGCCGAGAGCGCAAGGACCTGGTGGCGGTCACTGCTGCAATGCTGCACCCGGTCGGCTTAGCCTCGTTCGCCAAGGCGTACCCGACCCGGATCTTCGACGTCGGCATCGCCGAGCAGCACGCCGCCGTCTCGGCGGCTGGCCTGGCCATCGGCGGGCTGCACCCAGTGGTCGCGGTCTACGCGGCTTTCCTGAACCGGGCCTTCGACCAAGTCCTGATGGACGTCGCACTGCACAAGCTCGGCGTCACCTTCGTTCTCGACCGCGCCGGCGTCACCGGCAACGACGGCGCATCGCACAACGGCATGTGGGACATGTCGATCCTCCAGGTCGTCCCCGGCTTGCGGCTCGCCGCCCCCCGCGACGCCGACCAGCTCCGCGCCCAACTGCGCGAGGCGGTCGAGGTGGACGACGCCCCGACTGTGGTCCGTTACTCCAAGGGCACCGTCGGCCCCGCTGTCCCGGCGGTCGGCCGGATCGGCGGCATGGACGTGCTCCGCGAGAACACTTCGTACGAGCACGGCGACCGCCGCGCCGACATACTCATCGTCTCTGTCGGTGCGATGGCCCCGGTCTGTCTGGAGACGGCCGACCTGCTCGACGCTCAGGGCATCACCGCCACAGTCGTCGACCCGCGCTGGGTCAAACCAGTCGACCCAGCCCTGCCCCGACTGGCCACCGAGCACCGGATGGTCGTCACGGTCGAGGATAACGGCCGCGCGGGCGGCGTCGGCTCCGCCGTGGCCCAGGCCCTGCGGGACGCCAGCGTAGATCTGCCGCTCCGGAACTTCGGCATCCCCCAGGTCTTCTTGGGCCACGCCACCCGGGATCAGATCCTGAAGCAAATCGGCCTGACCGCCCCCCACATCACCGCACAGCTGATAGCCATGCCGATCAATACACCAAAGGAACGGCCGTATGTGCAGCTCACGCCCGGACTCGACACTAACAGAAAAGCGAATAGCCGCGACCAATGAAACTAGTTCACGCATGACTCCACCGACAGCCCTTGAAGGGTCATATTCAATCCACTAGGCCGGCAACTAGCATCTTGATTCCGGATTACAACTCTACCCCATCCAGGAGCATTAAAAGTGAACCCCGGAAGTAAATCAACTGAGGGCAAAGGTCGAGCGAATTCGAAACGCGGAATATGGATTCGTTAGGGTTGGGTCAAAAAAATACTCAAGGCTCAAGCCCATCGACGAACTTGACCCGCAAGTGGATCACCTGGTCCGCGTGGGCGACGGCCAAGCACTGCCGGCACGGCGTGAACGCCCAGGTCGTCACCGATCCGGCAGGCGAGATGTTCCCGGGAACGGCTCGAACCACGGCACGGTATGGCGACCGGGCTTGAAGCGGCAGAGGCCATGCACGCGTCCCTCTTGTCGAAGCACTCCCAGGCGCTGCATACAGTCCAGACGTCTCGCCCGACCCCTGCCAGGACCGGTAACTGCCATCCACAGTGCCTATTAGGCATGCCAAGAAGCCAGCCGTTACGTCCGCATACATACCCTTCCGGGGCCGCCGACCTAAACGCTGGAAGCAACAGCCCAACAGCACCCACGCCAAAATCCGGTGCCTCGGCGAACAAGCCATGGCCACCCTGAAAGGCTGACGCCTTCTACGTAAATTCCGCTGCAGAACTAACCGGATCACCAACATCGTCAAAGCCGTCGTCGTCCTTCACCACGCCTCAACCTGAGGCTGGAAAGGGCTGAATGTCCTGGTCGACCTCGTGACCATAGTCAAGTCGGCGCACAATACTGCTCACCGTATCAATCAGGGCCACACCTACCTCTCCACTACTTAACTACGAAAACCTATTTCTAATCCGAGCCCCTGCTCGAGGTCCCTTATGGGTTGAGAAATGAGCGTATCCAATTACTGAAATCTTCACTGTTTCCCTGCTCCAAGTGCAAGTGAATATTTGGATATTCAATATGATTCGGTTCAATGTCGGCCGAAACAATGAAAGTTCGCGCGCTATTCAGCGGCATCACCACCAAGTCGGCTAAGGTTACACAGGAGGCGATAAAGAGCAAATATTTCACGGCTTTCATGCGCGTCACTTGACTTCACTCCTAATTTTCGCATGTTTAGTGATGGATTCGTAGACTATCCGGATCTTCAGTATCACCGAGCCTGGCACTAGGGCCCACTGAGATCCAACCAGCAAGATCGTATCTTGGCCTCTACAACCGGTTCAGCATGCCAGTCAAAATAGAAGGCAGGTGAGAGCATTCATTGCTCGAAATGTACCACTGAGCAATTTCAGCGACCGCTGATCGGGGGAGGGGTAAGGACTCGACCAGGTGCTCTGGATGCTCGCCGAGCACGGCGATAACCCGCAGGATCCTATCCCGGTGGCCATCGAGACCTCCCGCGGACTCTTGGTCTCCTGCCTGCGGGCAACGGGCCGCCCCGTCTACGCCATCAATCCGATGGCCGCCGCCCGCTACCGGGACCGGCACACGGTCTCCCGCAAAAAGCCCGATCACCTGGACGCCATGGTGCTGGCGAACATCCTTCGCACCGATGCGGCAGCTCACCGCAAACTTCCCACCGATTCTGAGGTGGTCCAGGCCATCGCGGTCCTCGCCCGTGCCTAGTGCCGCATCAGGCAACGTTCGCCCTGTCGTGACGCGCCGTTCGGGGTTCTGTTCCGGGCAACGTATGGCTGTCAAGGTGTGTCAGTGGCAG
>NZ_JBSFCK010000080.1:0-12238 GCF_053593435.1 Streptomyces sp. NPDC002306
CGCCACCCCGAGACGACACTCGGGCCCTCGGCCTGCCCACCCTCACCTCACGGCACGAAAACGGTCCACCGACTCCGTCGGCGGACCGTCATGAACTTCGAGGCTAATTAGGGACATTCCAGCGACTGCGATTTCGCCGAGCCCGAGCAGTCCGAGCCGCACGACGCGCAAAGGGCGGCCAGCCGTCCTATCCCGAGCCTGGCTGGAGCCCAGCAGTACGGTTCCTTCGATTAGGCCCAGGAACACGGCGCCGACCACAGTGGCGTAGATGAGGCCACTAATTCCTGCAGGCTCGGTGTGGTCGAGTTCCCCAGTTTCTGGCGCCCAGATGCGGGAGTTTCCCGGGGCTACCCCGGGATGTGCGCGTACAAGGCCTCGTACTTGGTGTACATGCGGCTCAACTTCCGGGAGTCGTTCCGTACGGTCAGGAATTCGAGGATGAGCGAGAACAGGTGTTCCACGGCTTGTCGGTGTTGGTCCGGGGTCAAGTGGGACGGCGCCTTCCAGTCCCGGAAGTTCATGTCGGGGAACAGGTCCAGAAGGACGAGCTTGTGCCAGTAGAAGCTGTTGCACTCGCCTCTGCGCACGACCAGCCACTCCGTGAAACCGCGCAGCAGCCCGCTTGACCTGCCGATGTCGGTCCCTGTGAGGAACATGACGGTCGGGTAGTAGGTGCCGTCCAGGCCGTACCCTTCCGCATTGTCCCGGATTTTCTCGATCAGCTGTTTGTCGTTCACTTGGCTCCTAGCTAGGGCTTGCGAGTCCCGCAGTCAACGATCTTGGCCAGAATCGGGCGCCGGCGCGTCCGGGGCCATGGCATGCGGCGAACAGGCGGTGGGCCCGCCGACTCACCGGAGCAACGGTGCGGGCCCGCTCAGTAATGCGTCAGAGGCGCTTTGCCGGGGCAGGCTGGCGAACGCCCCGGCCGCGCCACCAGCTCCACACTGCATGGCCTACGAGAAGGACGACGGCCACGGCCGAGAGCGCGCGGACCGAGGCCCAGTCCATGTCGACGACCCGGTCCTGCGAGTCGTCCGCCTCCGGTGCCAGCCGCAGGGAAGCCTCGAAGAAGGCGATCAACGGGACGACCAGGCGGACCCCGAGACCGCCGATGCCAGGCATTCTCGCCATACTCCCCAGGAACCCAACGGGCGCACCGAGGGCGAAAGCCGATGCGCCCCAGAACAGGGCTCTGGAGAAAAGGCCATCGCCTGCGCCAGAGATGACGTGTCCCCCGGCCGGAACGTCGGGGCTCAGAAACTTGAAAAGGTAATACACGGCTACGCCCACTGCCAATGCCGAAGACGCCAGCAGCGATGCCTCAATTCTTGACCGTCGCGAGTAACCGACCAGGAAGGCGAAGCATGCCCACGACCATCCCACGGAAAATATGACGCCTACAACCTGGCCGGCAAGATTGTCGAATTTGCTCGCGAATGGGCCGACCGTGCCGAGCAGTGCACTTGCCCCGAGAACCGCCGCAACAGGGGCGATGCGAGAACACGAAAAGTGTACGATTTTCATGACCCTATTCTTTGAATAATTCCGCAGGGCGAAAAACTCCGCCCCCAGCAGGCAGTGGCTGCCGGGGGCGGAGGAAACTGGTACTTAGAGTAGTAGGTCTTGCACGTGTACGCCGCACCTGCGGTGATATTGGCGAAGGACGTCAGGCCTCGGACAGACCACCTCGTGAAAGCCCGAGGCTAATGGACGCGCAGCCGAACGGCAGTGAAGAACCTTCGGGCGGCTGCCGCGAGAGCGGCCGGGACCGTTTCGGGGCGGCCGCCGGCTGGACGGCAGGTCATGAGGGTGCTGGACCGACCGGAGAGTCGACGCCAGCGATCAGATGCTCCGCGTCGGGGAGGAAGGCCTTTCAGACATCCTCGCCGGTGGTACGTCATCCGGCGGTCGCCTCAGCCTCGCTGACCTGCTCGACCTTGATGTACCGGCTGTTCTTCTCGCCGTACGCCTTCTCCACGAGCGGCCGTGCCCTGTCGAGGTCATCGACCCCGACGAGGACGACCCCCTTTGCGTCCACGCCGACTTCACGCATCTCGAAGGTGCCGTCCCAGCGCTTCATGTCGTCGCTGATACGGTCGGCCAACGCATCGAGTGTCTTCCGGTTTACGTCCGTGTCGTGCAGCCGTAGGGTTACGCCCTTCGGGGCCGCCCCGCAGACTTCGTCGTCGAAGGCGAAGGACGGTATGCGCCAGATGTCGGCGGTCTGACGGCCCTCGTCGACGGAGAGACCGGTGTAGACGTCGGAGTAGCGTATGCGCACCACCGTGTCGACATGCACGGCGACCTTCTCCAGCCGGGAGCCCTGGCCGATACCCGGGGGACTGCCCTCCGGGCGGTGTCCCACACACGACGATGTCCACTGTGTGCCGGTCGTCGCCGTAGGATCGGCGGACGACTTCCCCTCGCCGCACCCCGCCAACATGCACGCCAGCAGACCGAGACTCGCCACCGTGGCCGTTCGCTTCTTCATGTGTCCCTCCGTCTCTTTCGGCTTGCGACCCGGTACTGCGACGCCGGAGCAGACGGAAGGGTTCGTTCAGTCAGACTCTCCGGCGTCCCGGTGCTCTCGAGCCTGCTCGTTGGGGTAGCGGAACTACACGCCCCGGTCCGGGTGTTGAACGCCTTCGACGGTCCTGATGTCGGCCTGCACCCTAAAGCCTTCGTCCCCAACAGGTTGGCGACTGTGCCGGCGAAGACACGGTGTCCCTGCCGAGTGAGTTCCGCTGCCAGGTTGAGGGTCGGCTTCGTGGACCCGCGCAGTGGTGACATCGGATCGCCCCGCTCTTCAGGTTCGACCAGTGCCAGCAGGGCGGGCCGCAGTCCCGCATCCAGCTCATTCGCCCTTTCTGGTCCCCGCCCGTACGACGGACCCGGCTCAATGAGCCCTGACCGAACTCCAGTTCAGCCACCCCCTGTGAGACCGTGCCCTCGCTGCGGTGGCCCCAGATGCCCCACACCAGATCAGCCCGATGACGCCCTGGCCGAAGACGGCGGCGTCCTCGCCGCGCCGACCTGTTCGAACTGCGCGCCGACGGCCGCCGCTCCCTCGTCGAGGAGCACAGCGTCAGCGGCCTCACTGCCGGTGTGACGATGCTGTCGTGTACCGGCTGGGGCTGTTGTCATGAGGGGGCCTTCGCGACGACGGAGGCTGAGACCGTTCGCCGCTACCTGTATGAGCTCACAGGGCAGGGAAGGTGAGCCGCAGAACGATCTCGTCGTCGTCGATCTCGCCCGTAGGCTCGAACCCGAGCTTCTGGTAGAAGGGCCACGGTTCGCCGTCGCCGGGGTTGTAGCTGGTCAAAAGCTCGGTGGCGCCGTCCGCGCGAACCAGGGCGGCGATCTGGGTGAGCGTCTGCCGGCCGATCCCTCGCCTTTGGTACCGCTTGTCGACGAGGAGACGCCAGATAAAGTGTCTCCCTTTGTAAGGGCCAGTCAGCGGCTTCCAAGACAGCATGACGAAGCCGACTGGCTCGTCGCCGATGTACACGGCGCGGTGCCAGGGATTGGTCTCCGGTTTCCTTTTCGCCTCCTTGAGCGACTTGGACACGGAAGCGACGAACTGCTTCTGGTTGCGTCGGACGCGCAGGGCACGGACGGCATCCCGGTTGGCCTCGGTGATCTCCCGCAGGTGCACGCTTGAAGACCTCATGCCACACCTCTTCCTGTATCCGGCGGCTGTGCCGTCCGGGCCGACGTGAAGAGCAGTCGCCGTGCGCAGCGCACGCAATGAAGGACGGCAGGTCGGACGTCTTCAGAGCGTATTGGACGCAGCGGATCCAGCGGGACTGGCACGCCGGGCGGTGCCCGCTGTGAGGCAGTTGCTTGACCTGGGTGGTGCGCCGGCCATACCTGCGGGTCAGGCCAGATATCTGCTCCAGAGACACGGTCCGGCACCTTGCAGAAGAGCTCTACCGGCGCAGAAGGCTTGCATGGGTGATCAGGACACCAGCATCAAGACCACCCGGGCCATTCGTGACCGATTGAAGTAGTCCTTCATTGCCTTCGGCGGTCCTTCTTGCTTTCTACGGATCAAGCAGAATCCACTGTCGGCATGTCCACCACTCAAGGGGAGGCCCCGGTACCTGACCAGCATGTGCCTGACCCGTGCGGACCTGACAGGAGCAAGCCTGGCCTGCGCCGATCTGACGGACGCGAGCCTGGCCCGCGCCCCCGGAAGACGCCCGCGTGCTGGTTGGCCAGGACCAGGCCGTCCCAGATGAGGAAGTCAGCCCCGGCGATCAAGGCGTCGCGTGCAGGCCCGCATGCCGGGGTCTGTTCGCAAGCATGGCGATGAGGTCGTCGCGAGTCACACTGCGACCCGGTGACAGGAAGACCGGCGATCGGCTGTGTGTGACAACTACAGCGACTCTCTGGTGACAGTCCGGCTGCTCCGGCCTGGTGCCTTCGCAGCCTATTTGGTGCGGTCGGTGACAGCTGCGGAGCCTCGGCACAGTGTGACTGAGCGCTTCAGCCGGCGGGCCTCGCCAGCTGAAGCGCTCGGTATCATCTGGGTTTTGGATCCACTCCGGAGCGGCTCAGGCCGAGACGTAGAGTCCCTCGGCCGCCTTCAGCCGCTGCATGGCCGTCAGCCGCACCGCGAAGTACACCGCGGCCGCGATGTCCAGGATGTCGGCCGCCATCACCTGAAGCACGGCGTCCCGGATCTCTCCGAGGCTTTCGGCGTCCTGGTAGCGCTGCAAGGCGTACCGGTTGAACAGGGTCGTGGTGACGAACAGGCCCCACCACAGGTTCACCGGCCAGAAAGAGCCCTTGTACGGCTCGCCGTCGGCCGGCAGCCGTGTGCTGGCCCCCCATATGTCGACCGCGACCCGATAGGGCATCCATAGGTTCGCCAGCGGGATGAACCAGCACCCGATCGCCCAGCCGGGGCCGTTGCGGAACCGGTCCGGCCCGAGCGCCCCGGCGTCCCGGCGCATCCAGTGGAACCAGACGATGAAGACGATCGCGCAGGCAAGGAACGTGATCCTCTGGAGCTGTCCTGCCGTCTGGTACAGAGCGTCGGCAGTGTCCAGCTCCTGCCGAGAGGCAAAAGCGAACCCCCGGTCATCGTCGATCAGCATGTATGCCCGGACACCGGCATAGACGGCGAACAGGTCGCTGAGGGCGACCACCGCGAGCAGCGCCGACAGACCGGCCAGGAGGCCACGCGGCGACCGCGGTACCCGGTTGGGCAGCGCAGGCCGCGGACGGAGATCGCTGGATGCGGACATGACGGTGGCCCCCACAGGCACGGAAACGGAATCGCTCGCGGAAGATCGCGCGCTGAGGGAACATACGCCAGCCGCAGGCGGCCCGTCCATGTCAAATCCGCAGGACCGGCCCGGCACAGGGCGCGGGACCGAAGGATGCCTCACATCGAGCTCTTCAGCCGGCGAGGCCCACCATCTGAGGCGCTCAGTCACTTTGGTGTGAGGGCCTTGCGCCGACCACATCGAACACAGGGCAGCGATCAATGGCTGCTGCTTTGTCACGCTGTCGGCCATGGAGCATTTGACGGTTCGTGGACTGCCTCTGCCTGGGCGGCTGACGTCTCTACTCGCCCAGGGCCGGTGGCGCCAACCCGACCCGGTCGCACTCGCAAAGGTCATTCCGTGGTTCGAGGAGCCGCTCAACTTCCTGACTAGTACGGCAGCGATGGAGCAGCAGTCCCGTTCTATGGACATGTTCGCCGATGACCCCTACTGCGCCTGCTTTCGTGAGACGCGGGGGAGCATTAGCAGCACGCCGGTGGAATTGCCGTGGCTGGACGTTGAGCAGTCAGTCCTCATCGCGGTGAACCTCATGCCTGGCGACGATGTAGCCCTGGCACTGGACTACCGGACCGACCCCTTGGACCCCCGTGTCGTGGGCAGTGACTTCTGGACGAACCCGAGTCTGTGCGAGTGGCGCACAGTGGCCCCTGCATTCTCCGTCTTCGCCGCTGACCTGGGCCTCTAGGGTTGGCGCGGGATCCGCCATCGATGCGTGCCGCACCCAGCGGGTGCTGGACCAGAACGCACTGCCAGCGTGAAGAAGGAGCAGATCAGGCCAGGTCAGCGGCAGTCTAGCCTCAATGCCAGGACTCTGTTGGTGATCTTGTCCGGGGTGCTGACGGTAGGGCCGTGGGATGGTTCGCTGGAGGAGTGCGGGGTGGCCTCGGATCTGGGGCGTGGGGGCAGTGTCGTTACGGCCGAGGAGTTTCCAGCGGATTCCGGTGAGGACGGTGCGGACAGCGCGGGCGGCGTGTCCTAAGGGCACACCGGCCATGTTCATCCGGGACAGGCTCGATGTCCTGTTCGAGGACGACGCGTTCGCCGGACTGTATCCCTCCGACGGCAAGCCGGGGCTGTCCCCTGGACGGCTGGCGCTGGTGTCGGTGCTGCAGTTCGCGGAGATCCCGTCCGACCGTGCGGCGGCGGACGCCGTCCGTACCAGGATCGACTGGAAGTATGCCCTCGGCCTTGAGCTGGAGGATCCGGGGTTCGACCACTCGGTGCTGTGCGAGTTCAGGGCCCGGCTGGCCGAACAGGACGGCGCCGCGGACCAGTTGCTACAGGTGATGCTGGAGCGCCTGGTGGTGGCAGGCCTGCTCGAGGCCGGGGGCCGACAGCGTACCGACGCCACTCATGTGCTGGCCACGGCCGAATGCGACGACCGCCTTTTCGCCCGGGTGGCCGAGGCCGTGGTCGCGGCTCTGCGGTAGCGTCGCCTCAGGGGCGACGCCGTACGAAGCTCAGGTAGGCGAAGCCTTCGCCCTCGCGCGGCGCTCGGGTCCAGGACCGGGTGGTGAACATGGGGAGGCTCCCCTGGGACAGGGCGAAACGGGGGAGCGAGATGCCCAGTTTGGCGTGCAGGGTCTCCAACAGGCTTATCTCTCGGTCGAGATGGGTGTCAGGTGAGCCGGAAAAACGCGCGGGATCCAGGGCGTTGGGTATCGCACCCGAGCGCCGGACGTCGTTGCCCCGCACCGTGAACGCATAGAGTTCCACGCCGCGTTCGGCCACCGAGACATGGAATGCGGCCGGGTGATGAGCCAAGTGCCGCTGCGGCTCACGCCACACCACCACGGCGCGACCCAATGCGGAGGCGGCCGCGGCGGGGGACTGGAACAGGTGGTTGATGCCCTGGCGGGACTGGCCGTCGAAGGCGAAGGCCCACCCCTCGCTGCAGCGGCCGGCCATGACCGCGGCCCGGTCCTCCCAGAGCTCGACGCCCTCCCGCTCGTGGTTCTGCTTCAACGGCTTGTACGCCCTGGCTGCGTGCACGGGCTCACTCAGTTCGGCACCCTCGTCGCCTATGACAGCGGGTAGGCCGGCGGGGTCGGCGCCCTCGACCCAGACGCAGCGGTACGCGTCGAACGGCCGCTCATGTATCCCGGTCGTCGTCAGCCAGGTGAGACCCGGCGGGTCGAGATCGGGCGCCGGCTCGGGAGCGGGCCCGCACTCGCCTGCGCGCGGAGTCGCGAGGATCTCTCGCCCGCGCTGCGGGGTGATCAGCGGCCCCAGAACCGGATCGGCGAGCAAACCAAGGGGCGCGAGCAGCAAAGGACCAGGTGGTATCCACTGCGTAAGCGCGACGCGCAGCATTCGCCACGCGGCATCGGTCGCTCCCCATCGGGCCGACTCCCGGGCCTCGTTGACGGCCCGGCCCCACGCACCCGGCGGCGCATAACGATGGGTGCCGTGGCGCAGCGCGATCAACAGGTCCTCGGCGATTTCCCGGTCGACCCCACGGGCGGACATCATCCCCAGCCAGTGGTCGTCTCCGCCCAGTCGCCATTCGCCGGAGGCCGGTTCGATGGCCGACACCGCAAGAAGCTCGGGCAGATAGCGGGGATCAGCCACAAGGGAGCCGTAGTCCCGCTGAGCGAGGGGAGCCGCCAGATGCTGCAACTGGTTCAGCAGAATGGCGCTGTTCGGTCGTCCGAAGGACCGCGCCTCCTCGAGCAAGGGCAGGGCCTCCTCATGCCGTCCGCGAAGAGCGAGGAGGCGGGCCTCCTCGACCCGGGCGTCCTGGGCGCGCGTGGTGGCGTTCTCGAAGCCCGCCCGCCCCACCCGGTCGCCGTGGAAGCTCCGGTACATGGCCTCCATGTAGGCACGAAACGACGGGTAGCGGTCCGGGCATTCACCGCTCCAGCCCTTGTAGACGTAGAGCGCCCACTCGCCGTGCTCGTCGCGGTCGCCGGGGTCGAGCAGAGCCAGCGTCATATCGGAGTCCGTCTCCAGGCGCAGCGATCGCTGCCACATGCCGGCGAGCAGGACTTCCTGCTCGAGCGGGTCGTCGCCCAGATTCTCTACGTACACCTCGGTCAACCCGTACGGATCCCGGGACCAGTCGATGTCCGCGATCCCCCCGAGCTGATAGACCCCGGCCGTCTGCTCCACACGCCATCCGTCGCTCGCGGCCAGGAACTGGCGATAGGAGGGCGGCAGTCGCATCCCCAGCCGCTTCTCGACCGTGGTGATCGTGGCCTCGTCCGCCCCTGGCCTGCCCAGCCTGACGGGGCCCGAACCGCCGTCCTCGTCCTCCTCCTCGTGCTTGGCGCGGGGAACCCACTCCTCCTGCCAACGGCCGAGGAGGTCATGCCAGTTGAAAGACTCGTCGCTCATGACCGAGATCGTGCCAGTCACCACTGACAAAGAGTCACTCAGCAGGCATACGTCGTCCGTTTTTGACGGCGGTTGGTCGGGGATGGTGCCGGTGCCGGGCCGGGCCGGCGGGGCGTGTCCCGATAGGGGCCTGCCGACCTTTTTTGTGGCGTCCTCACGATTCTGACCGCCCGGTTGGCCCGGTACCGGCAACGCGACGCGGCCCGGAAAGACTTCTACCTGGTCAGATAGCCACAGCCAGGACCCCGCTGTAGGGGCTGTGATTCGGGTTCGTCGCGGTGCGCCTGCCAAACACCCCACTCGGGGGAATAGGGGTGTGGTCGTCTGCTATGCCGTCTCCCTTTCACCGGCTCCGCCGTGCCCGGGCCGTAGTGCAGCGTTCAGTACTGCTCGGTCTCCACGAAACCCGCGTCCCCGTTGTCGTCCGCGCCGAGGGCAGCGGCGGTCGGGTCGAATCCGGGCGGGCTGTCCTTGAGGCCCAGGCCCATGCCGGCGAGCTTCGCCTTCACCTCGTCGATGGACTTCGTACCGAAGTTGCGAATGTCGAGGAGGTCGGCCTCGGAGCGCGCCAGGAGCTCACCCACCGAGTGGACGCCCTCGCGCTTGAGGCAGTTGTACGAACGGACGGTGAGCTCGAGCTCCTCGATCGGCAGCGCGAGATCAGCGGCGAGGGCGGCGTCCACCGGGGACGGACCCATGTCGATGCCCTCGGCGTCGATGTTCAGTTCGCGCGCCAGACCGAACAGCTCGACCAGCGTCTTACCGGCCGAAGCCATTGCATCACGGGGACGCATGGCCTGCTTGGTCTCGACGTCGACGATCAGCTTGTCGAAGTCGGTGCGCTGTTCGACTCGCGTGGCCTCGACCTTGTACGTGACCTTCAGAACCGGCGAGTAGATGGAGTCGACCGGGATGCGCCCGATCTCCTGGCCGATCTGCTTGTTCTGTACGGCGGAGACGTAACCGCGACCGCGCTCGACGGTCAGCTCCATCTCCAGCTTGCCCTTGCCGTTGAGGGTGGCGAGGACGAGGTCGGGGTTGTGCACCTCGACACCGGCCGGCGGCGCGATGTCGGCGGCGGTGACCAGACCCGGGCCCTGCTTGCGCAGGTACATCACGACCGGCTCGTCCTGCTCGCTGCTCACGACGAGCTGCTTGATGTTGAGGATCAGGTCGGTGACGTCCTCCTTGACGCCCGGCACGGTGGTGAACTCGTGCAGCACGCCGTCGATGCGGACGGATGTGACTGCCGCACCGGGGATCGAGGAGAGGAGGGTCCGGCGCAGGGAGTTGCCGAGGGTGTAGCCGAAGCCGGGCTCCAGCGGCTCGATCACGAACCGGGAGCGGAACTCGTCGACGACCTCTTCGGTGAGGGACGGACGCTGAGCGATCAGCACGGGGTGTTGCCTCCAGTGGTTTGGCGTCCGTTATGTGACGCCGTAGATACCACGAAGGGTACGGGCAATACGGGCGATACGGTCTCGGCAGAGGCCGAACCGCGCGTCACTTATCAGCCCCGGACGCCACCTGGGATGGTCGGGGACTGTGCCCCACAGGGTCCTCAACGTCATCCGCGACCGGTTCTGGACGACGGGCATTGCCGGTATGTCCGCCTACGACCTCATGGAAGCGACGGGACCGGGCAAGGGCAGCATCTACGGCCAGCTCGACACCGTCATCGACCAGGCCGGTAGCATCCGCTACCGGCCCCCTCGCCGCGAAGTGGGTCTACGGCTGCGACACGGTTATCGCGGGGACACGCGGGCGCCTGATGAAGTCATAGCCGCCGGGGGGTTTATGCCCCAGGCTCCGGGTGCGAGCACCAGTCTCCGATGAACCGATCTGGCAGAGATAGTGGTGCATTCAGTTGGAAGGGGAGAGGGTGGAAGATCCAGGGGTAGAAAGGCGGGTGCTGCGCTACGGCCAGGACATCACCCTCGGCGACGTCGAGCGTCTGGATGCGTTCCTCACGGCGCGCACTGCTCGACTTGCTCGCGCAGAGCGTGGGTCTGATGAGCGCCAACTGGCCCGCTCGGTCAGGGCTGCGCTGTTGCATCTCGTTGTTACACTCCAGCATTCTTTGTCTTTCCCGGATGCGGACATTGAGACGCAGGCGTTGACGCGCTTGAAGATCAGGATGTCATGGAATGCTTTGTGGGCACTGGTCACTCCGTGGAATTGGCATGACGGATACGATCAAGAGAGATGGCGTTCAGTCAAGCATTGGGACAATGGTCAAGAGGTGGAATTCGAAGAGCTTTTGGCTGATGAATTCTCCAAGAGGCGGCGAGGTGAAACTCCTCAGAGTGACGATGAATAGGACCTGGAGGCGTAGTGATGCGTAACATCGCACGCCCTTGGGGGATCCGTATCGCACTCGAAATTTGATTCCTCCTCACGAATTATCTGAAGGCTCCCCCGTTTCAGTCTGGGAGTATTCTCAAGCCCCGCCCTGATTCCGGCGGGGCTTCTGGGTGTGTGACGGCAGTAGTTGACGGCAACGTCAGCGGACAGGTGTTGCGCAGGACGCCAGGTGGTCTCCGTCTTGGGGCTGGTTGGTGGTCGCGGTGGGGTTGTGGAGAGTGCGGTCGAGGAGGTCGATGGCGTCGCGCTGGAGGCAGAGCCGGACGTGGGCGTAGACGGTGGTGGTGACGCCGATGTGGGCGTGGCCGAAGAGTTCTTTGATCACGACGAGTTCGATCTGTGAAGAGCGGTGATGCCCTCAACCTCGCGTTCCTACGCTTCGCGGGGTTTGTGTGTCGCCTGCCAGCGGCGTTCGAATTCGGTGGCGTGTTCGGTGATGTGGGCGGGGGTGATGGGGTGGCCGTATTGGGCTGTGACGGCGTGTTCGGTGCAGGTTTGGGCCACTGCTGGCGGCGGGGGAGCGTCTGTGTGTTTCCGGTGTTCGGCCCAGATGTTGTAGATCCGCCAGTGGAGGAAGTGGCGGCGTAGGTTGGCGGGGCTTACGGGTCTGCCGCCTCGGCCAAGGAGTCCCTTCTGGGCGCAGTAGGCGGAGAGTTGTTTGTCGTTCGGCTCGTTGCCTTTTTGTTCTTGGTAGTCCATCCATGCCAGGTAGTAGCGGTCGGAGGCAGTCAGCGGGTCCTGTGACGGTGATTGCTTCGCGAGCCCGTCAGTGGAGGTGTCGGGTTCTCCGGTGCGCGGATGCTTCGCCGCCTGGGCGCGCGCACTGGACGGCGCTATCCGTCGAATTTCACCCGCGGTGGGCTGTCGTGCGGGTGCGCCGACGGGTGCGGGCTGGAGTGGATCTGACGCAGGAGAGAAATCCGCAAACTGCGGTTGGGCTTGGCCGGGAATGTGATGGCGGGCAGGTGGCGCTGTGGGTGCAGAGGCCCGGCCACGGTGTGAGGACTGGGGGTCCGGTGAATTCTGGCTGTTGCCGGCGGTGGGTTCAGTCCCAACATCCGTGAGTGCCGTGTGCTTGTTCGCATGGTCGGTGCCGGGCCTGGGGGTAGGGCGTGCTTGGTGGCTGGGCTGGTGCGGGGTGGGGCTGCTGCCCTCGCCGAGCTGGCGGGTGCGGTTGGGGCCGGCCGGGATCGGAAAGGTGCCGGTCTCCTCCGGGGAGGGTTCCGTGACCGGGGGTTCCTCGA
>NZ_JBSFCK010000081.1:0-11926 GCF_053593435.1 Streptomyces sp. NPDC002306
CCGGTCACGGTGGTGACGTAGGCGTGGGCGGTGCCGACAGATATCCCGAAGGCCGCGGCGATGCGGGCGAGGGTGTCGTGGTGGCGCAGATACACGAGTGCGACGAGCGCGCGTCGGTGCGGCGGGAGTTTGCACCGCCGGTCACCCTCACGGGTGACGATGAGCATCGTGACCCACTCGACCAGACCGTGAGGCAGGTCGAGTGCGGCAGGATACGGAACCAACAGGGCTCCTGTGCTGATGGGTTGAGACTTCGAACACCTCCCTCAACGGCACGGGAGCCCTGCCCGTTGCGGCACCCACCCCCACCTGACCGACGTCACCCGATCAGTGGCCACGCTGAAAGGGCTCAGTGCCGGATGAGGCTTTTGGGAAGGCAGTGCAGCAGCGTGACCGGCGAAAGCCGTCGGCCGCCCGTATAGCCGGTTTAATCCGGCAAGGTCTGTCTCACTCCAAGGTGCCCCCATGAACCGCGCCTCCCGCTACCAGTATCCCGACTCCACCTGAACGCCGGCCCGTGCCGCCAGGCCGTGCACGACTCACCGCCAGAAGACGGCCGGTCCGGCCGCCAGCTCCCGGCTGCCGAGGGTGCAGGGCGGCCGCGTCCCGCTGCCAGTCCGCCCACCGCTCACGCCGACGCTGTCGTCGGTCGGCCGGACGCGTCCTCGACGCCGGACCTCCCTGCTCGCGCGAGGTCGGTGAGGTCGTGGAGATGGCCAATTTATGCCTGTATGAACGCCTCGGCCCCGTCCCTTTCGGCTTCGGGCAGCAGCAACTCCCTCCGGTGCCTGCCTGTTCAGCGAGCGGTGCTCTCAGCCACGCCTCAACCGCGACCATCTCGGCAGACAGGCTGGGCGATGAACGAGGCGAACCCGGACTCCTCGACCCGGGCCCGCAGACGGGGCTGGACCGTCTGGACGGTCACGACACTTGCGCTGTCCGCGTCTCTCAGAGGAGGCCTGCCCGGTAGACCAGGAGGGCGATCTGCACACGGTTGTTCAGGCCGAGCTTGGTCAGGATGTGCGAGACGTGTGACTTGACCGTGGGCAGGCTCATGTAGCAGGCCGCGGCGATCTCTGCGTTCGTCTTGCCCTCGGCGATGGCGAGGGCCACCTCCCGCTCGCGCGCGCCGAGCAGGTCCAGCAGGCTTCGCGCCTCCGCCCGTTCGCCATCGGCGTCCATGGGCTTCCGGGCGGCGTCCGTGACGGCAGTGATCAGCTGTCTGACGGCGGCGGACGACAGGACCGGTTCGCCGGCCATCACGTTGCGCACCGCGGCGACGATCTGCGCCGGCGGCGTGTGCTTGAGGATGTAGCCCGCCGCTCCGGCTCTCAGAGCGCCCAGGATGTACCCGTCGGTGCTGAAGGTCGTCAGGATCAGCACCTCAGGGGCACCGGGCAGGGCGCGCAGCGCCGCGGTCGCCGCGAGACCGTCCAGGCGGGGCATCCGGATGTCCATCAGAACCAGGTCGGGGTGGTGGAGCCCGACCAGGGGCACGGCGTCCGCGCCGTCCTCGGCCTCGCCGACCACCTCGATGTCGTCGGCGGCCGACAGCATCAGGCGCAGCCCGGAGCGCACGAGCGGGTCGTCGTCGACGATCAGGAGGCGGATCACCTGGTCCACGGCAGCCACACCTCCAGATGGAAGCCGGCAGCGGTGTGGCTGTGGCGCATGCGCCCCCCGGTGAGCCGGACGCGCTCGCTCATGCCGATCAGACCCTGCCCGGAGCCGGGCGCACGGGCGGCCGCATCCGGGGGCACGGGGTTGACCGCGGTGAAAGTCAGCCCGGTCCGCTCGCCGCCGGCCAGGGTGAGCCGTACGGGGCTGCGCGGCGCGTGTTTGCGATGGTTGGTCAGGGCCTCCTGCACGATGCGGTAGGCGGCGCGGCTCGTGGTGGGGTCCATGGTGGCGACGTCCTCCGTCTGCTGGTCCACCTCCACTGTGGCACCAGCCTCTCGGGCTTCCGCGATCAAACGCGGCGCATCGGCGAGGGTGGGCTGAGGCGGTTCGGCATGCGGGTCGACCGTGGGGGCACGCAAAACCCGCAGCACGTCCTGCAGATCCTCCAAGGCCTGGCTCGCGCTCTGCCGGATCACGCCCGCGGCCTCGGCAACCTGTTCCGGTGCCGCCGCCGGATGGAACTCCAGAGCCCCGGCGTGCATGCTCAGCAGCGTCAGCCGGTGCGCCAGGACATCGTGCATCTCCCGCGCAATCTCCTCGCGCGCCTGCCGCCGGGCCTGCTCGGCGCGCAGCTCGGCCTCCCGCTGCGCCCGTAGCTCCCGCTCCCGGACCCCTCCGACGTACAGACCCCACCCCACGGCACTACCGACGAGGGCCGCACCCGATACGGCCGTGGCGAGGGACAGCGGACTGACGACGGCGTTCAGCACGGGCCGCAGCAGGACCGGGACAAGCGCCACGGCGCCGACACTCGCAGTGGCCCTGCCGGAACAGCGGACGGCCACCGTGAACAGCGCGACCAGCAGGGGGACGACCGCGGGCGACACGACCGCCACCACGATCACACCCAGTGCCACGGCGACAGGCCAACGCCTGCGCCAGAACAGGGCGGCACAACCCAGGAAGGGAAGACCCAGGCCCCCGACACCCGGCAGCAGGGACAGCGTGGCGCCACCGGAGAACTGGGGATACACCGGCGGCAGGCCCGCCTGCTGCGCCCTGGCGACCAGCACCGAGGCAGCCGCGGCAGCGACTGCAACGGCGGCGTCCGCGAGCCGCGGCCGTTGCGCCCAGGAGCGTCGTACGTCGATCACGCTCGCCACCGTAGACGGGCCCCATGCCCCCACCAACTCCGTGAGGGGGCCGTCCCGGCTTTCGCTACCAAAGGAGCAGGGGCGCCGGGCGCATCATCCTTTGGACTGTGCGAAAGACCGCCTCACGGCCGAATCCTGCGAGGCCGGTGCTCCGTAGCGTTGCCGCCATGAACCTCAGGAAACTCTCCCAGCACCTTCCCCAGACCCCTGTCCCGGTGGCTGCCTTCGGCCTCGCGGGAATCCTGATCACACTCTTCGCGGCCGGGCAGATCCTGGAACGCGTCTGGGCCCATGCGGCCCGGATCTCGCCGGTGCCCGGCTTCGGAGCCATACCCGTGCTGTTCGCCGGCCTGGTCCTCGTCTCGGCCTCGGCGGTGCTCGCCCGCCGCTCGGCGCGCCGCGCACACATGGAGGAGGCGGCCTGACCAGCAGCCTACGGTCCGCACCGGCGCCTGACGACAGGGGGTGGACCAGGACGGAACGGCGTCCGGGATACGCACACTGTCCATGAGGCCGAGGCGGACGATGCACATGGTGTGCTCATCCGGCTGCCGAGGGGAGAGAGGAGTATGCACTCACGCGCACCCTCTTCGTGCAGGCGGTTTCGCTGCAGGACCGACCGCTGACCGAGATGGCGGTTGCCTGTGACCGGGTCGGGCAGCAGGACCAGGCCTGCTCACTGCTCCTCGATCGAAACGAGAAGCCACGCACACCGATGCGATCAAAGGGATCGCCGTGGCCCGCACAGCGCTCCACCTCAGCGCGGCCGGCTTCCGCGCACAGCGCTGGCTCCGGCCGAAGAGCATGTGGATGCGCCGGACTCGTATGTCGCCGCCAATCCGGCGGCGACATACGAGTCCGGCGCATCCATCGAGCGGGCCGAGGAAATCGCCCGAGACCTCACCGAGGTCACGGAGCCGACGCGGTGTGCAGGTGCAGGACGATCCGAAACCGCTGGCGTCGTTCCTCGGGCACGTCCACGCGCGGCGAGACGCCGACATCGGCTGGTGAGCGCGCGGCCGTCTCGTGCGCCCACTCCCGCAGGGCTGGCATCGCACGCGTCTCACGCCAGACGTACGGCAGTGGCACGGCCGGGGTACTTTTCCCGGATTGCCTCCATGACCACTACCTCGACCCGTGCCTCCAACCAGGCCGGCAGCCTGCGTATCTCTGACCGAGTGGTTGTGGTTCCGAACCGCTGCCGCTGCCGCTGCCGCTGCCGCTGCCGGCCGGACGTGGACCGGCCGGCAGCGGAGGATCATTGTGGGGTGGATACCTCGGGTGCCTGGACGGCCGGTCTCTGGCGTTCCTGAACCCGGTGAGCGAGGCAATCGCACGTTCCTGGTGCGTCGGGCGCGGGGCAATCCGTGACCGAGCGTTTTTCTACCTGCTCTTCCAGGCTTCCGCTCTGATCGTCTACGCGATGTGATCCCACTCGTCAACGATCAGTCGAAGTGTGGATCATCGGCCTCTTCGAGGAGGCGGCCCGCGAGGTCGTCGGCCCACTCCACGGCCCAGGCGCGCAGGGCGGTGACGGTGGCGTCATCAAGACCGTAGGCGGTGAAGGCTTCGTCGTCGGTCCACTCGGCACCCGTGAGGTTCGCCTGCAGATCCTCGCGCTCGAAGCGGCCGCGGGCGTGGCGGCGGCCGAACTCCTCGAGCTCGCCGTTGGTCCAGCGGCGGGAGGCTGCGAACACGTCGATCAGGTCACGGGGTGCTCCGCGGTCGGCGAGGGCGCGGACCTTGGTCCCGATCACGTCCTCCTCCGCCAGGACGGGCCCGTACGGGCTCTGGACGATCGGCCGCCAGAAGTTCTCCTTGAGGATGTCGACCTCGCACTCTTGTCCGCTGGCTGGGTCGGACACGGTGAAGCGAGCGGACAGCGGGGCGGTCTCCAGCGCCTGCACCACCCAGCCCCGCGCCTCCAGGCCGCTATGGAGGGTGGCCGCGATATCGGCCATGGGTATCGGATTTTCGGTGGCGACATCAAGGTCCTGGCTGGGGCGGGTTACGAGACGGTGCGCCCGTACGGCGTATCCGCCGGTGAGGACCAGCGGATAGGGGGAGCCGAGGGCGATCACATCTGCCAGAAGCCGTGTGTGCAGCTCCGGCATGTCCGTCACGCGGCTGCCCGGCTGCGGGAAGCGAGCTGGGGGAAGGCGTCTTCCCACACGCTGCGCACGGTGCGACCGACGAGGGTGCGCAGCACCGGCCACAGTTGGATGAGCAGGTCCTGGTTGAGGTAACGGGGCAGGTCGTCGTGCAGGCCCTCGTGCAGGACGGTGCGGTACAGGCCCATGCGCTGGCGTGGTTTGCCCAGGTTGTACGAGGTCATCCCTGACCAGGCCAGGTGTAGCGGCAACTCCACGACACCATCGGCCGGGCCGTGCAGTTCGTCGAGCGACTCGGGCAGACGACGTCGGAACTTCTCCCGGTACAGCGCGAGGTCTTCGGCGTCTGAGTCCGAGAGATCGTCCGGCCCGGATGCGGGCTGCTGCGTGCTGGAGGGCATGCGTCCATTATGACGGCCGGGGCAGTGGCGCGGATCGGCATCCGAAAGCGGCTTTGCGACGGACCAGCCCGGCCCGTAGAACGTTCAGGGCGCCCACCGTGTCCGCGTGCGCCTGGTGGCCTGCGAGCCCGAACGTGCCGCGGATCTTGCCGACGAGGCGGTACACGCACTGCACGTCGCCCCAGGCGCAACCCATGACGACCGCACATCCGACTCCGGGGTGGCGCTCTCGCTGGCGGTGGCCTTCGCCTCAGCCGGTGAATGGACACAGGCAGCGTGCCTGCTGAACGCCCATCAGCAGACCGGACGCGCCCTCGCATCCCACGGAAATTCCTGGCCGGACCGCGCTCCCGATCCATTCCTCTGGACTGAATTCGCCGATCGACTGCTCGCCGTGTCAAAACAATGATTCGTTGTTTGATTGGCTTGGTGTGTAGGGTGGTGACATGCCACGTGATTCTCGTCAGCAGGCCCGTGACCGTCTGTCCGCGCTGGCGCCCGCTTCCGGGGACGACGCGACGGCCGCGCGCCGTGTGGAGCAGGATGCGTCCCTGGTGGGACGGCTGCTTGCGGCTACCGGTGAGCAGAACGGCCCTGGGCAGGGGCCGGGTGTGGCCTCGGATGATGTGGGCGCTGCTCTGGGCCTGTTCGAGGAGATGCGTGAGCAGTTGGACCGGCTGGAGACGCAGGTGGTCATGGAGGCCCGGCGCCGCGGTATGGACTGGCGGCAGATCGCCGCTCATCAGGGTCTGAACTCTTCCCAGGCCGCCTCGCAGCGCTATCAGCGGCTGATGACCCGGCTCGAAGAGATCCGCCAGGGCGTCCGGTGAGCGAGGAAGAACCGCAGGTGCCGAACCGGCCGCAGCAGTTGTTCTCCGCGGTCGATTCTCTCCTCGCTGCCGTCGACGAGGGTACGGTGCTTCCCGTGCCGGCCGAGCGGGTCCGGCTGCGCGAGGCGGCCGGGCTCACCCCGGCCGCCGTCGCCCAGGCGCTGGGGGTACGGGTGCCGAGCATCACCGCCTGGGAAGCCGGGCGCGCGGAGCCCAAGGGCGAGCGTCTGGAGGCTTATCGCCGTCTCCTGGAAGGCCTCGCACACCGCTACCCCGCCACGCCATCAGCACGGCGGGACCATCCCGCCGGCGTGCCCGGCGTCGGCCGACAGGCCACCCTTCCGTCCCCGCCTTTGGTGGGCCAGCCCGACGGCACCCCGTCCCAGGAGGCCGCCGGCCACGCTGAGATCTCCGGCTCGTCCTCGCCAGCCATTTCTGCTGGGGCCGCTGAGTCCGAGCCAGAGTCCGTCCGGGCCCGGCAGCCTTCACGTCGCCCCGTGGCGAAGCAGGCCGCCGCCCAGCCCAAGACTGATCCGGCCTTCCCGCACGGTCCGCTCGCGGTCCTGGACGGTGACGGCTCCGCCTACGCCGCTGGCGGCATCGTGCTGGACTGCCCGGCGTCCACGGTGCCTGAGTTGGTGGAGTGGACGCTGACGGAGTCGGGTCTGGGTGCGTCGCGGCTGCACCGTCATGGCAAGGACAGTGATCCGCTGATCGTGCTCACTGCGGAGGCCGCGGTGAAGCTGGGTCTGCCGGAGCGTCTGGAGGGTCACGAGCAGCGTCGTTCCCTGCGGCTGCCGGAGGATCATCCGGTGGTGAAGCAGGTGAAGCGGGCGAAGTGGCAGCTCACCCAGCGCGGGTTCGGCCCGTGGGCGCGGATCTACCGCAAGGCCGACGGCAGCCAGCGCCAGTGCGTGCAACTCGCCGTTCTGTCCTGGGATGCTCTCGATGAACGTTCCTGGCCCGGTGTTGCGGAGATGGAGCCGGCCGACATCGCCCGCGTCCTGGGCGTGTACGCGATGCGGGTCATCACCCCGCGCGGCTCGACGGCCGTGTCGGGTCTGGAGCTGATGACAGCGCTGCGCCCGCCCACGAAGGCTGTGCGGGATACGGCGACCGGCAACTGGATCTCCGGCCACAACCCGGGCTCGCTGGGGACGCAGCCGATGGACCCGGCGCCGCCGGAGGCGACCCTGGAGCATCCCGTGGTCGTGGACAGCGGCTGGAGGGGCGGCTTCCTCAATGAGGAGGCGTATCAGTGGGTGCGGCCGGTTGACTCGCTGACCGACGAGGAGTGCCTGCTGCCCTACGCGGTGGGACTGGACCTCAACACGGCGTTCCTCGCGGCCGCCTCCCGCCTGACCGTCGGCCTCTCCGCCCCGGACTACTTCCGCGCCCCGCAGTTCAACGCGAAGATCCCCGGCTCCTGGCTGGTCGACCTGTCCCGCATTGACCTGGACCCGCGCCTGCCCAGCCCGTTTACCCCGACCGGGGAGCGCCCGGCGGGCCCGGCCTGGTATCAGACCCACACCGTCGCCTACGCCCAGGAACTCGGCCACCACGTGCAGCCGCTGGAGGCCTATCTGCGCCGGGAGACGGGCGCGTATCTGGATCCGTGGCACGACCGGCTCAAGACTGCCTACGTCGATACCCTCGCCGACCTCGGCGTCACCAAGGACCTGGACGACACGGAGTTTCTGGCGGCGATGGAGCAGCACAAGCAGGTGGATCCGGTGATGGCGGCGGTGCTGTCCGCGATCAAGGCGACGGTGAAGGGCGGCGTGGGCAAGCTGCGTGAGCGCCCCCAGGGCAAGACGTACCAGCAGGGCGAGCGCTGGCCGGCTCTTGAGCGGCCGACGTGGCGGCCCGACATCCGCGCTGCCGTTATCTCCAAGGCGCGGGTCAATATGCACCGCAAGCTCTCCAACATGGTGAAGCTGACCGGCCTGTTCCCGCTCGCTGTGCTGTCCGACTGTGTGGTCTATCCGTCGCCGGGGGAGAGCCCGCTCGCGTTCCTGCCGTATGCGGCGTCGGGCAAGGCGCAGCCGGGCGCCTTCCGGCTCGGTGCGACGCCGGGGCTGGCGAAGCTGGAGGGTGTGCAGTCGATGCTGTGGGCGGTCGACCTGATGGAACAGGGCCTCAATCCGGCCCGGCACATCAAGGGCGGCGACGCCGTCCTGGACGAAGGGGAGTAGCCGGTGGGGGAGATCGAGGACGCGATCGAGCGCGCCGACCGCGAGGCGTTCACCCGCGAACCACCCAAGACCCTCAAGGGCCGCATCGGCTACCTGATCAAACAGCTGGGCAGCGCGAAGGCGGTCGCCCAGGAGATCGGTGTCACCGCCGACTCCGTCAACCGCTACCGCCGCGGCGCCCGCAAACACGCCCGCCCCGACGTCGCCGCCAACATCGACAACGCGGTCCGCCGGCGCTGGCAGCCCCAAGTCCGCAAACGCCGCCGCCGGCAGGCCGCCGCGACCGGCGGGATCACGGTGGAGACGAGGGCCCGGTTCGGCTACACCGCGCCCGTCGGCACGACCGACGACGGCCGCCTGCGCCGCCTCACCGTCCACCTCCCCCCGGCCTACGCACAGCGCCTGTTCGACGCCCGCGACAGAGGTGCCAGCGACCAGGAGATGCGCGGGATCGTCGCTGAAGGGCTGAAGGACGTGTACTTCCAGGACGGCGGCACCCGCGCCATGGGCCTCTCCGAGGTCGCCCTCACGGACATCGACTACCTCGACCTGGATTTCTGAGACAGGCGAAGCGCAAGCAGCGAACTGAGAATAGGTCGGGCACCGGTCACGGCACGTGATGCGGGCATCCGGCGGCCGCGATCGGAGTATGGCGGGCGGATCTGGCGGCAGACACGGGCCTGGCCCGGGGGCCACACTGGTAGAGCTGCTCGAAGGAGGTGGGGGAATGAGTGTTGCTGCCGCCGACCATACCGGCGCGTGGACTGTCGCCGATGTCCTGGCGCTGTACGCCGAAGCTGCGGTCCCGCACTTCTGGCGCCTCGAGTTCGACCCCGCCCCGCGGCTGGTCACCAGCGAACTTCGGGCCGGCCGCTACGTGAAAACGACTACTGCTCTCGCCGGCACCACCACCCGGATCGACATCCCGTTCCCGGTCGACATCGATCCCGCACACCTCACCCGGCAGTAAGCCACCACCGCGAGCTTGGAATGTCCCGGGTGCCGGGCTGGGCACGCCCGGCACCCCACCGTAGACAATAGCGGCGCCTTCACTACGGCCATCCGGGCTGCCCAGAGCACGGCGCCGATCGCGGACATCGTTCGGCTCGGGTAGCAGCCTTGACGCCAGCGCCGTGCGCACGATGCCGCGGGTACACCGCGGCATTTGCATGGGACACAACGCGGACCAGCAGCAGTCCGCTTGAGGCGCCGCGAAGTTCCACCTCGACAAGCACCGATCACCGCAGACGGGTCGAGGCTGAGGGCTACGCAGATGAGTAGGCGAAACTCAAGTGCCGTGCGGTAAGGAGCGTGAATGCTGTGGAACGGCCTTCGTCAGTGCAGACCCGGCCTGGCCTCACGACAGAAAGATTATAGCGGATTGCGAAATGGGCTGCCGTAGCCGCGGCTGCTGGGATGCTCATGTGCTCCGGTGGTGTGACCCACGGGCCTGCTGAGGTTTTTCCGGCAAGGAAAGCCGGGTGGCTGACTCCCCAATTCTATTCGACGGTGCAGTGGATGAAACTTGCCAGGGATTTGAGAATGAATAGATTTAGAAGAATGAGCCGCGGAGCTTTATCGCTCTTCGCGACTTTCTTTTTCGTAGTAGGCGGCGTCACCTTGACGAATACTTCCGCCCATGCCGCCGTACCAGGAGTCGAATCGGTCGACGCACATGTGTTAGACACGAAGAATAACTGTTTCTTCACCGTCGGGGTCGGCAGTACCAAAGAATTCGGCACGTTCACCCTGATTGCCAATGTTTCCTCAGACGCAAAGACCGGTATCGGGAGTAGTTATCCCAGCTGTGAGAAGAAATACGGGACGAGCGACGGAGCGCAAAACGTACTGACGCAGATGACGTGCAGCAACTCCACTACCTCGGCCGTCATGACCAACATGGCCTACTCGTCGGTTGGCTGGCACCCCTTTGACTCACAGTATTGTGACGCGCGATTCCGCGTACAGGGCAATTCGGGTCCCTTGCCCGGAGTGGGATGGGGTACCGAATATCGCTGGCACTGGGAGAAGGGCTGCGGTTGGGCCAGCGCGCCCTACGAGTGGACGAGGACAACTCCCGCCCCGGCCAACATGTGCAACAATACCGGATACAGCGGCGTTGGCGTCATGCTGCAGAAACCGAACGGAACCTACGAGCACATTTGGCACACCGACCTAAGGAACTGGGATTCCACGCCTTATGTTTGGGGCCCCGGCAATTCCCATTCGGGGTTTGAGCGCACAGAGTCGGCCTTCTATAAGGCCATGGTGGACATAATGTACAAGAAGGCCGCAGGGTATTGGCCGCAACCGGATTCCAGAGGTAATATCGCGCCTGAATTCCGCTTCGTAACCTACAGTTACGGGTGGGGTATGGATGAAGTGAAAAGCCATCTGAAAACCTATCTTGACGACATGGCCCACCAATGGCCCGACAAGTTCAACCGTATTCCCGCGAACGGTGCGCTGTTTGAGGGGCCCGCTTTCTATGCCGGCTGCTGGCATGCGGATGCCTACGCATCTGCGGCCGAATATCCGGGAATGAAGGACCACCAAATCGTGCAGGTCCAGGGCTTCCAGTGCCTCAATCAGCATCCTGGATACTACCCCTAGTAGCAGCAGGGATCCTGGTAACCAACTCCGGTCAAGAATTGATCCACGGAAGAAGAGCGGAGCGGGCTGTCCAGGACGCTCAAGACGGACTGTCCGCGGGGCCAGGCTGGGCACGCCTGGCCCCGTGCTGCAGAGCATAGCTGCTGTCCGGAATCCGCTGTGATCACTTTGACAGTGAGTGATTCCTAATGCTGTCTGTCAAGCGGAGAGAGTGGCGGGAGGCACGGCCTCGTAGGTCCGTCCGTCGTGTAGGAGTGCCCAGAGGACGTTGACGCGGCGGCGGGCCAGGGCCTGGCCAGGGCCGGCCAGGGCCAGGACGGCTTGGATGTGACGCTTGTCCTCGGAAGGTTTGCGGTCGTAGAAGCGGCGGGAGTCCTCGCGGCTTCGGATGCTGAAGAGTGCGGAGATATAGAAGACTCGCTGGAGTCGGCGGTTGTAGCGTCGTGGCCAGGCGGAGATTGCCGCTGATCTTCCTGGAGTCGCGGGGAACCGGAGCAACGCCGCCGAAGCCGGCGAGGCGGTCAGGAGAGCCGAGAGAACTCATGTCGCCGTCTGTCGCGGCCAGGAACTCGGTACCGAGGATCACGCCCAAGGCCGGGCATGCTGGTGATCACGTCGAAGTGCCGATGTTCGCGGAACCGGGCTTCGATCGCCTTGTCGAGCTCGGCGACCTGCTGGTTGAGGGCCATCACCTCCGCTGCCAGGGTGTGCACGAGCTGGGCGGTCAGTTTCTCCCCTGGCAGGCTGGTGTGCTGGCGCACGGCAGCTCCCCAAGCGGTCTCGGCGAGCCGGTCAGAACGGAGGACCTTGCGGTGGCGCAGCCAGGTTTCGAGCTTCTTCTTGCCTGTCCGGCGCAGGGAGGCTGGGGTCTGGTAGCCGGTCAGCAGTGTGAGCGGGCCGGTGTTGGTCACGTCCAGAGCCCGCTCCAGGCTGGGGAAGATGTCGGTGAGTTGGGCGCGGAGCTGGTTGACGGTGCGGGTGCGGTCGGCGATCAGGTCCGCG
>NZ_JBSFCK010000082.1:0-11861 GCF_053593435.1 Streptomyces sp. NPDC002306
GGCCCCGTTGGCGGCGCTGCCCACCCCCATCGAGCTGACGGTCCGGCACGGCGGGCTCCGTCCGGCGAGGGGCATGCCCCTCGCCGGACGTAGGGGGGCGCGTTCAGCGAGAGGCGGGCTCGCCGCCCCTGTCGTTCCGCAGCCGGGCCAGGACTCCGTCGGCGGCCGCCGGCGTCGCGGCCGTCCCGTCCTCCCAGGCGCGCAGGTAGGCCGCGATGGCCTGCCGGTTGCGTTGCAGCACGTCGATGCGTCTTTCGATGTTGGTGAGCTGGCGTCGCAGTCCGTCCAGATCTTTCGTCGCCGGGCACGGGACGGGCGCCGCTTCCTCCTTCACGGCATCGAGACAGGGCAGAACCTCGCGGATCATCTCCGTCGTCAAGCCCGCTTCGAGGAGTTCGCGGATCTGCAGTACCCGGTCGACGGCGGGCTCGCCGTAGGTGCGGTATCCGTTGTCGCCCCGGAACGGGTGCAGGATGCCGACCTCTTCGTAGTAGCGGAGCAGTCGCGGCGCGACACCCGTCTTCGCGGCCAGGTCTCCGATCTTCACAGTGCTCTCCTCGGCTGGTCTTCCGTGCGGACGGTGTGCCTCGCCGTCGCGCCTGTGGGCGGCCTCGCGGACGGCCGCTTGACCTTCACATTAATGGAAAGGTTTAGCTTTTCCACGTTCCCAGATCGGGCGAAGCGGATATGCCCGAGACCGCGGTGACTGGAAAGCGAGATCAAGAGATGGCGACAGGTTCGAACGCGAGCAAGCCGGGTGGTGGCGGATGGACGGTGGAGCGCATGGCCGACCAGACGGGCCGTACGTTCGTCGTGACGGGTGCGACCAGCGGTCTGGGTCTCGTGACGGCACGCGAGCTCGCGGCGCACGGCGGCCGGGTACTGCTCGCTGTGCGCGACGCGGCACGGGGAGCGGCGGTGGCGTCGTCGCTGCGCAGGGCGTATCCCGGGGCCGAGGTGGAGGTGCGCCGGGTCGACCTGCTGGATGTGGACTCCATTCGCCGGGCGGCGGAGGAGATCGGCGCGGAGGAGTCCGTCGACGTGCTGGTGAACAACGCGGGCATCTCGATGGTCGAGCACTCCGTGACCGCGCGGGGCGCGGAACGTCATCTCGCCGCGAATCACCTCGGCCACTTCGCGCTCACGGCGTTGCTGGAACCGGCGCTGCGCCGCTCACCGGCACCGCGGGTGGTCACTGTGACGTCGTACATGCACGAGAAGGGCGCTCTCGATCTGGACGATGTCGCCTGGTCGCGGAAGTACTCCCCTCTCGCCGCCTACTCGGCGTCGAAGCTGGCCAACGCGGTCTTCGGCGCGGAGCTCGCCCGGCGCGAGCAGTCGTCATCGGCGCCGATCACGAGCGTTCTCGCGCATCCGGGCTACAGCAACACCCCGATGCAGAACAAAGGCACCGGGATCACGGGGATCGTCATGCGCGTTTCCGGCACGCTCTTCGCGCAGAGTCAGGAGATGGGAGCCCTGCCGCAGCTGTTCGCGGCGACCGAACCCGATCTCGCCGGCGGCTCCTACATCGGACCCGACGGCCGGGGCGGGCGGTCCGGACATCCCACAGTCGTGCGGCTTTCGGCGGCGGCCCAGGATCCGGACCTCGGCCGTCGTCTGTGGGAACGCTCGCAGGAGCTGACCGGCGTCCATTGGCACACCACCGCCGTCTGACCGCGCCGTCCGTCGCCGGCCCTGGATCAGTCACGGGACGGCCGTTCCCGCAGCATCGTGTCCAGGGTGCCGGGCGCCGGGCCGGGCCGTCGCTTCCGGCATCGGGCGATCCGGCCGCGCCGGCGGTCTCCGGCATCGACGACGATGGGCCGCGCGGCGCGAACCTGGTGCGTGAGTAGAGTGGGCGGACCGGCGCCCCACCACGGGGAAGCGCGGATGGCTGAGGTCCTTGCCCGGCGGAGAGGGGATGGTGGCGATACCCACGCAGGCCGACGCCGCCACGCGGCCCCGCGCGCCCCTGAGCAGAGCGCGGATCCTGAGTGCCGCCGTCACCCTGGCCGACGAGGGCGGCGTGGACGCGCTCAGCATGCGCAGGATCGCGCAGGCGCTGAGCGTCGTGCCCATGGCGCTGTACAAGCACGTGGCCCACAAGAACGAACTGCTGGACGGCATGATCGACGTCGTCGTCGGCGAGATCGACCCCCCGGTCGGCGACGCCGACTGGAGGACCACCGTCCGTCGGCGCGTGCTGTCGGCCCGCCGTATGCTGCTGCGCCACCCGTGGGCGCCCGGCGTCATCGAGGCACGGATGAAGGAACGGGCCGCCCCGACGCCCGCGTTGATGGAGTACCTGGACTCGATGATCGGGATCTTCCGTGCGGGAGGATTCTCGGTCGACCTGGTGCATCACGCGATGCATGTCATGGGCAGCCGCCTGCTGGGATTCTCCCAGGAGCTGTTCGAGGACACCCCTGACCGCGACCCGGACCCGGACGCGCTGCCGCCCGAGGAGATGGCCGCGCGTTACCCCCACATCACCGAACTGGCCATGGCGGTCGCCCATGACGAGGAGTCCGTCGTCGGCTCGGGGTGTGACGACCAGTTCGAGTTCGAGTTCGCCCTGGACCTGACGCTGGACGGCCTCGAACGTCTGCGGCACACCGCCTGACACACGGCGCGACCCGAGCGCAGGCTTCGGGCAGCTTCAGCGAAACTGTCGACCGCGACCCCTTCCGTCGGCCGTGATCCCTTGACCGTCGGCCGTCGGCCGTCGGCCGGGGACTCCTCCGTCCGCGCCCACGCGCGCACCCACCTGACACACCGCGGACCCGGCCCCCCTCCCCCCTTGACGGGTGTACGCCGTACACCTACGGTGCCCAGTACGGGGTGTACGGCGTACACCCACCGTGCGGGGTGCGCTCACGCAGCAAGGGGGAGACGCGATGAAAGCGATCGTCCAGGAGCGGTTCGGGCCGCCCGACATCCTGCGGCTCGCGGAGGTCGACCGGCCCGGGATCAGGGCCGACGAGGTGCTGGTGCGGGTACGCGCCGCCGCGCTCAACCCCTACGACTGGCACATGATGCGCGGCGACCCGTACGTCGCGCGGCTCACGGGAGCCGTGGGGCTGACCCGTCCGAGGTCCCGTGTCGCCGGGATCGACGCGGCCGGGTCCGTGGAGGCGGTCGGAGCCGACGTGCGCGGACTCGCACCCGGCGACGAGGTGCTCGGCTTCTGCCCGGGCTCCTTCGCCGAGTACGCGCGCACCACCGCGCACCTGCTGGTGCCGAAGCCCGCGAGCCTGACGTTCGAGCAGGCGGCGGCCGTGCCGATGGGAGCGGTGACCGCCTTGCGGGGCATCCGGACGGTGGGCCGAGCGCGGTCCGGACAACGGGTGTTGGTCAACGGGGCCGCCGGCGGCGTGGGCACGTTCGCCGTGCAGATCGCCGCGCGCCTCGACGCCGAGGTCACCGGGGTGTGCGGCGCGCGCAACGTCGACCTGGTGCGTTCGCTGGGCGCCACGCACGTCGTCGACCACGGGTCCGCGGACTTCACCGACGGGCGGGTGCGCTACGACGTGATCCTGGACAACGTGGGCAACCACTCGCTGAGCCGGCTGTGCCGGGTCCTCACGCCGACCGGCACCCTGGTGGCCAACGGCGGCGGTTCACCCGGCCATGTGTTCGGGGTGATGGGGTCCATGCTGCGGCTGATCGCGGCCGACGCGTTCAGCCGGCGGCGACTGCGCCCGATCGTTCCGGCCACTCCGGCCGGTCCGATCCAGGCGGACCTGCTCGCCGTCACCGCACTCGTCGAGGCCGGCGAACTTCACCCGGTGGTGGACCGGACATACGCCCTGGCCGACGCGGCCGAGGGTGTACGCCATGTCGAACGCGGTCACGCCCGGGGCAAGGCCGTGATCACCGTCCCCTGAGCGTCGCCGCCCGCACGACCGACCGCCCGCCGAGCGTACCGACGGTCGGCGTACGGGCGCTCCCCTACGGCGGTCTTCGCACGGCTCGGCCTTCCGGTCGCGGCTCCTCCCGCGCCCCCTCGCCGGGCTCGTCTCGGCACGCGGTGCGGGTGCGGGGGTTGCCGAACAGCGCCGTCGCCGACGGGTGACAAGGCCCGGTGCGGCCTTCCCGCCCGTCGACGACGGCGCTGTCCTACGCGATGTCCGAGCGCCCTCTCATCGGCCCGCGGCGATGCGCAGTCTGATCGTGCGGGATTCGGGGCGCAGCGCGAACTCGGGCCATACATCCGGTCCGCAGGCGCGTGAGCCGAGCCCGTGCTGGGCCGCGTCGACGATCAGGTGACTCGTCGTCGATCCCGGCAGCTCGAAGGGGTGCCGGGCGCCCGCGATCTGCTGCGGGGTGTGGCGGCCGAGCGTGAAGCCGGGCAGACGTCCGCGCGTGTCCGGCAGGGCCTCGATGCGCAGCACCTCGGAGTCGGCGTGGGTCAGCGCCAGTTGTCGCACCTGGGAGCGGTGACCGGTCTCCTGCGGGCGCGCGTAGTCGACCGAGAGGTCGCGGAGGGTGGAGGAGAAGCGCCCGGTGCGTGCCGCCCGCAGGCTGTCGGGGTAGGACTCCAGCGGTCCGAGGCCGAACCACTCGGCGCCGTCGACGGGGGCCGTGCCATCGGGCAGACCGAAACGGATCCCGATCCGGGGCCACACCGTCAGCCAGCCGCGTGAGGGCTCGATCTCGACCCTCAGTTCGAGTTCGTCGCCCTCGATCGACCAGACGGTCTCCACCATGACCGATGAGCCGGAGTTCGCCGCGGAGACCTTGGAGACGGTGCGCAGGGCGTCCGCGGTGCGCTCCACCGACACCCGCCGCGTGGTCAGCCGGTCGAGACCGTCGCGTCGCCACAGTGCGGCCTGGGAGACCCCGGCGACGGCGGCGTCACTCTCCGCGACCTCGTCGGACGCGCCCTCGTCGTTGTCGGTCGGGGCACGGAACAGTTCCAGGCTGGGGCCCGTCACGGACCGGCCCGCGAGGCGTACGAGCGAGCCGTCGACGAATTCGGCCGGGCCGAGCGCGAGTGTTCCGTCGCTGTGCCGCCAGTCGGTACGGAATCGGACAGCGGGCGCGGGACGACGTACCGAACGGTCGAGCTGGGCGGTGGCGATCACATGACCGGCACTCCCCCAGGCGGTGTCGGCCGCCAGCACCGCGTCGACGGTGAACCAGGTCTCCGCGTCCCGCGACACCGGGATCCGGGGAAGCGGTACCCGCGCCGACGCGCCCGCCGCGACGACGGGGACCTCCAGCTCACCGGAGTCCGCGAGCGTCCCGTCATGCTCGGCCCGCCAGCGGAAGCGCAGGTCCGACGTGTCGGCCGAGTGCCGCAGGTTGGTGATCTCGACCTCGTCGGCCCCGCTGTCGAAGGCGAAGCGGACCGGCTGCACAACCGCCTTGAACTCATGGAGACTTGGGGTCGGGACGTCGTCGCTCAGCAGCATGCCGTCCATGACGAAGTTGCCGTCGTGCACGACCTCTCCGAAGTCGCCGCCGTACGCGTAGTAGGGCGTACCGTCCGGGGTGGTCGTCAGGATGCCGTGGTCGCGCCATTCCCACACGAAGCCGCCGTGCAGCCGCGGGTGTTCGTGCACCAGCGCCTCGTACTGGTCGAGCGCTCCCGGCCCGTTGCCCATCGCGTGGGCGTACTCGCACAGCAGGAACGGCTTGGTGCGCTGCCGGGCGCCCTGGGCGGGAGTGCAGTTCATCAGCGGCGCGCGTGAGCCGTCGGTGCCTATCTGCTCGGTCTCCAGCACCGATGAGTACATCCGCGAATAGACGTCCGTGTACTCGCCGGTGTGGTCGCCCTCGTAGTGCACGGGGCGTTCGGCGTCGCGGGCGTGGACCCACGCCGCCATCGCGGCGAGGTTGCCGCCGGTGCCCGCTTCGTTGCCGAGCGACCAGATCACGACGCTGGGATGGTTCTTGTCCCGTTCGACGGTGCGCTGGACGCGGTCGAGATACGCGTCCCGCCACGCCGGGTCGTCGCTCGGATTGCCGATCCAGTCGACCTTGTCGAAGCCGTGCGTCTCGAGGTCGCATTCGAGGACGACCCAGAAGCCGAGTTCGTCGGCGAGGTCGAGCAGTCGGGGATGCGGTGGGTAGTGGCTGGTGCGGATCGCGTTCACGTTGAACCGCTTCATGCGGGCGAGGTCCTCGCGGGCGTGCTCCTCGTCGAAGACCCGGCCGCGCTCGGGGTGGGTCTCGTGGCGGTTCATCCCGTGGAACACGACGCGCCGGCCGTTGACGAGGAACCGGTCGCCGCGGATCTCGACCGTACGGAAGCCGACCCGCAGGGCGATGCTCTCCGCGGCGCTCGACACCGTGACGTCGTACAGACGCGGCTCTTCGGCCGACCAGGGTTCCACCGCCTCGACGTCGAACGCGGCCACGTCGTCCGGCGTGACCCAGACCCGCTCGATGCCGAGCTCAGGCAGCCGGAGGGTGACCGGGAACGCCGACGCGTCGGCGGTGATCTCCGTCTCGACCCGGCCGTGTCCCCGCTCGTACCCGGCCCGGAGCCAGACGTCCTCGATGCCCCCGGCCGGCCGTGCGATCAGGGTGACATCGCGGAAGATGCCCGGCAGCCACCACTGGTCCTGGTCCTCGAGGTAGCTGGCCGCCGACCACTGGTGCACGCGCACGGCGATGACGTTGTCGCCAGGGCGCACTGAGGACGTCACGTCGAACTCGTGGGCGAGCCGACTGCCGCTCGCGCTGCCTATCTCCTCGCCGTTGACCCACAGTCGGAAGAGCGACTCGACACCGTCGAACCGCAGCACGACACGCTCGCTCCCCGACCAGTCGGCGGGCAGGTCGAAGTGGCGCCGATAGTCGCCGGTGGGGTTCTCGTCCGGGACGTGCGGCGGGTCGATCGGGAACGGGTACTGCACGTTCGTGTAGATCGGCCGGCCATAGGCTCCGTCACCCTGGAGCACC
Source organism: Streptomyces sp. NPDC002306 (assembly GCF_053593435.1). Taxonomy (NCBI): domain Bacteria; kingdom Bacillati; phylum Actinomycetota; class Actinomycetes; order Kitasatosporales; family Streptomycetaceae; genus Streptomyces; species Streptomyces sp. NPDC002306. The sequence goes on from NZ_JBSFCK010000082.1 coordinate 6,916, forward strand.
CAGTGGGACGGCACCGGGATGCTGTCCCAGTCGCTGTCGTCGAAGTCCTCGACCGCGAAATCCGCCGCCACCGGCACGGTCGGCGACAGCCGGAACCGCCAGTGCCCGTTCAACGAGCGCGCGGGGGCGTCGGAATGCAGCCACGAGCGCGCCGCACGCAGCGCGCCGCGCGCGGGTGCGGTGTCCGTCACGTATGCGGTGTTCTGGGAGGGCACGAAGTCACAACTCTCTGTTGCTGACAAAAGGGGATCCGAACGGCGGCTGCGTCCGCCGACTCGACTGATCGGGCTTGGTCGCCCTCTTCGCACGCGGTCGCCGTGCGCTACCGGACCACGACCGTTCGGATCTCCCAGGGGCCGAGGGCGAGTTCGAGTCCGTCGGTGACCGGCGTCGTGGACAGCGGGCGGCCGAGCAGATCGACCGTGGTGGCTTCGGTGAACGCGCCGGTCACGCGGGTCGCCGCCCCCGTGTCGCTCATGGCCACCAGCCGCAGCTCGGTGCCGGGACCGCGGTCGTCGTCGGCGACGCGGCGGATGCTCGACACGAGGACGTCGGTGCCGTCGACCCGCACGCCGGTGGTGGCGGGCGGCAGTTGGCCCTGCGCGGGTGCGGTCCCGCGGGTGACCAGAACGTCGTTGCGGAAGTCCTCGGCGAGGGCGACCGCGTGCGCGCCCTGCCAGCCGGTCGCCGAGGGGACGACGGCGAACCGGTTCTCGACCCGCACGCCGAGGTCCTGCGCGCCGGGCGCGGGAATCTCGCTCGCGGCGGGCTCGTCCCGCAGGGGATGGATGTTGACGCTGATGGAGCCGATCGCACGCAGCAGCGTGATGGCCAGTTCGGAGCCGTCGCCGACGAGTTCGTACTCGGTGGCGTGGTCGAGCAGGACGTTGGCGGCGCCGGCCGACACGAAGGCGCTCGCGGGGAACGTCGGGATCGGGTACTCGCCCCAGCCGCCCTCGGCGGTGAGGCCGCGCTCGGTGACGGCGAACTGTCCGGCGGACGCGGACCCTGCCGCCGGCTCGGGCAGCGGCACGTGGAAGCGCAGCCGGTGGTCGGCGGACTGGTTCAGGAACGACGTCGACACGCGCACGAACGGCTCGCCCGCGCGCACCTCCACGAGCGTCTCCACCGGGGTCGGCACGGTGTGGCCGGCGCGTACGTCGCGCTCGTCGGAGAGGGCGGCGGGCCACTCGTAGACCCGGGTGACACGGATCCTGGCGCGCAGCGGGCCGTCCTCCAGGAGTTCGGCGGCGACCTGCGTCGGCTCCGACACGAGGACGTCCTGCGCCGGGGGCGCGTAGTTGTAACTGTCGCCGCGGTCACCGCCGTCGACGAGGCGGCCGACGCCGTGCAGCACCGTGCCGTCGGCCCCGGTCACGTCCAGGGTGCCGTCGGCGGCGATCGTGACCTGGACCAGTCCGTTCGACAGCGTGCGGTCCGTCGCCGTCGCGGGGGCGATCGCCGTCGGCCGAGCCGCGGGCCGTTCGCTGGGGGCGACCCGGAAACTCGTGAGCCCGGAGGCGGGGACGTCCACGGCCACCAGCGCGGTCGCGCGGGCTTCCTCCACCGTCAGCACCCGCCACTCGCCCGGGTGGGCGGCGGCCGCGGCGGCGACCTCGCGACGCAGGATCAGCAGGTCGAACGGACCGCTGCTCGGCACCTCGGCGAGGTGGAAGACCAGCGACCCCGGGGTGAGTTCGTAGTGGTCGATCAGGCGGCCGAAGAGCTCACGGCGGTGGATGCGGCGCAGCACGCGTTCGAGCTGTGAGGCGTCCATGCGCTCGTCGGCGAGCACGGTCGGGGCCTGGGAGACGAGCTGCACGGGGTGCGCCGAGCCGTCGTCGGCGGTCGCGACGAGAACGGTTCCCTCGGGCGGCGCCACGACATCCACCTCGGCCAGGGCCGTACGCGGGAAGGGCAGCGGGTTGGCGACCAGGTAGCCGTCGCTCGGCACCCGGGCGGCGGGCTCGGCGAGGGCGGCGTCGCGGACCGCCCGAGCGGTCTGCGCGGCTTCGGCGAGCCGGGCCTCGACCTGGTCGGACGTCTCGTCGGTGCCCGAGCCGACGACCGAGTCGTGCGCGGACGACTCGATGATCTTGTGCCAGGCGAGCGAGAGGAACGGCGAGTCGTCGCGCCGGGACCACAGGGCGTTCATCCGCTCGGCGTGGTCGACGGTGCGCTCGGCGACGGCCATCCGCTGCTTCAGCGCGAGCCGCACGGAGAGCACACCCGGGAGGATGTTGCCCCGCACATGGCTGCGCAGCTCACCGGTGACGACGGCGGACACCTCGTCGCGCACGTGCTCGCGGATGTACTCGTCGAGCGTCGCGATGGTGATGGCGCGTTCCTCGCTGGAGGCGCGCCGCAGCCAGGCCGCCAGTTGCGGGTCCGGGGCGTTGTGGTCGGTGCCGGCCATCGCGAGCACCGGGTCGCCGCCCCAGCGCTCGGCCGTCATCTCCGCGTACTCGCCGAGCGCGCGCCCGATCTGGTCGGGCACCAGCAGGACGTCGAGGCCGTTGTCGTAGCCGTCGAAGAGGAACTCGGTGCGTACCTCGGAGCCGTCGGGAGCACGCCAGCGGAAGGCGTGCCCGTCGACGGAGCCCGGGACTCCGCGCCACAGTGCCGCGTGCTCGATCCCGGCGCGGGCCAGGATCTGTGGCATCTGCGCGACATGGCCGAACATGTCGGGCAGGTAGCCGATCGGCATCGAGCCACCGAGGTCCGCCGCGGCCGCCCAGCCCATCTGCAGGTTGCGCACGATGGTCTCGCCGGAGCACAGGAACTCGTCGAGCAGGATGAGCCACGGCCCGATGGCGAGCTGACCGCCGGCGACCAGGGCCACGACCCGGTCGCGGTTCTCCGGGCGCATCTCCAGGTAGTCCTCGATCGCGGCCATCTGCCCGTCGACGGTGAACCGGAAGTCCGGGTTGGCCTCGGCCGTCTCCAGCACGGTGTCGAGAGCGGTGACGAGGCGGTGCCGGAACACCTGGAACGGCTCGTACCATTCCCGGTCCCAATGGAAATGGGGCACGAAGACGGCGGAGTTCTGCATAGCGCGAGCGACCTTCTCTTTGCGGGTGACGCGGAGGGGGAGGCGAGTGGGGGTGCGCGGTTACTTGAGGGCGCCGGAGGCGAGCCCGGTACGCCAGAACCGCTGGAGGAGGATGAAGAGGATGATCACGGGCACGATCGACACCAGCGAGCCGGTGATCACGGATTCCTGAAGGAGGGGGGCGCGGGCGGTCTGGCCGTTCCACTCGTAGAGGCCGAGTGTGATCGGGAAGAGCGACTCCTTCTGCAGCATCACCATCGGCAGGAAGAAGTTGTTCCAGATCGCGACGAACTGGAACAGGAAGATGGTCACCAGCGAGGGCGCCATCAGCCTGATCGCCACCGAGAAGAAGGTGCGGAACTCACCGGCGCCGTCGAGTCGCGCCGACTCGAGGATCTCCTCGGGGACGGCGGCGGAGGCGAAGATGCGGGCGAGATAGACGCCGAACGGGCTGACGATGCTGGGCAGGAAGACCGCGAAGTAGGTGTTGACGATCCCGGTCGCCGAGAACAGCAGGAACAGCGGGAGCGCGAGCGCGGTGGTGGGTACGAGGACCCCGCCGAGGATGACGGAGAACAGGAACTCACGGCCCCGGAACGTGAACTTGGCGAGCGCGTAGCCGCACAGCGCGGAGATCAGGGTTCCCACGGCGGCGCCCAGCACCGCGTAGATCACGCTGTTCAGGGCCCACTGCACGAAGATGCCGTCGCTGCGGGTGAACAGGGTGCTCAGGTTGCCGAACAGGTCGAAGTGCGAGAACGCCAGCCCGTTGGTGGAGGCGAGGTCCCTCTGCGGCTTCGTCGCCGCGACGATCAGGAAGTAGACCGGCAGCAGGAAGTAGATCGCCAGGAGGAACATCAGCGCCATGACAGCGGTGCGGCTGGCACGGCTTTCGCGGATCAGGTTCTGGTTGCTCACAGCCCGGCCTTCTTCGAGGTCAGTCGCATGAAGCCGAAGCTCAGGACGAAGGTGATGACGGCGATGACCACGGAGATCGCTGCTGCCTGCTGGTAGTTGTTCCCGGAGGCCACCACATACGCGAGCATGTTCGGTGTGTACGTGCTGGAGATGTTCGAGGAGATCTGCCGCAGCACGGCCGGCTCGGCGTAGAGCTGCAAGGTGCCGATGATCGAGAACACCGTGGTGAGGATGATCGACGGGGCGATGATCGGGACCTTGATCCGCCACGCGATCGCCCAGTTGCTCGCGCCGTCGAGTTTGGCGGCCTCGTACAACTCCTGCGGGATCGACTGAAGCGCCGAGAACATGATGAGCATGTTGTAGCCGGTCCACAGCCAGGTGGAGACGTTCGCCGCCGACCAGAGCACGGCGCCCGGACCGAGGAAGTCGGGCTGGAGGCCGACGCTCTTCAGCAGGTCGACCACGGGGCTCAGCTGCGGCGAGTAGAGGTAGGACCACATGATCGCGGCGATCACGCCGGGCACGGCGTACGGCATGAACGCGGTGATGCGGAAGAACGACTTGAACTTCAGCAGCGGGGTGTCGAGCAGCAGCGCCATGATCAGCGCGACGAAGAGCATGACCGGCACCTGGACGATGCCGAACAGTCCGATGCGTCCGATGCTGGACCAGAACTCGTCGTTCTGGAACACCTTCGAGTACTGCTCGAAGCCGCCGAAGGTCGTGTACGACGTTCCGTACTGGCCGCCGGTGCGGCGTACCACCAGGAAGCTCTGCCAGATCGCGTAGCCGACGGGCACCAGGTAGAAGAGCACGAACGGGAGGAAGAACGGGATCAGGAACGCGGCGATGGTGTGGGCCCGGGGGCCGCCGCCGCGGGGCAGCGATCCTGGGGCACTTCACTCCATCGTGGGGTTTCCGCGAACCTTTTCGAATCACGCGGCTCAGGTGTTCCCCTGCGGTACTCCCGCGG
>NZ_JBSFCK010000083.1:0-11760 GCF_053593435.1 Streptomyces sp. NPDC002306
CCGGCCCCGGACAACCTGATCATCACCATGCCGGCTCCTGGCCGCTACCGGTTGCGCTACCGGGACGAGGACCCGCGCGACCGGGACATGCGAGGCGTGCTGTGGGGCCGCTGCAGTCTCAACCCCGTGGACGGCCGGGGCCGGCCGACGGGAGCGGCGGAGTGGAAGATGATGCACCCTTTCCGGCAGCGGCACTGCATGCAGAACCTGCTCTGCCAGGTCTGTGCCGCACCGGCACGGACCCCGAAGGGCTGGATCTTCCTGGCCGGCCCCGGCGAACAGCCCTCTGGCGGTGTGCCGTTGCTGTTGAGTCAGCCGCCCGTGTGTGCCCGGTGCGTGCGCCCCGCGGCCAGGCTCTGCCCGCATCTGGAAGGCGACCCGACCGTGTTCCTGGCCCGCAGCGCGCCGCTGTATGGCGTGTACGGCGTCATCTACGGCTATGCGGAGGCACGAGGCGTGCACGTCGTGGCCGAGCCCGACGTGCCCTTGCCCTTCGGGCACGCGAACCTGCCGACGTTCCTGGCGTCCCAGCTCTTCCGCCGGCTGAGCTCCTACCGGGTCCTCAGCTTCCTGCAGCTCATTCAGGAACTGGACACGCCTGCCGTATAGACCCCTGCCCGGTGGCCCGGATGACGTCGGACCAGGCCATCGGACAGGTACAACCCCGGCGCGGGAGCTCTGCACCATCCCCCTCCCCGCAGAACCCGCGCCGGGACCTTGGATCCGACTGACTCAAGGGGAGCTGTTGAACGCGTTACTGAGATAGGGAATGTGAACTCCTCGGCGCCTTTTGGCGCTTCGGCACTGGCACGCCCTCCCTGGGCTCTTCGTACCCGTCGTCGGCGGCAGCCCTTCGCCTCACTTCACGAAGGAGCGGCCGACATGCAACCCACCGCCGCACCACTCTGGCTGCCCTCGACCGTGCTGTGGAACGTGGCTGAGGGCCTCGATCTCCAGCGGCGTGTAATCAGGCGGCGGTGAAGGCCCCCTGGCTAGCGTCCTCGCCGGGTACCAAGCCGGACCACTGCAAGCACCACTTTCAACCACGTTAGGTCACCGAATGCCTGCTACCGATGCCTCCACCGCGCACGACCCCGACGCGCTCCGTGCGCGTATGGTCCGCGCGCTCCTCGACCAGGACGCGATCACGACCGGGCCCGTTGTCGCCGCCTTCACCGCCGTGCCCCGTCACCGGTTCGCGCCCGAGGCCCCCCTGGACCTCGCCTACGACCTCCACAGCACCGTTCCCGTCAAGAAGGACGAGGACGGCCTGGACATCAGCGTCATGTCTGCGGCGCATCTCCAGGGCGTGATGCTGGAGCAGGCCGCCATCCAGCCCGGCATGAAGGTCCTGGAGATCGGCTCCGGCGGCTACAACGCCGCGCTCGTCCAGGAACTCGTAGGCCGCGACGGCGTGGTCACCACCGCCGACATCGACCCTGACGTCATCGACCGCGCCCGTCGGTGCCTGGACGACGCAGGGTACGGCCAGGTGAGAACTGTCCTCGCCGACGGCGAGACCGGTGTCCCCGACAGTGCGCCGTACGACCGGATTATCGTCACCGCGGCAGCCTGGGACATTCCCCCGTCGTGGATCAACGGGCTTACCCGCAACGGCCGGCTCGTGGTACCACTCACCCTGCGCGGCACCACCCGCTCGATCGCCTTCGACCGCGAGGGCGAGGGCCTGCTGAGCCGCTCCTACCGTCTGGCGCGCTTCGTTCCCATGCAGGGAGAAGGCGCCCCCAAGGACGAACGGAAGACACTGCTCCGGGACGGCGTCGCCGTGCAGACCGACGACGATCGGGTACGCCTCGACGCGGACGCACTGAACCGCGCGCTGGACGCACCGCGGCTGCTGCGCTGGTCAGGAATGGCCTACGACCTGCCCGACGAACTGGAGTTGTACCTCTCGGTGAACTTGTCGAGCGCCGTCCGGCTGCACGCGTCGATGGATGTCGTCGAAAGTGGGCTCGTGGAGCCATCGGCGCTGCTTGGTGTTCCGGCACTGGTCGACGGGGACAGCATCGCGTACCGCACGCGCCGCGAGAACCAGGACACCGGCGGCTTCGAAAGCGGTGTGGTCACCCACGGCCCGCAGGCCGAAACGCTCGCCAGCCAGTACATCGAACTGCTCCGGCACTGGGCTCAGAACCACCGCCGCCGGGGAGCCGCCGAGATCCGCTACCTGCCCGGCACCGCGTCCTCCTCCGTGCCGGAGGGCGCCTTGCCGAAGCGGCACGGCGTGGTCACGGCGGCCTGGCACTGACACTCCGGGCCCCGACCCCGGGCCCCGGTACCTCGCACCACCCACTGCCAAGGAGGCATACATGACCGTTCAACTGGATTACCCGGTCCGCCGGCCGAACGTCGAGCAGCAGGAGGCGCCCGGACAGGGCGACTTCGACCTGGACATCACCATTGTCGAAGGCGGCCCCGCCGCGGACCAGCTCATCCGGCTGACGAACGACGGCTGCGGCACGACGTGCCAGTCCGCGTGCACGAGCTGCCCGTAACCGCACACGGTCGCGTCTAGCGCGGTGCCTGGCCGTGGCTGCTCCCTGGGAGCGGCCAGGCACCGCGGCCACAGGAGAAGTGTGTGTATCGCTACGTTGACGCAGCACTCATCCGGGCGGCGGCACTGAGCCTTGATCGTCCGATGGTCTGGCCGGAGCTGACCGGCTCGTCCGCGACCACGGAGTCGTGGCGCACATGGCTGCAACAGATCTGGCAGACAACCGACTTCGCGTCCGCTGCGACCGTTGCGAGCCCGGATCTCGCGCGCCGGGTGGACCAGATCTGTTCCGGTCGCTCTCTGCCGGAGCCCGCTGTGCGCCGCACGGTGCTCTCCGTACTGCGCTACCTGCTGCGGGCCCGTACGCGCGCCACCCCGTTCGGATTGTTCGCCGGGGTCGCGGCAGCACGCATCGGTACCGTCCCAGCGCTGCGGATGGGAACCAGGCATCAGGCAACCGCCCGGCCTGACTCGGCCTGGACCGCCGTCGTCGTCAGCCGCCTCGAGGAACACAACAGGCTGCAGCCCCGGCTGATGCTGCTCGCCTCTAGCCTCATCATCGAGCGCGACGGCTTCGCGCTGATCGAGCACCGCCCCAGCGGCACACCCGACCAGGCTCCCGAACACGTGCAGTTACGCGTGACCGAGCCGGTCCGCGAAGCCCTGGACGGCGCGAGGAGTCCGATCCTCTGGAGCGATCTCGCCGCGAGACTCTCCGCCCGTTTCCCGACTGCGCCGCTCACCACGATCGAGAAGCTGCTCGCCGGCCTCGTCAGCCAGCGTTTCCTGATCACCAGCCTTCGTCCCGCGATGACGGCCACCGACCCGCTCACCGTCCTCCTCGCCCACACACAACATCTCGAGCCCGCTGAAACAGCAGTACTGCGGGAAGCACCCAAGCCGGCGATCGACCTGCGCGTGGACTGGGACCTGGTCATCTCGGAGGCGGTCGCCCAGGAGGCCGCTGCGGCGGCAACGGCACTCACGCGTCTCGCGCCGCATGCAGCGCTGACCGGGTGGAGCGAATGGCACGGCCGCTTCCTTGAGCGATACGGGCCAAGGTCAGCTGTCCCCGTCCTGGACGCCATCGAGGCACTCGGATACCCACCGGGCTACCTCGGATCCACCTCCGCAGTGGCCCCATCGCCGCTGCCCGACCGCGACAGCCGGCTCATCAAGCTCGCCCACACCGCCGCAGTGCAACGCCGCCTCGAGGTCGAACTCGACGACGCTGCGATCGAGGAACTGGCCACCACTGCACTCGGCCATCCCGTCCAACCGAGCACCGAGATCACCGCCCGCATCAATGCGGCGACCATTGCGGCACTGGAACAGGGCGAGTTCACACTCCACGTCGTCGGCGTGGCACGGTCGGCCGGAACGACCACAGGCCGCTTCCTGGGCATCCTGGCCGACGAGGACCGCCGCCGCATGACGACGGTGTACGCCGACCTGCCGAGCGTTCACCAGCGTGCGCTGATCGCGCAGATCAGCTCCACTCCGCTGTCCGTACGCGCTGAGAACGTGGCGCGCGCCCCACAGGCCACCGAACTGGTGATCGCGCTCGGCGACTATCACGGCTCGGCCACCAGCTGCCTTCCCCTGACGGATCTCGCCGTGACCGCCGACGCCAACCAGCTGCACCTGGTCTCACTCTCCCGCCGACGCCCGGTGCACACGCTGCTGCTGAACGCCGTAGACCTGAGCCACCACTCCCACCCGCTGGCCCGCTTCCTGACCGAAGCACCCGTCGCACTGGCCGTTCCCTGCACCGGATTCATATGGGGCACCGCCGCCTCCAGCCTGCCGTTCCTGCCGGCACTGCGCTACCGACGGACGATCCTGTCCCCGGCCCGCTGGCTCCTCGCCTGCGATGACCTCCCCACCGTGTCAGCACCGTGGCCGCACTGGGACGAGGCTCTGAACCGGTGGCGGCGCGACGTGCGGCTGCCCGAGCGGGTGTACCTGAGCGAGGCAGACCAGTGCATGGCCCTCAACCTGGCCGAGCCCGCACACCGGGTGCTGCTACGCGCCCACCTGGACCGCGACAAGACCGTGACGCTCCGCCCGGCACCGACTGCCGACGATCTCGGCTGGACCGGCGGACGCGCCCACGAAGTCGTCATCCCCCTGACCACACAACAGAACACGCCCCCCGTCCGGCCAGGAGCCCACATCGTCAGCCGGGACCACGGCTACCTGCCCGGTGGCGACCACCGCATCTACCTCCAACTCCACGGGCACCGCGACCGGCACAACGCCCTCCTCACCCGGCATCTGCCGCCCTTGCTGAACGAACTGCGCAGCCCAGGCTGGTGGTTCGTCCGCTACCAAGACCCCGACGACCATCTCCGCCTCCGCCTGACGTGCACGCCCGGCACACTCGGCTCCACCATTGAGCAGATCGGCGAATGGACCCGGCAACTCCAACGAACCGGTCTGATTACCCACACGAGCATCGAGACGTACCACGCGGAGACCGCCAGGTTCGGCGGCCCCACCGCGATCCACGCGGCCGAACAGTACTTCGCCGCCGACTCCGCCGCAGTCCTGACCCAACTCACCGCGCAGACAGAGAAGCACGCGCCGGACGCCCGTGCGATGACCGCCGCCAGCATGGTGGACATCGCAACCGGCCTGCTCGGCGACGCCGCCGCCGCGATGCGCTGGCTCATCGAACACACGCGCACCGACCAAACTGCCCCACCCCGTGCCCTCTACCGCCAGGCCGTCGACCTGGCGAACACCGGCACTTCACGCATGGACGAGCCCATTGCCGCGGCCTGGGCCGCACGACGAGTGGCACTGGCCACCTACGCCCAAGCCCTCCAGAGCACTGCCGTGGACCCCGGTGAACTGCTGCCGGACCTCCTGCACCTCCACCACGTCCGGATGCGGGGGCCAGGACTTCCTGAAGAACGCTTGCACCTTCACCTGGCCCGGGCTGCCGCCCTGAGCCGGACAGCACGAGCAAGGAGGACATCGTGACCACGACATCCCCGGGCCAAGCCGCACTGTCGACCGCCGACCGGCTAGCCCGCGCCCTGGCCGACCCGAACACCGGCTGGCCCCGCGGCCGGCCCGACGGCATTCGCGCCTGGCCGCAGTCACTCGCGGGCGGAGCCTCGGGCATCGCCCTGCTGCACATCGAACGCGCCCGGACCGGGCACGGCGACTGGGACACCGCGCACACCTGGCTGACCAAAGCCGTACACGGCGAAGTGAGCGCGGCGGCCAACGCCAACCTGTACTTCGGTGCCCCCGCCCTTGCGTTCATCATGGATCGCGCAGCCAGCGGATCGAGCCGATACCTCCATGGCCTGCAGCGTCTGGACGCGGCAACGCTCACTCTCACCCGCAACCGCCTGGCCACGGCCCACCAGCGCATCAACCGAGCAGAGCGGCCTCCCATGGAGGAGTTCGACCTGATCCAGGGCCTGACAGGGCTGGGTGCCTACCACCTCAGCCGTCACCCCCACCACGAGATCACCCAGGACGTCCTTGCCTACCTGGTACGCCTGACCGGCCCCCTGCCCGACCCGTCCCAACTGCCGCCGTGGTGGACGAACGACGCACCCACCGGGGCACCGCACGCGGACCACCCCGGCGGGCACGGCAACTTCGGGCTCGCGCACGGCATCGGCTCCGTGATGTCCGTACTGTCCATGGCCCTCCTGCGCGACGTGGACGTGCCCGGAGCAGCCGACGCGGTCGAGCGGATCTGCGTCTGGAGCGACCAATGGCGTCAGGGCGACCAGACCGCTCCCTGGTGGCCCGGCTACATCTCCATGCGGCAGGCAACCGACCATCACGTGCACAGCGACCTCCGCCCCCGGCCCTCCTGGTGCTACGGAGTCAGCGGAACCGCACGCGCCCAGCAGCTGGCCGGACTCGCTCTCCGGGACCCGGCACGCATACAGGCCGCCGAAAACGCGATCCTCGCGGCTCTGCGCGACCCCCTTCAACTGGACCAGCTCGCCGGGACCGGACTGTGCCACGGCACGGCCGGCCTGCTGCAAGCCGCCTGGCGGATGGCCACCGAGACGGACAACGCCGAGATCGCCGCGGCGATGGCCAGCCTGACCGACCGTCTGATCACCGCACTCGATCAAGACGGCCACGAAAACCCCGAACTCCTCGACGGAACAGCCGGAGCAGCCCTCGTCCTGCACACCCTCGGCACCAGCCACACGCCAGCCCCGCACTGGGACGCCTTCCTCGCCCTGGCGTGACGACACAGGAGACCGCCCCCATGAACTCAGGCACCTGGCGCCAGGCCAACATCGCGTTCCCGGACTGGGAACACGCCGAAACCGTTGCCCTGGCCCGACTCGTCCCGCTCCTGCGTGCCGCAGAAGACGACAGACTCCTGACCGCATGGTTCTTCATCCGCAAACGCCCCTGCTGGCGCGTGCGCTACTGGCCTGACACCGGTGGGCACGACCGCATCAGCAACGGCCTCGACGCACTGACCATCGAAGGGGCCATCACCGCATGGACGGAGACCATCTACGAACCCGAGGCCCATGCCTTCGGCGGCGCGGAAGCCATAGCATCCGCCCACCGCCTCTTCCACCGCGACAGCCGCAGCATCACCGACCTACTCCAGAGCGACGCACGCAGACACCGCCGCGAAGCATCCCTCATGCTGTGCAGCCTCATGATGCGCTGCGCCAGGCTGGACTGGTACGAACAGGGCGACGTCTGGGCGCGAGCGGGCGCCCACCGCGTACTGCCCGCGGGTACCGGACAGGGCGACGGAGGCCGCATGCTCTCGGCCGTTCACCGACTGATCTCCGTCAACAGCGAAACCATGATGAGCGTGGGTGGACCCCTGGCCCAGGTTGCCGAATGGGCCGAGGCCTACGCGAACGCCGGACGGGAACTGGCCCACCTTGCGGATTCCGGCCGATTGCACCGTGGGCTGCGTGACGTCCTGGCCCATCATGTGCTCTTCGCCTGGAACCGGCTCGGCATGCCCTACACAACGCAGGCAACCCTCGCCGCCGCCGCAAAGACCGCCATCCTCGGCCCGGACCCCACCAACGAGGGGAGCGCCGCGGACCATGTGGAAACTCCCTGACGCTCTGGCCCAGCGGTTCCCGCTCATCGCCCGCCCCCGCCCCGCCTGCCTCCCCCTGCCACAGCGCATCCACAAGCTGTCCGAACTCGCCGACACCGCCGCGATGACGGGCGACCCGAGCGTGGCCTCCACGGTCTACAACCAGGCTGCCCTGATCGCTTCCGACGTGGGTGCCGCCGACACCGCCCGTGCCATCTGCCACCAGCACGCAGCCGCCTACCTGCACGCCACCCCTTTGACAGCGAGGGCCGCAATCCATGCCCTCGAACCCGTCATCAACCTCGCACGCCTTCAACTCCGCGCAGGACACGCGGACAACGGTTGCCAATACCTTCGGGCGCTGTTCGACGCTGTCACGACCGGCAGCGCTGTCCACGTCGAGGACGTCACCGTGCCCGCAGACCTCGTCGAAAACGCAGACGACCGCCAAGAGATCCGCGCCTGGCTGTGGACCGTCATCCTTGCCGACGGCACACGCGCACTGACCACCGCCGGCCGCTGGACCGAAGCCTTCGACCACGTCCAGGCACACCACGGTGTCGGACTGCGCATGCTCGACGGCCGTCAGGTCGCCGTCCTCGCCGCCCTCAAAAGCGGAGACAACGTCGCAGCCAGTGACCTCCTGACCACGACAGCGGCCGGAGAAGCATGGGAGTGCGCCGTCACCGACTGCCTGACCGTTTTGTGCCACCGGACGTCGGGACGACCATGGCGACGTGCCCTGCAGAATCTGGTGACCACCTACCTCGCACGCCCCGATCAGGACGACTTGGCAGTCTTCGACACGGTGTTCGGGCTCGCGCTACTGGACATGCTCGATGCGACCGAAGTTCCAACCGCACGCCTGATGGTCGCGGAACTGCACCGCCGGACGGCCAGGACGAGCAACGGCCGCACCGCTCGAGAGATTCTGAAGCACCCGCTGTTCACCGCGCTCGCCACGCAACAAGAGGTACAGGAATGCCGGGCGCTTCTCCGAACGTGCGCACTCGGAACCGGAACGCTCCAGGAGGAACAGCGGAACCAACTCACCGCCGCTGTCCGCATCAGCGACCGTGTTATCCGCCGCAGCGTCGCACATGGAGACCTGGGGTGTCGCTACGGCGTCCCAGGGCCGTGACCGTCCCCTGCGCTACACCCCTCCTGGGCAGAGCTTCTCGACGGCGTCATTCCGGTAGCTGGATCTTCGCCTCTCCGATCCCTGCGCCGAACGATCACGACACTCCTTCCGGACCGCAGCGCAACTCCCGCTGGCCACCCAGACCAGCGGCCCCCGGATCAACCTTGCCAACAAGGTCAACAAGTGGGCCCAGAGCTCGGCGACCAACGGCATCGCGGACAACGCGACCGCGCTTGCCCGCGGCTCCGAGACCTCCCCAGGCGCGCGGCAGATCGGCGCGGACGCCTTCGCCCAGTCCTGCCTCGACGCGGGCTGGAAGGGGTGCGTAGGTGCCGCCTCTGTGGAGGACTGGGACGCTGTGGTCACCTGCCGTCTGTGTTATCTGGTGGTGCGCTGGGCGGCTTGTTCGAGAATGCGCCGGCGGGTCCACCGGCGGCGTCCGCCCTTCTCGCTGACGGCGTCCACGGTCTTGAGCAGGGGCAGGTTTCCCTGTCCCAGGCTGCTGCTGAAGGAGTTGACGCTCTTGAACCCGAGCAGCACGGCTGCCTGCGAGGCGCCCAGGAGTTCGTCCGGGTCACCGTCGACGGCAACCACCGGCAGCGTGGGAGGGATGCGTTCGACGCTGCGCCGTCCGCTGCCCGGCCGGGTTTCCTTCCAGTCCAGGAGTGTCTGCACGCGCCACTTCGGCCGACGGTAGGGCCGTTCTTCGGTGCCGAGTTCCTCGACGACGTCGGGGTCGGGGAAGTAGCCGGGGTGGTCGCGCCGGTAGGTGTTGACCTGCTGGGGGTTTTTGTAGCCGAGGAATCTGGAGGCCTCGGCTCCGGTGAGGAGTTCGCCGGGATCACGCGTGGGCGGCTTGTGCTCCTGCAGGCGGGACTGCTTGCGCACCTGCTCGCGCTGGGCGAACCACTGGTCGACCTCGTCCTTGTCCCACTGACGGGCGCGGCCGCGCCGACCGGCGGTCTCGGGGAAACCGCTGGCTTCCCGGTCGAGGTAGAGCGAGCTGATGCGGGCGGGGGTCAGTCCATGTTCTGCGGCGATTTCTGCGGCCTCGACCAGCCGTGGTGTGGATCGGGCAGCCATGATCTGAACGTCCCGTCCTCGGCGGGGAGCCGGCCTGCCCGGCTCGCAACACATATAATGGCGTATGTTTTGGAGGGGTGTCCATTCACTCAACCGAATCTGCCGGGCACAGATCAGAAGCCTGGGAGCATTACGCGGTCGCCCCGGCAACCCTCGTCGAGCGCCCGTCCCTGGCCACCCTGGAACGGAGAACCGGGCAAGCACACCCGGCAGGTTGAGCAGGGCCCCTCAAGTTCACTCCTCCGGGAGAAGGCTGACTCCGCGGCGCGCCGCGTCCTCTGCCATCTCGGCATAAGCCAGGGCTGCGGGGGTCCTTTCCCACTCGGTGAGGGCGAGCAGCATCAGCAGCTCATCGCGGCCCTGGGAAAGGTCGCTGGGCAGGCCGGCTGCGTTCACAACCGTCACCAGGTCGTCGCTCGGCAGTCCGGCGAAGCGGCCCGTCACACTCTGGCGTACTGCCTCAAGGCCCCGCTGGTACAGCTCGCCGGCTTTCGCGAAGCAACTGCAGCAGGTCCTCGTCGTGGCTGGCCGGTGTGGCCGCGGCGAGGTCGAGGAGGCGCTGGGTGGCGGTCATCATCAGCAAGTATGCCTTCAGGCGCGATCGGGGACGGGAAGCCAGTGGGCGGCGGCGCAGCCGTTGCGCGGCGTGCGGCGGCTGCGGCGTGCCCGCGGGTCTCCGGCAGCGCCGAAGGAGTCCCGCAGTCCCTGTGAGCAGGGGGCAAGATTCGGCCTACGCTCACGGGCCATGACATGGATCGCATTGCTGTCCACCGTTGTCGGAGCCATGGTTGGCCTGGGCTCAGCCCTGCTGTCGGACGGCCTGCGCTGGAAGCGAGAACGCAACGACCGCCGGCTCGGCGTGCAGAGGGAGATCTACGTCGCCTACCTGAGCGCTTTGCATCGGGCTAGCCAGTTCTTGCGCGCAGTCTCGCTGGGCGACCACTCGGAAGATGTCCCGCGAAATCTGGCGGCCAGGGCGGCCATGCGCGATGCGGGGCTGGTTGAAACCAGGGAGCATCTTGTGCTCACCGCCCCGGAGGCGGTCGTCCGGGCAGCAGATGCGGCATTCCAGAGTCTGCGCGTGCTACGCGACCGCATCGCTCAAGGCCAGAGCATGGGCTCCCCGGAGTACGAGGCCGACCTGTCGAGCTACAACCTCCACCTCCAAATGCTGCGCAACGCCGTCCGAGATGATCTGCAGGTCGGCTCCCTGCGCAGCGAAATCGCCCTCTGACCAGATACACCTCAACAGTTGATTAGAACCGCACGCCAACATTTCAAACATGGCCTAGGGCCAATGCCGTTGCTTTACGGGTCTGGGTCGGGTGGTCGGGGTCGTTTGATGCGGATGGCTTGGGTGCCGGCGTGGGTGGGTTGGGGCCAGCTGTAATGCTCAGCCCGCTTGAGCCAGTAGTTGGACATCTTGCGCTTGACGACGCGGGGCTGGCTGCGGAGCCGTCTGGCGGGCAGAAGTCTTTCCAGCAGGTCTTCTTGGAGTACGTGCAGTGCTCGGACCAGGAGCTCAGGGGGAAAAACCACCCGGGGTGACGGTCACACTGCGCCGGGCGGAGCGCAGTGTTTCGGTGAATGAGATGCGGTCCGGGTCGAGTTGGCGGGTGGCTGCGGTTCTCAGCATCAGTTCCCGCAGTGCGTGGTGGACCAGGAGGTGAGCCCAGATCTGTTGGAGGACACCGTCGGGTGTTTTGCTGCTGAGGACCACTTTCGCACCGCGTTGGAAGGTCTTGATCTCGGCGAAGACGGACTCGATCTCCCAGCGCTCGCGATAGAGAGCAGCCAGCTGCCGGGCTGGATAGCGGCGGGCGTCCAGCAGGGTGGTGACCAGGCGATAGTCGTTCCCTTTGGGGCTCGTGGCGGGGCCTTTGAGCTGGTAGGCAAGGACGCGGACGTGCACCGGGTCTCGTTTCGCCGGGTCGCTGGCCGCGTGGATGACGGAGAGCC
>NZ_JBSFCK010000084.1:0-11452 GCF_053593435.1 Streptomyces sp. NPDC002306
CGGCTGACCGTGGAGCAGGGCTCTCCGCAGGACGGTCTGGACCGCCGGGTGCCGATGCAGGGATGGATCACCCGCTCGGTGGAAGTCTTCGAGAAGGCGAAGGCGAACGGGGAGTTGGTGCCGCAGGTCGATGTGGAGCTGATCGCGAAGCTGTTCGTGGGCAGTTTCACCGGGGTGCAGATCCTGTCGAACATCATGACCCGTCATGAGGACATGCTGGAGCGGGTGTCGGACCTGTACCGGCACCTGATGGCGACCATCGCCGTCCCGGGTGTCCTGATCCGGCTGGAGTTCACCCCGCAACGGGCCCAGCAGGTCTACGAGGCGGCCATCGAGCAGAGCCTGCAGAACGCGGGAGAGACAGCCGAACTCGTTTAGGCCGGATACCGGAGGTGAAGCGTGCGTAGGGTGTCGGTATGTCGCTGAGCCGCATAACCCTCACGTCCGGCCGTTCGATCGAGCTCACCGAGCTGCGGATGTCTTCGGCTTACGGGGGGATGCTGGAGGGCTACCCGTGCAAGCCCATCAACGACATGAAGGTCAACAGCCTCCAGCGGGAGGCCGAACGCGCGTTTCCTTCCACGCCGGTCCATCTGGTTCCGCCCTCCCGCGAGTACCCGGACCAGACTGCCGGCGCCTTCGGCCCCGTAGAGGTATTGCCTGCCGTGGCCTGCATCGGCGCCTTCCGCTCGACAGCAGTAGACCCTGAGCTCGACCCGGTGCTGCACCGTTCCGCCCTCACTGTGGTCTGGTTCCAAACCGTCTTGGATGTTCCATCGGGCGAGAAGGCAGACCTTGCGCTTCGCGGCGTTCGCTGGGAGGAACTGGCTCGGGACCACGAGCTGTAGCGCCGGGGGCCGATCGCAGCCATACATTGTTGGCTGCGATGATGGTTTCCTCCGGAGGGTCGGCGCCGCGATCACACCAGTCACTGCAAGATCGTCTCATTTGCCGGAACGGCTGCCGATGAGCCAGGGTGCTCGTTCTGTACGGTCGGCGCCGGCATCGCCGTCCACGACGTAGGTCAGCGCCTCCGCGAAGGTGGACCCCAGGAGCCAGAGGACGCCCGGCCCGACGGCGACGACGCGCCCGCTGGTCGCGATGTACGACCTGTACTGGATCGACCACATACCCAGTGGGCTGTAGTTCTCCGCGTATCGGTGCCTCAGCCTCGACGCTTCCGCAGCGGCGTCGACGCAGGCGTCAACGGGGTCTATGTGCAGTGACGAGCCAGGGACGCGAGCGGGGCAGCTGTTGATCGTCAACTCACCGAACTCGGCCCAGACCCCGACCGCCGTGTCATTGAGCTCGAACCCGGCAGCTGTCAGTTGCTGTATCCAGTCCCCGGTGGGGATCTTGCGACCTGCTGTCCACCCAGCAACGCCAAGCTCGTTCAGTACCGACGGACCACAGCCCGTCAACGACTCACCGATGTGTTCTATGCGCCCTCCCCAGCCTCTCAGGTGCCTGTTGCCCGAAGTCTGCCGCAAATCCGGACCAGCAGGCAGGGCTACTGGCCATGGAAGGTACGGAGATCATTCGCGGGACACGTTATTGGCGGACCGCGAGCTTGTCATGTGGTGTGGCGACCGCTTGAGAGGCTGACGGTCGCTGGGGTCCTGTCAGCGGTGCTTGTCGACTGGAGCCCTCAGTAGTCGGTTGAGCTCGTTCGCCGCCTCGTCGTACCCGGCGTCGGAGATGCGTTGCAGCTCACGCAGGTCGCCGGACGCGGCCGCGCGCCGCGTGAGCAGGAGCCCGGCGCGTAGGGATCCCTCGTCCAGCAGCTCACTGAGCTCGCCGAGGTCGTCGGCGGCGTCGGCCAGGTCGGCCAGCCGGTCCAGAGCCGTCTCGTTGCCCTCGTCGGCCAGCTCGCGCAAGGTCTCCCGGTCGATGTTCGTGTTCGCCATGACGCCATGGTGCAACCCTGACCCAGGGGCAGGGTCAAGTGGGACCATGGCCAGGTGATCACCATCGGGCAGCTGGCCAGCTACGTCGGAGTGTCGGTCAAGACCATCCGCGTCTATCACGACAAGGGGCTGCTCCCCGAGCCCGACCGTGACGCGTCCGGCTACCGGAGGTACGGCGCGAACGACGCCATTGACCTGATCAAGATCCGGACGCTTGCCGAGGCCGGCGTCCCCCTGGCTCGTATCCGGGACCTGAGATCAGCGACCGAGGAGGAGTTCCAGCAGGCGCTGCGCGAGATCGACGACGAGCTCACCGCCCGCATCCGTGGCCTGAGGGCGACGCAAGGGCGCCTGCATCGGCTCGCCGCCGGACATCTGTCCCCGCTGCCCACCGAGGTCGATGCTCACCTGGAGAATCTGGTCCGATGGGGGTTCACCCCTCGCTGGGTGGATCTGCAGCGCGATCTCTGGATCCTCGTGTTCGCCACCCACCCGGACCGGGCGATCACATTGTTCGAGGATCAAGCCGAGACCATGGCCGACCCGCTGTTGCGGCAGCTCTTCCACGACTACGACCACGCGCACGACCTCGACCCCGAAGACCCCCGCGTCGAGGACCTGGCCCGCCGGATCACCCAGGCGATCCGGGAACGTTACGGATCCGGCGAACTGCCCGAGCTGCACGCGGCCTCCGAGATCCCCGCCCTCATCCAGGGCGCGGTCGACGCATCCTCCCCGGCCTGGCAGCGACTCGGCACGCTCATCGGCGCACAACTGGACGCGTGACGCGCCGCTTCGGAGAGAGGTAGGTCCGGGTTGTCGTGGAAGCCGCCGACTCACGCATCGAACCGCCAGGCCTACGTCACTGGGAGACTGGACGAGTTGAGTTTCTTGCGTGGGGGCGGGATATGAACCGAAGGCTGGTCGGTCTGGCATGCGCCCTGCCTCTGGTGGCAGCGGTGAGCGCGACCGGCTGCTCCGGCTGGTACTCCGCATGCCCGGGGGCGTACGTCGGAGACCCGGACAACTGTGAAGTCCATACCTTCATGCGCAGCAGCTAGGGCACGTTGCCCAGGGTCAGGGACCGTCAAGGCAGTGTGTGGTGGGTCAGGGTGCGTCGGTCAGGGCCTGTGTAGCCGGCTTGGGTGTGGTGGGTGCGGTCTGAGGCGGGCGGCGTCGGCGGGAGAGATGTATGCCGAATGCTGCCGTCACCAGGCCGAGGGCGGCGGCGGTGTACCAGATGACGCGGAAGTCGTGGTGCGAGGTGGCGCTGATGTGGGAGCCGATCACCGCGACCAGGACCGCGACGCCGAGGGCGGCGGAGATCTGGCGGACCGAGTTGACCAGTGCCGCTCCGGTGGCCGCGCGGTGTGGGGGCACGGCGTGGACGCCTGCGGCCACCAGGGTGCCCAGGGCCAGGCCGGTGCCCGCTCCGGTGAGCAGCTGGCTGGGCAGCAGGTCGTGCGGATAGTCGGGTGTGGTGGACGCGGAGTACGCGAGCCAGGCCATGCCGGCCATGAAGAGCAGTCCGCCGACGGCGACGAGCGGTCCGTGCCCGAAGCGCTGTGCCGCGCGGGTGGTCAGGACGGTGACGATCGGGACGAGGGCGGGGCCGGGGGCCAGGGCGAGGCCGGTCTGCAGGGCGCTCCAGTGCCAGACGTCCTGGCACCACAGCACGTTGGACAGCAGCATGATCGAGAAGGCGGTGCCGAAGACCAGGCTGCCCGCGTTCGCCGCGCCGAAGCGGGGCAGGCGCAGCAGGTCCAGTTCGAACAGTGGGCGGGGGTGGTGCAGTGACCTGAGGACGAACGCGGCGCCGCCGGCCACGGCGACGGCCAGGAGCAGGAGGGTCGGGGCGCTTGTCCAGCCCCAGCCGGGTGCTTGCACCAGCGCCGCGGTCAGGGTGGCGATCGAGACGACGGCGAGCAGAGCGCCGGCGAGGTCGGGCAGCGGGCCGCTTTCCCGGGCGGCCGGTTTGGGCAGGACGGTTCGGCCGAGGGTGAGCGCGGCGATGCCGATCGGCAGGTTGACGGCGAAGATCCATCGCCAGTCCGCCTCCGTCAGCAAACCGCCGGCGACGGGCCCGGCGGCCGCGGCGAGTCCGCCGATCGCGGCCCAGTTGCGGGTCGCCTGGGTGCGGCGTTCGGCCGGCACGGCTGCCAGCAGCAGGGCCAGGGAGGTCGGGATCTGGGCGGCTGCTCCGGCGGCCTGCACCACCCGGGCGGCGATGAGGAGCGGCAGGTTCGGGGCCAGGGCACAGCCCAGCGAGGCGAGGGTGAAGACCGCGATCCCGGTGAGGAAGACGGGCCGCTGGCCGATGCGGTCGCCGGCCCGCCCGGCCGCCACCAGCAGCGCGGCGAAGGTGATGGCGTAGGCGTTGAGGACCCAGGACAGTGCGCCGAGGCCCGTGCCGTCGCCGCCGGGGGAGAAGGTCTTTCCCATGGCGGGTAGTGCGACGTTGACGATCAGCAGGTCCAGGTTGGTCATGAAGACGGCCACCAGGACGACGGCCGCAGCCGTTCCAGGGTGCTTTGAAAATCGAAGCAGCGCAGGCATGCCGCAAGCCAAGCACAAGGTGATTTGGAAATCAAACCCTGCTGGGGTGATACTGGCATTTGTGACCACGCGTATCGATCCCCTGGACATGGCAGGGCGGCCCTGCTCGCTCGCCGCCGCCCTGCAGATCGTCGGCGACCGGTGGGCACTGCCGGCGATCCGTGAGGTCATGCTCGGCAACCACCGCTTCCGGCAGATCGCCAGGAACACCGGTGCTCCCACCGACCGCCTGGCGGCGCGCCTGAAGGCGTTGGTGGAGAGCGGTGTCCTGGAGCGACACCCGCTGCCGGACGACGCGCGCTACAGCGGCTACTACCTGACTGAGGCCGGGCGCGACCTCGGTGCCATCACCCGCGAGCTCATCGGCTGGGGCGACCGCTGGGCGGTCACCGCGCCGCCCGGCCGCATCCGTCACCACGATCACGCGCTCGTCGCCCGCACGCTCTGCGAGACCTGCGGCGAGCAGGTCCACGGTGAGGACGTGCACCGCGACGACCTGGTCCCCGGCTGGGACCGCTCCGGCCCGGTGGACACGGCGTAGCGGCGGGCGGCTGCCGCTCCGGCCCCGCAGCGGGCGGCGATCCCGGCCCGTCCGTCCGACTCGCGCGCCCTTGACGCGCCCCGACGGGCCGCCGTTCCCGGCGGGTGATGACCCCCTCGGCGCGAGCCTGCTCGGTCGACCAGTGCATCAGGTCGATCAGCGCATCAGAGCGAGTGCCGCGCCCATGCGCCGGGCTGAAGCCGAGCCTGCGACCGCAACCGCAACCGCAACCGCCGCCGCAACCGTGCACCGAACCGTGGCGACGCAGGGTTCACGGCCATAAGGTCGCGCGATCTTGCGCTGTGGCCGTACGGCGCCTCAGCCGTAACGCCAACAGCAGAGTGCAAGGCCACAGCGCGGCGAAAGACCAGGCGAAGACGGGGGCCGACGTGCTGATCCCCATGATGAGGAAGACCAGCGAGGCGCAGGCCAGAGCGGCCACGGCCAGCGGCAGTCCGAGCCGGCGCGAGCCCGGATGGCCCATGCGGCGCGCGAGACGTCGGTCTCCGCTCAGTTTCGCCTCGATCAGCAGGAGGGCGACACGTTCGTGCGCGGAGAGCACGACTTCGCCGGAGTCGTTCCGTTCATCCATGTCCGGCGGGTTCCCCGCCGCGTCCGGCCGACTCCTGTACGAGGCACGGTGGCGCTTCGCGCGCTCGGCGTCCTTGTCGGTGCGCGGGCGATGGCCGGGCCGAGACGTGTCGACGACCCGCCTGAGGGCAGTCGGGTCGTACAGACCGGCGACGGCCCCCGGCGACGGGGGCGGGTTCTCGTGGCCCAGGCAGGAAGGCGGCACAACGTTGCGCACCGTGGGAGTGGAGGAGGAACTGCTTCTCGTCGATCCTGACACCGGGCAGCCGAAGGCGCTGTCGGCCGCCGTCCTTGCCCGTGCCGACCGCGCTGATCCCGGCCAGGACGTCTTCGAGAAGGAACTGTTCGGGCAGATGCTGGAGTTCGCCACGCATCCGCAGTCGGACATGACGGCTCTCGGCGCCGAGATCGTACGCTGCCGGAAGGAAGCGGCACGGCACGCCGACGGAATCGGGTGCGCGGTCGCCGCCCTCGCTACCTCACCACTCCCGGTGAGCCCGTCGTTCACCGTGAACGACCGCTACCAGTGGATGGCCGAGCGGTACGGGATGGCCTCCTGGGATCAGCTGGTGTGCGGCTGCCATGTGCATGTGTCGGTGGAGTCCGACGAGGAGGGTGTGGCGGTGCTCGACCGGCTGCGCCCGCAACTCGCGCTGCTCGGCGCGCTCAGCGCCAACTCACCGTTCTGGCAAGGCCAGGACACCGGTTACGCCGGCTATCGCAGCCGGGTGTGGGGGCGTTGGCCCTCGGCGGGGCCGACGGAACTGTTCGGCTCGGCCGAGCAGTACCACCAGCGGGTGACCGACATGGTCGCCAGCGGGGTCATCCTGGACGAGGCGATGGTCTACTTCGACGCGCGACTGTCCGCGCGCTATCCGACGGTGGAGATCCGGGTGGCGGACGTATGCCTGCACGCGGACACCGCCACGCTCATCGCCACGCTGGCGCGCGCCATGGTGGAGACGGCCGCACGAGACTGGCGGGCCGGGCGCCCGCCGCTGGACCACAGCGTCAGCCTGCTCCGGCTGGCCGCCTGGCAGGCCTCTCGTTCCGGCCTCGACCAGACCCTGCTCGATCCGGAGACCATGCGCCCGAAGCCGGCCGCGGACGTGCTGCGGTCGCTGCTGGATCACCTCGGGGACGCGCTGACCGAGAGCGGCGACGCCGACCTGGCCGAAGCGGCAGTGGCGGCCCTCCTCGTCCACGGTAACGGCGCCCACGTGCAGCGGCTGCTGCTGGAGCGGACCGGCAGCCTCCGGGACGTCGTCACCGAGTGCGTACAGCTGACACAGGAGTGAACGACGACGACCGAGGTCAGGAGATCAGGACGGGGATGGAGACGGGGACGCATGGCGGGCGGACGCCGTCGGCCCGGTGAGGATCGGCGGCTTCGAGGACGTCCTGCCGGCCCGCGCCGCGGACCGGCGGGGGCCCGGTTCTTAGACCACCCAGGCTCACGAGGTGCGTCCGATCGCATGAGGGGCGTCAGCGGGAGCCCTCATGGTCGGGCCTGCGAGGGAATCACTTCCTGCCGGGCCGAGAACTCGGCCCTGACGTGACGGTGAGAGGTGGACGCGCGATGGGGCACGGCGGAAACGTGATCGAGGAACTGATGGCCGACCACCGAGAGGTCGACGAGATGTTCGGCCAGATCCAGGCGATGACCGGCGGTACGCGGGAACTGCGTGATCTCGTGGACGAGGTCACCATCGAAATCGTGCGCCACTCGGTCGCCGAGGAGCAGTATCTGTACCCGGCGGTGCGCGAGCACATCGAGGATGGCGACCGGATCGCGGACAAGGAGATCGCGGATCACGGCCGGGTCGAGAAGATCCTCAAGCAGCTCGAGAAGACCGACGCGGACGACCTCCCGGGCAACCCGCTGCTGCCGCAGCTCATGGACGAGGTGATCGCCCACGTCCAGGACGAGGAGGACAACCTCTTTCCCATGCTGCGCCAGGCCTGTTCCTCCGACATGCTCGACGATCTCGGGGACAAGGTCCGTCGGGCCAAGTCCATGGCCCCCACCCGCCCGCACCCCTCCGCCCCCGACACGGCGCCCGCGAACAAGCTCCTCGCTCCGGGGATCGGCCTGGTGGACCGTGCCCGTGACTTCGTCACCGGCCGCGGCAAGTCCTGACCCGCCCCGCGGAGCCGCACGCGGGCGACGGCGCTGTACGTCGCGGGACCGGACCGGATACCGCCGACCCGGTCCCGATGTCCGCTCGTAGCCCTGCGACGCAGCCCTGTCACGTAGTCCTGTGATGGGGTCCTGTGACGGGGCGCTGCGACGGGGCCCTGTGACGGGGACCATTTCGTCTTCGGCGTCACCTGCCTAGGCTGTCGGGTCACGAGCGGGGCAGCGCGGCCCCGCGAAGCAGCTCGCGGTACCGGAGCACCGGACACAGGCGGGCACGTTCCCAGGGACCGACCGCCGTGCCCCACGACCTGACACCCGTCATAGCCGCCTGCACCCGCTGGCTGCTGGCCGCCTACCCGCCACCCGCGGGCGCGCTGAGCCGCGCGCTGGCCGAAGCCCAGGCCCGGCAGGCCGCGACCCTCGCCGCGGTGCTGCGCTACCCCACCGCCCTCGACGTGCAGCTGCTGCACCTCCTCGCGCCGAGCGGATCCCAGCGGCTGGACCGGCTCACCGGATGCGAGCCGCACCCGCAGGACGTGGCTTGGCGGACCTGGGTCGACGAGGCCGTCGTCAGCTGGGCGGCTTGTCTGCTGGCCGACCCCGCCCTGGCCACCCGCGCCCACGGCGCCGCCCTCGCGACCGAGCATCAGGCCGAGGCCGGCACCCTGCGGCGGCTGACCGACCCCAGCGACCTGGACACCGAAGCGACCCCCCTGCTCCGCCACCCCGACCTGCTGGAAGACATCGCCGACCTGTACCGGCCCCAGCTCATGGAACTGGTGAGCGTCGACAGCGCGGGACTGGCGTGACGGTGGCCGTACAGCACCAGGGGGAGCTTCTACGGCCTCAGCAGCGGACGTGATGCCGTAGGTGGCCGCACCGGCCCGGCGACGTCGTCCGGTCTCGCCCTCCTCGACAGTGCGTGGAGGGCGCTGCTGTCACCGTCGCCGCAGGTGGGCCTCGTCGTCGGCTCGTCCGCCCGCGCCGAGCATGCCCGTCGGCGAGAAGGGCTCAGCGGCGTGCAGGCGCGGCAGGAGGTAGCGGGAGCGGCGCAGGACCAGGGGTGGCAGTGCGGCACGGAAGGTCTGAGCGACGCGGAGCCAGGCGGGGGCGTAGACGGCGGTCCGCCGGTCTTCCACGGCTCGTACGAGCCAGCGCGCGACGACGTCCGCCGGGTACATGCGGCGGGCCGGCAGGGGCATGTGCGCGCGCAGCTCGCGCAGTACGGCGTACTGGTCGGCGTCGCGGACCATGTCGGTGTCGGTCCAGTTCACGTAGGCGACGCCGACAGCCACGCCGTGCGGTGACACTTCCGCGCGCAGGGCATGGGCGAAGGACTCCACGCCGGCCTTCGAAGCGCAGTAGGCACTCATCATCGGAGCGGCCCCGAACGCCGCGAGCGAGGCGACCTGGAGGTAGTAGCCGGCCGTCTGGACCAGGTCCGGCAGGAAGGCGTGCGCTGTGAGAGCGCTGCCGGTGAGGTTGACGTCGATGACTCGTTGCCACGCGGCCATGTCCGCGCCGGTGAACGGGCCGCCCTGGGCGATGCCGGCGTTCGCCACGACAGCGGACGGTAGGCCGAGTCGCCGACGGACCCGCACGGCCGCTTCTTCGAGGGCTGCTTCGTCCGTGACGTCGGCCTCGATGGCCAGGGCCGGGGTGGGAAGGCTCGCGGCCACCGCCTCCAGCCTCGTCCTCTCGTGACCGATCAGCGCCAGGCGCGCGCCACGCCGGGCGAACTCACCTGCCAGGGCCGCTCCCAGGCCACGTGCGGCTCCTGTCACCACGATGGTGCGCCCTTCGAGAGGACTGTCGCCGCCCATAAGCCGCTCCGTTCGTCGGGCAGGGGCATCAACGGGGCGGGTAGACGTATCCGGTCCGCGTACGAGGTTCACGTACGTGGTCACGTACACAGGCACCGCCCGCCCCGCGACATCCATCGCCAAGTGCCCTGTTTGAGCGTCGCCAACCGTGTGGCCTGCTCATGCGGGCGGGAAGCCCAAGTGCGCGTTGCTCCGCGCCTTCTATCGATCACTTCCGTCCCGCGACCTGTATCGATCACTCCCGCGCTGCTCGTACCGTGCGCCGCCCCACGTGCCGTGCGTCGTGCGGCGTGCGATGCGCGTCGAGCGCCGCCTCGGTGCCCGGAGGCGGCCCCTCTCGTCAGCGCGAGAGGGGGAGCGCGTTTCACGGTGGGGCGTGAGGGCAGACGGGATTTCGTGCTTCGGACTGGAGGCGCACGTCCGGCGGGATCCGGGCTGTCGGCTTCCTCCAGTGGCCGGATGCTCTCCCCGCTGCGGCGAACCCTGACCACACCCTTCGGGCCCCAGCCGGATTCCGTACTCCGGCTGTGCCTGGAGAACCACAGCTCAGGAGCCATTCCGCATGCTGACCGACACGCCTGCACATCCTTCCGTCGCAGCCGACACCGCCACTGCCCCGCGGTCGCGGCGCACGCACGACGACAGCCCCGACACCGCCTCGTCGTTCGTCCGCTTGACGCGGTTGGAGGACGGCCCCGAGCGGGAGACCGTCCGCGACGAGCTGGTCGCGGCGTGGCTGCCGATGGCGCACCGGATCGCCGGCCGGTTCCGTGACCGCGGGGAGTCCATCGAGGATCTGCGCCAGGTGGCCGCGCTGGGGCTGGTCAAGGCCGTCGACGGGTTCGACCCGGCCCGCGGCGCCTTCGAGAGCTACGCGGTGCCGACCATCACCGGTGAGGTGAAACGGCACTTCCGCGACCGGATGTGGGCCGTGCGCGTGCCGCGCCGGGTACAGGAGCTACGCAACCGGGTCCGGGTGGCCCGCCGCGAACTCACCCAGCACCCCGGCAGTCCTGAGCCCACTCCCGCCGCCATCGCGTCCCACACCGGCCTCACCGAGGAGGAGGTCACGGCGGGGCTCGAGGCGATGGAGGGCTTCAGCGCGCTCTCGCTGGACGCCGAACTCACCGGTGACGACGGCGGATCCAGCCTCGCGGACACCCTCAGCGTCGCGGACGCCTCCTACGACACGGTGGTGGATCGGGAGGCGGTGAAAAAGGGGCTGCGCAGGCTGCCGGAACGGGAGCGGGCCATCCTCTACATGCGCTTCTTCCAGGACATGACGCAGAGCAGCATCGCCGACCGGCTCGGCGTCTCCCAGATGCATGTCTCCCGCCTCATCAGCCGCAGCTGCGCCCGGGTCCGCAACGAGGCCCTGGCCGACTTCAGCCGGCCCGCCGAATGACTCGCCCCGACCGGCCCGAACCGGCCCGAACAGGCCTCGCGCGGCCCGAAGGAGACCGTCCCGTGCTGATGCCCCTGCCTGCCACCCTGCGCCGCCTCGTGAAGGACTACGAGACCCTCCTCGCCGAGGAGAACATCGCGGCGAAGCCCACACCGAGCGCCCGGCTGCGCGACCTCGGCTACACCCTGTGCGTGTCGACCGGCACGCGCGACGTAGACGACGCGTTACGGGTCGCCCGCACCTACCTCGACAGCGCGGCGGCCCGGGTGACCGGCCCCGAGCCGCGGACCGCTTTGAGCGGGCGGCGCCCGGTGGTGGCCAGTGCCGCCGCTGTCGTGCACCGGCCTGCCAGGCCGAACTCCCCGCAACCGGCGACGGGACGATGACCCGCCATTAGGGGCATCGCGCCGTGCGGTGGACGTACAGGAGCCACGGCACGGCCCACAGCGAAGTGGGGCGGCCCCGGCGGGGTGGGGGGGGGCCCCCCTT
>NZ_JBSFCK010000085.1:0-11002 GCF_053593435.1 Streptomyces sp. NPDC002306
CCGAGCAACGAGCTCGCGCTGTTCAAGCAGCCCCACGACCGACGGCACCCACGACCTCCACAGGAACGGCGACCCGACAGGTCACCACTCCCACAGGTCACCAGCCCATACCTGACCAGCGGAAACGCAGTCCTCAAGCCCGGAAAGACAACAGCGTCTAAGCGCAACCTCAGCGGTGGACACCTGTGACAGAAGGAACCTCGCCCCTCCTCGGCTCTCACCCTCCTTTGGCTCGACGGATGGAATTAATCAAGTCTCCTCTGAAGGAGTTCCCCGCGGGGTCATCACCGACGGGAATGTGCCAGGAACCGCCTTCGGGAAAACGCGACCAATGCGCCCACACGGAGATTCCACTGTCGATTAACGCCCCATCGGAGGGAAGCCGAGGATTACTTTCCACCCTCATAGTGGCAACGGAAGCCGACATCACGACAGTGCCACGATATTCCCCATTGGCGAGGACGACTAAGTAGCCGGGAAGCAGACCAGCGAAACTGATTTCTTCGGAATCCCTGCCAGCATTTCTAGTAATTTTGGATAAAATTCCATTTCCATACAAACGCCGACTGCGAGTTTCGCAAAAAACGACATCATCCCGCACCTCCGGCAACAAGCTACTTTCAACGTGAGATACAATCTCTTTCTGAAAGGCCAAAGGGATTTGACAAAACTCTACTTCTCTACTAGTTCGGTCATAAAGCTTTCGATTTTTCATGAAGACTTCCTGGGGAATAAGGGTAGCGTGATCTGAATTGCTAGGTGCGGCCCAGCTTGAGGGTTCGTAGTGATGCCGCTCAACGGCCTCACGTCAAGTCCTCACAAAACTAGGTCGCCACTCATGGGAGCACTCTACTGAACCCGGACGCGATCGGGATGGTCTGGCTGCAGGCGATCACGGGGCGCGTCAATTAAACAGCTGATCTTGGTTGTGCGTGGTCTGTTGTTGCTCGAGGTCAGAAAGTCCGGTGATGGCGAGCAGGCTGCCTCCGCGGACGCGAGCCATCGGGGCGCCACGGGCGGCGGCCATTTTTTAATCGCTAAAGCTCAAGACTCCAGCCGCTCGAGAGCGCTGCATGCGTCCAGGCTGGGCCGGCTGGGCATAGCAGTGTTGATAGGTGGTGGATGCGTGTCACCAGCACGCAAGCGTTCTATGCAGACCGCATCTGCTGCGGGAAGATCACCAGCTTCGGCCACTTCCCCTCCCGACCTCAGACAAGTGTGGCTGGAGCTGTCCTTGGCCGCCACCGATCCGCTCGCCTGGCCCTGGACCCCGCTGGAAGGAGAGTTGGCCACCCACCGAGCCGCAGCCGCCACCTGACAGCGGCAGTCTCTCTCCAGCACATCACAGCCACGTCTCCTTCGCGGGAAGCAGCAGAGCTACTCGGTCCGTCACAGCCGCGAAGAACTCGACAGAGCACGCACTACCGTGCTTGCGTGGCCACCGCTTCATTTCTCCGTCTTCACAAGCGATCACGATGCAAGCGGTCACACTTCTGCCCACAGACACCCCACCCCGCTGGCCAGCTAGTGACGCCCTCTCACGCC
The DNA here is from genome assembly GCF_053593435.1 of Streptomyces sp. NPDC002306. Lineage (NCBI taxonomy): Bacteria > Bacillati > Actinomycetota > Actinomycetes > Kitasatosporales > Streptomycetaceae > Streptomyces > Streptomyces sp. NPDC002306. The sequence continues at coordinate 1,546 of NZ_JBSFCK010000085.1, forward strand.
TCACGACCACCACTGCCGTGACAAACCTCCCTTGCAGTACGCCCTCAGGACACCTCTTGCCGCGCATGGCCCTGCACATGACAATCGCGTGACAACCTCATGTCGATCACACGCGAGATCGCCAAAGGCATGGCAAACCTAGGGCTAGTCGCGCATGCTGGAGTCGTGGATGCCCCGCGTGATCTCTTTGACCGACAGATAGAGCAAGAAGTTCTTGCTGCGGCAGTTCGGGAAGCGCAAGCAGGAAGAGGAAGGTTCATAGCAATTGAGTCACAGGCAGGAATGGGAAAAACCGCATTGCTACGATACGCGGGGGATTTGGCGCGACAGGAGGGACTGCATGTACTGACTGCTCGGGGAATGGATTTGGAACAAGATTTCTCATTCGGCATGACGCGCCAATTGTTTGAGTCGGCCTTGGCTAGCGTGACGCCGGAACAGCAGGCGGTACTATTGTCGGGAGCGGCGGGGGTTGCAAAAGCAGTCGTAAGCCAAGATAGTGTTCCCGGAGGCCCTCTTCCTGGAGAATTCGCCATTCTGCATGGTCTTTTTTGGCTTACAGCGAATTTTTGCCAGGAAGGGCCACTGGTACTACTATTGGATGATGCACACTGGGCAGACGCGCCATCTTTGCGATTTCTGTGCTATCTCCTGCCACGACTTAACGAGTTGGCGCTTTTGGTTGTATTTTCCCTCAGGCCAGGTGAACCCGAAGCGCGAGCAGAATTTCTGGATCAAATCATAACTGATCAAACGTGCACATTGCTGCGGCCAACATATTTGGGGGACGAGGCGGTGGATAGCATTGTGCGTCAAGCTCTAGGAGCGGAGGCGGAACGGGAATTTATTGAAGCTTGCCGGAAAGCTTCGAATGGAAACCCTCTTCTCCTTCATGAAGCGGTGCGTGCGATTTCTACAGAGAAGATAGCACCCACTGCAGTTAATGCGGATTTTGTTGAGGAAGTGGGTGGTCGGGCGTTGTTTTCAAGAGTCTCCTTGCGTCTCAAGCGACTTCCGGCGCAGCCAGTGGCATTGGCCAGAGCCGTCGCAATGTTGGGAGATGGCGAGCTTGCGCAGGCGGCAGCAGTTGCGGGGATGGAAGCGCACGAAGCCCTGTCCGCCGCCGCACTGCTCTCGAACCAGAATCTGCTTGAGATAACTGATTCAGTTCCCCTGCAAGTTCGCTTTCCTCACCCTCTGCTCCGCGCAGCTATTTACCAAGATATCGATTCAATATCCCAGAACGAAGCTCATCGCCGCATCGCTCGCTTGCTTGTTGACCAGAACGCTGATGACGAGCGGGCTGCAGCCCACCTTCTCCGCACTTCTCCCATCGGTGAGAGTTGGGTCGTCGCTGTCCTCGACGCTGCTTCCTCTATGGCGCTGGCTCGCGGGTCTCCTGGCAGCGCAGCAACGTACCTTAAGAGATGCCTGGACGAACCTCTCCAAGCCCAGGAGCACACCGATGTTCTCACCCGACTCGGTAACATCTCCACTCACATCGACTTCGTCCAGACGGCCGAGTATCTGCAAACAGCTTTTGCGGAATCCGATAATTCCGTTGCCCGAGCCAAGATAGCGATCACGCTGACCCTGCTGCTCGCATGGCAGGAACGCAATGATGAAGCCCTGAAAGCCCACGCAACGGCAGTCAATAACCTTGATCTGAGCGCTGTAGAGCTTCATCAACAACTCCAGGCAGGGCTACTTGACATGGCTCTGGATGATCCGGTTGCTTATAAGCTCGTAACTGGACGCATGCGCGGACTGCTTGCTGCGCCCCCAGAAGACACCGCTAGTAGCCGAGTTCTAGACTGCCTCCTGGCTCTTCACGAAGCGTTCGCTGGCACAGACGCCAAGTCTGTCGCGCAGCGTGCCCGCCGCGGGCTCAGCAATAGTGAATTGGCTATCGGCAGCGAACTCGATTTGCCCGATGCATGCCGTGTTTCGGCCATAGCGGCCGGCTCTTTTGCACTCTCGGCGACTGAACTTGACGATGTTCTACCTCTCCTTGAACGCTATCTCAAAGAGGCACACCAGTTTGGCACGGAAGGTGATGCTGTCGCCGCGTACACCTACCGCTCGAGGGAATGGCTGTGGCGTGGCTCTCTAGCCGAAGCGCTAAACGACGCGCGGCAGGCACTCCGACTGACGTATCAACTGAGCGACAAGGTGGAGTTCCCGTTTGCACTATCCGTCGCAATTTCTGCTCTCATCGAACAAGGAAATGTCACTGAGGCAACCGATCTAGCCAAGGGGCTTGATATTTTTTCCCCCCGACGCATAGGTCACTGGTCCTTCCTACGTGAAAGCTACGGTCAGTTGCTAGCTTGTCAGCACCGGTATGACAAAGCATTGGAAGCAATGCTTCTTGCCGGAGAGAGTTTCGCTGCCACGGGCGGCCGTAATCCAGCCTTCACAGCCTGGCGCTCCGGAGCCGCCAAATGCCTACACGCCTTGGGCGAAAATTCCAAGGCGCTCACCTATGTAGAGGAAGAAATCGCACTCTCTCGCTCTTGGGGTGCACCCCGTCCACTGGGTCATGCGCTGCGCACCGCGGGGCTCATCGCTGGAGGAACACAAGGGGTAGCCTTGCTCACCGAAGCTCTGGAAGTCCTCGAAAACTCTACAGCTCGTCTAGAATTGGCCCACGTGCTGGTGGATCTTGGCACTATTACTCGCCAGAAAGGCTCTGCCACTGAAGCCCGCCACCTTCTGGGCCGCGGACTGGATTTGGCTTCCCAATGCGCCGCTACCGGTCTAGTCGAGAGTGCATACAACGAACTAGTCCGCGCTGGCGCCCGTCCCCGTCGGCTCTCTTTGACGGGGCCGCAGGCGCTCACTCCAAGTGAGCGGCGTGTTGCTGAACTGGCTGCCTTGGGACTCACGAACCGAGATATCGCCCAACAACTCTACGTTGCTGTAAAAACGGTTGAGGTGCACCTAGGCAGCACTTACCGAAAACTGGGCATCGCTAACCGTCACAGTCTTACATCCGCACTCCAGGATACTCAAAGAGACTGAGCCGGGCCTTGACTTGGTCTTAACTCAGGGTCAATGGTTAGCGTTTTCGCTGGTCATGCAAGGAAGTTGAACGAGCCGCGGTGTAGGAAAAGAACTCGTTGGTACAGGCAGTCGACCAAGACAGCTTGTATCCGAGGAGCTCCGTTGCCTTCGCATCATGTCCTGCCGCCTGCACTTCAACTGGTCAGCGGCGCCGTCCTGTTCGGCCAGCCGAGCCCTGAACTCGCACAGCACCAAGTGGTCGAACCCCGGATCCTCCAGCTCAAGGCCAAGGGCATACTTCCAGTCGATCCTGGTGCGGACGGCGTCCGCCGCCGCACGGTCGGACAGGTTCTCCGCGAACTGCAGCACCGACACCAGCGCCAGCCGACCAGGGGACAGCCCCGGCTGCCGTCGCAAGGATACAGTCCGGCAAACGCGTCGTCCCTGAACAGGACATCAAGCCCGGTAGCTACGACACCGCCGCCCTCATCGAGGTCCTGGAGCAGATGAAGGTGTTCTACCGCGGCGAGCGGGTGGTCCTGGTCTGACGGCCTGTCCGCCCATTGGAGCCGCGCGATGCGGGCTTGGGTCGCCGACCAGGACTGGCTCACCCTGGAGCGATTACCCGCCTACGCTCCCGAGCTCAACCCGGTGGAGCTGCTGTGGTCCTCGCTCAAGAAGCGTGAACTCGCCAACCTCGCCGGCGATCACCTCGCCGATGTCGCCGACGCCACCGAACAAGGCATCCACCGCATCAACCACAACCCACAACTGCCATGGTCCTTTCTCGCCCACACCGGCCTGACCATCCACCCACCACACCCACCGAAATTACGAAAAGATCAGTAGGAGGTCCTAACAAAGGCGTTGGACATGTCGGTGGGTGATCAGGCGGGTTGCGAGACCGAGGAAGGCCTCATGGATGTCGTCGCGTCGCTCACAACATCCCCGAACCGAAGCCCAGCACCTGGGGCAGGTACTCCCACTGAATGCCGGTATGGAGCACGAACAGGGATTGTATGCTGCGACGGGTCTGTCTTGAATCGATCGAGGACGAGACCCGAAATACCTTGAGGAGTTGATCGAGAACCTCACCGGTTATGGCACCGTGCTTGCGAACGAGCACCCCGAACCGGTCCTGTGGATCTCCGCTGCCCGCCGCGGTGAGGGGTGCTGTGGTCCGAGCATGACGCGCTTGACGGCGGATTCCGTTCCACGACATGGTCGTCGGGCTGCGAACCGCCGCCTTGCGGTCCAAACTGCGCCGAGAAGAGAGTTGCTTTTGTGGGTTGTCTACACTTCGACGACGATCGGCACCGGCAGGGAATTCCCGTCGGGTGCGGGTGCGTGGACGAGTGCTGCCTATGGCCGGAGAAGGACGCTGTCGAGCTGGAACGGCTAGGGACCCCGAAGATCGGGGAGTACCGGCGCGTCGTCCAGCCGGGTGGCACAGAGAACGGCAAGGCCGGCAAGGTCGTGGGCCGCTTCATGATGTCGGCCGCGGATGCGGAGGAAGTCAACGCCGAGGAAGGAGCTTGGGTGACGCTATCGATTCCCGGGGAGAGCTTGCGGAGTGAGAACAGGCGGCGCAAGAAGGCGCCACGCTCCCGGGAATGGTCCGGTCCGGTCAGTTCGACCACGGAGGTGGACACGCCCAGTTGAGATCCGTTAAGCCGTTGAGGAAATTCGCCATGCGCGAGGCGTCGTAGCGCGGAGTCACCGCTTGATGGCGGTTGAGGGACTGGACCGAGGCCGGTGTTTGGCCTCGTCTGTACCAGGTCTCTTCTGTCGGCGACGGCTGAAAAGTGGTTCTGGCTCACTTTTGGTGCTGGACTGACGGAGGGTCACTGTTGGTGTCGGCGGTGGTCCGAGGTCACGCAGCCAAAAGGACGCGCTTGCGCAGGGGATCCAGACCCGCCCGGCCGAACATCTGCCGCTTCAGCATCTTGATCCGGTTCACCTGCCCCTCCACTGCGTCGAGGATGGTGGGGAGGCACTGCCACTTGCCAGTCGCCAGTTCCTGCCAGGTGGCGGCGCGGGCGAAACGGCGGACGGTGTTGCGGGCGGCCCTGGTCGACCAGAGTGTGCACGGCCTGGTGGCGCGCGCGGGCTCGGTCCGCATACCGGTGGGCAGTGGTGGCCAGCTGGCCCGCCGTGGCGATCTTCTGCAGTTCCGCGAGAGCGGTAGCCGATGCCGCGGGGGTCGGGGGTGGTTCGGGTTCGCGCAGGTGGGCGGCGTGGCGGGTGACGCAACGCTCCGACCGCCTCGACGAGCTACGCAGCGAATATTGGGGTGTTGACGGCTTCGCCCTGTGCCGGGGCCATGTCTACGGCACTGTCCTGATCGACATCGAGACCCGCAGACCGATCGACCTGCTGCCCGATCGCGAGGCCGCAACTCTCGCCCGCTGGCTTGCCGAACACCCTGGTGTCGAGAACATCTGCCGCGACCAGGCCACCGCCTACGCGGAAAGGCGCCCGCGCACACGTGACCGATCGCTGGCACGTCTGGCACAACGCAGGACAGTGTGCAGGCGTGTGCTGCGCCGGCCGTGCCGGAAGGTGAGGCTGGCGATCTGCTCGGCGGAGGTGTTCTTGGGCCAGGTCCGCCCGGTGTAGCGGAACCTGCGCACCCGCAGCTGGATCACCACCGGTCGACCGCGCACGGCCGTGTCGGCGAGCCGACGCTCATATCTGCTGTGGACGACTCGCAGGCCGCCTGCCCGCAGCGCGGTGAGGCGTCCGGGCTGGGCCGTCGCGCTGATGCTGGCCGGACGGGCCGGCACCCCCGGCTGGCGAGCGTCCTCGATGCCGCTGCCAGCGGCTCCACGCTCCTACGGCTGATCCGCGCCATGCCCGACCCACTGACAACTTCAAGCCCTACCTCCACCAGCGCTGGAACGAGGGCTGCACCACCGTCGCCATCCACTTCGCGGAGATCACGGCCGCCTGTTGCCGCGGCGACCTCACCGTCACGCGCGACTACCTGCGCCCACTGCGATCAGGCGCCCCGCCCCACGAAAAGGCCCGGCCACCCTCAGTGCGGCAGGTCACAGGCTGGATCACGCGCCACCCCAACAGCCGCACCGCGGAGGAGACCCTCAAGCTCAGCAACATCCTCGCCCGATGCCCCGACCTCGACCCCACCGCCGGCCACGCTCACGTGTTCGCCGAGATGATGACTGCCCGCACCGGCCACCAACACCGCGCGGCCGACCCAACCGCCTGGCTCCGCCAGTTCACACGCCTGCGGATTCGCTACGAAACACGCACCAATCTGCAGCTCGGCCTGCTCCAACTCGCCTGCAGCATCCGCTGAGACGACTCCGAACCTCATTCTAAAATGATCATTTACGAGGTTGGCTGAGTCGGATGGAAACGTAGGAACTCTCATCATCCCAGCTCAGCGGGCACCTCTCCGCGTCAGCCACTCCCCGCCCCGATCACCGATCGATGGATCCAGGCTCAAGATAAGTGCTCGATGCTCATGTGGAGCACTAGAAGTGTCCCGATAATTCGAACGGTACGAGCCATCGAATGTCCGGAGAGGTACACATAAGGCAAACCTTGACAATTAGGTATCACAAATGACGTACGCCTGGAATTTTCAAGGAAGACCGCAATGTTAAAATCTCATGCAATTCGGGCACTTACGGCCGCCGGTGTAGTTGCGCTTTCGCTCATCGGAACTTCGGCTACTGCCCTGGACTCCCCGGGGGGAGGGGGCGGCGGAGGCGGCACGATTTCCGACCCTCCGCCCTCTCGCCCCACACCTACGGACCCTCTGAAGACTTTCCGTATTTACCTGAATGACCTCTGGTTCACCAACCTGGAAGAATGTAGCGTATTCGAGACCCACAACACGGATGGTACAGTCAATGTTCATGATAGCTGTACCCCTACAGCAGAAATGTACGGAAGTATTACGGTCAACGCCACCGCCCCTCTGACGGGCGATCGCACCGCCGCAAGCATCCTGCTCTCCCAGTGGGAATCGAAAGGGTGCCCGAGCCGCACAGCGTCCGGGGTCGACTGGAAGGCCACGTATGCCGATGAGGCCAGTCGTTACTGGAACTGTCCGAAGCGCGTGGAGACAGGCGTCAATTACCGTATACAGGAGACCACAACATGTGTGGCAGTCCCGTACCGCCCCAGTGCGGGATGCCAGACAACTCCGGCCGTAGGTCGCCGTTTCGTTGACGTACCGTTCCGCCCGGGCGATGCCATCAAGGTCTCCGTCGACCTCCGCGACTATGATTCAGGCAGCGGCGATGACAATGTCTGCAGGGGGTCAATTACCACCCCACCGGTCAGACAAGGCGCAGTCATCGGATACACCTCAGTTTTCCATGGCGCAAGCAACGGCGCAGGCCGCGGCTCACAGTCCTGCACACTGAAGTTCCAAGGCATTACCGTCTCGTCATAGCGTCAGATCCTTCCATCCTATTTCCATGAGTGGTGGAGCTTCGATTTTTTCTGGGGTCCGCCAGCTTGCTGGCGGACCCCAACCATGTCCACTGTGGTGGTGTAACTGCGCCGGGGTAATTTTCGGTTGTGGGATAGATCGATTCCTGCCGCTCTTGGGGAGGTAGTTTCGGCGGAAGGCGATCCCATCGTCGTGCACCTCAATGCGGTCGGCGGTGGTGAGGGCGGCGAAACGGGGGAAGATCTGGACGACGTCGACGCGGCGCTCGATCTCGCGGCTACTGATTTCAGTTCGTTGGGGTGAATCGCTGCGAAGTCCCTGATGGGTGTGGGTGGGTGCCTGTATCCGTGGTGTGTGAGATATGCGGATGGGGGCGGACTGACTCCTGTGGGGCGCCGACGTCCGGTAGACATCTCGGGGGCACGGCAGGCTCTGACGAGCCACCAATTACCTTGTGGGTCATACCGGAACGTCAACGCCAGCCTGGCCAACCCAACCCGGGCGCCGCAGGACGACTATCACAGTTATCTTCTTCGCGGTCCTGCAAGAGGGCCGCTGGCCTCCAGGCCCGGGAGGTGCCGTCGGAGACGCTGATGAGAGGTCCGGCCACCGCCCGGTCCGACGCAATGCCGGACAGCTCGCGGGCGGCAGGTCTGCATAACGTGGATGCGCGCGTACGACACCGCTGCCGAGGTCGGCACGCGAAACTCCCCTGGAAGGGCGCGATGTTCGACACCGAAGACGTGGGCGTGTTCCTCGGCCTGGACGTCGGCAAGACCGCTCACCACGGCCACGCACTCACCCCGGCCAGGAAAAAGGTCCTCGACAAGCCCCTGCCCAACAGCAAGCCGAAACTGCGGGCCGTCTTCGACAAGCTGACCGCGAAGTTCGGCACCGTCCTGGTGGTCGTGGACCAGCCCGCCTCCATCGGAGCCCTCCCACTTACCGTCGCCCGGGACGCGGGCTGCAAAGTCGCCTACCTGCCCGGACTCGCGATGCGACGGATCGCCGATCTCTACCCTGGCGAAGCCAAGACCGACGCCAAGGACGCCGCAGTCATCGCGGACGCCGCCCGCACCATGCCGCACACCCTGCGCTCGCTGGAACTCACCGACGAGATCACCGCCGAGCTGACCGTGCTCGTCGGCTTCGACCAGGACCTCGCCGCCGAGGCCACCCGCACTTCCAACCGGATACGCGGCCTGCTCACCCAGTTCCACCCCAGCCTGGAACGCGTCCTCGGCCCCCGCCTCGACCACCAGGCCGTCACCTGGCTCCTGAAACGCCACGGCTCCCCGGCCGCCCTGCGAAAGGCCGGCCGCCGCAGGCTCGTCGAACTCATCAGGCCCAAGGCACCGCGCATGGCCCAGCGGCTGATCGACGCCGTCTTCGACGCGCTCGACGAGCAGACCGTCGTGGTCCCGGGGACCGGCACCCTCGACATCGTCGTGCCCTCCCTGGCCCGCTCGCTCACCGTTGTCCACGAACCGCGCCGGGCTATGGAAGCCCAGATCAACGCCCTGCTGGAGGCCCACCCTCTTTCCCCGGTCCTGACGTCGCTGCCCGGCGTCGGCGTCAGGACCGCCGCCGTCCTGCTGGTCACCCTCGGCGACGCAACCAGCTTCCCCACCGCCGCCCACCTCGCCTCCTACGCCAGCCTCGCCCCCACCACCAAGTCCTCGGGCACCTCCATCCACGGCGAACACTCCCCACGGGGCGGAAACCGGCAGCTCAAGCGCGCGATGTTCCTGTCCGCGTTCGCCGCCCTCCACGACCCCGCCTCCCGCACCTCCTACGACAAGTGCCGGATCAGAGGAAAGACCCACACACAAGCCCCCCTCCGGCTCGCCCGGCGGGTCGCTGAGCGCGATGAGCAGGCCGTTGCGGTGTGGAAGGTGGCGACCTGGGCGGAGGTAAAAGGGTCCGGGCAACCTGCGGGGGCTACGTCTGCTTCGAGGACGAAGCCGGCTTCACCCGACGGCCGCCCCGGGGACGGACTTGGGGCCGGCGGGGCCGCACTCCGGT
>NZ_JBSFCK010000086.1:0-10878 GCF_053593435.1 Streptomyces sp. NPDC002306
CAGCGCCACCGAATTACCAGCCTCATCGCCTGCCTGGGCTGCCACTTCGCCAAGGCCCCGTGGCACCAAGCACACCTACAACGACCAGTACAACCTCACGGACACCGCGAAGATCGTCAACGAGCACGCCACGACTTGCCGCGCGCTTCCCCGCTACATCTCGGCCCGCCCGGACGACGCCCGCCGCCGCTTTCGTCACGCTCCGCATGCTCATCCGGCGCTCGACGACCCGCTGCCCAGGGCTTGATCAAGTTCCGGAGTTGTGTGCCTGGTTCGGGACATGACCGATTGGGGTGCACAGCAGAGCAGGCACGGACTTCGTGATCATTGGGGTGTCGAAGCTCAACGATCATGAGGTGGCCCGTGCCTGCCGTCGTATCTTCTCCTGTCCCTGCGGTGCTGGTGAAGTTGGGTCCGCTCGATGCCGGCCAGGTCGCCGACCTGCGTCCTTACCTGGATCTGGTGCCTGATCCCCGTGCGCGGCGGGGCCGCTGGTACTCGTTGACCGCTGTTCTGCTCGTCTGTGCCTGCGCGGCGGTCTCGGGAGCCAGAAGCCTCGACGAGCTCGCTGAGTGGGCCGAACGTGCTCCGGACATACTCCTGGCAGCCGTCGGCATCCGCCGTCACCTACTTCGTTGGCGACGCACTCCCTCGCGGACCACGATCGGGAGGGTCTTGAGGGCGGTTGACGGTGACGCCCTGGACCGGGCAGTGGGCGCCTACCTCTCCGACCTCCATGACGCCTCCGCGCAAGCCGGATCCGGGCAGCGTCGCGTGATCGCCGTCGACGGCAAGGCTCTCAAGGGCTCCGCCCGTCTCACCGCCGCCCGCCGGCACCTGCTCTCCGCGGTCGCCCACCACGGGACCGTGACCCTCGCCCAGGCGGAGGTCGGCATGAAGACGAACGAGACCGCGCACTTCCAGCCCCTGCTGGAGCCCCTGGACCTGGACGGAGCCCTCGTCACCTTCGACGCACTGCACTCGGTCCAGGCGAACGTCATCTGGCTGGTCGAGGCCAAGAAGGCCCACTACATCTCGGTGACCAAGGCCAATCAGCCGACCGCGCACCGCCAGCTCGCCGCTCTGCCCTGGCGGGACATCGCCGTCCAGCACACGACGGCCTCCACCGGCCACGGCCGCCGCGAGTCCCGCTCGGTCAAGACCTGCGACATCGCGGACGAGCTCGGCGGAATCGCCTTCCCCCACGCCCGCCTGGCCATCCGTGTCCACCGTCGGCGCAGGCAGACAGGCCGACGCGAGAGTCGTGAGACCGTCTACGCCGTCACCAGCCTCGACGCTCACCAGACCACACCCGCCAACCTCGCCACCGCGATCCGCGGCCACTGGACGGTGGAGGCCCTGCACCACGTGAGAGATGTGACCTTCGCCGAGGACGCCTCCACGGTTCACACCGGTTCCGCACCCCGCGCCATGGCGACCTTCCGCAACCTCGCCATCGGCCTGCTCAAGATCCTCGGAGCCGACAACATCGCCAAGACCACCCGCGCAATCCGCGATCAACCCGAACGAGCACTCCCGCTCCTGGGCATCACCTACAACCGCGACGCCTACGGAACTTGATCAAGCCCTGCCCGCTGCCGCTGGGACGGCCGCCCCACGACCCGACGCCTCAAGTGATCCATTTGCCGGTCACTCTCAGTCTCACCCGTGCGCTGGACCGCGCTCTCGCTGAGGACCTGACCATCACGCGGTGACGCCCGAGCGGGAAAGCACGCCATTTATCTCCTTGCGGGCACTCACGCCCAATTTCACGAAAACTCGTTGCAGGTGGTTATCCACGGTTCTCACCGAGATATCCAGTCGAGATGCTATGGTTTTACTTGCTGCGCCACTTGCGGCGAGCAGAGCTACTTCCGCTTCACGTTCAGTGAGTGGCGTTTCAGATTTCGCTCGCGCAAGTGCAGGCGTATTAACACCCGGGCACTCATCCGTAGTCAAGGTGATATTGAGTATAGCATTGGCAGCTCGCCGAGATTCGCTTCGTTTACGCCAGATAGCAGAAGCGGTGGCGACTGCCTCAGCAGCCAGGATTTTCATATGCACCTTCTCTAGTGCCGCAGCCGTAGCCAGCAATTCGTCGGGGTCGCTCGCAGTCATTGCGGAGGCGAAGCGAGCGCGCGCACGAGCAAGTCTTCCTTGCATGGTGCATGCCAGTTCGTCAAGGCGACCGGTGACATATTTCGCCCCCCCTAGCCTAGCAATTTCGGTAAGCAGCATTGCTTCTGAAGAATATTGGCCTAGCGCTTTAGCCCTGTCGGCTGCGGCCTGCAGCAATGCCCTGGCTGAGGCCAACTGTCCCTGGCTTGCAAGTAGCCATGCTTCACCAATGTGTTCTTCGCCGGCATGGATACCATGCACTTCCGTGTAACCGGCAAGACTGTCGACAGCCTTCTGAGCGGCAGCGCGGTTACCGTTTAGAGCTTCGCAAGCGGCAAGTCCCGACAAGGAGAGCGGGTATACGCGGCAATCCGGGAAGGGGCGCGCCAATAGGACAGCTTCGCAGAACCAATGACGCGCTTCGTTTATACGTCCCGTCAGCCATTCGATACGCCCTAGTTGATATGTAAGGAGCGCTTTTGCCGCATCAAAGGGGTGAGCTTCGGAGTCAGCGAGTGCGTCCTCCGACAGTCGACGCGCGTCCTCGAAGTTTCCAGCTTCGCTCAGAGCCATGGCTGACGCATGTTTTTGCCAAAGCGTTGGAATCAGGGGTAGGTTACCCGAGTAAGCATCGCGCTCTTGTTGTGCAACGACCGCTTCACTCTGGCCTTCCAGTGACCGTCCGTTAAGTGTCAGAGCAACAGTTCTTGCAGTGGCGCCAAGTGTCCACCAGTATGAGTCGTTTGAATTCCTCTCACGCATACTGAGCAGTTCCAGTGCGCGATTAATATTCCCGGCTGCAACCTGCAGCACGCCTTCACTAATGTCGAAGAGTTCGCGGTCCACAGTCGCAGTGATTTTGCTACGCATGCTGTCGTTAGCGTCAAGCGCTTGCTGGATCTGACCGCCGACCCAAGCAAGATCGCGGGTTCTGAGAAAAGCACCGGCCAGTCGCTCGGATACCTCGCAGGAGTGTGAATCGACCGAAGCAAAAACCTCCTGCGCCTGGCTAGAGTGGCCAAGTTCAGAAAGGGCACTTCCCAGGTGCAAGCGGCTCAAGGCTGTCTGTCCATCAGCAGGTAGGTGCTGAAGGAGATTGAGTGTGTTCCTAATGTCCTGGTCCTGCCAGGCAAGAGATGCAGCTTCTTTAACGAGTACAGAGTCGTGTGTACCGGTAGCCGCCAACGACCATAGGGCAGTATGTATTACATCTTCACGGCGTCGGGATCCACGTGTTGCGATGCGGTCTGCCTGTTGGAGCAACACGTAGCGGCGACGAAGCTCACTAATATTTTCACGAAGGACTTGACCGTACAAGGGAAGCGTGAGCTCGATTTTCGTTCGATTTCCATCGAATGTCGCGTGCACAACTTTACGATTTTTGAGCTTGTCGAGCGTCGAAAGAGAAGTGAGCTCTCGCGCATCGGGCAGCGATATAGACTTACACAAGGCAAGAATTTCTAGTAGAGATGTCGCGTCTGATCCACATTCGGTGAATTTAGCGGTAACCAACTCTGTAAGCCTCGGAGTTACAGTAAAGTTTCCCAGAGGCAGGTCCCACGCTGCACCTGCGTCGACGAGGGACCCGGTGGAGACTGATCCTCGGACAAGTTCGCGTATATAGGAAGGGTTCCCGCCACTGATCGCGAAGAGTCGATCTGCCGCCCGTTGCGTAACAGGCCCCCCGAGCGCCCTCCGTAGAAGGGCAGCGGTCTCGTGCCGACTCAAGTCAGTGAGAGAAATCGGAACAACTCCGCTGCAGTCTAGAAGACTGATTACAGCAGTCTTCCTATGAGCCTCTTGATTCAAGGTGCCAAGCAAAAATACTACTCCTGCTTTTAGCATTTTTTGCAAAAGTTGGGCTGAAGCGGAATCAAGAAGATGCAGGTCATCAATCATCACTACATGCCGCCGATACCCTGAATACGTCGCGCGGCCGGTGGGATGAAGATTTGAGGATGTCGTTCCTCCGACTTGGCTCGATGGAAGCAGGTGAGCAATAGCTCCCAACGGAACTTCCGCTGCCGCAGCACTGGCTTGCGCCTTGCTTCCGTGAAATCCGCTGCGCTGAGCATATCGCCAGCATTCGTCCGCGAGCCGAGACTTTCCCACTCCTGAGGGACCGCTGATCAACATACCCCGTGTCCGTGGATCGGTCAGCGCCCTACTGAACGTATCCGTCTGACTGTCGCGCCCAATTAGCGGCCAAAGCCGCATAGCTTCCTGCGTTTCCATAGTTAGTCCCCGGGATAGCTCGGACGACGCGTCACAGCGTGGAAAGGCGCATAGCGGCTCAGTCATGGGGACGCAGCGAGAGTGACCTGAAGGGTTTGAAAAACGGTCTTCTGCCACATCACTCGGCCGTTCGCGACTACACAGCCATAGCCCATGTGTCATGTCTAAGCGGTAGGCGAGATTCCTGGCCTTAGGGGTAGCCCCTAGCATTTACCCTGCAAAGACGGAGAGTAGCCACACTGCCACTCAACGTGGTCGAGGTCTTCCAAAACTGATCCGAAGCCGTCGTGATCTTGTTTTGGCGCAGGTCAAGCCGATGCCGAGAAGCTTCAGTGACCGGGCAAGATTTCACGGACGCGCACGGCGATGTTGTGGTGGTTTGTGTCCCGGAAAGCGAGGTTGCGGAAGGTGGCCAGGTTGGCCGGCCCTGGCTGGTGCGGATCCTTGAGGCGTCCTCGGTGAAGGTGATCGAGGACGTGGTGGAGACGGTTCCGAGTGCGAGCAGCTTGAGCAATCTTCTGTGAACGCCTTCGGCGCAAGCCAGATCGGTGATCGTGTAGACCGTTTCGCGGGTGTGCTTTCGGCTTGCTTCGTCGAGGTGGGAACGGCTGGACAGCTCAGCAATCCCGCGACGGTGGCCACTGACGCCCGGAAGCGTCAGCCACCAGCGTGATCTCGCCGCAACCGATCGCACCTGCCTGGCTAAAACCTGTACCTGCATAGATTCGCCGGGTCGGAGGTTATAGCGGTTGGGTGTGCGGTGACTTCCGATCCCTGGAGGCACGGTGGCCGAGCCCGTCCGTGTGTGCAGACTGCCCGACCAGGAGGGGCAGAAGCTGCAGCAGATCGCGTACCGGAGCAGCACCAGTTCGGTTCGCTACGAGCGCGCAATGCTGCTGGTCTCGACCGGCCGGAACCAAGTGCCGATGATCGCCCAACTGGTGCAGACCGACGAGGACACCGTCCGGGATGTGATTCAGGCGTTCACTGAGAAGCCGGAGTCTTCGGCCGGCTGCACCAGATTCTGTCGGCCGAACTGAACGCGCCCATCCGCCTCGACTGGTCGAGGCGGATGGGCGGACAACTCCCGCATCCGGGCGAGAAGGGACCCTGCACCGGTCGACCAGCAGGGGTCGAGCGCAAGCACCACCTGATCTGCGACGGACGGCACTCCGCTCAAAGTCATCACGGCCGTGGCGAACGTCAACGACGTCACCCAGACTCTCGCCCTGGCTGACAGCGTCCGCCCCGTGAAAGGCCGCCCGGCCTACTACACCGCCGCCCCGAAGGACTGCTCGGCAACAAGAGCCACGGCGAGCGCGTGCCCAGAGGCGGAAACCGACAGCTCAAACGGGCCATGTTCCTCTCGGCGTTCGCCGTGCTGCACGACTCAGTCTTCACGAAGGACGTCTCTCCTGGACATCTCTCCCTGACCATCAAGATTCATTGTCAGGGTGTTCACTCCCCAGGATCAGCCTCACTGACACGGTTACAGGGGACATGACCTCCCGGAGCCAGGGGCGTGTGCCGCTTCTTTAGGGGGCAGTCCCTAATGCCCCGTATCCACCCCTAAGGCGTTAGATGGGAGATAAGTGATCCAATCGGATGGATCATAGATGATGACTTCCTCGGATGTGATCTTCATGTACAGCACCACTCTTGCCAGCCAGGCTCCTCGCTCCACCGCTACAGCGTCTCAAGTTCCGTCAGAACCTAGCGACGCCCGGGTGCCAAGAATTCCTTCCCCTCGCGAACCGGGCGATGAGCATGACAATGTAACAAGAACGCTAGAGCATCGAATGGAAGCGGCAGGCACCGCGCGTCACTCTGCTCGTACTGTGCTCGAAGGCTGGCAGGTGAGTCAGGACGCAACCGATGTAGTTCTGCTGGTTGTCTCTGAACTGGTGACCAATGCGGTCGAGCACGCCGAGCCGCCGCTCGCGTTGCACCTGCACCGTGAACACGCCGGAAACCATGTCTGGGTGGGCGTCACCGATGGCGGCCCCGCCCTGCAGGACGACGCGCACGCTACCTCAACGTGCCCCGCCGATGAGCACGGCCGCGGACTGGCTATCGTCGATGCAGTCGCCGACGCTCACGGCACCCGCACCCACTCTGGCGGCGTCATCCACTGGGCAAGTCTGCCCGCCGCTTGAGTCTCGGGCCTTGCCGTGTTTGGTCTTGGATCAAACTCCGCGCTGCCTGAAGGTGGCTTCACCATGACGCACCATCGGTCGCCTCGACCAAACAGCTCGTCGCCACGCTATTCTTATCTTTTCCTGATCACCAAACAACACACCGTAAGCTCAACATCTCATTTCTTCCCCCCTACCTGGAACTCGATACGGCGAGCTGTGCAAGTTCCATCAGCATCCACTACTGACCTTTGAAGCATGATATCGCCGGGGTGTCGGCGTCGGCTGAACTCTTTCGGCCGTCGTCGAGACGGGGACTGACGATGCGTGATCGTCACGGTATGCCAGTTGTGTGAGATATCCGCAGGGCGGTGGGCTGACGCTTGAACGGCAGGACGTACCGATCCTGGAGCCATACCCGCTGTCTCTGGTTCCCTGGACCTTACGACGGCCCGTCTACGACCAAGGTAGGACCGCATAGCCTCAAAACGAGATCACCGAGTGGCCGCTGATTTACCACTCCAGCGAACATGTCCATTAGATCCACCTGATCACCGACCAGAACGGACTGCCCCTGTTGCTGGGAATCTCCGGCGCCAACATGCACGACAACCTCGGCTAAAGCCACTCGCGCGCGGGATTCCTCCCGTCCGATCTCGCCGAGGGCCCCGCCATAGGCGCCCTGCCAGGCTCCACCCCAACGACAAGGGCTACGACTACGCTCACCTGTGGAAAAGGCTCCGCCAGCGCAGCATCCGCCACCGCATCGCCTGCAAGAGCGTCGAGTCGGCTCAGCGGCTCAGCAGTCACCGCTGTTTCTGGCTCCTGACGCGCCACGCAGGTTTTCGGCGGTTGCGCTTTTCAGCGCACGCTGCGCATGGATGCATCAGGTGAGATAGAGACGGCTGTCCATGTCGACGTGGCGGCGGGCACTGGCCTGAACAGCGTGGCTTCCGGTTGCCGACACAGACGGCCGGTTCATTCTGGGAACAGCAACTCCGTCCCCGACCGGAGTGCGAGTTCCCGGAGGACGCCGTGAGCCTACCTTCTCTCCCCCCCGCTGTGGATCCACCGCCGGGAACATCCGGGGTAGCCGGCAAGGGGCTCAAGGGGGGCGCGCTGGGATTGTTCTCTAGCATGGTGATCGGCCTCGCGTCCACCGCTCCCGCGTACAGCCTCGCCGCAACCCTCGGCGTCATCGTCGCCATCGTGGGCTACCAGTCGCCGGTCGTGATCATCCTGGCCTTCGTTCCAATGTTCATGATCGCCTATGGCTACAAGGAGCTCAACCGAGCCGACCCCGACTGCGGCACCACCTTCACCTGGGCCTCCCGGGCGTTCGGCCCCCGCACCGGCTGGCTCGGCGGATGGGGCTTCGTCGCAGCCGACATCATCGTGATGGCCAACCTGGCGCAGATCGCCGGAGCATACGGCTTCCAACTCGTCGGCGCGGGCGGACTCACGCAAGACACCTTCTGGGTCACTGCGGTTGGCGTGGTGTGGATCGCCGTGATGACGCTGATCTGCTACATCGGCATCCAATTCTCAGCGAATCTGCAGAAGCTGCTGCTCACCATCGAGATCGTGGTGCTCTTCCTGCTAGCAGTTACCGCTCTAGTCAAGGTATACGGGGGGACAGCGCCGAGCGTCGCGTCGGAGATCTCGTGGTCGTGGTTCGACCCCACCCGGATCCACTCCCCCGACGACCTCACCAAAAGCGTGCTTGCCGGCATCTTCATCTATTGGGGCTGGGACACCGCTGTATCTGTCAACGAGGAGACTCTCGACCGCAATCTCATCCCGGGCCGCACCGCCGTGATCTCCACCGTCGTCCTGCTTGTCGTCTACCTCATGGTCACCACATCCGCGCAAGCTTTCGCCGGAGTGGGCGAGCAGGGCATCGGCCTGGCCAACCCAGACATCTCCGGAGATGTCCTCTCCAACCTCGGTGCGCAGGTCTTCGGTACCGGAAGCTGGGGGACGGCAGCCAGCACACTGCTGATCCTCATGGTGCTCACCTCGGCTGCCGCCGCTACCCAGACCACCATCCTGCCGACGGCACGCACCACGCTCTCCATGGCCGCCTTCAAGGCCCTCCCAGACCGCTTCGCCCGCGTCCATCCCCGCTTCCTCACCCCCACCTGGTCCACCGTGGGTATGGGCCTGGCATCCATCGTCTTCTACGTCATCCTGACCGGGGTGAGCAAGAACATCCTGGCCGACTCGATCGGTTCGGTCGGTCTGATGATCGCCTTCTATTACGGCCTCACCGGCTTCGCTTGCGTCTGGTACTACAGGGGAGTCCTCACCCGCAGTCTGCGCGACCTGTGGACGAAGGGAATCATGCCCGGTTTGGGTGGCATCCTGCTGCTCTATTTCTTCGTCGACGCCTGCGTGGTGTACTCCGCCGCGGACTACGGCAGCACCTCCTGGACACTCCCCTTCCCACCCCACTGGCGACTCGGCGGCGTCTTCGTCACCGGCATTGGCGCCCTCTTCCTCGGCGCGATCCTGATGTTGATCTACCGGGTGGTCCGCCCTCACTTCTTCCGTAAGGAGACCATCCCAGTGTCAACCCACTCCCGGGACGGCCAATGAGCATCTCGAGTCAACCTCGGCGACGTCAGGGAAGTACCCACGCCCCCACCGCATGCCCGCGGCCGTGACGAGGGCGGCCATGGCCAGTAAGAGAGACGATAAGTCGGTCGCGGTCGCCGCCCAGTACACGGGGAATACGGAGAGCTGCCAGGTCGCAGTGTTTTCCTGCCGTACGCCGCCAGCTACGGGCGTGCCTTCATCGGCTTCGCGCTCTACCTCGGCAGGCACTGGGGCCGGAGATCAGCGGCAGTGCAAGGAAGCCAGCGTGCCCGTGAACTGGGCCAAGTTAGTGCTCACCAAGCCGGAGCTGGGAAGCCGCATGGTGGAGCGAGCCCGCTGTGCGGGTGTGCCGTCCGCCTGGGTGTGGCCGCCGACACCGTCTACGGTGAACCGGAAACTGCGCGCTGGACTCAACCGGCACGGCAAGAACTACGTGATGGCGGTGCCGGGCGATGACACCGTCGATGCCGGCTTGCCCGGTTCGATGCGCCTTGGCCTGCCCGTTCCTCAGCTCCCGCTGAGGTGACAGTGGATCGGCGAGGGTCAGGCTGGTGCCGACTACGAGGCCGTCGAGGGTGTCGGGCCGGTACTGAAGGCGTTTGAGGCCGGTTACGGACCAGGTCTTCGAGGCGGTCGAGGGCGGCCACGGCAAGGTTGGCCAGACCGCGTCTGACGTGCGCCCATACCACTCAACGGGGTTGAGGTCCGGTGAGGAGGCAGGGAGCAGGAACACCGTCAGCCATGCGCACTCGGCAATCAAATCACGCATGAGGCGGGAAGCGTGAGTGTTCAGGCGGTCCCAGACCAGCACGATCGGTGCCTTGACGAGCTGGTGGACGCCGCCGATCAGTGCAATGAAATCACGCTCACCCATGCTGCGGTGTTTGCCTTTGCCCGCGGGGTGGGTGCGCGGACGGTGACACAGCCGGGTGCGAAAGCCGGGCCGTATGGCGATCAGTCCGGCCACCGACAAGCGTCCCGAGCGGCGTCCGCTCACGGTCACGACCGGATTGCGGCTGCGCCGGCCCCAGGTCCATCCTTGGGGCGGCCTCCAGGTGAACCCGGCTTCGTCCTCAAAGCAAATGTAGCCTCCGCAGGCCGCGATCTCTCTTGCCCTCCGCCCAGGTCACCTCCCTCCAGACCGTCACAGCCAGCTCATCGCGCTCGGCAACCCGCCGCGCGGAGACCTACAAGCTGAAACCGAGCCGGTGCATCAGCCGGGTGGCATCCGAGACGCTGTAGGAGACATGGAACCTCCCTGCCGATCAGCGTGGCCACCCGAGCGGCGGTCCACATCTGGTCCTCCACCCAGCCATCGCCATCCACCAGGCCGTCCTAAAGATCCCGAGGAAGGCGTGGATACTGGCCTACAACGCCGACGGCACCGAGCGGCCCGACATATGAGTCGCAGAGATAACCGATATGCCCGATCTGGGTACCTGGCCGAACGAGGATGCGTCTACCGGTAGTTCGTTAAATGCGGCGGTATAGGTCGATGCCGTGTCCGGTGGTGACTGCGTCGATCAGGGCCTGGAGCTCGTGGGGTGGGTCCGTGTCCGTCCATGCCTGCCGCCATCGGGTGAGGGTGATGGCGGGGGTGAGCCAGGACCGGATGGCCCGTAAGGCCTTTGGCCAGCAGGGTCGTTGGGGCTGGCGGGGTTCGGCTGGGCCCCCTCTCTGGCCCCTCGTCGGGACAGGGGTCCGGCGCGGTGGCGTCCAGGGGTCCGGGTGGGGCGAACCATTGGTCCCTGCAGAAGGAGAAGGCGCAGTTGACCAGGGTCTGGTGGCGGCG
>NZ_JBSFCK010000087.1:0-10641 GCF_053593435.1 Streptomyces sp. NPDC002306
TGCTGAAGCGGCAGATGTTCGGCCGGGCCGGCCTCGACCTCCTGCGCAAGCGCATCCTCCTCGCCCGCTGACCCACCTGCCACAAAACCCGCGACAGTGACCCTACGTCAGACCTGCACCAAAAGTGATCCAGAACCCAACTTCACCCGTGGGCGTGACCCTGCCGGCAAGACGGTCCACACCGGTACTACCCCTGACCACCGAGCATGCCCCCGTCCCATTTCGCCGAACTCGTCCGCGACTCTGGAAGATCGCGGCCCGCGCCATGTCCGCGACACCACCTTCGCCGAAGGACGCCTCCGAACTGCGCACCGGTAACGCGCCCCGCGATGGCCACCTGATGCAACCTCGCCATCGGAGCCTTCCGCACGGTCAGAGCAAAAACACCGCGTCCAGCCTCCACCTCAACACTCGCAGCCCTCGGCCTCGGATGACCACGAACTGGACGTCATGTGACTACCAAAGTCCTGAATGGCCAATTGAGAGCACGCAAAGAAGGCGTCAGAAAAGAGCATTGACTACTCCTATCACATGCCAGGTGTGCATTTTGGCGGGTTATGCGGCTTGCGCACACAGCATCTCAACCTTGCCAGAAAATAGAGCACATAGAGTAGTATCCAGAAGCCGATCACTCTGCAGTCGTTTATGCTAACGTCCCCGTTTGTCGACTGAGGTCGAGAGCTTCAGGACGGCAATAGGTTCCGCTAAATTTCGAGGCTAGTATTCATGTTACCTAATTCTCATTCCATCACAGATGCTGAGCCCCTCTTTCCTGCAGGGCAAGAAGGAGGGACTCAAAACTTCTCGGCCGATATGACAGTGCATGGCTTCGTGGAGCAGTGGGCCAAGCAGACTCCGGATGCAGTGGCGGTAACGGACGAAAGTAAGTCGCTTACTTATGCCGAACTGTCGTGGCAGGCAAGCCAGCTAGCGCATTTTCTCAAAGAGCGAGGGGCGAGTCCTAGTTCTCGTGTGGGGGTGCGCTTGCCGCGCGGCATTGATGCGATAACGGCATTCCTGGCGATACTCAAAGCGGGATGCGCCTATGTGCCACTTGATCCCAACTATCCGCCGGACCGATTGGCATTTATGTCCGAAGATGCCGAGTTGGCACTCACCGTAACACCGGGCTTCTTGAAGGAAATAGTTGGGACAGCGGTTTCACTCTCTTGTGACTCATCCGCTGAAGCCGCTCTGGGCAGTGACATCGCTTACGTGATCTATACGTCCGGCTCGACCGGCAAACCCAAAGGAATCGAAGTCTGCCACCGCAGTATTGTCGACATGGCGATGAGTGTCAATTGTATGCAAGTAGACCGCACAAGTCGCTTCCTGCATGCATCATCGATCTCATTTGACGCTGCCGTGCTGGAGATCTGGTCGACCCTCCTACAGGGCGGCCAACTAGTTATCGCAAAGGACGGCCCGTTAAGCAGCACAGAGCTGACCAACTTGCTCCAAGGAGGTGTCACACATGCGATGCTCCCCACAGCACTATTCCATCGGCAAGCCGAAGAAGCTCCAGAGTCCTTCGCTGGCTTGCAGACAGTGGCCGTGGGCGGGGAGGCCCTCAGCGCAGACCATGCGACGGTAGTATGCCGGACCAATCCTGACTTGCGGCTAGTCAACCTCTACGGTCCCACCGAGGTCACTGTCTACTGCACTTACCATGTACTGAAAGGCCCTGAAGGGCTAACCGATCCGGTGCCGATCGGCCGGCCAGCGGCGAATGTGCGACTTCGGGTGCTGGACGCGGACTTGCGGACAGTTCCTTTGGGAGAAGTGGGCGAGTTATTCGTGGGAGGCCCTGGTCTGGCGCGGGGGTATCTACACCGGCCAGAGTTGACGGCTGAGCGGTTCATTTCAGATCCGCAAGATGCGGAGCTGCGGTTGTACCGGACAGGTGACCTAGTACGGTGGCAGCCGGATGGCAACCTGGTCTTCTGTGGACGGGCAGATAACCAGGTCAAGCTGCACGGTCTTCGGATCGAACTCGGTGAGATAGAGGCGATGCTACGAAGTCACACAGCGGTGGCGCGCGCATTGGTGACCAAGCGGGAAGACCGGCCGGGGCAGCCTTATCTGGCCGCTTACGTCACCCTAAGTAAGGGCCAACAAGTGGCCATAGAGCAACTGCGCAGCCACCTGGCCTGCAAGCTTCCGGCGTATATGATGCCGACGGTCTTCCAGTTGCTGAGTGCACTACCGCTGACCGCTAATGGCAAAGTGAATGTTGCGGCGCTGCCGGTTCCGTCCCTGGTGCGGGATGCAGGGCTGGGGCCGGTGGTGGCCCCACGGTCAGCGGTGGAGGAGATCCTGGTTGCTTTATGGCAGGAAATTCTCGCTGTCGAAGAAGTGTCGGTCCATGACGGCTTCATCGCGGCGGGCGGGAATTCACTGGCCGCGATGCGCATCGCGTCTGCAATAGGGAACCAGTTTGGGGTCCAGTTGCCACTGTCGACACTACTGCCCGAAGGCACCATCGCTGGTTTGGCCAAGCTTATCGAACACATCACGGCGCAGCCTGGCACTGCGCTAAATCTCGCACCTATTCCCCGAGTCGGGCGAGACGGGAAACTACCGGCTACTGCCGGGCAGCGGGGGTTATGGTTCCATGACCAGACCTATCCAGGAAACGCCGTCTACAGCGAGATCCTGCCGCTGCGACTGCGCGGTCCTCTGCACGTGGGGGTGCTGCGGCAGTGTATCGAATGGCTGGTGGCCAGGCACGAGCCACTGCGCACTGCGCTAGTCCCTGACGACAAGTACCTAATCCAGCGGATCCGGTCAGTAGATGAGGTGGTGCTGGCAGAGGTCGATCTGACCAGCCTGGACGATGACAGTGAACGAGAAAAGGCGCTGGGCCAGGCGGTGCGCTGGGCCGCACGGCCCTTCGACCTGGCCAGGAGTCCGCATGTGCGGGCGCAGCTGATTCGGGCGACTGAGCAGGATCATCTGCTGGTGTTGGCTATGCATCATACGGCGGTGGACGGCTGGTCCGCGAACATCATGTTCCAGGAACTCGCTATGGTATACCGGACACTGGCCGCTGGCGAGCGGCCAGTGTTGGAGCCGCTGCGGGTACAGTTCGCCGACTTCGCCGCTTGGCAGCATGAACAGCTTGAGCAGGGCAAATTCGAGGAGAAAATTGCCTACTGGCGCAAGCAACTGGCCGACGTTCCCCGGCAACTACTTCTGCCCACTGATCTGTCCCGCCCCGAGCACCCCAGCGGGCAAGGGGCACTGGCCCGAGCTCGCCTGTCTGGCGAACTGACCAGCCGCATCGACGAAGTGGCCCGGGCGACTGGAACGACCCGCTACATGGTCTTACTGGCCGCTTTCCAGGTGCTGCTAGCCCGCCACAGCAGCATCGACGACGTCGTAGTGGGGACCCCAGTTTCCGGTCGCACCCACCCCGACTTCGAGCGCGCGGTCGGCTACTTCATCAACATCTTGCCGCTACGCACCCGCATCCAGCAAGAAGAACGGTTCACCGATTTACTGGCACGGGTGCGTAGCACCGTACTGGAAGCTTACGCCCACCAAGAGTTACCTTTCCCCGTCCTGGTGCAAGCCTGTGGGATCGAAACCGACTCTTTGAACCCGCTAGTACAGGTCGCTTTAGTTCCCGAAGACGTCTATACGCATGCCTTCGCTCTCGATGATCAACTCCACGCAGCCTTTGAGTACCACGATCTAGGAATTTCCAAGTACGACCTGACCCTGGCACTCATCCCCGACACTGGTGGCGATGGGTTGTGCATCAATGCCGAGTACCGAACGGATCTTTACCAGTCCGCCACCATCGATCGCTTGCTTAACCACCTTCGTATCCTGCTCCAGTCCGTCACGACCACGCCTGACGCCCCTGTCGGGCAACTTGAGCTGCTACCTGCGGTCGAACGCGCCGAGGTGTGCGGCGGTTTCGACGGACCGGTCCGTGGCTTTCCAACCCAGCTAGGCGTGCACCAACTGGTGGACCACTGGGCGGAGAAGACCCCCGGCGCAATAGCCCTCGTAAGCGACGATGAGGCATTGACCTATGCCCAATTGGCCACCCGCGCCAACCGGCTCGCCCACTACCTCGCCGACCGTGGCGCCGATCCCGAAACCCGCGTCGGAGTGCACGTGCCCCGGGGCATCGACGCGGTGGTGGCTTTCCTGGCCATCCTCAAGACCGGTGCCGCTTACGTCCCCTTGGACCCGGCTTACCCTCGAGATCGACTGGCTTTCATGACCGATGACGCCGGACTCGTCCTCACCCTCACTCCCGAACTCCTCGACCGTAGCCGCGCCGCCATCGCCGCTTACCCCGCTCAGTCGCCTGTCGTCTCCGCCAACGGCAAAGACATCGCTTACGTCATCTACACTTCCGGCTCCACCGGCAGCCCCAAGGGCGTGCCCATCCGTCACGACAGCGTCATCGACCTGATCACTGGCGCCGATTATGCCCAGGTCGATACGGAGACACGGTTCCTGCACTCCACGTCTGTCTCCTTTGATCTCACCACGTTCGAGGTGTGGGTCACCCTTTGCAACGGCGCGCAGTTGGTCGTAGCACCGCCAGGGCCGGTGACGGTGGAACAGATCGCGAGATTGATCCGCGATCGCAAGGTCACGCATGCCAATATGGCGACAGCGCTATTCCACCGGCAGGTCGAGCACGCACCTGAGTCGCTGCGCGGCCTACGCACAGTAGTGGTAGGGGGGGAAGCCCTGAGCCCATCCCATGCGATGACAGCACTGCAACACCATCCGGGTCTGCGGCTGATCAATGGCTACGGTCCGACCGAGGCCACTGTCTACGCCACCTGTCACGTACTCACCGCCGCTGATCAAATCTCCGAGGCTGTTCCCATCGGCCGGCCCACCCCTAATACGCGGGCGCGGATTATGGATGATCATGGAAGGCCGGTACCCATCGGAGTGCCCGGGGAGCTATATCTAGGGGGTCCGGGACTGTCACCGGGGTACCTGAACCGGCCGGAGCTGACCGCCAAGCAGTTCGTGCCTGACCCAGAGCATCCGGGCGAGCTGCTGTACCGGACCGGAGACTTGGTGCGCTGGCTACCTGACGGCACGCTTGCCTTCCACGGCCGCATCGACCAGCAGATCAAGCTGCACGGCTATCGTGTCGAGCCCGGCGAAATCGAAGCCGTCCTGCACGCCCATCCTGACGTGGGCGACGTGCATGTCATGCGGCGCGAGGATCAGCCAGGAGGACTCCCCTACCTGGCCGCCTACTACATCACCACCCCGGGTAGGCAGGTTTCCTCTGAGGAGCTCACCACGTTGGCAGCTACTCGTCTCCCTTCCTATATGGTGCCCCGCGCATATGTTGCGCTGAAACGATTCCCACTCACCGGCAACGGAAAGATCGACCGCACTAGCCTGCCCGCACCCCAAGCTCCGGCGGTGTCCCCAGCACAAACTGGTGGACGTCTGGAAGAGGAAGTTGCGACGATTTGGCGCAGCGCGGTTATGGCTGATGCCATCGATCTTGATGAGCGACTATTCGACATCGGCGGCGCCTCCCTCCATGTGATCCGTATCCATCAGCAGATCATCGAACGCTACCCCGCCCTTTCTTTGCGGATGATCGACCTGTTCACTTACCCAACCGTGCGTACCTACAGTGCCCATCTGCGCACCCTGCAAGCTCGAGTAAACGAGCAAAGAGGAGATTCCGCATGATCGGCACGCAACACGATTCTGATGCAGTGGCAGTCATTGGTATGGCAGGCCGTTTCCCTGGCGCCGACAACATTGACAGCTTATGGTCGATGCTCCTGGACGGCAGAGAGGCGGTGCGGCGGTTCACCGATGCGGAACTTGAAGCCGCTGGCGTAGCCGCCCATCACATCAAGGACTCTAACTACAGGCCGTTCGCCGCCGATCTGGCCGGTATCGAGGATTTCGACGCGGCCTTCTTCGGAATCACGCCCGCCGAGGCTCGACTAATGGACCCCCAGCACCGCTTCTTCCTGGAGTGCGTCTGGGCGGCGCTGGAAGACGCTGGTGCACCGGCAGCCTCCTGCGAGGGCAGCATCGGTGTTTTCGGCAGCAGTAGTCTGAGCTCTTATCTGATGCACCATATCCTGCCCTCAGCCAAGTACCGCGGCCAGGCCTACAGTTACCCGGTGTTACTCGGCAATGACAAGGATTTCCTGGCCACCCGGGTGTCCTACCGGCTCGGTCTACGCGGCCCCAGTATGACGGTCCAATCAGCATGTTCCAGCTCGCTGGTCGCAGTGGACCTGGCCAGGGCTTCTGTGCTGTCGGGGCAGTGCAAAGTTGCGGTGGCTGGAGGAGTGAGCATCTTCACCCCTCAGACAGCAGGCTATCTCCATCAACACGGCGGCACCTTCTCCGCGGACGGACACTGTCGGCCCTTCGACGCTTCGGCTTCGGGCATGGTGCGCGGCAGCGGTTGTGGTGTGGTGGTTCTAAAACGCCTGGAGCAGGCGTTGGCCGACCATGACCACATCTACGCCGTCATCGCCGGCAGCGCTGTTAATAATGACGGCTCGTTCAAGGCCAGCTATACAGCCCCAAGCGTGGCTGGGCAGGTGGAGGTGATCCAAGCGGCTCTGGCCGCCTCGGGTGTTCCGGCCTCGGCCATCGGTTATGTCGAGGCGCACGGCACCGGCACCTTCCTCGGCGACCCCATCGAGGTCGCGGCCCTGGGCCAAGCTTATGGCGCCACCCCTGGTCCACGGGGATGCGCGCTGGGCAGCATCAAAGCGAACATCGGCCATCTGGACGCCGCTGCCGGCATCACCAGCCTGATCAAGGTGGCACTCGTGCTGCGCCACCAAACCATCCCCCCGCAGATTAACTTCACCCAACCCAACCCGGAACTCGGCCTGGACAAGACACCGTTCACCATCCACACCCGCGTCCATCACCCCGGCCAGCCGCTGCGTGCTGCCGCGCTGACGTCCCTGGGAGTCGGCGGCACCAACGCTCACTGTGTCCTCACCGCACCCCCGTCTGTTCCAAGCAGGGTGGAACAATCGGCCAAGAAAGGATACCTGCTGCTGCTGTCAGCCCCGGAAGAAAAGCGTCTGGCGGATACCGCAAGTGACCTGGCACTCTATCTAGAGAACAATCCCACCATCCGACTCGATGACCTCGCTTATACCCTGTCTGTCGGACGCGAGCCGCTATCCCAGCGCGCTGCTGTCACTGCCACAACACTGCACGAAGCAGTCACCAATCTGCGGGCGCTGGCAGCCGGAGAACACCATCGCGCGGAAGATCCACGTACCTATGCTTGGCATAGTGGGGCGCCGGTTGCGGCCGTACCCGTCGGGGAGGTAAGCGCGGCCCAGAAGATCCGGATTCCGGGGACACGGTTTCACCGGGAACGTCATTGGATTGACGCGCCCACGGCATCGTCGAAATTTAGTCAGGACATACCTCAACAGCAAAGCAGTATGACTAGCACTGCGTCGATCATTGCTCAGATTTTCAACACCCACTTGGGCATCGACTGCGTCGGTCCAGATGACGACTTTTCCGCCCTCGGCGGCGAATCTCTCAGCGCACTCTCGCTGGTCGCCAGCCTGAACAGGCAACTGGACCTGCGACTGACGCTTGCCCAGTTCACCCGGCTAGGGACTCCCCGCCGACTGGCCGACTGGGCGACCTCCGAACATCCCGTCTCCCCTTCGAAGACAGACAGTTTACACCTCATAAAAGACGGAACACGCGGCCAGGAAGTGTTTCTTGTCCATCCTTCGGGTGGGACCACGCTCTTCGCTCACCAACTGGCTTCCCACAGTACCGATCCCAGCCCGCTTTACGCCCTCTCCTATCCGTCCCATCTCACTCCGTCGCTGACCTCCATCGAGGAAATGGCTCAGCATTACATCGCTCTGATCCGTACGGTTACCCCACACGGCCCCTACCGCATCGGCGGATACTCACTCGGCGGCATGGTGTCACTCGAGATGGCGAATCAGCTTATTGAGGCCGGCGAAGAAGTCGAGAAGGTGCTCCTCTTCGACACCCTGCCCCCGCAAGCCCATGCTATTACCTTCAGCGACGAGGAATTCCTCACTGCTTTCCCTGCCCTGCTCGCAACGACTCTTGGTCTACACCAGCCTGGCCCTGCACTTAATCGGCCCGGTACGCCAGACGAAGCCATTGAATTGGTGCGTCAGCCGAACTGGACATCCGCCACCCTCCGAGAACTACGTAACCTCTACGAGGTCTGGCGAACCAGCGCCCACGCCCTGAGCAATCACCGTCCCCGGCCTTTCAGTGGGCAGGTTCACCTTCTCACTGCCGCCGAACCGCTCCCGTCCAGTCTGGCCGCCCTGCCCACCAAATCCGTCTCTGCCGACGACTGGCGCCCTTACCTCACGGGTGACCTACACCTCACCATCGTGCCAGGCAACCACTTCAGCATGTTCCACGAAGAACACCTCCCTGCACTTGCAATCGCTTACGACCACGCTCTCACGCATACACCCGCCGGACACGGCCTCCGAGCAGCGATATCTGCGCTCAATCAGCCAGCCGTATCCAGCGCCAAATACCGCCCGGAAGCCTGGCTCTTCGCTGGTCAAGGCACTCAGTACGCAGGCATGGGATACGACCTGCTCACCCTTTACCCAGAACTGGTACGCGAAGCCGACGACATCCTCGGATATTCCATAGAACGACTATGTGCTGGTGACCCGCGTCGACCGCTCATCAACACCGCCTACGCCCAACCAGCTATCTACGTTGTCAACGCCCTCGCTGCCCGACAGCACTACGAAAGAACTCGAAACCGACCCGGCCTCGCTCTGGGGCACAGCCTGGGCGAGTATAACGCTCTTGAGACAGCTGGAGTCCTGAGCTTTGGCGATGGCTTGAGACTGGTCGCAGCCCGTGGCGCCGCAATGGCCCGCATCCGCGGAGGCGGCATGCTCGCCATCACTGGCCTTTCTGAACAACGTCTTCGGGAACTCCTAACCACAGACGACTTCCAACACATTGATCTGGCCGCAGCCAATACCCCCCTCAGTCATACCCTGGCTGGCCCAGAGTCTGAACTGGACCGGCTCACCCCTCTTCTGCTGGCTCACGGAGCCCGCGCGGCTCGTAGGCTCAATGTCAGCGGCCCCTTCCACTCTCGCTACATGCACCCCGCCGCCGACTCACTGCGCGCCGCCTTGTCCGCTATCACGTGCAAAGAACCAGCCATCCCGGTCCTTGCCAATACCACCGACCAGCCCCACCAACACCGCGGCATCCCCGCCGAGCTCATCGCGCAACTCACCCACACTGTCCGCTGGCGCCGCTCCGTCGAAAGAGCCATCAACGATCACAACCCGCACTTCCAAGAGATCGGTGACCAGCGCATCCTCAGCCCCATGACTATCCAAATCCAGGCGGCGCTCGCCGCTAAGCCCACCGCACTCAAGGGAACAGATCGATGAGCATCCAAGAAATCAAGGGTGTGTGTCTTCAATTCTTGAAAGCCTATGAAAACCGCAACCTAGACACACTGAGCCGGATCATAAATAATAGCGAAGACCTCGTGGTTCTGGGCACCCATAAAGACCTCCACTTCTTCGGCTGGAGCGCTTTCCGAACCTCGCTTACTAATCAGTTCTCGGTCATCAGTGAAACCCGAATCCGCATCACCGATTTCCACTGCCGCACCCTCGCTCGGGAAACCACAGCCTGCGCTACTTTGATCACCGACTACCATGGAAAAATATCCGGACGTGACGTCTGCCTCATCGGACTCCGCCTAACGCTTTCCCTGGAAAAGGAAGAAGACTCATGGCGCATTCTACAAATTCACTGGTCCGCCCCACAAAACGGCAGCCTTCTAAATCCAGAGCATAGCGAAATGCGCACTCTCGCCGCGAAGCAGCAGATCCACTCCGCTTCCGATGATGATGATGATGCAATTTCTACCCGTGAGAATATTTCCCACGCATCACGAGAAGCCTTCTCTGTCTATCAGAGAATAACTCAATGCGTCACTGAATCCATCAACCAAGGCCGCTTCGACTTCACTCGGGACATCCAGCCTCATGTTGATGCGAGTTTCATCGAAATCGTTGAGGGCGTCCCCCTGCCGCTCAGTGCTGTACGGGAGAGCTTCATCGCCCTCTTGGACGCTGTGGCTTCCGGCGCGATTTTCTCCTGGACGATAGAATTGGAACGCGCATGCGACCTAGCAGCCGATACCGTCCTGCTCATCACTACCGCTCACGTCACCCTTTCCCACCCGGCAGGAGACCGGGAAATCAACCACTACCGCATCAGTAACATCCTCCAGAAGGAGACACCAGTTAAATGGGTATTCCTCCATCAGCATCGCACCACCCTCGCGCGCAGGGTTGATTCAAAGTCCCCGTGATTATATATCGACTCGAACCGCTCATAACGCGATCTGGCTGAAAAGTTCGGGTACGACTACATGGCGACGCACAGCGCCAATACTGCAACAGGGGGCCTTACTACTGACTTGTAATGCGTGATGTCGTGGGGTGCTGACTGGTCGTGATTGTCGCGGTACCCCACGGTCATGAGGTAGGCGCAGGGTGGTGGGCTGACTGCCGAGCGGAGGGCGTTTCGCGAGCAGATCCGTCTGGATGCGGGTGAGATGTTCGCGGCCGGTAGCGGCAATGC
>NZ_JBSFCK010000088.1:0-10427 GCF_053593435.1 Streptomyces sp. NPDC002306
AGGGCCCGCAGAGAATTAACTTGCCGGTTTTGAGACTTGACGCCGCAGTTCGGTGGGGTGGCCGCCCGCATGTTGTTCCTCTGCGGGCCCTTAGCACGTCCTGACGGCCATCGCGATCAACATCGAGCGCCTCAGTGGTCTCCCACCAACCGAGAAGGCACCCCCTTCCCGACGACCGACCGCCTTCCAGAGCTACCTCGACCGGTGCGGGATCCCCAGGCCAAAATCCTGGCGCACCCTGGGCACCTGACTTCGACAACTCCAAGATCCTCGACAGAGTCAAGCTCAGACACGCTCGCCGCCGCCAGGATGGGTGTCGCATCGTGCGGGTACGGTCGCGATCGGGGTGATTCTCCGTGTGTGCGTTGGAAACTGGCAGTACGTTGGATGTGTGACAGATACTCAGCAGCCGACCGTGGCGATCCTGACTGCTCTCCCCCTCGAGTACAAGGCGGTGAAGGCCCTCCTGTCCGACGTGGAGGAGGTAGATCACCCCGATGGTACCTACGCGGACATCGGCCGGATTCCCGGGCTTCCCTGGCGTATCGCTCTGCTGCAGACCGGAGTTGGCACGTTGAACGCGGCAACGGCAACTATGCGAGCAGATGCCTGGTTTCGGCCGCAGGCAGCCTTCTTCGTCGGGATCGCCGGCGGTTTGAAGGAAGACATTCACGTGGGTGAAGTCGTCGTGGCTACCAAGGTGTATGGAATCCACGGCGGAAAGCTCAAAGACGGGCGTTTTGATGTACGGCCTGAAGCGTGGCCTGTGTCTTACCGTCTTGACCAGGCAGCCCGCAAGGCCCTCGAAGACACCGCGCAATTCAAACCGATCGCGGTGGGTGACGTGGTACTGGCTGACCACGAGTCGGATCTCGCGGAGTTCCTGCGGACCAAATATGCAGACGCGGTCGCTATCGAGATGGAGGGCACGGGGTTTGCTCATGCTGCACATGTGAGCGACAAGCTCAATGCCGTGATCATCCGCGGTATCAGCGACAAGGCCGATGGCGACAAGGCGGAGGCCGAGAAGGAGGGCTGGCAGGAGCGTGCCGCAGCGAACGCCGCAGCGGCAGCGGTTGCTGTGCTCGGTAAGCTCAAGCCTGTCGACGAGCGGCGTGCAGGAGAGGAGCGGCGTGCCGCTGTGGACGCGGCAGTCAACATTTATGGAGGGGACCATCTCGAGTTCAAGGGGACATTTCACGATCCCGTTATCGGCAAGGTGGTAACGAAAGACTGAGACGACCGAAGTCAGGAAGAATTACGGCTGCGCCCGTACGGCTCAGTGGCCCGTATTCTATTCGCTCTGTCATCCCCTGCTGCGCTCTGCCGTGCAGTCCTTAGTCGCCGACTTCTTGCTTCTGCGCGTCTTGAGCGTCGCCTTCCGCGCCCGCCAGACGGAATGCTTTCCCGGCACGCTGCCAGGACGCTCGGGCTGATGTCGGTTCACCAGCCCTCTCCCACATCCGGGCCCCTGCGCGGAATGCCTGTCCGACGCCGTACCAGTCCGTGAGCCGTTCACGGATCTCTCCGTCGCGCTCGTAGGCTTCGGCTGCCCCCACCGCATCGCCCATCGCGCCCAAAGCCGCACCCAGGTTCGTCCAGGCCGCGCCTTCGTTCAATGCGTCGCCGAGTTCGTGGAAGATACTGCGGGCTCGGTTGAAGGCATCGACCGCCTCGATGAACCGTCTACGATCCTGGAAGATCACCCCGAGGTTGTTGAGTACTCGGGCTTCGTCCTGGCGGTTGCCGAAATCGACGTGTGCGGCGAGTGCCGACAGCAGGGCTTCCTCCGCCTCTTCGTATCGGGTGAGATATGTCAGGGCAATTGCCAGATCACCCAGTACCTGTGCCTCGCCAGATCGATCCTTGAGTTCCTGGAAGAGCCGGCGAGCGTGGCGAAATGCGTCGGCAGCCTCATGGAATCTCCCGGCACGCTGCAGTGCGTCTCCGTAGCTCCTGACAGAGATGCTCTCGCGCAAGGGGTCTTCCGCCAGTCTGGCTGCTTCCATCGAAGTCTTGCTCACGGTGATCGCGTCATCCGTGTAGCCGCGCCGCCGCAGGTATTCCGTAAGGCACAGTGCGAGGTCAACAGCGGTGACAGCGTGTCGCTCTTCTTCGACACCCCATTGGACCGCAGCCACGAGGATCAGGCGTTCCAAGTCGAACCAAGCCAAAGCCGCCTGCTCTTCTGCCGGAGAAGTGCGATCACGCCTACGTAGATCGTTGTCGGCTGCGTCCGCGCGCTTCCAGTAGTAGGCGAGAAGCCGCTGCCTTGCCGTGATCCCTTCCTCGCTCAGTTCCGTATCACCGCTCACGATGTTCATCGCGTATGCACGCACGAGGTCATGCAGTCGCCAGCGTTCGCGTGCGCTACCCCGCTCGGCAAGGTAGACGCGTTCCAGAGCACCGAGAGCACGGTTCAAGACGGCAGGATTCGGCGTGAGGTCTCCCAGGAGGGCAACGAGCGCGTCCGCCCCTACCTCAGGTCCGGCAGACATGGCCAGCAGCCGCAAAAGCCGGGCATCTTCGCTCCGCAGACGGCGGTAAGACAGATCGAACGCGGCGCGAACACTGCGGTAGCCATCGTCCAGCATGTCGATGCGGGTGCGTGACTCGGTCAGCTCGTCCACCAGCTCGCGCAGGGGTTTGGCACGGTCGATCGCGAGCAGTGCGGCCGCGATCTGAAGCGCCAGGGGAAGGTGCCCGCAGAGGATTGCGAGCTGCAGCGCACTGTCTGGGTCGTCCGTCATGCGCCTGTCTTCATCCGGGCTTGTATCGCGCAGAGCATGGTCGAGCAGTTCGAGCGAGGCGGACGGGGTGAGCTCTTCGAGCGACAGCACGTACGCACCGAGCTGCGTCAGCTTGTCACGAGATGTGATCAGGACGCGGTGGCGCGCATCACCAGGCAGCAGAGGCTGCACCTGTCCCGGCGAGGAGACGTTGTCGAGAACGATGAGCACACGTTCGCTGGCCTTGAGGAAAGTGCGGTAATGGCCAGCGTGCTCATTACCGTCCATTGGGATGTCCTCAGGGCGGGCGCCAAGCGCACGCAGCAGGGAAGGCAAAGCGCGATCCGGGGCGAGGGGATGGGCGCTGTAGCCCTCCATGTCGATGAAGAGGGTGCCGCCGGGGAACCAGTTTCTGTCGTCTGCGAGGTGGGCCGCCTGTACGGCAAATGCGGTCTTTCCGACGCCTGCCATCCCAGTGACGGCAGCCACGGGGCGCTGAGCACGTGGCTTGTGTGACGATAGCGGCTGCGGAAGGTGCCCCTTCGGTCTCTCATGCGGTTGGAGTGCGGTGAGAAGTCGCTCCAAGTCCTCGGTCCGCCCAGCGAATCCAACTGTGGCGGGGGGCAATTGGGCCTGAGGCTGACGAAAGGGTGGTCTGGGCCCGGGTCCGTCGTAGTAGTTGTTGATGATCTGCTTTCCGATCACTGTTCCCCGGAAGAATCCCGTGCCGAAGTCCAGGTGATCGCCCTGGTACCAACCACCACTGCCCGGCGCATGCGTTTCCATGGCCATGGCGACCGCACGAGCCGTGCCGAGATCTGCTTCGAGGAGGGGGGCCAGACCAGCTTTCCAGGCAAGCAGCTTTTGTTCCAGAACCGGGTCTTGCACCATCTGTGTTGCCACCGCATCCGCCAGCGCCTCGGGCGCAGAGTTGGCGGGCATCCCCGGCAGCAGCACCGCAAGCTCTCGTAGGGCTTGCTCACCATCTGGTCCGAGCCCACCATCCGCCAGCGTGGTGAGCAGCACCGTCAAGGCGGCATTCATGGTCGTCCCCCGGGCCCAGTACCGCGATCCTCACAACAAGTTAGTGACCCGCGGCGCTTCCCGGCAGCCATTTCGCACATGTGGCCGTCGTTCCTGCCGTGTCATGCCCTAACGTGTTCTCTGAGTGGGCCGTTCGGCCAAAGAGGACGCCGCGCAGGCACAGGTGGGTGGTCAGGTGGCAGACGCGACAGAGCACCCTCCGGCGATCCTCACGTCACTCGCCGTCGAAACAGCGGCCGTACGCGCGCACCTCATCGACGTCGAAACGCTACAGACGGCCTCGGGGCTGAACATCTATACGGGCCGTCTCACGCCCGGTTCTGGGCGGGTCGTCCTCGCCCAAGTTGACGCTCAGCACGGAGGCATGGTCAGGGCTGTTGACCAGCTGACCAGGATGTTCCATCCCGAATTCTTCTTCTTCGTTGGCCTCGCTGCCGGCCTGCGCGCAGACATGGAGATCGGTGATGTTGTGGTCGCCACACGCGTCTACGCCTACCGCGGCGGTGTGGAAACCCCGGAGGGCATCTATGCCAGGCCTCGAGCCTGGAGCGCCTCCCACCGGATGGTCCAAGTCTCACGCCTGGCCGTGCGTCGCGCTGAGCAGATGTGGGACTGGGCTGTTCACTTCGGGCCGATCGCGGCGGGCGACGTACAGCTCACGGAAGCCGACCCCACAGCCCTACTCAGGGCAACATCCAGCGATGCCGCCGCCATAGAGATGGAGGGAGCCGGCCTTGCTCACGCCGCCCACCTCATCGATTCGATGGATTTCCTCACCGTCCGTGGCATCAGTGACAAAGCTGACGCCTCCAAAGGACATCACCAAGCAAAATCTCAAGAGCACGCCGCAGCCAATGCCGTGGCCGTAGCTGTCGCTGTACTGTCCGAGCTTGAACGGACGTCCGGCTCAGCGCCTGGATCCGAACCGTCACATACCGCCTACGGTGGCGATCACGTCGACTTCAGAGGCAACCTCTTCATGGGTACGGTCATCGGCAAGGTGGTAAGTACAGAGACGCCCCAAGGCGACAACAAGCAGTAGCCGTGGAACGTCACGGCGGGGGGACTCAGAGGAGTCTGCGAACGATCTCGACAACTTCCTCCGTGGTGGTGGCCGCGATCCGGGGAAGAGGCGACGATTCACGCGACGCTGACACGGGAGTGGCTCGGCACCATCACAGGGATCACGTCGATTTCCGAGAGGGCCTTTTCGCCGGCCCGGTCGTGGGCGTCCAGCACCACTACCCCGCCGCTTTCCGGGCACGGGCTGCTCTGCCGCATCAGGTTTGAGTGCCTCCGCCCCAGGCAGGGAGTTTTGAGGGTCGAGCCGAAGCGGAGCAACTGCGCCGGACGTTGGTCGGTGGTCAGTCTGCTGTTTTGCCTGGACAGACCGTGCACAGGGACGTGCTGGTCGGCATGGGGGGTGTCGGCAAGACCCAACTCGCGGCCGCTGTGGACGTTCGCGTATTTCGGCTCTGTCGGGGATCTGATGTCGCAGGGTCGTGACTGCGGACCGGATCTGCACGTTCACGACGCAGCGCGCTCACCAGCTTGCCGAAGGAACGCGGGCTCAGCCCGGTAAACGGGGCTATCCAGGAGGGCTCCGACACCGTGATCACACCAGTCACGCTGAAGGCCTCCCAGTCCTGGATCGGACCACGGACCTCACATCGCCTCCCCGCCTACCGTGAGACGGCGATGCCACCAGAGGTCAGCACGCCACTGCCGACGATCAGCGAAGGGATCAGGCAGAGTGCGGTCGAGATACACGGTGTCCAGGGCTGCCACTTGATGCTTCAGCTCGGCGCGGGACCGGAAGGGCAGCCGTTGCAGAACTTCCTCAAGCACGTCACGGGCATGCCGCACATCGTCGAAGGAACAGCCACTGCACGAGCAGTGGGCGTCCTGGGGATACAAGGGCCGCCGCCCCGACGGTTGCAAGAACGCTTGATAGCGCCGCAGTGCGCGGGCCGTGGCACCGGGGAAGACGTAATAGTCGCCCGACAGGCGCTCCACTCGATGTATCGCCAGGCTGGTACGGGCGGAGAGCCCGTGGATCCGACTCGGCTGCGGTTCCTCCCAGATGCGAGGACCATGTTGCTGGGCGCGCATGGCACCAGGCCGTCTACGCGGCATCGGCCCTTCGGCTTGCGGTCATGACCGTCATCCTGCCAGCCCCACGCCTACGCAGCCAGGGATTAACGGGACAGCCCTGAGGTGAGTGCAGGCGGTGCGGATCTCTTTCAGTTCCCCGGCGTCGGCGGCCGGGAGGTGCTGGGGGTGCGTCGTGATCCAGCGGACGACGCGTCGGGGTTTGGGGGCCAGCCTGGGCTGCGGCCGGGAGACCGGCTGCTGCTTCCGTCCTGGTTGGCGGGGAGGTCTGAAGGCGCGGAAGTAGCGGCGGAGGCACTGGACGCTCCCGGTGAATCCGCGTTCGCGTAGTTCCCGGTGGAGCTGGGGAATGTCGTGACAGCCCTCCAGCCAGCGGGCGTCGAGGTGGGGCTTGCGCTCGTCCAACACGGACAGTCGTCCGGTGGTTTTGACCAGGAGTTCGTCGAGGCTGGCGGCGCGGGCGAAGCGACGGACGGTGGAGTGGTCCAGCCGCATTCTACGGCCGATCGCCGCCAGGGACTTTCCCTCGGCCAGCAGGGCCTGAACCGAAGCGTATCTCTCTGTGGTGCGGGCCACCAGGCGCCGGGGTTGGACGCTGCCGTCGAGCGTGCCGTCCGGCGGGACGAACGGGACGGCCACCGGCCTGGACGGCTCCGGCGTGACCCGGTCCCTCGCGGTTGCCTCCGCCATGACCGGGGTCGCCACGAACGCGGCCTGGATGCACCCGTGATGAGAGCCGACCGTTCTCTCCACCGCGTCCGCGACGTTCCGCCACAGATGCCAGGCGTCGGCGACCTGCATCGCCTGCGGAGCACCGCTTCGGGCCCCTTCCGCGTAGGCGCCGGCCCGGTCCCGGCAGATCACCTCTACTTCCGGGTGGCGGCGAAGCCATGCGGCCAGCGGCTCAGCGTCCCGGCCGGGCAGGACGTCGACCGGGCGGCGGGCTTCCAGATCAATCAGGATCGTCGCGTAGGAGTCACCCTTGCGCAGGGCGAAGTCGTCCACTCCCAGGAATCTGATGGCGCCAACTGGTGGCTGCGGAACCGATCGGAGCAGGTCCAACAGCGCGTCCTTGGCGATACGGATCCCGAGGACCGCGGCGAGACGGACGCCGGGACGGCCCGCCAGACACAGAGCGATCGAGGTGAGCATCGACCGCAGCACCTGCGTCTGCCGGCCATGCGGCCTGGTCAGCCCCTCAATCTGCTCGGCGAACGACACGGCTGGGCACCGGCTGCTCAGGCACTTGAACCGGCGCACGGTCAGCTCGATGACTACGGGGTTGCCGGACACGGGTACGTCGCCGAGCCGGCGGACGTACCGGCCGTGCACCCGCCACGACGGCAGACCGCATCCCGGGCATCTCACCAGCAACGTCTGAAACCCCGCGCGAAGCGTGATGATCCCGACCGTTCGCTTGATCGACTCCATGACAACACCGCACAGATGCAGCAATACCCCCCAACACTGCTGAACCGCACCCCTGGAGACTGCCCAGCTCAGCTCTGCGACATCACAAGATCCCCGACAGAGCCGAATTACGGGACGCTCAAACCGCACAGAGTGGGGAATTGCGTGATCGCTGACATCGGAAGCCCGCGCCCGCAATTAAGGCGCCCTGGCTGCACCAAAAGCGTCAGGTGGCCTTTCGAGGTTCACAGCGCCGGGCGCAAAAAAGTCTCACCCGCAGTGTGGCGGCGCCTTTAGGAAGAATGAGGGCTCTCCAGGTCGATGCCAGTGTCGTCTGCGCCATGCTGCTCGACATGGTCCGGGGTGGAGGACTCGTGGACCTCTACGACGTCCACCTGTACCACTCGGTGCGTCGGCTTCGTCAATTCCAAACTGGAGAGGTGCTTCCTCAGCCTCTTCGCCATGGGGAGGTAGGTCGCAAGCGTCAACCCACCGGAAACGACGGCCCCGACAACAGGGATAGCTTTGGAGACGGTCCTTGCGAAGGTTTGCTTCGTCATCTGAACGCCTAGATAACCCGCGACCCTTTTCACTATGGGATATATGACGCCCTTCGTAAGGGCCTTTTGCGGAAGCTTCTTGGCGACCTGTTTCGACATCATCCCTGCGACTGTCCCCACAGCGGTGTTCGCCGATTGGGTGCCGAACATCACGCCGACGAAGAGTGTGAGCACTCCCTTAGTCGCGTCATCGAGGTCATCGCTGTCACCGGAGAACAGATCGGGCCAGCTGTAGAGGTAGGCGAGCTTCTGCGCGATTCTCAACATGTGGCCGAAGTACTGGACCGCATCGGCAGGCACCGTGGCTGGAAGGAAAACCAGGCCAGGTATCCCGGCAGCTGCAGAGAGCGCGCTGACCTTGGCTGTTTCGTAGTTGATGGAATCGTTGGCCGCTTTGTCCAGGATCTCGAGCGGGATACCCGCCATTGCAGGGGTCCCCTCGATTGCGTTGCGGATCTCGTCCTCGGAGCAATAGCGAGCCAACGCCTGCCGAAGGTACGTCTCCCGGCTGATGCGCACGCCCGGAAGGTTCACTGCGCCCGCCAGTACTGCGGAGAAGCGCGACTCCGGGTCTTCGATCACCTTACTCATGGCCATGGCGAGAACCTACAGCATCGGACAGGTACGGAGTCCTTTCCAACCCGTCTCTGACGGGTGGCAGTTGGGCTGACCCTGTGTCGAAGCCCCTGATAGGTGATGGCTTGCGGCTCACGGCCTTGAGAATCAGCGCAGCCAACGGTCCATGCCAGATCGCCTATGGCGGCGTCGCCCGCTACGCCTCCTCCTGTGCTCGCCAGGCTTCCATGTCGTACGAGTTCGGGGCGCTGTTCCACTCCTTGACGGTGCGAGCGGCGGTGGCGTCCTGGTGGTCGCGCCACACGCTCCATGCCGTCGCTCGCAGATCGGCCAGGAACGGCGTCCCCACCTGGAGAGCGTCACCGCTGGTGATTCTTTGTCCGATGCGATCGGCCAGCTTCACCTCCTTTTCCGGGGAGTCGGTGGCAACCAGCATCAGGACGTAGTCGGCGAAGCCGTGTCCCCCGTGATCAGGCATGCCCTCCGTCGCGGGACAGGCAAGTGCCATCGCCCTGGCTTTGATCTTGTCGTACGCGAAACCGTCCCGGTCGGTACGCCAACGACCCCAGAAGCCCCTCTCAGCAGGGGAGCCGAGCATACCGATGAGGCGAAGAAGCTGGTCCAGGGTCGGAGCAGTCGTGAGGACGTTCCGTCATGTCCCGGACGGTAGTGCCCGCGTGGAGCGGACACCATCAAATGTGTTCCCGTCGGCCGCCAGTTGGGCAACAGGAATTGCCGATGGCTTGAGCATGTGGAACAGCAGGTGCCGGCTCGCGTTCGGGTCGTAGTCGTGCCTGCGAGCGTATGTCTCGCTGGCGTCCAGGACGCTGCACGGCCCGGCCAGGTGTCCTCTGCGAGCAGGCTGTTAGGCAACACTCCCCCCAGCGTCCTG
This sequence comes from Streptomyces sp. NPDC002306, assembly GCF_053593435.1. NCBI lineage: Bacteria > Bacillati > Actinomycetota > Actinomycetes > Kitasatosporales > Streptomycetaceae > Streptomyces > Streptomyces sp. NPDC002306. Next base: position 9,324 of record NZ_JBSFCK010000088.1, read on the forward strand.
CGGCCAGAAGGAGTCGTTGCTGTCAGTGCCGCTCGTTGCTGGATCCCAGTAGCGCACCGCTGCACATCACGACTGTGTACGCGGCAGCTTCAAAATCGGGTTCCACGCAAACCAGTTCAGTGCTTCGGCGCCCAGCTCCCACGGTGCGTCCAGCAACATCGCCTCGGTTGCCGAGAGGTCAGTGGTGACCTGGGCAGGCACCGCCGCTTGGATGCGTTCCATCAGCTCGCTCCGCTCTCGGAGGAACTCTTCGTCCTGCCCGTTCAGCCGGCGTATCGCCGCCCTCACGCTGGCGGGCCACTTTGGCATGCCGAAGTGGTCGTCATGGGTACCGAGCTGGGGGGCGGCAATAAAGAGCAGGAAGTCATCTGACGAAAGATCATCCTCGAAGTGCATGAGCACATTGGTCCGTTGCTTCACGTGTTTGCTGATGTCCCCGAGGTAGCCCCATCCGAAGTCCGTCAAAGTCCCGTCGCAACCTGGCCAGACCACACGCCGGTCCAGGATCGTGTCTTCCAGCTCCAGCAGGCGGAAGCAGTCGTCTGAGCCCAACACGTCAAACGCCTGCCGCGTGAGCCACGTGTTGCGGGCGAACATCACGCCGTCGTGCAGGTTCTTGCGGCGCTTGGTCGGCATGGAGCCGTGTGCGTTCTCGATCGGCCCATTGCGCCAAACGAACTGGACGATTCCGTGGGCGGCTGCCCAGCGCAGACCGTCCGGGGAGCCGAAGACTCCCATCTCCTCAAGCCGCTGGCGCCCCCACGTCAGCCACTTCTGGATGTCCTCGTCCGTCATCACCGCTGTTCCCCTCCAAGCGCCAGCCTACGACGCCTCTACACTCGACCGTCCCAGCGGATCGCCAGCGTCGCATGGTCTTCCCACCTACCATCCGCGTGCCGAGAATGAGCAGCAGGTCGCAACTCAGCCCGGCAGGCGCTCCCCCACGAAGCCTTCACCAGCCAGGAAACACCACGCCACCCAACTGAAGCACGGTGGCGTCGCGCATCTAAGACGTCATCCGCTTATCGATCACGGGGCTGGCCTGGTCGAACAGGATTCCTGATCGGGTGATCGCGTGAGGGCCGACGCATGGCAGCAGGGCCT
>NZ_JBSFCK010000089.1:0-9958 GCF_053593435.1 Streptomyces sp. NPDC002306
GCGTCGTACATCGCCCCGTGCCCCCGACGATGTTCGGCCGTGAGGGTCAATTCGACCAGAGACGTCACCGGCCCATCGGCACACAGCACCGCGTCTGTCAGCTCGAAAAGCGCATCCCCCCGGGAGTAGAGGCAGTCGTAGAACTCGACACGAAAGTGGGACAGGACACCCAACGCGGCGTCAGCAAACTGTTCAGCGGCGAGACTCTTCACCAGCGGCCGTTCCTTCACGCGACGTTGCTCGACACCTCGAAGCGTGAAGAACGGCCGCCTCGCTGTCCCGGGAAAAGACCAAGGTCAGCAGGTCGGGTGATCCAGCGAGGATAAACGCCAAGCTTAGGAGCGGGGTTGGGCGATCAGGGGCCTGACTTGCAAGTTCCCTGCCTCGGGTAGAGGCTGGCCGTACCGCCCTGACGAACCCCGGTTCCCCGTGAGTCCCCGTACGTTCTGGCACGAGAGTGGCACGGACAGCCGACTCTGCGCTGTTACGGCGATGACGTCGCCGCTCTACGCCGAGCGAGCCGACGCCGCGCCACGAGGAGATTGCCCAAGATCATGGCCGCTGCTCCTGCAACGACCCAGCCGATGGATCCTCCGTGGCGGTGGGCTCTGAGTCCGACTGCCAACAATGTTGCGCCTACTGCCAGGGCTATCAGGTCGCGGAGGATGTACTTCCGTCTCGTGACCTTCGAAAGGTTGACCACGCTTGATCATGACAGGTGAACACGCTTGCTGCTAGGGCGAATTGCCTTCCACGACTTACGCTTTGGACACGCGGTCGGCGAGGTCTCAATGGGCGAGTCAAGTGGTACACGGTCTTGAAAACCGTCGTGGCAGCGATGTCACCGTAGGTTCAAATCCCACACCCACCGCGCAGGTCAGAGGCTATCTGGGTCAGAAGGGGTGCCACTCTCCGGAGCGGCACCCCCTCGGCGTGACCGTGTCTCACCCTGATTCGCCGGTATCCCGCCCTTGACCAGCATGTGCGGCCAACCTGCGGCCAGGGTTTACGGCCCCTGCGTCGAACCGGATGCACCGCTGGGAAGGTCGTCATCGTGGGTGTCGGCTATGAGTTCGGCGAGGGTGAAGTGGGCCTCGTAGTTCGACCATCGGTTTTCGACGCGCACGACGTAGCTGCGCTCGGACACGCGGAAGACCTGTCTTCTCTCTCGGCGGCGCCCTGCTTCGGTGAAGGCTTCTGCAACGGTGTCGATGAGCCGCAGCATCACGGCAAGGGCTTGCGCCTCGGTCCCTTCCAGTTCCTTGTCGATGTTGTACCGGAAGGCTTCCGCCTCACCGTGAGCCTTCACGATGGCCCATCGGGGCATGGTGTTCTCCAGTCCGTGAGACGACATGAGCCGCGAAGTCACGTAGCCCCGTCGCGCAGTGGGCCCGAATCCGGCTTCGGGCTCGGTGATCTTGGCGCGGGGAGACTATCGGAGGGGGAACGGCTGGATGCCTGTGTTCTGGATCTTTACAGGGTGAAGTTCCCCCTGTGACCTGGACAGCCTGATACTGGGACGGATGGTCCCGGAGGAAGCAGTCCCAGGTAGTGAGCAAAAGAGCAATACGAGTAGAGGTACACGGCCAAGTTCAAGCGGGACGCGGTAGCGCTGGCGCTGTCCTCGGACAAGACCGTCACCGAGGTCGCCCGGGACCTGGGCGTCAGTCCGGAGGGACTTCGGGGCTAGGTGAAGCAGGCGAAGATCGGCCGGGGTGAGTGCCGGCCGCGGGCCTGACGACTGCGGAGCGTGAGGAGCTGGTTCGGCTGCGGCGGAAGGTTCGCGAGCAGGAGGCCACGATCGAGGGTCCGGGAAAAGCGACCGCCTTCTTCGCGCAGGACAAGATCCGATAGGCACCGCCGCACGGTGTCGCTTCATCGACGCGGCGAAGGCGTCCGAGGCCAACCCAGCAGGCCACGGCGTTGCGTTTCTGTGCCGTGCGCTGGACGTGCCACGCTCGACCTACTGTGCGCACCGGGCCGCCGCGTCGGCGCGCCGGGCTGCGCGGCGCCGGGAAGAAGACCTGGTGGCCGAGATCAGGGTGCTTCACGCGAGGATCGCGCGGCGCTTACGGAGCCGGCTCGATGACGTCGGCCCAGACCAGATCGCCCCACGGGTTTCCCTCTACGCCGAGGCGTTTCGCGACGACATCATCGAGGAACTTCGCGTGAGCCACCTCAACCGCTTCGCCCGGCCACCACAACGAGTCGCACTCGGTGCACAGCGAGAAGCGTGCACCATCGGTCTTGAAGCGGTACGTGTGGACCCAGTCCTGTCCGCAGCGCGGACAGACTTGATTGGCTGGCATGACTTGCACGGTATCCCAGCGGGGGCGCACGCCCGCCACCTGTGGTGGTGGGACGCTGGGCGGTGTGCAGGGCGTCCTCCTGCCTTCATCGGTGGCTCATTATCAGGCTTGGATCGGCTGCCGTTCTCGGGGAATGCCGGTGAACCGGACTGAATGAGACAGAAACTGAGGCGGTCCGTCTGACGGTCGTTGTCAGTGGCCACACCTAGTCTCCGATCATGAGCATGATCGGTGAGTACCTGCGTGTCACGGCTGCTGAGCTCGATCGAGCGATCCGAGATCCCGACTGGGCTCTGAACTTCGTCGAAGAGGTCCAGGACGCCGAGGAGGAGACGGAGCCTGCGTCGGCGGAAGCGCGCCACTTCAGTACATACAAAACCTGGGACATGCTCCGCTTCCTGCTGGCGCGTGCAGGGTTCCCCGTGAACGTGATTTACGGCGAGGAGCCGTTCGCCGAGGATGAGGACTGGGGCTACGGGCCTCCCAGGTACCTGCGGCCTGAGCGGGTCCGGCTCGCGGCGGAAGCTCTGCGGGCTACCAGCTATGACCAGCTCGTGAGTGGTATGGATCCTGCCGAACTGACCAGCGCCGACGTGTATCCCCTCGGATGGAGCGAGCCTGGGGCACTGGAGTGGGGTCGTCACTGGTACGACGGCCTCGCTGAGTTCTTGAAGGCCGCTGCCGGAGCGGACGATGCGGTGCTCGTCTGGTTGGACTGATAGGCGGATGCAACGGTGAGACCTCAGCCTGGGAAGCTCAGTGCGTTCAGGGTGTGCTCGCGGCCTGACCTGTGGCGGAGGGACGTTGACGTCCAGTAGTCGGTCGATCGGTTCCCCGCCGTTCCGCGTGATCCACCGCATCATCGGGCAAGGGCCACTCATCGTCGCATCTCTCCACGACCAGGCCTACGGAGCCTTCTTCGAGTCCGTTGCGCTCCTCCAGATGGAGATGAGCGCCATCCGGTGGGCCGTCCTGGACTTGGGCGAGGAGATGGCCGGTCTGAGGCTTCAGTCCGGCAGCGTTGTTCACTGTCACGTTCTTCGCTCGGCTTCCTGAAGTCCGAGGCTTCACGCAGCTTCTGAGAAGATCACCGCCATGACCATCTCGTTGCGCATCGACCGCATCCTCGGTGACCGTCCCTTCGCCGAGGTCGGTGATCCCGTCCTCGCCATCCACGACGAGGACCGCGGCCTGCTGGCAGTGGCAGGCACGCACGTGGCAGTGGCGGGCGCGCGCGAGTTCGGCAGTACTGCGCCGGTTGGTGTCTATGGCATCGATGATCTGACCTGTCGAGCGCTTCTCCGTGCGCGCTATCCCGTGCACGCCATGGCGTTCCACCCCAGGCTCCCTCTTCTTGTGGTCGGTACGGGCGACCACGACGGCGGCTACTTCTTCGAAGGGGAACTGCTCCTTCTGGACCTGGAGACAGGCAGCGCCACGTCGCTTATCGAGCACGAGCTCGGCCGTCAAGTCCTGGGCTTGGAATGGCATAGCGAACAGGAACTACGGGTGGTCATGGCACCGCCTGACGACTGGCAGGACAAAGACGCGTGGAGCGAAGGGCACGTCGCGGTGGTGCATCGGCCCGACTGGAGGGTCGTACCACCCCGGTCGATCACCGGATATGAACTGGCTGGACCACGGGGAGCGGTCCTGCGAACCGACCGTCGGGAGGATGCCCGCCAGACGGTCTCCGGTCTGAGTACGGAGTGGGACCCGCGACGCAACGTCCGCGCGGTCGAGGAATTGTCCGACGGCAGGATCGTGGCGACGCTCGATGGGATCCAGTTGGAGTCCTGGCTTCCTTCGGGGCAACGACAGTGGGCTGTCCGCGACGATGGTGGTGGCGGCCGTGACATTGTCATCGACGCAGATGAACGATCGGCCTGGGTTGGTCTGGTGCGGCCACCGTGGGAGGAGCGTGCTCAGGCCGTGGTCCGGCTCGCGCTCCAGGACGGGGCACAATTCGACGAACTCACTCCTGCCGGCGCGGTGTCCCTGGTGCGATGTGCTGACGGACTGCCCGCCCTTGCACCCGCTGGGCGGAACGGGGAGCGGAGCAGATTGCGCATTCGGCGTGGTAACCGGATCTATTTTCGGGACACCGTTTTTTCCACGAAGGGCAGGCAGCAGCCTGGACCGGGTGAAGCCTGGCTTGCGGCAGCGGACCTGGGCTCCGTACCGGTTGCCGAGCGTCCGCGTGAGCCGAGGCAGGCGGAGGTCGACCATTTGTGTCCGTACTCCTGGAAGCCAGGTGAGACACACTTCGCCGGCCCCGGCGTGGAGACCGCCGATGGTGACCTGCTTTATGCCGGCACTGTCTACCACCGCCACGGGTTGCAGCCCGGCGGCTCGTTCGTCGTGCGGCGCATGGTGGCCGGTGAAGAGCCCACGTGGGTCTTTCGGACAGACCGGAAAGCCACGGACCTCGACCATGACATGGAGACCGTCTACGTCACGTACGACGATGGCGAGATCGTCGGACTCGATCTCCGTGACGGCGACGTCCGCTGGCGTCGGCACCTGGCTGTTGCCGGAGTACCCGTCGTGGCGACCGCGCTGAAGGTTACCGGACGCGGCCGACTGATCATCGGCACCACCGACGGGCGGCTCCTGGACTGCTCGGCCGTATAGGAAATGCCGATGCGGTGCAGGCACGCTGCGAGCATGACCGACCGAAGTGGCCCTCACGTTGTCGATCGAGGGAATGGAGTGACGTAGTGAGAGGCCGACTCTGCTGATGCTGTCTTCCTCTGCGTGAGAGCGTCGCTGGCGAGAGTCAGGCGCGTGTCCAAGTCGCGGAGCTCGTGGATCTCGGTTCTCTGCTCGGCGGTGGTCTTTTTGAGTTTGGTGACGGCTTCTCTGAGTCGTTTCTCCGTTTCCGGGATTGCTCGCCACACAGGTTGCGGACCTCGATGGGTGCGCCTCCCGCTCACGTGATGACTCTGGTGGTTCCATCGGTCACCGCACTCACGTGAGGGGTCATCGACGGAGCAGCGCTGGGTGCAGGGGCCGTACTCCAGCATCGCGTACTCGAGGACCATCGGTGCGGTGGGCACAGTCTTTCCGACTGTGGTGGCGGTCGTGAGCTACTCGGTCGGGGCCGTTCATCTGCGTTCATGGGCGGCTGGTCGTCTGGGTGACTGCCGCCTCTGGTCTCCTCTGAACGGTGGTGAACGGCGCTGAATGAGATTGAGACGGAGCCCGACGGACGGGAGACGTGTCGGACCCGTGGTGCATGATCACGAGCATGGGATATGAGTTGCACATGACGCGAGCCTCGCATTGGCTGGACAGCGAGGAATGCCCCATCACGCATGACGAGTGGATCGAGTTCGCCTATGGCGGTGCGGCACTCCGGGAAGAGGGCTCCCTTGATCTGCCGAGCGTGGGCCGGCAGCCGTTGTTCAGGTGGGGCGAGCCGGGCAGCGTCGCGGTCGGGTTCCACTGGTTCGAGGGACGAGTAACCTTGTCCGGCGCCCACGCACCGGGTGCGGACCTCATCGGCCTGGCCGACCTTGCAGCGGAGCTGTCGGCGAATCTGATCGGTGACGACGGTGAGCAGTACTTTGACTCCGGTCGCCCGTAGCGATGGTGAGCGCTGAGTTTGGACGTGTCGCAAGGCCCCCGGTCCGCCAAGGCCGGGGGTCTTCGCCTTGGTCAGGGGGACACGATTTGAATCTGTGGCCTCATCCCTGTCAGGTCGATCGTGCAGGATCTGCGGCGGAGGTCAACCCGCCGCATACCTCGACTCGCTGTCCGCTGCCATCCTTGGCGCAGCGCTGGCATTCGCCACTGTGGGTGTCAGGCGTCGAGGTCAGCCCCCAACCGACGACCTTGACTCATGCATGATCTCCGGGCTCTTGCGACCTGCTGCTGTCGGGGCGCCCCCGGACGGCCAGTAACGGCCCTGCGGAGCACTCATCGACTCTTGCTCTCAGTCGTGTCCGCCTTCCTCTCGTAGGCCGCCAGTTCCTCGGCGTTTCCCACATAGGCCAGGCCACGTCCTGGTGGTAGTCGCTCGATCAAGCCACCAAAGATCGCAATCACCAGCAGGAGATCATCCGCGATGGCTAGAGCAGTGGCGGTCCGGCTGCTCGGCCGTTCCTTGGGCGAGCCGATCGACGGACCAGGCAGGTGGCAATGACTCGCGGCCGATCCGGCCCGGATCGCCACGCCGTGCCGGATGAAAACGCATCGACGACGGGCGCCCCAGGCCGAACACCTCAACCGCGCCGGCCGGACCCGCGACTCTCTCACTCGCCCCCCCGTCGGCCAGACGAGCGGCTGGACCGGCCTGCCGCACGCGCGGGGGAAGATGGTGGCGGAATGACGGAACGCGAAGACAGGGACTTCCATGGCGAGGCAGGTTCACCAACCCCGTGAGGATGCTGAGTTCGACTTCATCCTCAAGGTCAGCACAGTCCCGGTCCTCGCGTACTTCACCGGAACATGGCCCAAGGCAGTCGAGGCCTGCCGGGCGATGGACCTCGTGGTGGGCGGCACCGCCGACGAGTACACGGGCCGCCTAGCGGCTGTCCGCATCGACATCACGCGCTGTCCGTCCGCAACCAAGCGATACGGGATCACCGCGGCGCCGTCCTGCATCCTGCTGAAGGAGGGAGAGGCGGTGGCGCTCGGGACAGGGCCTATGACCAGCGCCGAAGTACGGCAGCTCCTGGACAGCTACCTCTGAGCGGCCTCCGCGCCTGGCTCCATTCTCAGATCTGGTTCTGCGCGGTGTCGTGGAGGGGCAGTTTGCGCAGGCCGGTGGCGCGACCTCCTCGGACGCGTTTCTCGGCTCTCGCCCGCTAGCGGTGGCGCAGTTCGAGGGCGGCGGTCGCCGCGTGGGTGGTGTTGGTGGCGTAGCAGGTCAGCCGTAGTCCGCTGGCGTCGGTGAAGCGCAACTGGGCGCCGGAGCACGAGCGTTCTTCGCGGACGATCAGCCGCATGCCCTTCGGCCAGCCCTTGCGCATGTCACCATCAGAAGGTCCTCTCAGAATCCATGCCCGAACCGCTGGCTGCCTACGGCGTCCCTACGCCGCAGGCAGCCCAGTCACGCGCTCCAGCGAGAAGCCCCGTCACCTGAACCAGGGCCAGGGCCTGGCCGATGGAGTCATCGCGGTGTGACGGCGGGCGAGTGTGCCGGTGCCACCGCGCCCCCAGCGGCGCCGGTGAGGTGCTGGGCCGGGTGAACCGGGGTGCCCGAGCTCGTGACACCGCGGTTGCCGTGGGCCGGCACGCCCGGAGCGGCGACGACGCGACGCTCGGCCGCCGCCGCGGCGGCCGCCAGTACCAGACCGGCGGCCAGCCAGATGACCAGGGACCAGATGCGCTCGCCGAAACCCGCCGAATCGAAGTAGAGCAGGCTGCGCGCGCCCTCGACGAAACCGGCGCCGTTCCAGAAGGAGTGCAGTGCGCCGAAGAAGCCTCTTTGCAGCGCCGGCTGCAGGATGCCTCCGGAGCTGGTGAAGTTGACCATCACGAACAGCACCATCATGGCCAGCGTCCCCCAGCGCTTCAGGAAGAATTGCAAGGCGAGACCGACGGTGAGAATGCCCGCCGAGTACAGCCAAGCCATGGCCCACACGGCGATCCGGTCGTGGTCAATCACGTTGAAGACGGGGCCGGCCAGCACAATCCCGATCACGCTCACCAGCAGTGAGGCCCCGATTCCCAATGCAACCCGGGTCCACATCCGGAAGGTGGCGCTGAATGCACTCAGGGCGACAGCGAAACCGTTCGAGCCGATACTCAGCGCGACCAGCAGGAAGAAGAGTCCTTGGCCGGTGACGTCGCCGCTGGAGAGGCGGGTCAGGTCAGTGACGCGCAGCGGTGTCTGTTGCTTGTCGGCCACGACCTTGAACAGGGCTTCCGCGACGGTGGCAGAGCTGTCGGAGTTGGCCTTGGCCACCAGCAGTTCCGGGGTTTTCGCCTTGGGCACATAAGCGCCTACCAGGTCCCGGTCCAGTATCCTGCGCTCCGCTTCGGCCCGGTTCGGCACGGTGGTGACATCCACCGCGTCACCGCCCCTGTCCTTGATCGTCTGGGCCAGCACCTGTTGGCTCGACGAGGTGCCGACGACGGCGACCTTCAGCCCGTGCACGTGGGGTGCGTGGAATGCGCCGATGTAGGCCAGGCCCATACCCAGACACATCAACGCCGGAGTCAGCATGTGAAGCAGGAAATGGTGGGTGTCGTGACGTCCGAGGCTCGTCGGCGGTCGCCTGGTCAGACGGTGGGTACTCAATCCGGGCTCCCATCGAAGTAGACATGGGGGTAAATGATCGCGCTCATGGTCACTCGGCATCTGTCGCCCTCGCTGTCTCCACAGCGCCAGGCGATTGCCGGTGGACAATTGTCTTCTCAATGGACATTAACCCGAAAAGACAACGGTCGGTACGAGCGATAACAGAACGCCGGTGTGACCGCAGTGGTCACACCCAGGTCGCCGACGGTGCCGATGTCACCGACTGGCGCACTCACTCCCCCGCGCCCACCGCTTCGCACCCGTGTAAACGACGCATCAAATGTGCGGGAGCCTGGAACAGTTCCCCGCACTGGGGGTTTGCCGCAAAAATTGCACCCACTTGCCTTCTGGAAAGAAGTTTCCCCTCATTTTGATTTCATATCGGACGAGCAGGATGATATCGAAGAGTCCTCTGACAATCGAGTCACCCTTCATCGATTTCGGCAGTCCGGCTTCACCACGCGCGATACGGTCATCGGAAGCGTCGAATCACCATTGCGATTCTTCGCGGCCTCAACTTGCCCTACCGTCCAAGCTCTCACCGCCAGCGAGTACCGTCTGCCATCCCCGCCGCAAGCCCGACTCCCTTTTCGCCGACCGTGGCTACAACCACGAATCATCTAACGCGATCAGATCCGCGCCCGCGTCATCGTGCCCGCCATCGCCCGCCGTCGCACCCTGCACGGCACGGGACTGGGCGCCTACCGCTGGGTGATGGAGAGAAGTTTTGCGTCGCCGCACGGCTTCCGACGTCTACGCATCCACTGGAAGCGGCGAGTTGACATCCACGAAGCGTTCCTCAAACTCGCCTGCTGCCTCATCACCGACGGATTCGCCTCCCGTGTTAGCTGTTGTCAGTAGGCTGCAGATATGACTGAGCCAGCGGCCGGCAGGCCCGGGCCTCGCAAGCCGCGAGAACTGCGTGATGTCTACGAGTTCCTGGACCAGGTGCGACTCCGCCCGGGGATGTGGGTTCGCCGCGGCTCTCTTCAGCATCTGGACTCCATGCTTGTCGCCTACGCAGTAGCCTGCGAGATCGACGACAACGATGGGGTTTCGCCTTCTGGAACGGCGGCCCCTTCTCCCAGTGGCTGTGGAGGCGGATGACCATGGCGTACTCCAGCCACCTGGGCTGGGCCGTCGAAATCGAACGGGCAGCCGAGTCGGCGGGTATGCCGCCGCTGGAGATGTTCTTTCCCCTCTTGGACGAGTTCCGCGCTGAGCGAGGTGCTGGCGCCGAACGCCTCAGTGTGGGTGACGTTCGTCTACGCCCGGACCGGTGCATCCGCTTCCGCCGCTTCCGCGAGCTAGTGCCGCATCAGGCAACGTTCGCCCTGTCGACGACGGCGCGTAGGTGCCGGTCGTCGGCATGGCGGTTTCGCCAGATGATGTAGCGGCG
>NZ_JBSFCK010000090.1:0-9942 GCF_053593435.1 Streptomyces sp. NPDC002306
CACGCCGGTGCGCTGGGAGCCTGTAGCGTCGGTCACCCTCACGGGTGACGACGAGCATCGTGACCCACTCAACCAAAGCGTGCGGCAGGTCGAGTGCGGCAGGATATGGAACCAACAAGGCTCCTGCACCGACGGGTTGAGACCTCGAACACCTCCCCCAACGGCACGGGAGCCCTGTGCGTTGCGCCCCACCTGCCTCACCCACGTCACCCGATCAGTGGCCACACTGAAAAGGGTGAGGCGCCCCGAAGTTCTCGGACAGCAGTCGCCATAGGATCGAAGTCCAGAACGACGGAGAGGGCACGTGGCACAGAAACGTAGGAAGTTCAGTCCTGACCCTGGGCGACGAGGTGACCTGGGGCCTCGACCAGGGAGACAGCGGAGCCGCCTGGCCATCACCATCCTGTTCAACCACCAACAGTTGCTGCAGTACATCTCCGACCGAGCCATCCACCGGCCAGCGAAAGCTACCGCAGCGAAGGCAAAACCGGCGCTAAAGTCATCGCCGACCAGACCCGCATCCGCTGCAACCTGCACCGCCTACGCACCGGCGACGAGACGGTCACCGACCTCAAAATCCTCACCGGCCATCGCATGGACCTGATCGCCGACCGCACCCGCACGGTCAACCAGCTCCGCGCCCAACTCGCCGCTATCTTTCCGGCTTGGAGCGAGCTCTGGAGTTGCCCAACACCCGCCCGCTCATGCTGCTGGCCGGCTACCAGACTCCGACTACTCTCCGACGGACAGGCAAGAAACGGCTCGCGACCTGGCTGGGCAACCGCAAGGCCCTCCGTCCCAACCGGCTGGCTGAGACAGCTCCGGAAGCCGGCACACCAGCCCGCCCGGGGAGAAGCTGACTACCCCCAGATAGTACGCATCCTGGCACGAGAGGCAGTGGCCTTCAACCAGCAGGTCACCGAGATCGACAAGACGATCGAGGCCCAGTCTTGCGAACATCAGACGTCGACGTGGTCACCAGCATGCCCGGCTTGGCGAGATCCTCGGTGCCGAGTTCCTGGCCGCAACCGGAGGCGACATGACCGCTTTCGGCACCGCAGACCGCCCCGCCGGCTTCGACGGTGTCGTACCCGTGCCCCGCGACTCCGGCAAGATCAGTGGAAACCTTCGCCGCCTACGACGCTACAACCACTGCCTCCAACAAGTCTTCTACATCTCCGCGTTGTAAGCATCCACCACAGCGAGGAACCCCGCCGGTTTCACGAACGCAAGCCAGCCGAAGGCAAGCGCCGCATCCAAGCCGTCCTCGCCCTGGCCCGCTGCCGCGTAAAAATTCCATGAGCCCTCCCCCGCGACGGACGAACCCACGAAGCCGTGCCCCCCTGCTCTCACAGCCTGACAGACCACATTAGGAATCACTGATCATCACGTCGGCAGTGACGTGGCCATGGACGCTCGGCCTGGTTCGCTCTCGCGGGACGCGCAGTCACCGTCCGGTGCGCAGGCAGGCGACCAGCTCGCGCTTGAGTGCCCCGCGTCCTTGGACGTAGAAGGCCTGGTAGATGGCTTTTGGGGAGATGCGCATGGACTCATCTTCGGGGAAGTTCAACGTGAGTCGCTGCGCTACCCTGACCCAAGCCCATAGGCGTCTTCAAATTCCGGGGTCAAGGCCCACGTTACGGACCGCGCACTGCTTGGTTAGTGGGCAGCGGGATCGAGGCCAGTGTGCGACCTACTCCCAGTGGGAACCATTTGCATGCGGCATGTCGAATGTGGATTGGGTCGCTGGTGCCGGCCGATGCTGATCGCTGTCAGCGGAACGTTAGTGCGGCCCCATACGTGATTCCGCGGGCCTCGGTCCTCTCCGCGCCAACGCCCTGGTGGACGGTAAGCGCGGAGAGGTGGCGGTGGAAACTTCAGGTCCCGTACTCTGTGACCGTCGTCCGGTGGTTCAGTGAGCGCATTTTCGACATGAACCCGTATACGGTCACCAGTGTTCCGCCTGCTGGACGAGACGAGAACTCGCGGTCAATGAGCCTTCCCGTAAGCCTCACGTACGGAAGCGGGGACACGGCCTCGGTTCTGGACTTCAAAGCCGTTCTCTCGAGCCCACGCTCGCAGTGCGTCAGCACTCGGGCCCTCAGTCGGTGCCTTACGTGGTTGCGCCACCCCCTTCGCTCGGCCGGTCTTGCGCCCCTTGTCGATGAAGGGAGCGAGTGCTTCGTACAGCTTGTCGCGGTTATCCGGCACGAGGTCGATCTCGTAATTTACCCCGTCGAGGGCAAACGTGTGCGTCCGCGCTTCATCGGAAGCCGTGCCTGTAAGGTCATCCGTGTAAACGGTAACAGTTTTTTGAGCCATGCTTCGATGCTACCTATTTTTCTCGACGTGTCCACCTCGAGCCTCCTGTGCGATACGTAAGGGTGCAGGGGTTGCTGCTTTCGGGGTGTTCCATCCCAGTGTCGGGGGTATTAGACGGGGCAGTTTCATGGGAAGGCGGTGAAAGAAAACGAGAGGTCGACGTGCCCCCTGTGGGCTCATTGCGACCTGCATTGATGGGGTGCCATGTAGGGCGAAAAATGAAAATTGAGGCAATCTGGTTAAATTGTGTAGAGTGGCTCCTTTGCTGAAAGTCGGGTCGGCTCGGGAAGTCATTCCTGGCTCCTTCGCCGCCTTCCGCAGGATCTTACGTTCCTCTTCCAGCTCGCGGACCTTCTTGCGCACGCTGTGATCCGGGCCGGGGTGGCGACTGCGGCGTGGGCGACCGCGGCAGCGTCGATGGGGTTGGACTTGGAGCCGGTGGCGGCGTGCAGTTACGGTGGGCGGACATCAGCCGGGTGAGGACCCAGACCACCTCGTGGCCGGCCAGCAGCAATCCGTCGGCCAGGCGGCGGGCGAAGCCACCGCCGTCCTCAATGGCCCAGGTGACGGGGGTGCCGTCGGCGAGCGTGCGGATCCACTTGAACAGGACGCCGATCAGGTTCGTATCGTTCTTGACGGTCAACGGTCTGGTCAGCCGCCGACGATTGGAATCGTCGGCCACTGCGACGTGGACGTGCTTGTGCGGGTCGATCCCACTGTCACCATCGGGTCGTCCTCATTGAGCCTTTTCCAACCTGGTTGGGTGGTTGGCTAGTGTCCTGCGCCAGTAATTGCGGGTTTAATTCTGTAGAGTGATGGCATGTCTCCGGGACCTCGTGCCGTTGAAGTTGTCTTGTCCGATGCGGAGTTCGCCGAGTTGTCGCGATGGGCGGAGGGGGAGGTTGACCAACGTCTTGTCGAGCAGGCTCGCATTGTTCTGGCGTGTGCACAGGGGGTCCCGAACAGCGGTGTTGCGGCTGATCTTCAGCTGACGGCAGACACGGTGAGAAAATGGCGCTCACGGTTTGCTGCGCACCGGCTGGCGGGCCTGAGGGACGCCCCACGGTCAGGCCGGCGCAAGACCGAACTGGTGCTCAGCAAGGTGGAACGAGACCAGTTGACGCGTTGGGCGTGAGCTTCCCCCGAGATGCGGGAGATGGTGACAGAGGGTCAGATGGTTCTCATGAGAGGAACATCGACCATGGCTGCCCCCAGGAAGTACTCCAAGACCACGGAGTTAAGGCCGGTCCGCGGTTGTCAACGGGGCCGGGGAAGTCGGGGGAAATGCCGGTCACGGCAACGGGGCTCCTGGTAGAGCGAGGAAGCCGACCAAGGTCTTCCTGCTTGAAGGAGTCCCGTTGACCAGCTTCCTTCGGTCGACGTGCCACCACATCGGCCTTTTCACTGCGCGGCCCAGGCCCGGTGCTCGAATTTGCTGCCGCGGGTGGCCGCGTTGCGGCTCAGTTCCCGCGATGTGGTTGATGGTGACCTGTCCCAGCCGCTTGACGACCTCCCGTACTCCGCCATCTCCTGCACACGGAGCAGATCGATCTCCTCTCGCTCGGCGAACGAGAGGTAGCGGCCCGAGACAGTCAGGTTGATCTGCGGCATCCCGCCAGCGTGTTGGAACCACGGGTTCCCACCGCGGAGGCTGCTGGTGACCGCCGCGTCCTTACTGGTGCGCCTCTTGGTCATCTCACCCCCAGAAGCCGGCCCGCGCACCACCACTGCAGGCCCGCCGACCAACCGGCATGAAGAACAAGCATCGTGCGCGCGAGCACCCCGTCGGGAACAACCAAAACCGAGCCTCGCAGCAGCCATCACAAAAAAGCAGAATTGGATAAACACCAAGCTTAGACAAAGGCCTAATAGCAACCAATGCCCGTTCCATGCCCATAAGACGCTGTAAGCCCAGTTCCGATTCTCGCCGATCATAAGTGGACTTCACGACCTCCAGGCGAACTAAAGATTCAACACCCACTCTTCTTATCACCCCTAGCGGAGACTGGTGCAACACCTCCCCTACTTAGCAGCGTGGCAGTATTCCGCATGAGTATCATGTACTCACAAAGACGAAATCCGACAGGAGTTCACTAAGTAGTGTCTACTCGGCCGCCAAGAGCGAACCTCGATAGTACTAGATTTTCCTTCTCGGCAGCACGTATCCTGCACGGGGAGAGTATCTCTCAGCCGCACGATCTAGGCGGGGAGCCACACTCTTACCGTATCCTCGCCAAGGCCAAGAATGCGGGACTTAATGTTTATTGCAGAAATTCCACCATATTATCACCCACTTCAACCCGCCATCCATCCGATGGCTGACAAAATTGACGAGCGTGCAATTTCCTGGATGCGAACGTTCAATCTCGGCCTAAACGCCAAAGAACGTGACCGGATGACGCACTGCCGGATCGGTCAATTGGTCAGCAGAATGGTTCCGAGTGGGCAACTGGAGCCTATGCAGGTCTTTGCAGATTTCTTGATGTGGGTGTTTACGTTTGATGATGAATACTGCGACGAGGGCCCACTCGGCAGCCGACCGGGCGAATTGGCGGATGCCGTATCAGGCATGCTGCGCGCTTTCGATTCTCCTGGATGCCCAATAGTTTCTCCTGCCGACCGGTACAGTCATGCGTTACGTGATTTACGGCGACGCCTTGATCTTTGCGCAGCCCCTTCGCAGATAGAGCATTTGTCAAGGACTTTGACTGGTTATCTTCTATCTGAAGTTCGCAAGGCTGGCTATGTGGCAACAAGTCGCCCGCCGAAGTCACTAGACAGTTACATCCCGATGCGCATGCAAAATGGCGGCGCTCTAGCAATAATCGCATTTCCAGCCATTGCCGAAGGGTATGACTTCCCACTGTCATTACTACAAAGTGATCGAGTTAGGGCGATCACGGAGATGTGCGTGACGATTTCTAACTATGACGCCGACATCTTCTCGTACTCAAAGGAGCGAGCACGCAGCGGTGATGGATTCAACATCATCGATGTAATTTGCCGCGAGTACGAATGTGAAGAAAAGGCGGCCTTTGCTGCAGCCAAGAGCATGCGTGACCGCATCATGACACTATTTCTTCGAATACTTGAGCATGGACCTTCTCAAGAGTCACCTGAGCTGAGTCGTTACATGGCGGGCTTGAATCGCTATATGCGTGGCGTAATCGACTGGCACTTCGAAACCGAGCGATACATGTATCTGGACGGAATCCAAGCTGACTCAAAGATAGTTCAACCAGCCGGGTGGGACGACGCTCTTGATGATCCATCACATGAGCCCCTCCCCTTTTCTTCCGTGTCATGGTGGTGGCGTTACGACCCCTGCGAGTGCAGGCGAGTCACTACATGACTGCATTAAGCCACGCTCTTGGACCATGAATGAAGCAGAAAAAGGTAGCAGTCGACGCCAGGCCTAAGACTTATAACTATTATTTAAATCGAGCGGCAATGGGAGTCCACGCCATGCGAACGGGTAAAGCTCAGACGTTGATTAACGCTCTTTCGAACAGCTCTTCAGAACCTCGCCGGACTGGTGTAGGTGTGGCTCCTGGCAGGATCCCGTTGGTTGGCCATGGCCTCAAGTTTGCGCGCCGGCCTCTCGAATTCTTACTTGAGTTGCCAGCTTACGGCGATCTGGTGGAAATCAACTTTGCGCGACAACGCGCTTTCGTTGTTTGCGACACTGACCTTGCTCTGCAAGTTCTCCACGATTCGCGGTCCTTCGACAAGGGTGGACCCATCTATAAAGCGCTTGAGTTCATGGGTGATGGATTGGTGACCACCCAATCCGGTTCCCACCAACGTCAGCGGCGTCTCGTACAGCCAGCATTCCATCCAGTCCGGATGCCAGGCTACGTGTCAGTAATGCTAAGTGAAATTGAAGCAGAGATATATTCATGGCAGAGCGGAGAGATCGTTGATATCTACGAAGCGATGCAGAAACTAGCTCTGCGAATTACCGCACGAGCCATCTTCCCCACTTCCCTTTTGAGCGTGCGTGACATGTCTGTACTGCTGGATTGTATGCCGACTATCGTAAAAGGTACCTACGCTCGCATGATCACGCCGATCGAGTGGGTGAAAAAACTGCCCTCTCCTGCCAATCGCCGCTACGAAGAAGCTCTCACGCGCACTCACAATTTGGTCGATCGAATCATCGGCCAGTTTACACCGGGGAGTGATGACGGGGACGTCCTGTCCGCGATAATGGGTTCCGTGGACGAGGAAACAGGAAAGTCATTGGAAAATCGCGAGATTCACGACCAAGTCATGAATTTTATCATAGCCGGTTTCGAGACAACAGCCAATGCGATGGCTTGGTCATTGCAAATCTTTGCCACGCATCCACGAATCGGTCAGCGCCTCCAAGCAGAATTGGATGAAGTGCTCTCGGGACGATTCCCTGAATTAGACGACCTCCCCCGACTGGACTACACGGAGCGTTTCGTAAAAGAATCTCTGCGCGTACGCCCGCAAGTTTGGATTACAACCCGGATTACGACTTGCGAAGTGGAATTAGCCGGAAAGTTACTCAAGCCGGGGACAACTATCGTTGTCAGTCCTTACCTTCTCCATCACAGTCCGACTTCGTTTCCCAACCCAGAGAAGTTCGACCCCGATCGCTGGCTTCCGGGGAGAGCGAAAGGAATTCCGCGTGGCGGAATGATTCCTTTTGGAGCAGGGAAGCGCCAATGCATAGGTGCCAGATTCAGTATGGCTGAGGTCACGCTTGCTCTTGCAGCGGTTGCTTCGCATTGGAATTTGTCTGCTGTTCCCACACAAAAGTCTCGGTTGATCCCGAAAATGACCTTGGAACCCGGCCCACTGCCTACGTTAGTTTCTGCTCGGCAATCTCTGGATATGAAAAACATAAGTGGACGCCGATGAACGTACGGCCACCTTCGATCATATTTGTTTCGATACAGAATTGGACTAATCCGTGAGACTCCCTTATCAGTATTCTGACCTTCAGGCTTGGCCGCGTCACTTATTCTCTGAGAATCTGAATGAGGCAATCTTTGCTCTGAGAGCCCGTCTCATCGAAAGAATTGATCCAGCCGGAGCTATACGTGACGCCTGCGACAGCCGCATACTCGAGTCGGCTTTATATCTTCGCCTGCTGCAGTACACGGGATTGAAGCCTCAAGTTCACGCTGATCTTAAACGCTACCTCGAATCGCGTCGCACAGTCGGGGACGCGCTTGACCGCTTAGTGATCTCGGCTGCACTTGACGGAACCGCTCAGGTGGACACGCAGATAGTGGATCGGTTCCTCGCTCAGGCGCCACACTTTACTGGCGCAAGGAAACAAGCATTAGTTGACGCGGTCTTGTCTTTGTTCGGTGTGGAACCACAAATGCCCGAGCCGGCTGCTTTTGCAACTGACGGTCTGCACGCTTGGGCTCTAGTGCAGGTCACTTCTCTTAAAGTGATCATCTATCGAGCATTGGGTCGCGGTGACGATTTTTGCAGCGAAGATGTCGACTTGCTGATGTCTACGCAGGAAGGCCCCGAAGTATGGGAGGGGAATGTCCTTATTCACCTCTCGGTCTTGAACGCGTTAGCCGGGCTACCTGGCACTGAGAACGTGATCATGCAGGGTGTCGAGAAGGTGTTGAAGCATCAAAGGACCGACGGCGGAATGCCGTTTGTGACCGACACTGACACCTGGTGTACCGCTACCGGAGGACTCGCTCTCGCAGTCGCAGGCGCTCACGAGGAAGAGTTACACCGGATTGCGGGGCACTTGGTTCGGCAGCAACGAAATGACGGTGGCTGGGCATATACAGATCTCGCTCAGCAGACTGATGTTGACGACATCTCGGTCACTGTGGAGTTCCTACACACACTGGATTCCCGGCAGTACAGGACCGCTATTGACGCCGGACTGGACTGTCTGCGCCGGATACGGCATGACGGAGGCGGGTTCCCCACCTACATTCGCAGTGCGGCGCCGGAAGCATGCATGACGGCGGCGGCCGTAAACGCTCTGGGAGTCGACCCTGTGCGCAACGCGCGAGCCCTCCATGAAGGGCTACGATTCCTCGCGTCCGGACAAAAAAGCGGTGGCAGCTTCGATCCAGACTGGAGCGCTAGTGCGTTACACACCGTGTTCCGCGCCATTTTGGCAACAAGGCAAGTAGAACCCCGGGCATCGGTTGTGGGAGACCGGATCCGAGGCCGGGCACTGGGCTTTGTGCGCGGCGCTCAGAACTTTGACGGGGGCTGGGGTTGGAGTCCAAGTGAACCAAGTGATGCTGTTAGTACCTCTTACGCCCTGATAGCCCTGTGTAGCCAGGGCGATGCAAAACCAGCCGTACACGCAACCGAGTACATTCTGTCCTGCCAGAACAATGACGGATCGATATCGGCACGTTCAGATTCCATCGGTCCGAGACCTTTAATTTTCCGAGTACCAGCACTGGCAGACATTTTTGCCATGCTCGCGCTTGGACATCTTTCGAGTCGTCTGGAACCCGTTGGCGCGAGGCTCCATCATGTACGATTCCCAGAGCCCGTAAGGCTGCCATGAGGAAATACAGCCAGCACAGCGTGATTTTTGTCTTTAATTGCCGGAAAGATGCGCAACGGTAGTAAATGAGATAGGCGGCAATAAGAGAGCATCTGGTCTATGTAGCTGATGGTTAGCCTCGATATATTACTCGAATAAGGTTTGGCCGTGGAACGGGGACGCGAAAGTGCCTTCCTGGCCTAGTGATGATGGGCCTTGCTGGCAGGGTTCTGTCGGTCTGGGCGGAGGGCACTTTCTACGCAAGGTTCAAGGGATAAGGACCCCGAGGGCGCTGTCGAAGGGGACTTGTGGAGAACCCGGTGCTCGGAAACGGGCACGCCGGGTTCGGGATGCGGTAGGAGGAAACCCACCAGCAGCAATGCTGGCAGGGCGCACCAAACCGACCTCACATTGCCCAGGGCAAGTACCACACCCAGACCCTGCTCTGCCCTTCTCAGCGACAAGATCGAGAACTGCTTGCCAATCCTCCACCGAGGCATTCAGGACACGCGCATCCGGCAGCGACCCCATCCAGTCCCCTCAAGGAAGCACTTCACGTCAGCCCACAGCAGGTCGGTCATCCCGCCATGCTGCCCAGGTCTGATTCAAAGTCCTGGTGATCACGTGGCGTTGCTGGTCAGGGCAGTCCGATCAGGTCCAGCGGACGGGTGAAGAGCGTGTAGGAGACCTCGCGCAGGCCTGCGATGCTGCGGTGCCCGGCGGTGCGCAGGGTGCTGATCGCGAAGCTGCGCAGCGTGGCCATGTTCTCCGGTCCGTGTCTGGTGCGGATCTTCGAGGCGTCCTCGCCGAACGTGGTGTCTCTGACGTGGTGCACGGCCTCAATGCCCCATTGCGCGCGGACGAGTTGGCCGATGGCCTGGGGAGACGCCGTACACGCCGTCAGGTCGGTGATGGCCTAGAGGGTCTCGTGATCCAGCCGGTTTTGAGGTTGGTGCGGTGTCGGTGGATCTTCGCGGCCTGCGTCACGTGCGGGAAGTCCAGGCCTAGCCACAATGCCGTTGCTTTTGTAGTGGGCGTAGGCTGGTTGGCAGTGGGTCCCGGGGGTGGTTGGGGTGGCTTCGAGCGCGTCGGACTTATCGGGTCTT
>NZ_JBSFCK010000091.1:0-9565 GCF_053593435.1 Streptomyces sp. NPDC002306
CGGGTCAAAGTGGCCGCTTCACGGTCCGGGAG
Source organism: Streptomyces sp. NPDC002306 (assembly GCF_053593435.1). Lineage (NCBI taxonomy): Bacteria > Bacillati > Actinomycetota > Actinomycetes > Kitasatosporales > Streptomycetaceae > Streptomyces > Streptomyces sp. NPDC002306. The sequence continues at coordinate 33 of NZ_JBSFCK010000091.1, forward strand.
TACGTCCACTGGTCGGCGGGTCTCCACGTCGATCAGGATCGTGCCGTAGACGTGCCCCTTGCGTAGGGCGAAGTCGTCGACGCCCAGCACCCGGGGTGTGGATATCTGCGGGTCGGGCAGTGCCCGGACCAGTCGCAGCAGGGTGGAGCGGCTGACCGAAGCGGGGACACCACGTCAGCCACCAACCGAAAGTGACCGTACGAGAATGCAGTCGTTTGTGTTGGGGGTCAGGTCTGATCTTGGGGCGGTGGCAGCGGGGTTGACGTTGCCGTTCAGTTCGGGTGCGGTAGAGGGTGCTCGGCCGGGACCAGGGCTGTCCGGGCCAGGTCGTCCTGGACCGGGGCGATCGTGCAGGCGACGTGCACTACGATCTCGGGCCGTTGTTCCTCGCAGGTCTCGGTGTAGTGCACGCGGTACCCGCTCCATTCGGTGCCGTTCTTGGTGCGGTCGTGCGCATCGGTGTCGTACGGGGGAGTCGAAACACAGGCTCGCCGGCGGCAGTCCGTGCCCGTCACGCCAGCGGAGCTGTCCTTCCTCGTCGCAGTAGTAGCGGTGAACCCACACCTGTCGCGGGATTTCCGCATGGGGGAAGAGCCCGCAGCTGGCCAGACGTGTCGGGAGACCATAGGGCGGCCAGCACCTTCTGCCCGTCCCGTCCGAAAGTCTCCGCCCGCGCGATCACGGCCTCCGGCCCACCGGCCACCTTCCTGATCTCGATCCTCCGTCCGTACCGCTTGTCCCGCTCGGGTTCGATCAACGGCTGCAGCCACTCCGGCGCGATCTCCGTAAACTCGTCCAGGGCCGCCCGCAGGCTCTCCCCGGCCAGCTCCAGGCGGCTGAGCCGCCGCACCGCGGCCAGCACATACGTCGCGTCGGTCCGCTGCCGTCCACGGGACTTCAGAAGTCCCGCCTCGGTCAGCCGCTTGAGCATCGAAGTCTGCCAGCGTCCGATGCACAGCGGCAGATCCGGACGTGTACGCGCCCGCTCACGCCGGTAAGCTGACCCAAATCATCGATCCCGCCCTCGTCGATGCGGTCGTCGAGGAGACGGCGGCACGGGAGCAGCGGCTGCGTCTGCTTCCGGCGCGTGTTGTGGTGTACTTCGTCCTCGCGCTGGCCTTCTTCGAGCGGTCCTCCTACCAGGCGGTCTGGGGCAAGCTCACTGCGGGCCTCGGCCACACCGCTGTGGCACAGTCGTGTGCTTCGTCCCTGTCCCCTGCCCGTCGCAGGCTGGGCGTCGCTCCGCTGCGTGCCCTGTTCACAGTTTTGGCAGGACCGGTGGCCACCCCGGTCCAGTCCTGCGCCTTCTACCGCGGGCGGCGCGTGGTCGCCATCAACGGCACCACGCTGAACGCCCCCGACGAGGCGGCGGTGACCTGGCGCTATCCCAAGCACATCGGCCGTGTGCGCGAGTTCGGCTACCCGATCGTGCGCCTGGTGGCCCTTCTCGACGCAGTCTTCGGCCCGGACCGGATCGGGGAAATCTCCTACGCCCACCGCCTGTTGGGCCGTCTGGACGCCTCGATGCTGCTGGCCGATGCCTAACCTCGCCGTTTCGGTTGGGGCGATGAGGCGTCGTTGAGGGGTAACTGTCGCGTGGCCGAAGCGATTTCGGTGTCCAGACATGGCGGAGACCCGGCGCGGTGGTCGGGTTCTCCAGGGTCCTTCTGGTCGTGGGCGGTCAGGGGTTTGCTGGTCAGCCGGCGGGGCGAGGCAGTGCGGCGAGGCGATGGAAGGCTGCAGCCAGTTCGTTTCTCCAGGGCCAGGTCGCCGATATCCGCAGGCGCAGGCGTCGGCCGCCGCGGGTGAGGCGGGCGGCGACGTGCAGCAGTCGGTAGCGGAGCTTCTTCGGCTCGGCAGTGGCCAGCTCCGCGTCCAGCAGCGGGAGACGCGTCCAGGCCAGCAGGTCGATCGCTGTGAGGCTGAGTTCGAGCCAGACGGCGTTGACGCCGAAGTCGCGGGAGGGGAAGCGGCCGAAGCCGGTGGTCTTGCCGCACCGGATATGGTCCTCGACGCTTGCGTGCCCGCGGTGGCGGACCTCCAGGAACTGGGCGGAGCCGCCACCGGAGTACGGGGCATCGGTGAGGAACGCCTGGTGGCGCAGGCCCTCGTCCTGGTCGAACAGGGACAGCTGGGCTCCGGCGTGCGGCCGCTCGCGGCGCACGATGATGCGGGTGCCGGCCGGGTAGCCGTCCAGATCGACCATGCCGGTCAGCTCGGCGACCTCGGCGCCGTCACGCAGCGTCCCGTCCTGGTCCAGGGCGGGATGCCAGAGGCGGTCGGGCACCGAGCGGATCGCGCGGCGGACGGGCTCGGTGATGGCGTATCCGACGGAGAAGAAGGTACGGATTCCTCATTTCCGCAGGTCGCGGATGTGGGTGAGGAAGGCTTTCGCGGATCCGGCACTGTCGGCGCGGATGAGGATGTCGGTGCCGTGCCGGTGAGCGTCGGGGATCTGCGCGAGCGCCTGGCCGAGCACCGCAATGTGATCGGCGGCGGTGTTGGCTCCGGAGTTGCCGGGCCGCAGCCGCCCCGACACGGCCTCGCCGGTGTTCGCGAGGAAACACAGCAGCGGATGGAAGCCGAAGCCGCCCTTGTAGGTGGGTGCGGCCTGCTCTTTCTCGGAGTGGCAGGTCACCAGCGTGGCGTCGAGGTCCAGAACCAGGCCGGGGAGTTCTCGTCCGCCGGCCCGAGCAGCGGGTATGCCCTCGCCGGTCTCGGCGGCCTGCATCCAGGCGACTTCCCGGGCTGAAGCGCGGGCCGCTCGCAGTGAGGCGAGTGCGGCCTCGTCGGTGTCGGCGAGCAACCGCCAGGCGGTGGGTGTGGAGGCGACCGGGCCGAACACCCCTGCCTGGTCCCGCAGCACTGCCAGATCCGCGATCGCCTCACCACCGTCGGCGAGCATCACCGCCAGGTCGGTGGCGACCCGGCCCGGATCATGCCCGGTCCCCCGTGGCCGAAGCGGCCTGAGAGCGGCGGAGTACGCGGCGGTCAGCCCGGTGGCATCGGCGAGGTCCGTCAGCAACCGTGCCCCGGCATGCCCGACCACCCCCGAACCATCGGCGCTGACATGGACCTTGGGACGCAACCCGATACCCTGCACGTAGAAAGTGCCCTCCGCCTGGACCGACAGAACCCCTCAGCAAGGTTCATCGTCCCAGGTCAGGAAGGCACTTTCGCGTTTCCGCCCCAAAGCCAGCCGTACCCAAGTGAAACGGCGAGGCTAATACGACGCGGTCGGCTTCCTTACCGCGGTCTCCGACAACGGTGCGGTTTTCCTGCTGCGTTCCACCCGCAAGCGACGCCCGACCATCCGTCACCCGCTGTCCGACGGCTCCTACCGGACCTTCATCCAGTCCAATAACTACCGGGCAGGCCGTGGCTACGGACAGCGCCTGGAGATGCGGGTGATCGAAGCATGGGTGACCGTCACCCTCGCCGACGGGACCCGGCGCACCGAGCTGTGGCGCCTGCTCACCACGCTCCTGGACGCCGAACACCCCCGGCCACGGAACTCATCGAGCTCTACCACCGGCGGTGGCAGGCGGAGACCTGCTACTTCTCCCTGAAGTCCACCATCCTCGACGGACGCGTCCTGCGCTCACGGACGGTCCCCGGCCTTGAGCAGGAGATCTATGCCCTGCTGACCGCCTCCAGGCCCTGATCCGGATGGCCGGCGACCTCACCACCGCACACCCTCACCTGTCGCCACAGCAGGTGGGCTTCACTGTCCTGCTACAGGCTGCCGCCGACCAGATCGTCACCAGCAACGGCATCATCGCGACCGAGCCGGTATCACTGGTCGGCTCGATCGGCCGCGCCGCCCTGGCGAACCTGATCCCGCAGCAACGCCGGTGGCGGGTGAAATCACGGATGCTGAAGAGGTACAGCAAGTACCCCTTCAACCGGAACCGCCACCCACGCGCAGCCCAGAAATACACCATCCACACCGAAGTGATCCCCGACGGGTGGGCCCCTTGACAGCAACGCCATCCTCCAAAAGCGATGGTGTTGCCGCCATGTGGGGTAGGGGATCTTGGCGGGAAAGTGCGCTGTTTCTGATCCCTCTCGTGCTTCGGCTGCCGGTGAATGCTCCCTCAGAGCTGGGCAGGCCACCGTGCAACTGTCCTTGGTGAACGGCCAGTTCAATCCAAGGAGCACACGGTGGCCTTGTCCCAGCATGACCTACTTCGCCTGCTTGAGTCACTACGTTCAGCGGATGGTCTTGAACTCGTCCGCGAAGTCACCGAACGCCTGCTGCAGGAACTGATCGAGACCGAGGCCATCGCCCAGATAGGTGGTCAACGGTGAACGTCAGTTTTAGACCGACAGGTGGGGGGCACCCGGTGAAGTCTCTACCGTCCCGGATTGTGCAGTGCGCTGTCTCTCACACCCACCCTCGCCCGAATCCATCGGCCTTCACATCTCCGGTTGTCCGGCGGAATGCACTGCAGGCAACAGGCGCAGCGCCAGCAGTCCGAGATAGCAAGCGAGCAGGAACTGGTGGTCTTCCAGCGACCGACCGCTGAGGTTCTCGATGCGCCGCAGTCGGTTGAGGATGGTGTTGCGGTGGCAGTAGAGCCGCTTGGCGGCGCGCGCCGCGGAGCGGCCGTTCTCGTACCATAGGGACAGCGTCTGCAGCAGTAAGTCCCGTTCTGCGGTCGGCAGATCGAGGACTGGGCCGAAAGCGTGCCGGGCCAGCCGGTTCGCCAGTCCAGGGTTGGAGGCTACGAGTGCCTCGGGAAGCCGTTCAGCGATCCATACCACCTCTGCTGCACCCCCGGCCACCGTCTGCAGGGCGATCTCGGCCGACTGATATGCCTCAGGCAACTCGTGCGTGGCCTCGAAGGGGTCGGAGATCCCCATGGCGCCGGACGGATTCCGGTTCAGAATTCCCATCAGCCGGGGCACTGTGGAATGGCCGAGCGCCACCAGCCCTATCGCACGGTCCCCGCGTATGCGCCAAGCCGCCGCATAGGAGTAGGCCGCGCAAGCGTCCTGCGCGGCACTGAACGTGTGCTGTGCGGCGATGTCGAAGGCGGCCACCACGATCACGTACGGGCCGTAAGTTGGAAGGCCAAGCGTGGCCAGCGCCTCCCCCGCATCGCGAGTGCCCCCTGCTCGGCCCTCCAGTAGGGCATCGAATGTCGCCTGGTGCCGCTGGGCGTCCCGCCGCTGCAGTTCGGCTTCAGCCTTCCGATAACCGTCCACCACTGCTTCTGAATGGCGGTCCATCACCTTCGAGACGGCGCTGGTCACCTCGAGAAACGCCGCCAACTCCTCATACGGCCTGCCCCTGACTTCTGCCAGCAGCGTGTTGAGTAACAGCTCTGTGGCCAGCCGATAGGCTCGCAACACAGCCTCCAGCGGAACACCCTGCTGCGCCCGGCGGCGCCCGGTGGTGCGTGCCACTGCCAGTTCTTCTTCTCCAGGTCGCTCTACGCCGGCCAGCGTCTCGATGATCATCGTGACGTTGTTCTCCACCGACTCGGTGAGCATCCCCACCGGAACGGATCCCCTAGCCTGGTAGGTCGGCTCTTGAGCCACAATCAGGCCGACAACCCGCCGGGCGAGATCCGGGACCTGCTCCAGAACACGTAGAGCTACGGCCGTGAGGATCGTGTTCGAATCAGTAGGCATAGGCCGCGACAGTAGCGAAAGATGTCAGGCGCGTGAACAACGCAATACCACCGCCGCACTTCTCAGCCATCTCCAGGGACAAATGCCGACCCGGGCAGCGGAAACCACAACACTGACCGAACGGAATAAGAACAGCGACTGCACAACCGGCAACACGTCACACTGTGCGCATGACCAGTGCCGCAGTGCGACGTGCTGCGTACGTTGTACTCACCGAGGTCCGCACCAGCGTCCCCCGCGCTGGCCGCGAAGAAGTCGCGGCTCCCAGGTGCGGGCCTCGGCCGCCCCCGAACAAGAGACTCGGCTGAGGGCACACCACCAGGCCCCGTTGAGCCCGTGTTACGTAGCAACATCGGAGCAGGAAGGCCCATCGCATGCAGGATATACAGAGCCGCGCACCCAGCAACCACAGGGAAGGATGGGACGCTGTCGCAACATCCCCGCACCAGGACTGGGAAAAGCCGATCACCGGCGATCCCGCGATACGACAGCTTCCCCCGACGCGGGCGGCCGGGCCAAAGCATGGCGAGTCTCCGGTACAGCGACTGGACCGGGCCTACGCCGAGATCCTCCAAGAGGTGCGCATTGCCCAATGCGGGATCAACATCCTCTTCGCTTCGCTGCTCTCTCTCGGCGTCACACCGGCCTTCACCGGGAGCACCGGCTTACAGCGTGCCGTCTACTGCGCCTCGCTGGCATGCTCGATCGGCGCGGCCGGCACGCTCCTAGCACCGGCCGCGGTGCACCGCTTCATGTGGGGCCACCGCGTCAAGCGCGAACTCGTCGCCGCCGCCCACCGCTACCTGGTCGCGGGCTTGACGTTCCTCGCCCTGGCGATCAGCTCGGCACTGATGCTGATCCTAGACCTCGCACTCGGAACCACCTTGGCCCTCACCGGAAGTGCCGGAGCCCTAGCCTGGTTCGTCCTGTTGTGGTTCCTGAGTCCCATGCATGCCCGCAACCGCGCCCGCCGGGTCTACCCAAACACCACTCCACGAACGGGTGTGTCAATTTAGCAGCTGATCTTGGTTGTTGAGTGCCAGTTGTTGCCCGAGGTTAGACAACCCTCGAACGCAATACGTCCCGCGCAGTGGTTTGACGTCCTCTCCCCCTGAGCGAGAGTGGCTCGACGGTTCTGACTCCACCTGATGGCGGGAGGGATTGGCGGTACTCGTGGGTTCCCGGGCGTGGACTCCAGTCGTACCGCCGCCTGTCCCGCCGTCCCGGATACCGGCGTCAGCACGACGTCCAGCGCACGGCCACGCCCGCTTCCTCGTCGAGGACAAAAGGCGCTACGTGCTGTGCGTGAAGAAGGAGCAAGCCGGTCTATACAAGCGACTGCACACACTGCTGGAAAGGCGTGACCGCGAAGTTCTGCGATCGCAGCGAAGGGCATGGCCGCGCAAGGAGACCCGCATCGTGCAGGTCCTGACCGTCGACGACCTCGGCTTCTCGCCACACCGCAAGCCATCCAGACCGTCCGCCACCGTACCTACCTGAAGACCGGCAAGCACAGCCGCGAGACACTTCAGGAAGAGTGCGACGGCGCTCGGTATCTTCACAGTTGCCACCGCCACCGGAATGTTGGCGGGCTTGCGATCGCCCCCTCAAGGCGCCATCTATTGTCAGCTCACAAATCGCCTCACAAGGTCGGAGACTCTGGAGCTGAACATGAGCCATCCATGTTCAACACAGCCAACGGAGACGTTACTTGCTCCTGAGAGTAGAGTACTGGAGTCTGGATTGACAATCTCATCACACGATGACCAGAACGTACCATAGTTTACATTTCCGGGCGTCTCATCTCCTGAATTAAGTATAGTCAGGAACGAATCCGTTGATCGCATTTCCGTGCAGGAGGTGTGCAGAACTGAACAAGCCTGGGCGAGGTTTGTTCCGTGATTCGGCCCTCCGAGAGAGACCCAGTCGTCAACATATGACGTCCCGTTCATGAACTTGAGATACCACCGCGAACTGAGACCTCCCATAGAATGACTCACAATGTCCACTTTCGAGTGGCCTGTCCGGGTGCGGACCGCGTCAACTAGTGACGCCAACTGGCTTGCTGTGATGACATTTGACTGCTTCCAGTCGTAGGTGAAGTTATAGAGCATGCTGGATGGATATCCCGCAGTTTCAAAATCATCGATCATTAGGCTCCAGTTCCATGCGGAACCCGTATATCCATGGATAAAGATAACTGGATCGCGTGAGGAGTTGATCGCTGCGGCCGATGTTGCCGCAGTTGATGCCAGTGATGCGGTTACCGATAAGGCGACGGCGCCGATCCAGACCGCTGCACGTCGAGCGCTCTTCATATTATTCTCCCTGAGAGATCTGGGAACTTGAAACCCTTCTGAAACTTTGCAGCACTGAATGCATTCGACGACAGAATGACTTACCTTTCCCGCCGCACCAGCGAGCACTGCACCTTTTAATGAAATGGATAATCAAACCGTGGAGGAAATCCGCTCGCACGGACAACTAGCCACATTCACCAGAGTCGAGAAGAGTTAAGGCATGCCTCAGGTCACTGTTGATTGATCTTTGGTGACTGTTCCGCTTAGTCCCGTGAGGCGGATGCGGCCATGCCAGGAATGACAATGAGGGAGGATTACGGCTCGGCGCAAGTTGCCTGCACGGATTTTTTTATTGATCTTAATGAGGCCGACACTCCGGGGATCACAAGCGGCTGCCCCAATGCATGCAAATGCGTCAAAGCTTCGCGGGTGTTATACATAACGCGAGCGGATGGGTGCTCTTGGTGAGGAGGCTCGACTAGAGTCCCGTGAGTGATAAATACTTAGCGGGATACTCAAACGCTTCAGAGTAGCTATTACCGGTAACTCTTAGAAGTCATCCGCTTACCGATCAACGGGCTTGTCTGGTCAAACGGAAGTCTTGATCCGATGATCGCGGTGCGGTCGGTCGGTGCATGAGCACAGGGCTTCACAGCAATTCAACGTTGCGATCCCCCGCTACCGGCCCGCCCTGGTCGGCCCCACCGGAAACACCTTCGCCGGTGCCGTGCGGAAGACCCTGCAGTCCCCGTCAAGCAGTTGTTCCGCGAAATCAAGGACTGGGTCACACTGGCAGCCTCCACCTCCTCTACCGCTTACGAACACAACCGGCTCGGCGGCATGATCCACCTCGACGTCAAGAAGCTCGGAAAGATCCCTGCCGCGGCGGTCTGCGCGAACTTCCTCACCCGCATGGCCGCGTTCTTCCACGCCCACGGCATCACCCGCATCGAGCGGGTCATGACCGACAACGCCAAGAACTACCGGCAGTCACACGACTTCCAGGCCGTCTGCCAATCACTCGGCGCACAGCAGAAGTTCACCCGCCCGCACTGCCCGTGGACCAACGGGAAGGTCGAACGCTTCAACCGAACCATGCAGACCGAATGGGCGTACCGGAAGGTCTTCACCAGCAACGCCCAACGCACCCCGCTCGTCCGGTTCCGCGGACGGCACCAGCTGCGCGGGACGGGCCGCAGTCCTGGCGTCCCGGGCTGTGGCCGGACCGGAGCCGCGGCGTGCGCGGTCCCGCAGCACCCAATTCCGCAGTGTGTTCCTGTTGATGCCCAGGTCAGCGGCGATGCTCTTGTACGTTGCCCCGGGTGTGGACTCGTACAAGGCCACGGCATCGGCCTTGAACTCGTCCGAGTAGTCCTTCATCGCCATCGGCGGTCTTCTCGCTTCCTCCGGATCAAGCAGATCCAGTATCAGCGTGTCCACCACTCAGGGGGAGGCTCCCAGCTCGATGAGTGGAAGAACGTTTCCGGTGGCAATCTCCGGCATGCCGACGTCGCGAAAGCTCGCGTCGGCAGCCTGCTCGATGTCCTGCAACAGGGGCAGTTCGTCCACGTGTACTGCTCGAATGCGCATGGA
>NZ_JBSFCK010000092.1:0-9320 GCF_053593435.1 Streptomyces sp. NPDC002306
TGGTTGAGACGTCAGACATCTCGATCAACAGCTCGGGGGCCTCGCATGTTGCGCCCCTGGGCCATCACCCGATCGATGGCCAACTCGAAGAAACTCAATGATTAGGGTAGCGATTACTCCAGCCTGCTGTCTCCGCATTGGTTAGAATTTCTGTTGCGAATCCGGAGTGGGCCCCAAAAGCCGGAGATCGCAGGTCCGGTATGCATGCTCGACTTCACACAAACGATGCCCCGTGAGTTGAGTGGTGTGTACGGTCCAGCGGATGGGTGCTGCGTCGGCCCCGAGCAGCGCAGCACCCATCCGTACAGACTGCAGAGCGGAGCATCCGAATGATGCGAGAGGGTGGAAGCCGAGGTGCGATACCGCTCAACTGGTGCGACACATTCAAGCAGAACGGAATAGTGGCGCAAAGTGGCGCCTGCGCGTAGATCGGGATGGAGGCAAGTCTTGCTAGATGGGCCATCGGGTATAGTCTCGACTTATGGCTTGGAATATTGAATTATTCAACAATGTCCCGATCGTGACGATTCCTTCTGTGAAAGCGGGGGCTCAAGGGGAAGATTTTTATTTGGATTTGCGCGAGACCCTCGATATAGTTGAAGAGGAATATCCTCCTCGTCCTGTGATCCTTAGGGGTGAGGGGAGAGTCTTCTCTGCGGGCCTAGATCTAAGATATGTGCACGGAATGTTCGTCGATGGCAATCATGAAGAGATATTGGCATGGCAGCGGCGCTATTTTGAATCGAATATTCGCCTCTTCTCATTTAATCGACCGCTGATTGCAGCGATTAATGGTCACGCTTACGCGGGTGGTCTTATTACTGCCCTCTGTGCAGACTGGCGGATCGCAGTACGTGAGGCGAGATTCGCACTCAATGAGGTCTCTATCGGGATCCCAATGCCAAGGGTTTACCTGGAATTGATATCTTTTTCTGTCGGTTTGCAGGCCTGCTCCAGGCTTTCTCTTTTCGGTGAAGAATTGAATGCAGGGCAAGCCGAATCGATGGGCCTGATCCACGAGGTTGCCGATGATCTGATGGACCAAGCATTGGCTCGCGCTAATTCGATAGATGATCGCACTCTCGAAGCTTACCTGCAAACCAAGCGCGGTATGCGGAACCCAGTCATTCACCGTATGCGCGAGTTTGCTTACGGGGCGGATGATGCGATTGTCAAGATTTTAGCGAGTAGTAACTCAACCGAAGCCCTGGAAGCACGTATTAAGGCAACCCTGAGCAAGTCGAAGAGGGCGTTGCGTTGAAGCGCCGCAAAGATATCCATATCAGCCGCACCGCATCGTGACAATCAGTGTGCACCGTTTATATTCGAACGACACTTGTAAGTCAATGCGATCGCCAGTGAACGCGTTCGCTTCCCGCTGGAGTAGATGCTAAGAAGGAGCGTGCATGGTTAGCAAGTGGCGAATTACACTCGGCGCGGGAGGGCTTTTATTTGTTGCCGCCGGTGGTGCAATCTTCGCAGTCGCTCAACTGGATGGAAATGAAGACCTGACGGCGTACTGTGCTACGCTTCGTCAACTGAGGGTTTCCCAGGAATCCGGGCAAGCCGATAAGGCAGACTTCGAGAAGATCAGTGCGCTGATAGGGAAGCTCGCCACTCAAGCACCTGACTCACTGCGTGATCAGGCCGAAACCTACGCTCATGGAATCAATGAGTTTATGAGTGACCTTAGAGCCGTTGGCTACAAACCGGAGAAAATAAAACCTGAACAAATCGAGCGTATGCGTACAGCGGAAATGAATTCTGCCATTCAAGAGATAAAGAGTTCAGAGGCGATTTGCAAGCCGGGCACTGCTCCGTCTGTTGTCACTTCGCCCCAGAGCCCGCCTAGATGAATGGTTTAGTGTTTTCAGCGTTCCTGCCCGAATGTGAAACAGGGCCAATGAGGCTTTTTCAACCTGTGGTTGAGCTGGCGTGATGCAGGCTGAGTAGTATGGCCTGGACGATGCCCGTGATGCGGGTGGTCGAGCAGCGGAGTTTGCGGAGTGGCCGCCAGGACTTGAGGGTGGCTATGGCTTGTTCGACGAGGGCACGGATCTTAGCCTGGGATTGGTTGACGGCCTGCTGGCCGGTGGAGAGTGTTTCCCATCGGCCGCGGAACGGAACCCGGACGGTGCCGCGGGCGCCTTGGTAGCCCTTGTCCGCCCAGCAGGGGATGTCGGCCTGGTCGAGGGCGTTGATGATGCCGTGTTCGCGGGCTGCGCGGACGTCGTGGACGGCCCGTGGCAGTGCGGGCGAGGCCCAGAGCGGCCGGCCGAACGGATCTGAGATGACCTGCACGTTCATGCCGTGTTTCTTATGCTTCCCGGAGTAGTAGGGCCGGTCGGCGGCGATCCGGTCGATCGGTAGGAGCGTCCCGTCGAGCAGGACGTACGCCTTCGCCGAGGCAGCACGGACGGCCTCGTCGAGGGTGGGGGCGAGTGCGGCCAGCAGGTCGATGGCTTCGCTGATGTAGCGGTAGACCGTACTTGTGCCGACCTTGAAACCCGCTGCGAGCTGGGCGTATGTGGTCCCGTTGCGCAGATGCGCCAGCACCAGCAGTGCTTGGCGGCCAGACGAGAGCCGGCGCCAGCGGCTTCCGATCTGACGACGGTGTTCGCGCAGACGGGCAGCGAGGAAAGTCAGGGACCGACTGGACACGTCTAGCCCGCACGGGTAGACAAGCACGCGAAGCCTCTGGTGGGTACCGGGTGATCTTGTTCGTGAGCCCGTCTACCAGGGGCTTCACCCATGTGTCGAACCAACTGATCTCATCACGGCGCAAGTTGGCAAAGGCTCAATTTAACGGCTTGGTTACTGAGTGGCCAGTTGTCGCTCAAGGCCGGGCCGCCTTCGAAGTCTGGAAGGCGTTGAATGGGGCCTTCCAGCGCATGGTCCACTTCTGCGCCTTCCCGGTCGGGTCCAGACTCATCAGATGACCTTGCATATCTCGACGTCGAGGCATCGTCCTTCTTCGGTGCCATCCATGAGAGCTCGTAACGCGATCTTGTTGATGTGCCTTGGTGGGGCGTAACCGGTGTGACGATTCGGCCGGTCGCGAGGATGTGGGTACTCGACCGTGGATCGTGGACGATCGGTTGTGGGCTTTGATCGAGCCGTTGCTGCCGCCGTGGCCGGAGCGGTCACCGGGGCCACGGCCGGCGGCGGACGGACTCTATCTCTAGGGCATCCTGTTTGCCCTCTACAACGGCATGGCCTGGCAACTTCTGCCCCTGGCGCTGGGGTTCGGCTCAGGGCAGACATGCTGGCGACGCCTGGACCGGTGGCAGAAGGCAGGAGTCTTCGACCGGCTGCGCCGGGTGAGCGTGGGGCGTCAGGCCCTGCTCGTCCTCGCACACCTGCGCTGCGGCCATACCTACGCTCAACTCGCCGTCGGGTTCGGCGTCGGCACCACGACCGCCTACCGGTGCATCGCCGAGGCCATCGATGTCCTGACCGCTCTCGCACCAACCCTCGCCGAAGCGATGAAGACCGCCCTCTACCAAGGCATTCGCGATCCTCGACGGGACGCTGCTATCGATCGACAGGATCGCTGCCGACCGGCCCTTCCACTCCGGGAAACACAAGAAACACGGCATGAACGTGCAGGTGATCACCGATCCGGCGGGGCGACTGCTGTGGGCATCGCCCGCACTTCCCGGAGCCGTCCACGACATCAGGGCCGCGCGAACACACGGCATCATCGACGCCCTGGAGGAAGCCGTCGGTGAAGTGCTGGGCCGACAAGGCCTACTGGGGCGCCGGCGCCCCCATACGGGTGCCCTACTGGGGTCGCTGGGAGACGCTCTCCACAGGTCAGCAAGCCGTCAACCGCTCCTACGCGAAGATCCGCGCGCTCGCTGAGCGAGCCATGGCCACCCTCAAGACGTGGCGGCTCCTGCGCAAGCTGCGATGCTCCACAACCCGCATCACCAACCTCGTTCAAGCCGTCCTCACCCCGCATCTGACCTGCTCAAACCAAGGTTGGAAAAGGCTCCCTACCTCTTAACACGCCAATATTCAGGATGAAAGAGGCCCACTTGGGCGAAACGAAATCATAAGCCGAATGGAGTAGCGAATACTCGACAGATGGAGCCGGATTCGGCGTTGTTCCCGGTATAGTGATCACGAATCAGTTTTGAAATTATTCTGTCGACATGGCTTAATGCCCGCATTTTCGGGCGCGCGGCGCCTCCCGTTGGGTAATTCAATTACAGAGGTGATTCCGATTCATGCAGGGTTTAATCGATGGCTTCACTTACGGCATAGTCACGCCTATTGCTTCATATGCAATGTCCTATATGGGTTCGATTCTTGGCTTACGGTGCACCGTTAGGTCGCTGAATGCCAAAGGCGCTCAAAAGGCCCTCTGGCTCGGACTTGGTGCGGCTTGCATTGGTACTGGAATCTGGACAATGCACTTTATTGCAATGGTCGGTTTTAGTGTCAAGGGGACTGTCATCACATACGACACTGACAGGACGCTCATAAGCCTGATAGTGGCTGTGGCTGTCGTTGGTTTTGGCGTCTTCCTCGTCGGTTACCGAGGGGTGACCTTTCCGACTTTAGTCGGCGCCGGCACTGCAACGGGTTTGGGTGTCGCTGGAATGCATTACATCGGTATGAGTAGTATGCATCTCAAAGGGCGCCTTTTGTACGACACTACTACTGTGGTAGCTTCTGTGGCTATTGCAGTCGGAGCAGCGATAGCCGCACTATGGGCGGCCGTATCAATCCATGGCCTCAAAGCCAGTCTCCTGGCGAGCGTCATTATGGGAATGGCTGTCACTGGTATGCATTACACGGGTATGGCTGCCGTCAGTGTCCACCTTCACTCAGCATCGACTAAATGGGTGTCGTCAACGGATCCCTTGACGTTTATGATTCGCATGCTTGAGTTTCCTGTCGGCTTCCTCTTCTTAGCCACGTTCGTTGTCGTGCTCGATCCACAGCTCCTTCTGGGGGAGCATCCTCGAGAATCGGGTCGCGGCTAAAGCTCACCTTCAAGCTGACTTCTCCTCGTAATATATAAAAGCGCGATGAGCGTAAATCTGATTTACATAAGGAAAAGGTGATTTACGTATGTCGGATCGTTCCGTGAATAAACCCGAAGAGGCTGCGCAAGAATCTTTATGGCTGCAGGGGCGAGAAGCCGTAATTGAGGCTGCTGATCCCGACGGTTGGAGAAATGGAAGGCCCGATTACCACCTCTCCCACACGATTATGCCAGGGCAGCGAACCCGGCCTTTGGGGAGAGGGTCTCTGGAAGCGGTCGTTGAGGGCATAGTGCAGGTTTTCGAGATGGAAATTTCACACAAGAAGGATCCTGCCGCTTGGGTTTCTGTGGTGACAGATTCATTTCGCACCAACGTCAATGGCGGACCTTTTGCGACCGCAACCGATATTGCTGAGCAGGGTAGTTATAACATCCTTATAGGCGATAGCGTCTTTCATGTGCCGGGAGATTTTGACTCATCGCACGCGAGTTTCCATCAGACATTTCCGGGCGGTTTTTACTGGGAAGTGCTTGAAGTGCTCACCCCGCCTCCCGTAGTCACCTTCAAGTGGCGCCACTGGGGCGCTTTTGAAGGTGAATATCACGGCAACCCTCCAACGGGCGAACAAATCGAGATGTTCGGAGTCAGTGTCGCTAAGGTTAGTAATGATCTTAAGCTGGTTGAGGTAGAGCATTATTACGATCCCAATTCCTTCCTTAGTAAACTGACCGGAGGCTGTCCCATCTAAACATGAAATGCACAGTCATTTGACGCGGTAGACTGCCTATGAAATCGTTAATCTATAGTGGTCTAGCGCGATGGTCCGTCGGTTCTTCCGGCGGACCATTTCACAGTTTTGGATCGGGCCTGTGAGTGCTGGTGGATCGGCTGTCGAGGATTGCGAATGACGGCGTAGGGTCGTTTGGATGGTGTGTGAGTGCTTGTCGTCCGTAGCGCGTGACGTGTCCGATGCCCGCTGGGCATTGATCGAACCGGGCTTACCACGTGCAGGGATCATCGGACCGGGTCTGGTTATCGCAGCCCGGGTGCACGACCTGCGGGAGATCGTCAGCGCGATTCTTCTACGTTAACCGCACCGATACCCCCTGGAATTACCTGCCGCATGACGTCCCGCCGTACGAGGCGCTTTACGACTATTACGCGAAGTGGAAGCGGACGGCACGACACAACACGTCCACGACCTGTTACGGGACAAGACCCGTCGATGTCACGATCAGTGGCACACGACGGACACGCCTGTGTGTGCGCCGTACCACTCAGTGCTGTGCCGCTTTGGTGCGGGGGCTGGGGCGGCGACCCCAGGCAGACATGAGGGTCGGCATGATCACGTTGCATGCAGGGTCGTTCATGAGTTTTTGAAACGCTTTGGCGGCCACGGGGTTGATCAGTCCGGCCTCGCGTAGCTGGCCCAGGGCATGGTCGGCGATGCGGCGGTGTGCGGGTTCCAGCGGTGAATCCGTGCCCCGTAGGGTGAGTACCAGGCCATCAGCGTCCACGCCTCGCAGACCGAGGTTTCGCAGGAGACCGGGGAGGCGGCGGCCCAGGGTGAGGTCGTATCCGCAGCCGCGCAGGTGAGCCTTGAGGAGGTTCATCGTGGCCGAAGCGGCAGGGTCGGCCGCGGCGGGCCCGTAGGATTGCCAGTCGAACTCCTCGACGAGCAGGACTCCACCGGGGGCGAGGGCTGCAACGAGCCTCGCCAAGGTGTGCTCGCTCTGGCTGAGTCCGCCGAGCGCCAGGCGGCCGTGCACGATGTCGAAGGTCGCCTCAGCGGGAGGTCCTTCGGTTGCGGCGTCTGCTGGCATCACGCATACCTTGTCGTGGCGCTGTGCAGGGTGTTCAAGGAAGCGGGTGCCGGTGCCGGTGGCGATCACCTGCCCGGTGGGTCCCACCGTCTGGGCCGCCCAGCGCAGGAGTCCTGGGCTGCCAGGGCCCGCCAGAAGTATTCGAGTCCCGGTGCGGGTTCCGAGCCGTGTCAGCAGGCGGGTGCTGCGTGGATCGTAGGCTTGCTCGACGGCGGTCAGAACGCGTCGCTGTCGGGCCTGGTCGAGAGGGGCCGGGACCTCTCCGTGGAGGGGTGGGGTTGGGACGCGGTCGACGGCGTGTCGTCGAAGCGGCATCGGGGCAATCCCTTCGCGAAACCTTTCGTGGATGGATGGTGTCCCGCGGCGGTCAAGCCGAGTGCGGTCTGTTCTTCCGTCGGGGATCCTGCTTTCCCGTGTCGCTGTCGAGGTTGTCATACACATGGAGGGCGAACCTCGAGACCAGTTCGCGGCAGAAGTCGATGCCCCGCACCGAATTGCCGCGAGCGTCCAGCCGGGGAGACCACATGGATATGCCCATCACCTGCGGAATCACCACCATGAGTGCCCCGGAGACGCCGCTCTTGGCCGGCAGGCCGACGGTGAAGGCGAATTCGCCGGAATAGTCGTACATGCCGCACGCGGACATCATGGACAGGCACCTGCGGACCGAGGTGGCCGAGAAGACCCGCCGGCCGGTCACCGGGTTACGGCCGCCGCTCGCGAGGGAGGCCGCGGCAACCGAGAGGGCTTCAGTGTCCATGTCGATCGCGCAGCTCTGGAGGTAAAGGGCCAGGGTCTCCATGAGCTGGGTGCCAGGAGGGAAGGCGTTCATCTCCTGCATCCAGTAGCCAAGCGCAAAGTTCCGGTCGGCGGAGCCTCTTTCGGACAGGAAGCACTGCTCGTCGAATCCTGGGCGGCTCGTGCCACACAGCTCCCGCCACGTATTCAGAACTCGGGCGAAGCGCGCGGAAGGGGCGCGATCAGGCGCGATCAGAGAGCAGCACATGATTGCACCGGAGTTGATCATTGGGTTGTGGGGGAGTCCGTCGTGGGTCAGGGCCAGTGCGTTGAACCGGTGGCCGCTCGGTTCGTGGCCCACATGGCGGTGCACCAGTTCGGGCCCGTGCTCTTCCAGGGCGAGGCAGTAGTTGACGGGTTTGCAAACAGACTGGATGCAGAATCCCTCGCGGGCGTCGCCGATCGAGAAGCGCTGACCGTCCACAGTGCACACCGCGACCGCGAACCGGTCCGGATCCACGGCGGAGAGCGCCGGAATGTAGTCGGCCACCCGACCCCGGCGGTCCGCCATCAGGCGCTCGAAGATGTCGGTCAGCTCGGCAGCGAAGCCAGCAAAATCGGGAATCACCAGATCACCTCGCAGGGCCCGCGCGACCAGCGGGTCCCGAAGTAACTCGGTCAGTCCCCTGGCCGTTACGTGTCCGCCGCCATCGGTGGGGGCGAGGTCTCCGAGCGCGCGCCGGATCCGAGGATCATCGGCCAACAAGCCCGCGCGTCGCAGTCTGTTGAGGATGTTCGGATGGGAGACCGGCTGGGCCGGGACGACCCCAGTAGGGAAAGTGCTCTCATACAGCGGCGGCGTCGTTGCCACAACGCTCATCGTTTGCCTCCAAGATGGTGGGGGTTCACACGGTGAATTGCAGCAGTCGCCGAGGGCTCAGCGCGCTGGCCGTGCGCACAGTCATCGGCCCCCCGGATTGTGCAGCGTGCTGTTCTTCACACCCGCTCCCGCCCGGATCCTTCGACGTTCACATTGTCGGTTGTCCGGCGGGATGTACTGCGGGCAGCAGCCACAGCGTCAGCACCCCGAGATAGCAGGCGAGCAGGAACTGTTTGGTCTTCAAGCGAGCGGCTGCTGAGATGCCCGCTGCGTTGTAGCCGGCTGAGGATGGTGTTGCGATGACAGTAGAGCCCCGTGGCGGCGCGCGCCGCGGAGCGACCGCTCTCGTACCATGAGGCCAGCGTCTGCAGCAGTACGTCCCGCTCGGCGGCCGGTAGGCCGAGGACCTGGCTGGACGCGTGCAGGGCCAGCTGGACCGCAAGGCCAGAGTTGGACACCACCAGTGCTTCGGGAAGCCGTTCGGTAATCCAGGCCACCGTTGCAGGGCGATCTCGGCCGGCTGATAGGCGTCGGTACCGTGTGTATCGCCTCGAAGGGATCGGAGATCCCGATGGCACCGGGCGGATTTTGGCCCAGAGCATGCATCAGCCGCGGCACCGTGGATGGCCCAGGGCGATCAGCCCTATCTCACGGTTCCTGCGTATCCGCCAGGTCGCCGAATAAGGAGTAGGCCGCACAGGCGTCTTGCGCAGCACTGAGCTTCTTCAGTGGTGATGCTCCAGGGTGGGGATGGCTTTGGCGGTTGACGTCATGTGGGTCGGGCTGCATCGGGATTTGTGGAAGATCCGCTGGGACTTCAAGCAGGCGATGCCGCGTTCTACCGGGGCTCGCGCCTGGGCGAGGGCGCGGTTGAGGGTCTTC
>NZ_JBSFCK010000093.1:0-8467 GCF_053593435.1 Streptomyces sp. NPDC002306
GCGCAGATCATCCTCGCCGAGATCGGCGCGGACATGACCCGCTTCCCCACCCCCGAACACCTCGTCTCGTGGGCCAAGTTGTGCCCCCGCACGATCCAGTCCGGCGCGAAGAACACCGCCGGCCCAGCCGGGCAGGGCAATCCCTGGCTCAAAGGCGCCCTCGGCGAGGCCGCCAATGCCGCCGCCCGCACCGACACCTTCCTCGGCGCCCGCTACCGGCGCATCATCTAACTCGCGGGTGTATGGAAGGAGTTTTTCTACGTCAAACACCCTTCCCGAATCATTGCTTTTGAGCAAGATCGGGATCAACCACGCTAGGACGCTCCGACCAGTACAAAGGTTGCACTAGGCGACGTACGAGCATTAGAGCCAAGCCAGCCAGCGTGATAACGATGCCAATAACAAGCGGGGGACCGACCCCGAACCACGAGACCCCACTGTAGGAGTTCTCGAAGTTGGACATATCGGCAACAGACTCCACTAGCAGCCACGTCAGTATCGCAGATCCGATCAGAGGGCAAGCGCCGATGAAAATGAAGTTGTGCAGACTTCCGGTTAGATGGCGGCGGTAGTAGACGGCACAAGCAACACCAGTGAGTGCATAGTAGAATGCGATCAGAAGTGACAGTGCAGTAAGCGAATCGAAGAGGGCATTCTCGCTGATCTGATTGATGATTAGGTACCAAGTGGTGGCGATACCGACGACAAAGCATGTGCTCACATCGGGCGTACGGAACCGGGTGTGGATGTGCGCCAACTGTGAGGGTAGAGCCTGCCGGCGCGCCATGGACATGGCGGTACGCGACGCGGGAATGATCGTTGTCTGGGTCGAAGCTATCGCTGACGTAGAGACCGCTAGCAACACGATCCAGTCCCAGCCTCCCATCACCTCATTGGCGAGAACGGCGAAGACTGCCTCCTCCTCGTCGGCTTTCCCGGAAAGGAACGTCGTCCCTGCGTAGGCGACAACCGCGAAGCCAATAGACAGGTACGTTACCAGTAACACAACAGTGGACCATATTCCGGCCTTCCCCGGGGCGGTGGAGGAATTCTCCGTTTCTTCAGTAAGGTTGACAGCCGATTCCCAGCCCCAATAGATGAAAATGCCTAGCAGCATGCCTCCGGTTAGTGCCGTGCCGCCCGCGCCAAAAGGGTTGAGCCAACTGATCGATGGCCTAATAGCATTGAGCGACCCAGAGTTGGAGTAGACACGGTAGATCGCTGTCACCGCGAAGATGAGAAGGCAGATAATCTGTGCAATGATCAGAACGTTTTGCAGCTTGGCTGATGCCTCCGTGCCCATAATGCACACGGCCGCCATGATGAGGATCAGGAGCACGGCAAGTGACTGGCGTAACGCGTCATTCTCCGCCCAACTGTCAAGCCTGAGTGTGAGCAGACCGAAACGCACAGCGACGTCGGCCAGAGAGCCGATCACCAGAACGCCGGTCATCGTGATGGCCCAACCTCCGAGCCAGCCGACCCAAGGGCCCATGGCCCGGGTAACCCAGGAAAATGTAGTGCCGCAGTCCTGGTCTACTTTGTTCAGATAGAAGAACGCCGAGGCAATGAACAGCATCGGAACGAACGACACCAGCATTGTGCCGGGCGCGTGGATTCCCACGAGCGCCACGATGGGGCCAATTACTGCCGCCAGTGAATATGCAGGCGACGTTGCGTTGAGACCTATGACCAGCGCATCAATGAAGCCAATCGCGTTAGCTCTTAATGTACCGGGTGACGCTTCCGTGGTAAGGTTATCGATCATGCTTCCTCGTTCCGTCGTCATTTACTTGGATAAACAGAAGAGTAGTTCGACCTGTTCGGTGTTTAGGTGAATGGTGAAGGTATTAGTTCGCCGATGGTAACGATTGCCTCATGGGCCTGTTGGGCAAGCCGTAATTTTGCTACCGGAACTCCGCTTCTTGGGCTTTCGAACTTGAGTAGTGTGGTGCTTCTGCGTTGACTCTCTGTCATGTTGTTTAAGGGACAGGGTGCTTGTCGCCCTGGGGGGATTATTCCTGTTCCTCGGTGCAGAAAGAAGGACCAGGAGCTTGGTCAACGATACGACGTTGCTGCCCAGCCTCGACGGGGTGCCGCCGCACAAGTCGAGCGGAGTGGATGAGGTTGATCTGCGGGAGCGGACACCGAGGTTCCATACGACGAGTGACAGCGTAGATAGTGTGATCACCGAGCGCACATGAACTCGCAGCACCTTCGCCACCTCGGCATTGCCGCTGCCGGCCGCGAACATCTCGCCCGCGTCCAGACGGATCTGCTCGCGAAACGCCCTCCGCTCGGCAGTCAGCCCACCACCCTGCGCGTACCTCATGACCGTGGGGTACCGCGACGATCACGACCTGTCAGCACCCCACGACATCACGCATTACAAGTCAGGAGCCCAGAGTCACTGACGTGATTACCCCGTGGCTGGGAAAATGGGCCCGGGTGTCCCGGCCAGGCCGGTACTACTGCGATGCCGGTGAGCTCGTAAGTCAGGTTGGTCTTGGGGGTCGCTGAGGGAACCACGGTTTGTGCCAGGGCCGCCGTCCGGCGCCCGGAGCACGCGTGTCAGTCTCCGCTCCGTCCCGTTGGCCCTTCCGGGCCACCCGTCGCATGCATGCTCACTGCGTGGGAGGGAGCCGGTCATGGCCCGGCTGGATGTGAAGGACGAGGTCATCCATCTGCGGTCGGCAGGGGTG
This sequence comes from Streptomyces sp. NPDC002306, assembly GCF_053593435.1. Lineage (NCBI taxonomy): Bacteria > Bacillati > Actinomycetota > Actinomycetes > Kitasatosporales > Streptomycetaceae > Streptomyces > Streptomyces sp. NPDC002306. The sequence continues at coordinate 2,703 of NZ_JBSFCK010000093.1, forward strand.
GACCTGGGCAAGCGGTTCCTGTTCGGCTGCGTGCGCACCCCCAGCACCACGCACGCGGGCCGGTGGAGCCTGGAGACCGAGCGGTTCGGCACCACCCAGGCCGAGATCCGCCGCTTGCTGGCCTGGCTGGTCGAACGCCGGGTCGAGGTCGTGGTGATGGAAGCGACCTCGGACTACTGGCGCAGCGTCTACTACCTGCTGCAGCCGCACCTGAACCTGATGCTGGTCAACCCCTCCCACCTGAAGGGCATCCGGGGCCGCAAGACCGATCCGAGCGACGCTGCGTTCCTGGCCCGCGCGGGGGCCTCGGGCATGGTGATGGGATCCTTCGTTCCGCCCCGCGCCGTTCGGGAACTGCGGGATCTGACCCGCCGCCGGACCGAGGTCGTCCGGGCCGCGGGGGCCGAGGCCCAGCGGCTGGAGAAGGAGCTGGAGGACACCGGGTTCAAGCTGACCTCGGTCCTGTCGAACGTGGTGGGCATCTCGGGCCGGGCGATCCTCGAAGCCCTCATCGCCGGCGAGCGCGACCCGCATCGGCTGGCCGACCTCACCATCCGCCAAGCCCGCGCCAAGATCCCACAACTGGTGGAGGCCCTGGACGGGGACTTCACGCCCCACCACGCGTTCATGGTCCGCCACTACCTCGACCAGATCGATCACCTCAATGCGACGGTCGCGGTGTTCGACGCGCGGATCGCCGAACTGCTGGCCGCCCAAGAGCGCGACCTGGACCTGCTGGACACCATCCCCGGCATCAGCCGCCTCGCGGCCGAGATCGTCATCGCCGAGACCGGCGGGGACATGACCCAGTTCCCCACCGCCCACCACCTCGCCTCCTGGATCGGGGTCTGCCCCGGGCAGAGCGAGTCCGCCGGCGTGAACCGCTCCGGACGCACCCGACACGGCAACACCAACCTCAAGCGACTGCTCGGGATCGCCGCCATGACGGCCGTCCGAAACAAGAACACCTACCTCGCCGCTTTCTACCGCCGCATCGCCTCCCGCCGCGGCGGGAAACGCGCCCTGGTCGCCGTCATGCACAAGATGGCCATCGCGATCTGGCACGTGCTCCACGACCAGGTCCCGTACCGCGAACTGGGCGCCAACTACTTCACCAAGCGCAACCCCGAACGCGCCATGCGCCGCATGATCAAGGAAGCCAACAACCTCGGCCCGACCCTCCGCTTCGAACCCATCTCAGCGGCCTGACCTCACACGATCTGAACTTTTCGTGTCAGTAGGCATTCCTCACCGACACCCTCTACTCCGGTGGTGGCTCAACCCAGTTCCTAGAAGTCCGCCACCGCGCGGGCATGCCACCGTCGAGGACCACATCCAGCGCGGCAAAACCACCGGCTTCGACCGCTTCCCCTCCCGCCACTTCGGCGTCAACACTGCCTGGCTCGAACCCAGCCTCACGGCGATCGACTTGTCGGCCTGGCCCCGCGTCCTGCTACTGGACGGCGAACTGGCCACCGCTGAGCCGAAGAAACTCCGCTACCGGTTGCTGCACATCGCCGCCTGCGCTTGCGAATATCGGCGACCTGGCCCTGGAGACACGAACTGACCACGGCCTTCCATCGCCTCGCCACATTGCCCCGTCCCGTCGGCTGACCAGCGAACCCTGGCCCACCACAACCCGAAAGCTTGAAGAAACCGACCACCGCGCCAGGACCACGCCAGGACCCCGCCATGTCCGCGCACCGAGATCCCATCAACCACCCGACAGCGCTCCTCAGCAACGCCTCACCTTCCTCAACCGAAACGGCGAGGCTAGAACGCCGTGAGCACTTGAGCTCGAAGCGCTCACTCCCGCATTCCGGCGGTCAGGTGGATGTGGCCATTGTCACGGTCTCAGCGCAGACGGTCACATCTGTCATCAGGTGTCGCCTCCTGTTTGAAGATCCACTACTGACCATACAAGCCACTTCTGTGTGTTGAGTAGCGATTACCCATCAGCTGGAGCCTGCTTCCAAGGAGTCTTCCTTCCAAGACCATGTTGACCCGGAAACAGCATCAAGCACAGAAGAGAGCCTCATGGACCAGCACAAGCCTGAGTGCTTCCGTCTAGCATGCGAAATAAATGTTGATTAGCCCAACTCCTTGCCTGCATTCGAATAGGTAATCTAAATGGAGGATCAATGCAGAGACGGGATATCGACTGGCGATGGCCAATGGTCGGCCGAGAGGAGGAAATCAAACTCTTTGATGAATTCATGGCCAGCACGACTGCGCGCTTCTTCACTATTCGAGGAAAAGCTGGCGTGGGGAAAAGTAGATTTGCTGAAGAGTGCCTAAAGCGAGCAATTGAAAAAGGGTGGAAGGGGGGGAAAGCCACAGCGACCGCGGCTGCTGCTTTCATTCCACTCGGAGCTATAGCGCATCTGCTCCCTGCAGATGTGGACATGGGTGACCCAGCTGCTGGATTCGCCAAAGTCAACGAATTGTTAGCTTTGCGGATTCGGCAGCCATGGATTCTGCTCGTAGATGACATTAATCTCTTAGATGTGGCATCTACTATGCTCCTCCAGCAGCTCGCTGGCGAGGGGATTCTCCGAATAGTCTGTACTATTCGGGACGGGGAGCGAATGAATGAAGTGCTTTCAGCGTGTGTTGATGATCGCGCGGGGTCAGTGGTTGATCTAGCCGAATTAAACAGAGGGCAAGTCGGACACTTGCTAGAGATTGCTCTGAAGGGCCGAGTCGGTCACAATGCAGTTCACGAATTATATTACAGAAGTGGAGGGAATGCCCTCTATCTTCGAGAGTTGTTAATTGGTACATGGAAAGAAGATGCTATTATTGACGGCGGAGGTGTTCTTGATATTTCCTCCGGGTCACTCGCAGCAACACCTTTACTCAAGGAGCTCATCACTACTCGGCTAGCGTCAGCGGGACCTAACGGCCGCGATCTCCTCGAACTCCTTTCGCTATGTGACCCTGTTTCACTATCGGAAGCACGACTAATATATGGCCCCGAAGTTGTGTTGACACTTGAGGCTCTGACGCTCATTGAGGTAACTGATGACGGAAGGAGAAATATCGTCAGGCTAGCTCACCCTTTGTATGGGGAAACGCTACGGCAAACGTTGCCCTTCTATAGGCGGCAAGACATTCTTCTTAAGCATGTCGAGCGGATAGAGTCGTATGGGATGAGACGCAGGGAGGATGCATTCCATGTGGCTTCTTGGCGACTCGCTGCCACCGGAACCGGGGATCCGCATTCATTGATTCAGGCAGCCGCGCTAGCACGCTATGCTCATGATTATCGGCAAGTCGTGTCGCTTCTGGAAGCCGTACCGGCGGAGGATCGCACAAGTCTCACTCAGCTATTACTAGGCGAAGCCCTATCCAATATTGGCGAATGGGAAAGGTCGGAAAATACGCTCAAGGAAGCTTGCCGGAAAGCAAAGAGTGATTCGGAGATTACCGCATTAAATCTGGCGAGAACCTTTAACCTATTTTGGTTTGCGGCGAAGACAGATGAAGCATTCACGGCAAATGCCGAGGCTGGATTGCGGGTAGGCAGCGAGACCGGAGCTAGGCACATACGAATAACGGAAGGGACTCTTTTCGCTGCATCGGGTAGGCCAGACCTAGCTTTGCCGCTGCTGTCTGAGCTAGATACAACTGAGGATAGTGCTCTAGAGATAAACGCATGGCTATGGGGGGCAGCGATGCAATCCGCGGCCCTGTCTGCGACGGGCAAAGTAAATGAGGCTTGCAAGAAAGCCAGATATGCCTATAGTGCCCATCTGGCGTTGGAGAGAAATGCCGCACAGACGCATCCAGCGTCACAGCTCAATTCACTGGTCCTTGCTCTAACTGAAGCTGGAAACTTTGCTGAAGCCCTGCGTGTTGGGCGGCAGGCATTCGCGGATCTCCTGTCTGCCCGTGCTCCACTTCCACGCGTATGGACAGCATTTAATATGGCTCGTGCGGAATGGCTGGCCGGGCACCCATTAGCGGCGCACACTCTATTTGCCGAATCAGTTGCACTAAACAGAATGCATGATCACACCAGAGGGTTGCAACTAGGGTTGAGCGGAATGGCTGCAGCCTCGGCTATTCTAGGGAATTTTGACAACGCGAGAAACGAATTAGCAGAAGCGCAACGGAATTTTCCTATGGGCTTGCTCCGGGGAGAAGAGCGCCTTGGTGAGGCTTGGATCTACGCTTGCTCTGGCGATATCAGGAAAGCTCGTAGTGTTCTCGATGAAGCAGCTAGGTCAGCACGCGAGTCAGGTAACGTCACATCTGAAATGCTGTTACTTACTGACATCGCTAGGCTTGGTGGAGCAAAGGAAGTTTTGGCACGCATTTCAGAGCTATCAACGATATGTGATGGAGAATTATCAGCGACACGCAGGGAACTAGTCGCTGCACTTTCCATTGAAGATTCTGAAATGTTAATGAATGTGGCTGGCCGGCTTGCTGGCATCGGTGCGGACCTCCTTTCTGCAGAAGCCGCATCTTATGCTGCGACAATTCTGCGACGCCGCAATCAGCCCTATGCTGCGGCAGCAGCAACTAATTTCGCTGAAGCTAGTGCTGCGCGTTGCGGCGGAGTATCCACACCGCTTCTCATAACAATGCGGTCGATGGCGTACTTGACCGAGCGCGAGCGTGAAGTCGCTCTACTTGCGATGAGAGGGACGTCGAGTAAGGAGATTTCGTCGATTCTGGGACTCTCGACCCGTACGATAGATAATCATCTGCAACGCGTTTATAGTAAACTCGGAATAGGTACGCGACGAGAGTTGGCAGACGCTCTCTTCCCAGCGGCTTCGGGAAGCGATCGCTGGAGTACTGATTCTTTGGGTCGGATGGACACTCGATGAGCTGCATCGAAGTTCGGCGCGAGCGGGTCCTGTAGAAATATAATAACTGGGTTAGGGCTTTGAGTCGCTGGTTTGAAACCCTGAGAAAAATCCACGCTAAAATGGCACCCGCTCGGGAATTGTTGACTTCCAAAGAAAGTAAGTGCAAACATTGGCCATGATCGACCTGGCACTTAGGCAAGCGCTACGCTCTGAGTGTAGACATAGGGTAGGGGCGGTTCTTACTATTGGTAGCCGCGTACTCGCGGCTTCACCAAATCGGCGCCGGAACAATCCTGCTGTGACATTCACTCATGCCACTTTCCATGCCGAAGAAGCCACCTTACGCAGAGCTCCACGAACCAATGGTGGCCACCTCTTTGTTGCTCGAGTCGATGCTTCTGGCCTTCCGAGAATGGCAAAACCGTGCCTTCGCTGCCAATATGCCATACTGCAAGCAGGAATAACGCGAGTTATCTACACAGTCGACCCTCATGATGTACAGAATATTGACTTAGTGCGGATTAATTTAATTCCGCGAAATAATAGAGGGTTTGCCGCTGTGATGTCGAAACTAAATGGGGCGTTATTCTAAGTGCATTCGATCTCCGGAACTCGATACTAGCGATATTCTGCCCCGCAGATAGCAGCCGCTCTTGACCCGCTGATCCTTGACCCGCTGATCCTTAGGGTGCCCCTGAATTAAATGTGTCCACACCGCTATCATGCGAACAGGCCGGTACTACAACCGGACGTGTCACGGCGAGTGGTCTCGTCGGCGGTAGCGGCTGCTGCGGGCGGGTGTCCGGCGCCGTCGGCGCCATCTGTACCAGCGCAGGGCGAAGCCAGGTGTCGGCAGCGGCTCAATTTGAGGCCAGTTTGAGCGGGTCAATCGTGGGCCATCGTGTGCTCTCGTGGTTGTGTCAGTTGCTGTCGTTGCAGGTC
>NZ_JBSFCK010000094.1:0-8041 GCF_053593435.1 Streptomyces sp. NPDC002306
ATCAGGCGAAGGCCGCTCTGACATGCGGTGATTATCCAGCCAGGTGAACGTGTACGAGACTCGTTCGACAGTCACTGGTTAAAGATCAAGCTGAGGTTCCCCCGGTGTGCGGGAGGTGCTGATCAGCTGGTCAGGGCGGTTTGGCGGGGTTTCAGTTTCGTTCGTTCGGGGCCGTTGCCTGGTCGGCGTAGTGCTTCTCCTCGAAGAGAGCCACAAGGGCCCCTCACCTGTGGCGATCATGGTGAGATCGGTGACCCACAGCCGGTTCGGCGCCGGTGCGGTGAAGTCCCGCTCGACCAGGTCCGGGGCGAGTGTGGCCTTGGGGTCGCGGCGTGTGAAGCCGCTCCGGCGCGGGCTGATCCCCACGATCTCGGCCTCGCGTATCAACCGCTCAACCCGCTTGCGTCCCACGTGGATACCCTCGCGCCTGAGCACGGCGTGCACGCGCGGCGAGCCATAGATCCCGCCGGACTCGGCGTGGATCTCCTTGATCCTCTCGGTCAGGTCGACGTCGCGGCGCCGCCATTCGCACGGTTCACGCTCAGCCCGTCGCCAGCGGTAGTAGGTGGAGGCGGCGATGTGCAGTTCCCGCAGGACGGGCTCGACCCCCAGGTCGGGGTGCTCGTCCAGGAGTGCGGTCACCTGGGCCGGGTCGGGTCGAGCTGGGCCGCGAAAAAAGCCGAGGCCGTCCGCAGGACCTCATTCGCCCGCTTGAGCTGGGCGTTCTCCTTGCGCAGTGCAGTGAGTTCCGAGCGTTCGTCGGTGGTCAGCCGGTCGTCGCGCTCGCCGGCATCGGCCTCGGACTGCCGGATCCAGCCGCGCAGGGCTTCTGGATGCACACCGAGCTCGATGGCGAGACGCTTGATCTGGGGCTTCGGATCAGAGGTCCGGTGCATCCGCACCGCACGCTCACGCAACTCCAACGAGTACTTCCAAGACCACGGAGTTAAGGCCGGTCCGTGGCTGTCAACGGGGCCGGGGACAAGGACTGATAGAGGTCGGGGGTAGCCCACTTGGGTTCGAGGGCGTAGAGGCCCGCCCGGTGCGGCGGAGGATTCCTTCGCGGACCCAGCGTCCCAGTTCCGCGCGTAGTCCTTGGGCGTCGTCCAGTCCGATACCGCGGGCGATTTCACATGCGCGCCAGGTGCGGAGGGGATCGGTGCGAAGGAGTTGCAGCGTGCGGTCACGGCGTCCGTCGGGGCCGGGTCCGGCGTCCGGGTGCACGATGACATTGATGCTGGTGATCCTGGAGGCACCCAGGACTTGTGCCTGGTCGGGCGGGGCGGCGTAGCGGGTCCGAGTTGCAGTCGTTTGTGTCGGGGGTCAGGTCTGATCTTGGGGCGGTGGCAGCGGGGTTGACGTTGCCGTTCAGTTCGGGTGCGGTCGAGGGGCAGGTCAACCGGATCAAGATGCTGAAGCGGCAGATGTTCGGCCGGGCCGGCCTCGACCTCCTGCGCAAGCGCATCCTCCTCGCCCGCTGACCCGCCTGCCGCAAAACCCGCGACGGTGACCCTACGTCAGACCTGCACCAAAAGTGATCCAGAACCAGCGTTCAGCCGACGCCGACAGCCGGTCAGGTGGCTGCTGTCAGGGCGAGGCATGGGAAGCAATGCAAAAAAACAGCGTCTTGTGTCATCCGGGTTCGTGGTGGGCGGAGTTTAAGAGGGTGGAGAGGCGCCCTCCACCCTGCTCATTCCAATCTGCACGGAGTTACGTTCATGACACGGATCAAGAAGTATGTGGCGGCCGCGGCGATCGCGGCCGCGGTGGTAGGGGCGCCCACGATGGCTCAAGCTTTCGCGACTCCCGCCAAGGCCACAGTTGCGGCCGCCGCTAAGACCGGGGCATCCACTTCGGCAAAGACTTCCAAAATGGTGTCGTCGGTGCGGGTGGTGGCGCCGGGGGAGCGGGTGCAGGCTGCGCCGAAGGCGCAACTGTGGCTGACCAAGGACGGCAAGCACTGGTCCACCCCCACCCAGGCCAATCAGTTCCGCAGCGTTACCGACGGCAACCTGGACATGAGCCTGCCCGGCGTGAGCCTCCAGTCCGAGCCGATCCAGGGGCGTTACTTCCTGTCCGGTGTTTACAACGGCAAGGGCGACGCGGTCAGCGTGAAGGTAGTCACCGACAAGGGCACGGTGACCGGTCGCGTGGTTCGCCTGGCCGGCCAGCCCGGCTGGGGCGCCTGGTATGCCACCAGCCCGCTGCCCACTGGACCTAAGAGCAAGGACGGCACGCACAACTTCGTTCACAGCGTCACGGTCCAGGACATCGCAGGTCACACCATCGCCACCCTCACCCTCCGCTAACGGAGTGAGACTCTAGTGGGGCCCGGACATCTCGGGCCCCACCCCTCGAGAACGCCTTCACCCCATCACCTTGAGGAACGACCCGTAGTGACAGACGAGAGCCATGGCGAGTTCGCCGAGTTCGCCGCAGCGGCCTGGCCTTGTTTGGTACGCACTGCCCACATGCTCACCGGCGACTTCCACGAAGCCGAGGATTTAGTGCAGACCACATTGGCCAAGGTGTATGCCCGCTGGCGGCGCATCCCCCGTGACGAAGCCCATGCTTACATGCGCCGGGCTCTGGTCAACAACAATCTCAGCAGGATCCGTAAGAAGCGTGTGGCCCATCTGTTCACGCCGTTCTTCCCCGAGACAGTGCATCGTGCGCAGAGCGGACACGCCGAGATTACCGAGCACCGCTCGGCTCTCACCCAGGCGCTGGCGACGCTGCCGACTCGCCAGCGGACGGTGATGGTGCTGCGCTACTTCGAGGACCTGAGCGATCAGGAGATCGCCACGATGCTGAACTGCTCACTGGGCACGATTAAGACCCATGCCCGGCGTGGCCTTGCGGCCCTGCGCAGCCATCCCGCCCTTGCTTTCGACGCATTCCATCCCGGAGCCCACCGATGAGTTCCTCCCCCGACAGTGAGCTGCTGCATCAACTGTTCACAGACGCCGCCTACGACATCACTCCCTCCCTGGTGCCGCTGGCCGCCATCGTGCAGGCAGGTCGTACTCGGCGCCGACGTCACACCACAGCGCTGGCCACTGCCTGCGGACTGCTGCTCATCCCGCTAGCCGCCACCGCCGTCCACATCACCACATCCCCTGCCCAGACCATTGGACAACCAGCCGCTACGGTGTCGTCGGTGCGGGTGGTGGCGCCGGGGGAGCGGGTGCAGGCTGCGCCGAAGGCGCAACTGTGGCTGACCAAGGACGGCAAGCACTGGTCCACCCCCACCCAGGCCAATCAGTTCCGCAGCGTTACCGACGGCAACCTGGACATGAGCCTGCCCGGCGTGAGCCTCCAGTCCGAGCCGATCCAGGGGCGTTACTTCCTGTCCGGTGTTTACAACGGCAAGGGCGACGCGGTCAGCGTGAAGGTAGTCACCGACAAGGGCACGGTGACCGGTCGCGTGGTTCGCCTGGCCGGCCAGCCCGGCTGGGGCGCCTGGTATGCCACCAGCCCGCTGCCCACTGGACCTAAGAGCAAGGACGGCACGCACAACTTCGTTCACAGCGTCACGGTCCAGGACATCGCAGGTCACACCATCGCCACCCTCACCCTCCGCTAGTAATGGGTAAGCCTGCGTCACCCACCGGCCTGCTGCTCTCCATGTCAAACCATCCAGCCATCGGCAGCGCCGAGTCCTGTCAAGGTCCCTGGCTGACTGGTCTGCCTCACACCAGAGACTTCCTCATGTCCCATTTTTTGAGCTGTCTCATGCGACAGCCACAGCAACGTCGACCACGCCGCATCTATCGCAATTCCGCAGTGACGTCTAGACGGTTTCGCGGTCGGTGGCTTAAGCGGTTGGCCATGCTGCTATCGATGCTGGTCGTGGGCTTGTGTGGGGCGGTGGCTGGGGCATACATCATGGTGGACATTCCTGCCCCGCATCCGGAGGCGGTAGCGCAGAGCACCGTGTTTCTTGATGTACACGGCGACTACCTCGGACGGAGGGGCCCGGTGGACCGGCAGGACGTGCCGCTGTCCCAAGTGCCCCGGCACGTACAGGACGCGGTGATTGCTGCGGAGAACCGGTCGTTTCGCACCGACTCCGGCATCGCGCCCACCGCCATCGCCCGCGCTCTATGGGCCGCAGTCACTGGTGGAGCCCGCCAGGGCGGCTCCACCATCACCCAGCAGTACATCAAAAACGCCCTGCTGTCCCCAGAGCGGTCGTTGTCCCGCAAGACCAAGGAAATCTTGATCGCGGTCAAGCTGGACCGCACCCGTTCCAAGAACGAGATTCTGCAAGGCTACCTGAACACCGTGTACTTCGGTCGCGGCGCGGCTGGCATTCAAGCCGCTGCCCGCAACTACTTCGGAGCCGACGCCGACCGTGTGAGCCTAGAGCAGGGCGCCGCCCTCGCAGCCATCATCAACCTGCCCTCGTATTACGAACGGGCCGGGAGCGACCCCAACGTCACCGCCACTCTGCAGCACCGTTGGGCATGGGTACTCGACGGCATGGCCCGAGTTGGTGCCATCACCTCCAGTCAGCGAGCCCGCGCGGTCTTCCCAGCGTTCCGCTTCTATCCGCCAGGCCGGACCGAAGGACAGCGCCAGTATCTGCTCGACGCGGCCGCCGCCGAAGCCGCGGACCGGCTACACACCAGCCCAGATGAGCTCGCCCGCGGCGGCTACACCGTCCACACCACCTTCGACATCACTCTCCAGGACCAGGCCACTCAGAGCATTCGCGCCCAAACCGACATCATCGGCCGCACCCATCGGAAACCGGGTAAAGCTCGTCTGCACACCGCAATCGCCGCCATCGTCCCAGGTGACGGGGCAATCCGGCTGCTGTACGGCGGCGGAGACTACGCCCGGCAGCCCTTCAACGACGCCCTCCACGGCGCCATCGAAACTGGCACCGCCCTGGATCCCCTCCGCACCGCTCAGCTCAAACCCCCGCTGGATCAACTCCAGCAGGATGCCACTGCCACTCCCCTCCAGGTGACCGCCGCCTACGCTGCCTTGGCTGCCCACGGCCGCTACGCCACCCCGTACACCATCACTAAGATCACCCATGGTGTAAAGACTGTCTACAACGTGCATCCGACTACCCGCCCAGCGATCACCGGAGCCAGGACTCAAGCAGCAGGCGACAGCCTGTTTGCCCTGGAGGATCGCGCCGGGGGTCATACCGGCGGAGCCGCCGATCGTACCGCCTGGTCCACCGCTTACAGCCCTCGGCTCGCCCTTAGTATTGCCCTGTTTGCTGAACTTCCTGCCGCGGGTAGCCACCCCGCCGCCCCCGCCCGCCTCACCTCACTTCTCGGCAGACGCCCTCAAGTGGCCGCTATTCAAATCGCAGCCGACATACGATCCAGCCAAGCGCCTTCGCGGTGGTGACCGAGTTGCCCGCGACCTCGGACAGGGGCGGCACCGATAGAATCGAATTCCATAACGGCAAATAGATTACATGGCGCGCAAGGCGGGAAGTTTAGCCCCGGCTATTCAGCTGACCTGCGGATGAGTCTATCGTGAATTGGGTTTCATTTGTCATCTTCGGCACAACCTATCGGCCACTGTTCTCGACATGCAGTGGGGGAGTGGGCAGTCTGTTTTGTGCGGCAGCACGATTACCGGAGGTGATGTCGGTTTCCGTAGCTGAACGGTGAGGAACCTTTCTTGATTACGAGGACGGCCTGGCCTCGCTCGGCAGATGTATTCCACGACATAGGGAAGAAGCTCGGGCAGGCCGTTGAGTTCGAATGTTACGACAGGGCTGGATGGCGAGCAACAGTACTAACGGCAACGGTGGTGCGAGTTCACCGGGAGCGGACGTGAGCGCTGGGCTTATCCCGGCGGTTCTCGTTTTATATCTACAACTCTGACAGAATTCACTCCAGGAAGCCACGGCCGAGTTGTTCGTCGTCAGTCACGCCACGGCGTCGCGACGGCGGCCAGCACTGGGGCCAGGGGGGAGAGGTCCTGGCCATGCACGTTCCCGACCCGGCAGGGGCGCCCCACGGGATCACGACCTAGAACCACCGTTAGGCGATCTGCGAACAGATCGCCACGGTCGTTGCTCGCTCACAGCGCGTAAGATTTCTTATTCAAGCGGTAGACTACGTTGCAGTCGCTGGCGGGTCCTCTTCAACCTCCTGGGCGGCGGACCACCTAATTCATAGCGTTCCGTGGGACTCAGCCCACCCCATACACCTTCCACCTCGCCATCCTTAATGGCCAGACGCAGGCAATCCGATATTACGGAACAATTCCTGCATATGGCTTTAGCCTTTTTATCCCACCCTCGTGGCGTGTGTGACTCATTCGGAAAGAAGATCGCTGGATCCACTTCCGGCTGCGCGCAAGCGGCCTTCGAATCCCGTATGCTCCATGCGGGGAGTGTGCGCCCTGCGGGGTTCCTGCGCTGTGCAGATCGGGCGACATCGCCATTCCTGAGAGATTCCATTTTTGATACCAATCATTCACGGTCTCCGTTCTCCGTAGTTCGTTGTGGAGTGTCGAAGGGAATTTCGCAATGGAGACCATTGGCTAGCCCGCGGAGTCGCCTCCACTCGGGGGCGCTGTAATTGCGTTGCGCAATATCGAGGAATAGGGTAGATGTTGTGCGTGTACTGAATCCGCATCTGCACGACGGATGCTTTCGTAGCGGACAACTTCCCACGGTGCTAGCCCCTTTCTTTGCCGAGATGTGAATGTGCCACATGCCGAGATTCGGTAGAGTGGTGCAGTGCAATTAAGCCAGTTGATGAATTCAAGACTGACCTGCAAGCAGAAATAAGCAGTGAGTAGATGCTACTCATCTGGCTAAGTTCAGTGCTAGAGATCTTTATGCGGTTATGCCGAGCCGGGACGGTTGCAGTGAGCCGCACTATGCCGAGGTCTGTCAAACGAGCGGTGTAACCGGGGATGTTGAAGTTACTGACGGACTGCCGGGAGGCGACCGTCAAATGTGATCTCGAAGGCGTTGAGCGTGGCTGTCTAGCGCATGGTCCAGCGGGTCTGACCTGTGCCACTGGGATCGAGTGACGTGATCGCCATGTAGACGCAACTTCAAGGCTGCTTGCTCGTTCGGAAAATGCCCGCGGGACCGCCTGGATTCGCGCGGTCACCGACTTGATCGCGTTCGTCGTGCAGACGATGCGGCGGATCTCGGTGTTGAACCGCAGGCACGGGGTGAACTCCGCCCAGGCTTTTCCCCAACCGGATACTTCCTTGCCTAAAGCGTCGGCGAACTCGGCGAACCGGTCCAGGGCTGCCTCTTCGGTCGGCGCGGTGTTTACGGGCTTGAGAAGCCTGGTGATCTTGTCCCAGTGCTGGAGTTGTCTTCAAATGTCACGCCCACATCAGGAGTGATGCGAGGGTGACGGCTGCTTGGTAGGACTCGGCGGTCTTGTCGTAGCGGGTGGCGATGCCCCGCTACTGCTTGAGGCGGTTGAAGCACCGTTCACCACGTTGCGACGCTTGTAGAGCTGCTTGTCGAAAGCCGGCGGGCGCCCGCCGCGGCTGCCGCGCCGGAGCCGGTTGCGGACCTGGTCGGCCCGCTCGGGGATGGTGTGGCCGATGCCGCGCCGTCGCAGCCAGGTGCGGATGGCCCGGGAGCTGTAGCCCTTGCCGCCCAGCACGTGGGCGGGCCGGGTGCGGGGCCGTCCCGGGCCGATCCGGGGCACCCGTATCGCTTCCATCAGGGCGGTGAACTGGGTGCAGTCGTTGGTGTTGCCGCCTGTGAGTGTGAAGGCGAGCGGGCGGCCGGCACTGTCGCAGACCAGGTGGATTTTACTGGTCAGGCCGCTTCGGGAACGTCCGAAGCCGGGACTGCGGGCCCTCGTTACCGTTTTCGTGGCTCCGCAACGGGGCCACGGCCTTCGGGTCCGGCATGACTTCCCCTTTGTTGTTGATCCGGGAGCCTACGTTGTTGATGGGCTCAGCCAGGTGGCCTTCCGGGGTCAGTTCTGGGGGCTAAGGGCCCGCAGAGGAACAACATGCGGGCGGCCACCCCACCGAACTGCGGCGTCAAGTCTCAAAACCGGCAAGTTAATTCTCTGCGGGC
>NZ_JBSFCK010000095.1:0-7992 GCF_053593435.1 Streptomyces sp. NPDC002306
GCCTCGTCAGCGAAGACGGTCCAGGCACCGAGCGCCGCCGCGGTGGTTCCACGGCCGGCCAGGTCTCCTTCACCCACGTCGCGACCGCCTCATCGTCGCGCTGCACCACCCTTGCGAGCCGGGACCTGAGGCGACCAGCCGTGCCGGTGCAGCAACAGGCACACCCCGGGCACCGTGTAGCTCTTGTGGAACATCCGCCCGATCAGCGTCCTCATCCGCGCCAGCGTCCAGCGCTCGTCAGACCAGCCATGCGCCACCGCCCCCAACGCAAGCGCCGCCTCCAGCTTCACGAACAACTCGTCGCCGAGCCTGGGCAAGGACGCCGGCCCCTTCGAGACCAGGCCCGCTTCCCCCTGCTCGGCCCACTCGCGCCGCCAGCGCTGCACCGAGCGCACATGAACTCGCAGCACCCTCGCCACCTCGGCATTGCCGCTACCGGCCGCGAACATCTCACCCGCATCCAGACGGATCTGCTCGCGAAACGCCCTCCGCTCGGCAGTCAGCCCACCACCCTGCGCGTACCTCATGACCGTGGGGTACCGCGACAATCACGACCAGTCAGCACCCCACGACATCACGCATTACAAGTCAGTAGCCGGCTTCACGGACCTCACCCCTGTGGTCAAGCAGAAGTCGAAGAAGATCCAGCACCAACCCCCTCTTTGACGACCACTTCCCGCCCGCTGTCATGGATCACAACGTGATCAGGGCACCGGACATCACCAGCTCAACCTGAGTGGTCACGGGCACAGAGAAGGCCGCATCCCAGCGGTGAGTTTTCAGGAGCGGCGCATGAGGCCACGGAAAGTGATCATCAAGGCAGGTCACAGAAATCTCTACAGTCTCTTGTGGCCCAGTAGCGTGGTATACATCAGATTCGTCCAGTCGGACTGAGCCGTGCAAGTGTAAAATATGAGTCGCGCCGTGCACCGGGAGGGTTGCCATGGATGTGCAGGAGCAGCTTTCTCCGTGGCCGATAGTCGGACGTGAGCAAGAGCTGGCATCCTTTGAAGCTGCGTGGAAGGACAGTCGACACAGGGTCTTCGTTGTATACGGGCCAGCCGGGGTCGGTAAGTCGAGGTTGGCCGAAGAGTACCTTGAGAGAGCAGTCCGTACTGGCTGGTTCGGAGGTCAGGTAACCGCGAGCGCTTCGGCCAGTACAGTCCCGCTCGGCGCGATAGCTCACCTTCTTCCCGCAGGGGTAAACGTAACCGATCCAGTCGCTGGATTCGCAGCAGTCAACAGCGTCCTGGCCGGGAAAGGACGTAAGCACCGTTGGGTTTTGTGTGTGGATGACCTGCATCTACTTGACGCCGCGTCCGCAGTGCTGCTGCGACAGCTGCTGGATGCCGGAGTCGTTCGGCTGATCGCGACAGTCCGCTCGGGTACACCGATAAGCGAAGCAGTTGGCGCCCTCTGTCATGGGGATGCCATGCATCGTGTGGACCTGACAGAGCTTGGCCAAGAACATGTTGCCACTCTCCTGACGGCTGTCCTAGATGGTCCAGTAAGCCGCCGCACACTCGAACGTCTATACGTTTCCTCGGGGGGTAACGCCCTCTATCTCAGGGAGCTGATCTTTGGTTCCTTGGAGAGCAAGGCACTCCGACGCGAAGGAGGCTTCTGGGAACTTGCGGAGACAGCGGCTCTGCAAGGAACCGGACGGCTGGCGGAGCTAGTTCAAGCTAGGCTGTCAGCCATTGGGCCAGCCGCACGCCCTCTGCTAGATGCGCTCGCGTTGTGTGGGAAGCTTTCACTGACTGAGGTGGAAGAGATCGTTACTCCTGAGACGTTGACAGACACGGAAGCGGCTGGACTTATCCGTGTAGTCAGAGAGCAGCGCCGTGTCTCCGTTGGGCTCGCTCACCCTCTGTACGGCGAATTCTTGCGATCTAATCTGCCGGAACACCGGCGCCGCGCCCTCCTGCTGGAACAGGGGAAACGCATAAAGTCCCGGGGTATGCGGCGCCGAGATGACGCCCTACGCATTGCTACTTGGACGCTGGCAGCTACTGGGGCAGCGGACCCCGGACTGTTGCATCAGGCAGCCTCTCTGGCTCGCCATGCCCACGAGTACGAACAAGTACAGACATTCCTGAAAGCGCTGCCGAGCGGCGATCACACTCCTGACAGTCGACTGATGTTGGGAGAGTCTCTGTTTCAGACAGGCCAAGGGCTTCAGGCTGAAGCCATGCTCGCGCAGATGCAGTCGGACGAACAGCGGACGGATTCAGCACGAGACCTGACCATCACGCTAGTCCGGACTGCCAATCTGATTTTGAGTCTGGGTGATATTTCCGCGGCTCTTTCGATCAACTCGGCAGCCGTAAGCCGACATGAAGGAAGCCTCGATCGTAGCGTTTTGCAACTCGACGAGGGCTACTTGAGAATTTGTGCCGGACAACCCTCCAAGGGGCTTTCTCTGCTGAACGCTATGGAAAACGATGTGACGCAGGCGCCAGCTGCGGACGTGTGGCTACGCGCTGCATCGGTAAAACCCATCGCACTGGCAATGGTCGGCCGTACTGATGCGGCAGTAGCCTGGGCTGAACGGGCCTATTCGGCTAACATGCTAATTCATGAGCACACCCTTGTTTTACACCCCGCAGTCCAGAGGGGGGCCATGGTCATCGCCCTTACCGAGGCCGGAAAGCTGCCACTCGCTACAGCAATGGGTGAGCGTGCGTACACAGAAATCACTACCTCAAGCACCATTGCGCGCATGTGGATAGCCTTCTTTACGGCCCGTGCAAACTGGGTCGCTGGACACGTTGCTACATCACGCACATGGTTTGCTGAAACCTGTGTACTTGCCCGGAAGATCAACCACTCACAAGGACTCAGGTCGGCTCTGAGTGGACTCGCCGCATGCGCAGCTGTGCTTGGTGACTTGATCACAGCCGAGGCATCGCTAGTAGATCGTCAAGCGACCGATGGTCTGTCATCTCTTTTCGTCTCAGCTGGAGAGGAGTCCCTGGGCCCTGCATGGCTGTTGGCTGCCCAGGGCCATTCTAAAAAGGCGATAGCCATGCTCATAGCGGCTGCTGAGGAAGCCCGCAGCACTGGGCACACCTCTTCTGAAGCACTTCTGCTCACCGACGTCGCTCGCTTGGGAGGTGCAGCGGGGGTCGTCGACCGGCTTACCCAGCTAGCCGAGAAGCATGATGGGGCACTCGCCCTGGCACGCGCTAATTTGGCATCTGCCCTTGCCGAAAGCAATCCTAATTTGCTCTTTGCCGTGGCTGCTGAATTGGAGGCGGCGGGAGCAGACCTGCTTGCAGCGGAAGCGGCTACGGCGGCTTCCGCGATTCACCAGCGTCGCGGCCAGACGAGGGATGCAACCGCCGCTAATCGGCGCGGGTCCGTTTTGCTGGCCCGTTGTCAAAGAGCCCACACTCCCCTTCTTTCCACAGCTCAATCAGTGGTTCCCCTCACAGCCCGCGAGCGGGAAGTGGCTGCGCTGGCCGCAGTCGGAGCAACCAGTAAAGATATCGCTCAGTCAATAGGTCTCTCTGTACGTACTATCGACAACCACCTCAATCACGTGTATGCAAAGCTTGGGGTTTCCACGCGTAAAGAACTCACCGAAATCCTGAGTGGCGAATCTGGTCCCTGACACTGGCAACTTCTGGTGGCGTAGGCGGCTCATCTCACCGGCGGTGTTGCGGCGCAATCGACGAGTCCAGGCCGCTTCCTAGCGGGCACCTGTCGGCTGCGGACTGCCCTGTGGGTTTCGGCAAGTTGACGGGGCCGGTTATGGGTTGTGTAGTGCCATTGCTGGAGCATTACAAAGAGTACTCCGGCTCGTGTCTACCGGTGGTTCGTTAATTCTGGTGGTGGTGTGGGTTGGCGGCAGGTCGGGTTGGTCGTGGGCCGGTGGTAGGGGTCATTTGCTGTGTTGGGGGTTGAAGATGACTGTTCGCCGTCCGTGTCCGCCCGCGCCGGGTCCGTTGGAGGAGTATGCGGCCCGGTTCGACGACCTCTTCTTCAGCCTGGCCCAGCGTCGCGGGTTTCGTGAGTACCTGACGGGGCTGCTGGCGCCGCGGGAGCGGAACAAGACGATCACCTGCCTGGCTGGGGCGGAGCCGGTGGCGGGTGCGGGGATGCCGGGGGTGCAGCGGCTGCAGTTCTTCTTGTCCGAGTCGCCCTGGGAGGCTGAGCTGGTCAACGACCGGCGGCTTGAGCTGCTGTGTGGAGCCGGCGACGGCTCCGTATGACGGCGGGGTGATCGTGATCGATGATTTTGGGGATCGCAAGGACGGCACGGCGACCGCGCATGTGGGCCGGCAGTGGCTGGGCCGGCTGGGGTAAGACGGACAACGGCATCGTCACGGTGACCACGGTGTGGACCGACGGCCGCGTGTATTACCCGCTGCACGCGACTCCTTCCACCCCTGCCCATTACCTCGCCCGCGGCCAGGCCGACCCAGCCTTGCGCACGAAACCGCAACTGTCCGCCGCCCTCGCGGCCCGGGGGAAGGAGGCGGGCTTCGGCTGCCGGGCGGTGGTCGCCGACTGCGCCTACTTACGTCAGTGACACCTGGTTTCTCGCACTGCGCGAGGCCGACCTGGCCTACGTGGTCGCGCTCAAGCCACACAGATTTAACGAACTATCGGTAGCGAGTCGAAGGTAAGCGCCACATGCAGGCAGTCCTGGTCCGGCATGTCACTACGTCAACGTCCTCTGAGTCTTCCTCTACGACGGACGGATCTACGAACTCGCACCACCATTTCGCGGCTTGACAGGCCGCATTAGGAGTCAGTGATCGAATCCCACTGACGAGAAACGGGGTCGGAATGAGTAAGGATTACTTACGCGATAAAGGCCGCATGCTGTTTAGACTCTTATGACGCGGCTATTGTCGGCCCGCGCATTGAGTTTTCCAACTTCTGGAGTTGTCATGCACGCCAGGTGGTACAGGTCCCATTTCTCTTCACCTGTGCGAGTTTTCCTAGTGGCCATGGCGGTCATCGCTGCGCTCATTGGTGCGCTGTATTCGTCATCCAGTGCCGATGCAGAGGAAGAGCGGCCATCAGGCGGCCGGTCGGCCGCCACTGTTAAAGGATCTCTCGCTGGGTCCACGGGTGGGGTAAACGTTGTTACCGCGTCGGTAAGCGGCTATGAGGTCATTGAGAGCGCCATTCAACAGGCTCTTCCTAGTGACGGCCGTCGAGTAACCGCAGTATGTCCGACGGGGAAGCGTGCAATGGGAGGTGGCTTTTCTTCCGGGGCTCAAGGTGTGGAGTTGCAAGCATCAGTACCCGAGAATGACGGTCGAGGGTGGCGGGTTAATGTGTTCAATAGAGGCACTTCCCCCGCGCCGTTCCGTGCTTACGCTGTTTGCGTAAGACTCGGCTGACTCGCAGGCTGCTTTCCTCCACTGGCGGGATATAGGAAGTGATCGCGATGGCCTGAGTCACCCACACCCCATAATCCCGACAGGGAGCCCCGAAAAGAAACTCCCCGCGAGCAACCCTCTTGTGTCGTTTATCTGGCACCCCTGAATCTTTGTCCCGCGAAGGTTTAGTGTGATGAACACAAATTCAAAACCTGTCGTCTTAATCGGCGGCCCTTCCAGTGGATCAACCGACTTCAGTACTGCCCACGAGTTTAGAGACCGATACGTGCGGCTCGTCAGCTTCTTCGAACAGAACGGCTGGGAGGTCCTCAGCGCGCATCACGAGGAGCCATGTAGTCAATCGATCATGGCCGCCAAGCGTACCCGGCGGGACTTTCACTGGATCCGCTCCTGCGATCTCTATGTAGCGTTTCCGGGAGATCCTGCATCCCCGAAAACTCACGTCGAAATCGGTTGGGCAAGCGCTCTCCAGTGCCCAACAATCCTGATCCTTGAAGACCGCGAAAATCACGCATTCTCGGTAAGGGGACTAGGGGAGATCGCGCCTACCGTCCACCTCACGTACGGA
Source organism: Streptomyces sp. NPDC002306 (assembly GCF_053593435.1). Classification (NCBI taxonomy): domain Bacteria; kingdom Bacillati; phylum Actinomycetota; class Actinomycetes; order Kitasatosporales; family Streptomycetaceae; genus Streptomyces; species Streptomyces sp. NPDC002306. The sequence continues at coordinate 5,929 of NZ_JBSFCK010000095.1, forward strand.
AGTGGACCTGAGTTTCTAGAATCGCTGGCACAGGCTGTTGCCGATTTTTCGGACGATCTTGATCTGCCTTATTCGACCTGGTTGAAACCTCGTTGGGTCAGTGTGTGTACTAACGTGGTGGGGTTACCATGAGCGATGATGTGTAGAGGTGGCTAGCGGACATCAGAGCGCTCCAGAAGTCGCGTATTTGTGATTGATCTCGAGTGCTGCGCGAGGGTGTGTCGAGTGAACGAGCACTTCCCGGGTGCCGCTTTGAGTGCCACTCTGCGACTGGGATCAACGACTAAGTCCTGTTCAGGTCTGACATTGAGGGGAAGCATTGGGTGAGGGTAGTCAACAGCAACTGAATGTAGAGAAAATGCTGGAGGTGGCGATCGAAGAGGCTAAAGTTGGCCTCGCGTACGCGGGTATTCCGATCGGTGCCGCATTATTCGGCCCGGAGGGCGAACTGCTCGGGCGGGGGCATAACCGGCGCGTGCAAGATGACGATCCGTCTATGCACGCCGAGACTGCGGCTTTCCGTGCAGCGGGCCGACTGCGCAACTACAGGCGGACGACGATGGTGACCACGCTCTCACCGTGCTGGTATTGCTCGGGTCTTGTTCGCCAATTCGGGATCAGCCAGATGGTGATCGGCGAGTCACGGACCTACTCGGGCGGCCACTTATGGCTTGCCGAGCACGGGGTGCGGATCACGATTGTCGACGACCCGGAGTGCAGACAGTTAATGACGGATTTCACCACAGCTCACCCCGAGCTGTGGCTCGAGGACATCGGATGTGCCAGTCCATAAAGCTCCTACCAGGGTTACGAGCGGCTTCTCTCGACGCGCCTCCGGTAGACGAGGCTGCAGGCCAACGAGACAAAGGCGTCGTGGAGTTTGGTTCAGCGTTTCCAGCGGACGGCGAGGCGCTTGACTAAGAAGCCACTCGGTCGGGTGATCTTCTGCGCGGCCGGGCATGAGCGGGACCTCCTGCACAGCTCGTGGGTGTCGAATCCAGCCGAGCAACAGGAGGCTCCTGGTGCTGCAGTTCTTCCGTGTCGGCGCCGACGGCGTCCAACTCGGCTCCTCTGACGTGTGATTGTCTCGCTCACCGGTTCGGGAATGCCGGGGATCATCCGTACAGGCGGCCGAGGTATCCGGGGCTTCCACCTTGATCGTGGACACGGGTTGTCATGCAGCGATGGCCCACGTAGTTGATCTCTGTTCGAAGACGACTGGTGCGAGGTAGCCGATCGCCGAGTGCCTGCGCTGGTTGTAGTAGCCGAGCCAGCGGAACGCCGCGAGGCGGCCGGCTCGTGCGGTGGGCCAGCTGCGCTGGCCGGGCAGGATCTCCCGTTTGAGTGAGGCGAACAACGACTCGGTGGCCGCGTTGTCCGCGCTCGAGCCGACGGCTCCTGATTTCAGTTCGTTGGGGTGAATCGCTGAGAAGTCCCTGATGGGTGTGGGTGGGTGCGTGTATCCGTGGTGTGTGAGATATGCGGGTGGGGGCGGGCTGACTCCTGTGGGGCGTCGGCGTCGGGAGACGGTACGGATGCAAGCGGCCGAACTGTTTGGGCAGCAGATCGCGGTGTCGGAAGTCGCACGTAGGTTGCGGGTGAGCGTGAAGTCGGCTTATCAGTGGCACCAGTTGTGGCGGGATGGTGGTGGTGAGGCTTTGGCCTCCCGGGGTCCGAGCGGGTCACGGTGTCGTCTGTCCTCGCGGTGCCTCGAAAAGCTGACGGGGTTCGTGGAGGAGGGGCCTGCCGCGCATGGCTGGACGGAGGACCAGGTGTGGACCGCATCGAGGGTGGCGACCTTGATCGGCAGGAAGTTCCACGTCTCCTACAGCGTTTCGGGTGCCACCCGGTTGATGCACCGGCTCGGCTTCAGCCCGCAGGTTCCCGCCCGGCGGGTCGCTGAGCGCGATGAGCAGGCCGTTGCGGTGTGGAAGGTGGCGACCTGGGCGGAGGTAAAAGGGTCCGGGCGACCTGCGGGGGCTACGTCTGCTTCGAGGACGAAGCCGGCTTCACCCGACGGCCGCCCCGGGGACGGACTTGGGGCCGGCGGGGCCGCACTCCGGT
>NZ_JBSFCK010000096.1:0-7552 GCF_053593435.1 Streptomyces sp. NPDC002306
CCTCATCGGACAGCACGACTTCGACGGCACGAGGACCCCGAGACATGAAAACAGGCTACAGACTTAAGCTCGTGATTTCAGACGCATCACACTAGGTAGTGGCACAGGCTCAAAGCGAAGCGCACTCCGGTCGCGGCGTGTTCCGGATCGGCAGCCCACTGGGTGGCCCCCACCAGGCCCTCGCGCTCCGTGTCCAGCCACCGCAGCACCTCGGCCCAGTTGGCGAACTCACCCCCACGGGGCCGATCGGCCAGTAGTCGGAGAAAGGAGTGACTGTCCGCGACGCGCCGCTCGTACCGGCTGAGTAGCCGAGCTCGCGGCGCATGGCCTTCGGCGAGGGTGACAGCGTCCGCCCGCCTGCGGAAGACACCGTAAGCGCGCACCAGGTCGTGCATACACCAGCGGCCGCGGCTGGTGCCTGTCTCGATCAGGTGGGCCCGCACGAGGACGTCCAGGGACGGCGGGTCGGGTGGTGATCGGTCGAGCGCGGTGAGTGCTTCCGGCCCGGCCTCGGGCCCGGGCGCGAGGGCGATCAGGCGGAGCGCCTGGCGAGGATCTTGTGCGATGCGGATGTTGGCTGGGTCCGCCGTGTCCAGCGGCCGCACGGCGTGTTCGGGGGAGAGCACCCCCAACCACAGCGACGGCGCGCCGAGTTGCGACAGGACGTCACGGGAGGTGACGAGCACGCGGTGACATGAGTGGCCCGGCAGGAGGGGCGCACCTGGTAAGGATGGGAGGCGTTGTCCACGACCACCAGCAGCGCGTCCCGGGTCGCGGCGACCTCCGCCAGCACCGAGCGGTACAGCCCGGCACGTGCGTCGGCACTGGTCGGCATGTGGTCCCTAGGGACACCGAGCGCCAGCAGAGACTGTTCCAGCAACTGTTCCGGGTCTACCGGGACGTTGTCGTAGCCGTGCAGGTCGAGGAAGACCACGCCGGCGGGAAGAAGCCCAGGCGTTGCGCCGTGTGCGCGGCTTGGAGGGCGACCGCGGTCTTGCCGACCGAGTACACGAGGACCGCGCCACGGGCCGGTTCGCCGGGGTCCAGAGCGGTCAGCAGCGTGCACAGTTCACGGTCGCGTCCGGCGAACGCCCATATCGGACTGGGAAGCGATGGCAAGGCAGGTGTAGTGGTGTTCCACCTTCTTGGCCACCACATCGCTGTGGAACTGCCCGGAGCGGGAGTCGAGCATGTCCGCGCCTACGGTGGCGTCGGAGCCTCCTCGCCGCTCCCGGCGTCGCCCGCACCGCGGTCAGTCCCCGTTTCCATGCGTCCATGATGCGGTCAGGAACATCTCCGGCACACCGGCTGGCGAGCACGCCCCCTCGCGGACAAGGGAGTTGAAGCGGGGCGCGTGCTCACAGACCGGTGACCTTGGCGCTCGCCGACAGCTCGTAGGACAGGGTGACCGTGCGGCGGCCGCCGGGCGGCAGGGTGATGTCCCAGCGGGCGATGCCTTCGGTGTCGACCGCGTCGGGTGCCGGGGAGCAGTCGTCCTTGCGCAGCCGGATCTCCACCGCCGAGACCTCGGACACCGGGATACGCTCCCGGACGACCACCGTTCGTTCGTCGTTCTCCGTGGGCGCGGAGAACCGGGACAGGTGCAGCCGGACCGTATGGGTCACCACGGTGCGCTGGGTGATGCCGACGGAGTCGCGGGACTCCTCGGCATGGCGGACCACCCGGAAGTCGTCGCAGCTGCCGAAGGCGAGTTCCACGGGGGTTCCGGGAGCGGCGAATTCCAGGGTGCCGCGGCCGCTGAACCCGCTGCCCCGGACCAGGTCCACGGGCCCGGCCAGCAGTGCGTGACCGGACTGGTTGTCGAACCGCAGCAGCCGCGTGACCAGCGGGGACACCTCGGGCGAGCAGCCGTACTCGCTTCTCGCGGCCGTGCTGAAGGCCGACACCGGCACCCGGTGGGCGCGCCCGTCGCCGGGCACGGAGACCGGCGCGGGGCAGTGCAGCACCCGGGCCTCGCCGCCGTCGGCGACGCCGGGCAGGCCGAGTACGGGGGCCGGGCCGAGGTCCCCGATCTCCTGTTCCCGCAGTTCGACGTCGACCGTGCGGCGCTCCGCCGCGGAGCGGTCCTTGAGCGTCAACCGGTCCTCGCCCAGCCGCGGCGGTTCGGTGGCCAGCGCCGACCGGGCCGTCGACAGCGTCAGCCGTACGTCCGTCCAGTCCTCGTCGGTGCGCTGCCAGATCACGGCGTCGGTCTCCAGCGTCAGCGCGTCCCCGTCGAGTACGGCCCGGTAGGCGGGTCGCCACAGCGCGCACGGGGTGAGATGACCGAGACGCAGCCGGGCCGGGCCGGCCGCCGCGGCCTCCACGGTCAGCTCGACGTGGCCGAGCAGTTCGGCCGGCTCCTCCTCGGCGAGGTCCATGGCCTGCCGCACTTCGCCGAGTTCGGTGGTGACGGCGGTCAGCCGGTCCTGGGCGGCGCGCAGTTCCTCGCCGTACGTGTCGCGTTCGCTGTCCAGCCGGTCCAGTTCGCGTGTCCAGCGGGGCGTCTCGGTCTCTCCGTATCCGGCGCCTTCCCCGATGTCCCGCAGCAGGTCGGCGGCCAGCCGGGCGAGGAGGTCGAGACGGGCGTGCAGACGGTCGCGGCGCTGTTCCAGCGCGACCTGCTCCGCTTCGAGGGTGTGCAGGCGGCGACGGAGGACGGAGTCGTCGTCGGAGGGCAGCGGCCCGCGCGGAGTCCAGTCGCGCACGATCCGCACGTCGAGCACGGTCGCCGGGTGATCGGCGGTCAGCTCGGCGTGAAGGGTGCGGTCGACGGCCAGCGCGCTGACCGGTCCGAGGAGCAGCCGCTGCACCCCGGCCCGGAGGTCGAGCTCGGCGGTCCGTTCGATGTGGGCGCGGTCCTCCAGACAGGTGACAGCGGTGACGGGGAGAGCGATCGGCTTCGGAGCCGTGGACATGATGCGTCAGCTCCTGCGGTTGCCGTCGACCAGGGCCTTGCCGGCCGGGATGCGTATCTCGTAGCCGCCGTCGAGGGCGGCGGTGCCACCGGCGGGCAGGTCCACCCGCCAGACGCGGCTGCCCGGAGCAAGCTGATCGGGGCCGGTGTCGTCTCCGGGTGCCGTCCAGTCCGCCCGTTCCACGATCCGTACGTCCGCCTCGGAGGTGGCCGGCACCCGCTCGCGGACCTCGACGGTGACGGGCCTCGCGAGTCCGTTGGCCAGTTCCACATGGACGCGGTGGTCGAGCACGGTGGTGCCGTTGCGCAGTCCGGTGGTCGACTCGTGCAGGTTCGTACGGCGGGTGACGCGGATGCCCTCGGCCGGTCCGAGCCCCACCCGGCGCACACCGCCGGGGGCGAGCGTGGGCAAGGCGGTGGTCAGCAGGAACTCGCCGTCGACGGTGACCTCCACCGGGCCGGCCAGCAGTGCCTGGTCGGTGGCGTTGGACAGCACCGACGTGGCGTACACGGTCTGCTCCACCGCCGGCACGCAGACGTACTCGGTGCGCAGACCGACCGGGATCTCCCCGACGGTGACGGTGTGCCAGGTGCCGTCCGACGGCACGTCGGCGCGGGCGGTGGCGTCGAAGCGATGGTCGAAGGAACCGGCCGACTCGCGGGGCCGCACGGCGTGTCCGGGCAGCGGCAGCGCGGCGACCGTCTCACCGCGGCGACGGTACTCGGCGGCCACCGGGTCGAAGGACGGGCCGGGGAACAGGAGACCTCTGCGGTCGCTCCGCGCGTCGGGGCCGCACAGGACGAGGGCCGCGTAATCGAGCTCGGTGTCGCTCGGCCGCGGCGGACCGGCGACGGGTTCCGGAGGCGGGGGCGGCCCCCCGGCGGCGGCCGGAACGGGCGGCGGCCCGGTGGGGGCGGGAGCGAAGGGCGCCGCGGCGACGGCTTCCGCGAAGGAGGCGTCGCGGGCGAGCGACCGGGCCGAACGCGCGAGATCGGGCATGGCGCTCCCGCCGGCCTTAGGGAAGGCGCCACGGACCGCGGCGGGCGCGGGCGGCGGCCCGCCGAACCCCTGCGGCATCGGTGGGGGCGGCGGCAGAGGCGGCGGAACGGGACCCGGCGCGTAGCCGCCCACGGCGACCGCCGACGCGGCCGCCGCCCCGCCGACCATCCCGGCGGCCGCGCGCCCGCCGGCCGTCGCGGGCGCGGGGCCCGACGCGTCGTACCCGGCGAACAGGTCGGCGAGCCCGGCGGGCGGCTCGCGCCAGCCGGACGGGGCCGGGGCGGATTGACGGCGTCCGATCCGGATCGAACGAAGCCTCGGCAGGTCGGTGCGGCGCCCCAGGTCGGCGGTGGCCAGCGCGATGCGCACGCCGGTCCAGTCCTCTCCGGTGCGCTGAGCCACCGAGGCGCGCAGCACCAGACGGCCGCTGCCGTCGCCCTGCCGGTACCCGAGACGGTAGGCCGGTACCCAGACGGCGCCCGGCACCCCGTACTCGATCTCGAGCTCCGCGTCCCCCGTGCCGTCGAGGGTCAGGACCGCCTGGACCGACATCTCCACGCGCGCCGAGGGCGCGTCGTCGGAGGCGCGGGTGAGCCGGTCGGTGGCGATCTCCAGCTCGTGCTCGGCGCGGCTCAGCGCCGCCTCCAACTCGACCAGACGGCCGTGCAGTTTCGTCAGCCGCTCGTCGACGAAGTCGGCCAACTCCAGCCAGGCGTCGACCGGGGTACGACGGTGCGGGTCGTCGCGCCTGCGGGTCGGCGGGACCGGGTGCAGCGCCGTGACCTCCTGGACCAGGGCCAGCTGCCGGTCCCTGCGCCGGCGCGCCGCCGCATAGGCGTCACGCAACCGCTCAGCCTCGCACCGCAGTTCGTCGCGCGTGCCGGTGTCGGACAGCTCTGCGTCGACCTCCACCCGGGCCTCCACGACACGCATCCCGGAAGCGTCCGTGACCCGTGCCCGCAGCGATCCCGGGTCCAGTGAGCGCGGCAGCCCCGCCACCCGCACCCGGCCGTCCGCCGGCACCCGGCCCCGGGCCAGCCGCCGGCAGACGGCACCCTGCGCGTACACCACGACCGAATCGAGAGCCGATTCCCAACTCCGAGCACTCTCAGCCGACATGAGCTCCCCCCCCTGTGTCCATGCTGGACAAAGCCTACGCCCGGCAGCGGGCGTCCCCTTCGAGACTCGGGCTGTTGGGGAGCCGAACACGTGACTCAGGCCCGGCGCACGGGAGTCAGGGGTTCACGGGTGGTCAGTCGAGGCTGCCCGTGCGGGCCTGCTGCCACAGGTCGACGCTGCCTTCGATGATCGCGTGCTTGTCGATGTCCGCGAGTTCCTCCTCAGTGAAGGAGAGGTTATCGAGGGCGGCGACGTTCTGCTCCAGCTGCTCGACGCGGGAGGCGCCGATGACGAGAGAGGTGACGCGTGCGTCGCGCAGGGCCCAGGCGAGCGCCATCTGGGCCAGGCTCTGGCCGCGGCGGGCGGCGATGTCGTTGAGGGCACGCAGCCGGGGCAGGGTGTCGTCGCTGAGCCAGCTCGTGCTGAACGACTTGTCCTGGGTGGCGCGGGACCCCTCGGGGATGCCGTCGAGGTAGCGGCCGGTGAGCAGCCCCTGGGCCAGCGCGGTGAAGCCGATGACGCCGAAGCCCTCGTCGGCGGCGGCGTCGAGCAGGCCCTCGGTCTCGATCCAGCGGTTGAGCATGTTGTACGACGGCTGGTGGATCAGCAGGGGCGTGCCCAGCTCGCGGAGGATCGCCGCGGCCTGCCGGGAGCGTTCGGCGTCGTAGGAGGAGATGCCGACGTAGAGCGCCTTGCCCTGACGCACCGCGGTGTCCAGCGCGGTCATGGTCTCCTCTAGCGGGGTGGAGGCGTCCAGCCGGTGGGAGTAGAAGATGTCGACGTAGTCCAGGCCCATGCGCTGGAGGGACTGGTCGAGCGAGGCGAGCAGGTACTTACGCGAGCCACCGCCCTGGCCGTACGGGCCCGGCCACATGTCCCAGCCCGCCTTGGTGGAGATCACCATCTCGTCGCGGTAGGGCGCCAGGTCCTGCCGCATGATCCTGCCGAAGTTGATCTCGGCGGAGCCGTACGGCGGACCGTAGTTGTTGGCCAGGTCGTGGTGGGTGATGCCGAGGTCGAAGGCGCGCAACGCGATCTGGCGCTGAGCCTCGAACGCGTTGTCGTCGCCGAAGTTGTGCCAGTAGCCCAACGACAGGACCGGCAGGTCGAGCCCGGAGCGTCCGGTGCGCCGGTACTGCATGGTGCCGTCGTAACGGTTGGCGTCGGCGACGTGGTGCATGAGGGATCTCCGTGGCGCTGAGAGTGGTATGCCTGATGAGGGATGCTCCTTCATCCTGGCGCGACTTCCGAGGGGAAGTCCAATAGGAGTTACTCATGACACTGAGCGCTGCGACTTCTCATTGAGCTGTTCGGATCCGGGCCCGAGCACGGGGACGAGGCCCCGGATCCTGCCGGGGGAGGGGTGCTGTACCCGAGGTGCGCGCCCATGCACCTTTCGCGACACTGGACCCATCCCTGATCTTGTGTGGGTATCCCCGGCTTCAGCCGGGGAGGGAAACGTATCCTTGGCGCGGAGTCGCGCAGTGGCGGAGTTCTCTTCGTCTTCGTCGTGATGGTCAGAGGGGCCGCTTCTGGCCTTCGATGTACTGGCGGATCACGGTCGGTGGTGCGCCGCCGCAGGACCCCGCGAAGTAGGAGCGGGACCAGAACACCGAGCCCATGCCGGTCCGGTTGATCCGGCCGGTGTACTCGGCTCGCAGGTACCGGGAGCTGACGCCTTTGAGGGAGTTGATCAGTTTCGAAAGGGTCACCTTCGGCGGATAGTGCACCAGCAGGTGCACGTGGTCCGCTTCGCCGTTGAACTCACGTAGTTCCGTCTCGAAGCTGCCACACACCTCGCGCATGATCTCTTCGCACCGTTTGAGCATGGCGTCATCGAACACGTCGCGCCGATACTTCGTGACGAACACCAAGTGTGCGTGAAGAGTGTGGGCGACATGGCGACCGGTACGGAAATCGGGGTTTGGTTCCCAGCGTGGTGACATACCCCAAGCGCAGTAAAATCACCGAACCGGCGGGGGAAGGGGGTGGGCCGGGGTGATCCGTGCGTACAAGTTCCTTCTGCGGCCCACCGTGGGCCAGGCGATCGCGCTGGGCGACATGGTCCGTGACCACTGCTCCCTCTACAACGGGGCCTTGCAGGAGCGCCGTGACGCCTGGCGGCACGCCTCGAAGATGAGCATCAAGTACGGGATGCAGTCGGCGCAGCTCAAGGACATCCGGGCGTTCGATGCGGAGCGTCAGGGCCGCTGGTCCTTCAGTTCACAGCAGGCCACCTTGCGTCGTCTCGACAAGGCGTTCGCTGCGTTCTTCCGGCGGGTCAGGTCCGGTGATGCGCCGGGCTATCCGCGCTTTCGTGGGGTGAACTGGTTCGACACGGTCGACTTCCCCAGGGATGGGGACGGCTGCCGGTGGGACTCCACCCCGCACGACCCCATCACCCGCGTCAGGTTCCAGGGTGTGGGGCACATCAAGGTCAACCAGCACCGGCCCGTGGCCGGCAAGGTCAAGACCGTGTCCGTCAAGCGCGAAGGCAAGCACTGGTACGTCGTTCT
>NZ_JBSFCK010000097.1:0-7414 GCF_053593435.1 Streptomyces sp. NPDC002306
AAGCCGTTCTCGTCGTAGGTGACGACCACATCGGGCTGGTAGTGCCGCATGAGGTCCGCGAGCCGGGCGGCGCCTTCCTCCACAGGAGTCTGCCAAGACGAATGCCGAGGCTGTGTTGCGCAGCCTGATCCCGATCGTTCGCGGTTGGGCGGCCTACTACCGGGCGGTGGCGTCCTCGACGACGTTCTCGTCGTTGGATCACTACATGTGGCGGCTGACTTTCAAATGGGCCAGACGTCGTCACCGCAACAAGTCGAGGTACTGGGTTGTGGACCGCTACTTCGGCCAGTTCCACCTATCCCGGCGTGATCGGTGGATGTTTGGCGACCGCGGCAACTCATCAACTTCGCCTGGACGGGCATCGTCCGCCACCAGCTCGTCAAGGGCGGAGCGTCCCCGGACGACCCTGCGTTGACCGAGTACTGGCGGGACCGCCGCCGCAGGAAAGCGCCGCCCCCGATGGACAAGACGAGTCTTCTCCTGGCGGTCCGGCAGCAGGGGCTCTGTCCTCTCTGCAAGCAGGCGTTGATCGTCGGAGCGAGTACGAACCAGACAGTCCACGCGAGCGGACTGTCTGGTTCGCGGCCTCGAAGAAGATGCTCCACAAGCATCACTTCACCTGCCGGCGAGACGGTGACACGGAGGAGCGGACCAACCTTCGCCTTGTGCATTCCGAATGCCACCGTCAGCATCACGCTGGCGACGGCGAACGGGCCACATAACCCTGCTGACCTGCGAAGCCCTCGTGGCTTGCTTGAGCCGGATGCGCTGAAAGGTGCACGTCCGGTTCTGAGGGGGCCGGGATCGGCAACGGGCTCCGGCTACCGACCACAGGGTTCTTCTCCGGTCTAGCGTGCAGCGGGAGTTCAGAAGTCCAGGCCGAGGCGGTCGATGTCGGTGAGGGCGACGTCCGACAGGCCCATGGCGCGGGTGCCGACGTCGCGGAAGTACATGTCCTTCAACCCTTCGGCGACGGCCCCGCGCATCTCCTGGTCGCCGGCACCGGCTATTGCGGGCGTCGAACAATCGCTGCGCGTACGCCACGGGAAGGTGCACGGTGAGGCGGCGGTAGCGAAGCTCATTGAGGAGCTGCGTGCAGCCCGCTCGATTTTCTGCCGTATGTGGCATCCGGCAAGCCGCAGCCGGGCGGCATTCTCTACGCTGAGCCGTCTCCGTGCGGCAGCCTGCACGAAGTGCGACGCTGCACGATCTCGCGATTCACGCATCAAAGCCACGTCGGAATTGAGCAGCAGAGTCGGAATAGCCGCCAGCTTCCCGGAATCCCCTCTGGGTGACATGTACCCCTTTAATGGCCTTGCGCATGAAATGACGGACTGGTTCGAGCAGAGGTTGATGCCGGGTCCGCCACTGGTCGCTCAGAACAGGCCCAGGCCCTCGCTACTGGTGTCTGCGATGACTGGCCGGAAGTGGGCGGGGAGGCCATCCCGGCGGTCGGGTCCGGCCGCGGCAGCCACGTCAGGGGCGGTCTCGGCCAGCCAGGTGCCAAACCGTTCGACGGCTTCGCGGTAGGAGACTTGCGCCAGGACACGGTGCTCGCCGGAGGGACAGAAGTCGACGGCGACGGTGAGCAGGCAGGAATGGGGCGCGTGGTGACTGCCGCTCCAGGACACGCGCAGCACACCACAGGGTTTGCGTCCGCGGGAGCCGCGGGCATCGCGGTGCGTCGGGCGCTGTGATCGACAGGCGATGTAGGCGGTCCAAGCAGCAAGGTGTGGCAGCGGCAGGGTGGTGCGGGCGCGGCAGCCGGGGCAGCGATGCCAGTGGCGGAGCCATTCGGCGGCGTGGGTGTCGAAGAGGTGTGTGTAGTGGCTGGCCACGCGGATGTCGTTGCTGTACAGGTGGTCGGGCCGTTCTTGGGTGTTGCAGGAGTGGCAGGCGGGGGCGCGGACGTAGCCGTGTTCGTGGCAGTGGTCGAGTACGGCGGCGGGTGCGGTGCGGCAGACGGCGCATGTCCACCCGGCCACCTTGCGAGAGATCCCGGGTTTCCTGCTGAGTGCCGAGTACAGGTGACCGTGCAGCTCCCCGTTGTAGGGGCGCGGTGGGACAGGCGGTGGGATAGCTGGGCGGTCGGGGCTCGTCGTGTGTCGGCTGCCAGCGGCCTGGGTCTGCCCATGGTGGGAGGGCGACTTGGTGACGGCTACGTTTGCCTGACGGGTCCGCTCGGCGTGCAGCCACTGCGTTTCGGTGTGCTCGGCCGCGTCCAGCAGCCTGACCACGGCGCGCGGCAGCAACCATGTCCGCGCCGTCCGGTCGCGGGTCTGTTCCACGAGGATCTGCCGCCAGTCGATCCCCGCCAGATGGCACAGCCGGCCGTCTTCATCCCGTGCCGCCCGCTCAGGGCCGCCCGACTCCTGCAGTTCCCGGGTGATGCGCCAGCGCCACCGCAGCAGCGTTCCCCCGTCATGCTGCTTCGGCACGCCCCGGAACGGACCGATGCGGACCAGATCCTGGCGGTCCATTTCGACCGCGCTCAGTTCCACTGCCGCCCGACGCACCTCAGTCTCCGCCACGTTCCACGGGCCGCCGCTCGCCTTCACCATCACCACCGCACGCTGGCCAAGCACGACGTACCCGGCCCGGACCTCGGCAGGAGGGCAAGTGAATACCGCAGAAGCTGTCGGCACAGCACAGCCGGCCGTCAAACCGGCCCACAAAGCATCCGCGGCGCCCAGAGTGATCAAGCCGCCCGCACGACCCGCAATGACACGCAATGACATACCGACAGGCTAACGACCCAACGCAGCACAGTCGTTCCCAGCCCCGTCCACCGGAACCCACCCCACGCCCGACCCCGACGCCACCTCATGCCAGAGCCAGCGAAGCCGCTATAAGCCGTTCCGACTTCTCTGCCGCTCCGTTGTGAGCAACGCACCGTCACCCAGCACTGAGCCTCCACGTGCGATGTACCGCCATCGTGGCAGTAGGTCGCGTGCACATACCGTTTCATGACGGCCGTCAATCCACGAAATGCCACCCCGTGTCAGCGACGCTCGCCCTGTAGAGCCAGCCACCAGCAGAAACAGCACTCCGGGCCTACCACCACTGCCACGCTCCCGCTGACACGAAGCCGCCAGGTCCTGCTTCTGCCGCTTCCCACTCTCTGTCAAGGCGATTGTCAGTGTCAGGCGAATCATGGTTCTGGATCACTTTCCCGCCGTCGCCGACAGGCGATCACAACGGAGGTCGGACAGCAGCTATTCTCTGCAACACGGGGCCGGGCGTGCCCAACCCGGCCCCGCGGACAGCCCGTATTGAGCGTCCTAGGGCTCGGCCCGCACCCACCCCAAGTACAGCGAAGGCGCTGTCGAAGAACTCCGGGTGGCCAAAATGGTCAAGGCCTCTGCTGTCAGCGCCCTCACGCAGGCCATCAACCAGCTCAAAGCGTTCCTGGTCTGTGGTGATCCTCAGCTGCGTGAACGGCTGGAACCGCTGCGCGACCCGGCGCTCTTCGCCGCCTGCGCCGAGCTCAACCCTCAGCACGGCGTGGTGCACCAGGCCCTGCAACTCCTGGCGGTGCGTATCCGCCACCTGTCCGAGCAGATCACCCCCCTCAAGAAGCAGATCACTCTCACGATCCGTGCTCTCAACTCCGACCTTCTCAAGGTCTTCGGAGTGGGCCCCGACAGCGCGGCAGCTCTCCTCATCGCTGCGGGAGAAAATCACAACCGTCTCACCAGTGAGGCGTCCTTCGCGGCCCTCTGCGGCCAACCAGCAGCGGTTCACCAGCGCGTCTCTCCCGCGAAATACCGGGCCGCCCTGCGGAGAATGCCACGTTTCTTCTTCCAGTTCACGGATCCCCTTTCGGGCAGCGCCCAAATCCGCCTGAACGCCGTCACCGCCCGCTTGCGCAGTGGACAGCAGTGCGGAGTGGGCGCCCGGACGGGCCCATCGGCGGCCCAGATCCAGTTCCGCAGCGTCTCGGTGTTCACCCAGAGATCGCCGGTGACCGACTTGATCGTCGCTCCCGGCCGCGACCGGTACAACGCAACCGCGTCGCCTTGAACGCAGCGGGATAGTGCTTCGTCCCCATAGGGACTTCGCTCTCCTGGACCCTCAAGATCCAAATCTCTCCGGTGTCCAAACCCCGGGGTCAGGGACCTTCACCCTGCTCAACAAATTGCCTACGCCCACCCCTACCGATCAGAACAGGAACGATACAAGGGCGAGTAGGAAGGCCAAGCGTAGGTAGCAGTCGGTGCACGCCAGGGAACGCAACCCGCTTCTGGAGCACGCCGATCCCCTGCTTGCACCACATCATGAGCCTTCCTGGAAACGAGTGCTCAATACTCAAGTAACGCGCTAGACACTTCCTTGATAATTCGACACTGTGAGTGTTGCTGGATAGCAGGGCTTGCGCATGCGGCAGATAACGAACCAGCGGGGACTAATATTCATTATATTTTGGGTCGCATCTCATGCGGACAGCCATTGCAAAGACGGCAGCGTCGCAACATTTCCGGGACCGTCAACTCTCAAAGTGCCATAGTAAGTAGATTTATCGCATAGGCACCTAGAGACGCACTTCCAGGGAACGCTTAACCTTCCCGCATCCCCGCCAAAAGCACGGGAAGGGAAGTCTTTACCCAGCGATACACGGAAACAATTTAAGGATCTACGTGAAGTTACTAAACGCCCTAAGATGCTCAGTCGTATTTGCCAGCCTTGCCGGGGCTGCAGTGACTGGTGCGCCGTCAGTATCAGCTGCCGGTAGCGTGAATTATCGAGTGTATATTACTGATACCGAATTCCGAAACCTGGCGGATAATGATTGTGAATACGGCCACAAGCCCGATGGGGCTGGCAGGTATACATGGAACATGAGTCGTGGTGATTGCCAATTCAGCATCCCTCAATCTGCCGATCTTTCTGGGTATATCGATTTAGAAGTCCACTCCGCTTCGAGCGCATTAAAGCAGAAGAAGCGACTTGCCGTGGGTGCGGATAATCGAAATTGCGTGGGCGATCAGAGATGGAACGACAATCGGAATAACTGCCCCGTGGCCGTATGGAGTGCATACTCTCATCCAAATTTGACTCTCAACACACACGAGGGAGCGGATGAAAACGGTGCCTACGATCTTAGGGATGCCTATACTGCAGTCTATGACTCCAGTGGTACCGAGGAGCACAAGGGGCGGAATGCGAATTACGTAGACTTAAGCCTCGCTCCCGGCGACTACGTGGACGCCGTGGCACATTTCGTTGATGTTGACAAATTGACTAACAATGAACTCATCTGCAGCGGGAAGGCGACGCTTCCCGTTGATGGATCCAATCGTCAAATGATGTCCGCGAATGCCTCATACAGGGGCCCCAGTACCAATGGGTGGAACGGCTCGAGTGTTTGCAGATTTCACTTTGTTGGATTGCCTGTATTTTCTGGCTGAAGCTTAGCAAATTCCGGTACGCGTGAAAGGCTTTTAATGAATCGGCGTAGGTTTATGCAGAACCTGGGTGCTGCAGCTTTTGGGGTGGGTGCCGGATCGGTTCTCGGTATTAGTCCGGCTGCGGCTAGGACTGTCGATGTAAGCACTGCCGATGGGCGCATTCTACGGGTGACCGAAAGTGGGGCATTGTCGGGGAGGCCAGTAATTCTTCTACACGGTTCTCCGAGCTCTTCACTGGAAGTCGATTACTACTCTGCCATTGCGGCCAGGGAGGGGGTCCGACTCCTCTCATACGATCGTCCTGGATTTGGCGGTTCCGACCCAAATCCCGGGCGACGTGTCGCCGATTGTGCAGGAGATATCCGAAGCGTTGCCGTTAGCCGGGGGTTGAGTCGTTTTGCCATCCTGGGAATTTCGAGTGGAGGCCCGCATGCTCTTGCTGCGGCTGCGCTGCTACCTGAAGTGGTAAAGGTGGCTACCAGCGGAACGATTGGCCCGGTGTGGGCGGCTGGGCTCGACTTTTATCAAGACATGGGGGCATCGACTACTCAGGAAATACAGTTAGCCCTCGCAGGGCGTGACGCTCTTCATGGGGCATTTGGTCCCTACGCGGAAGCCATCTCTGCAGATCCAACCATTCTTCTTGCTGACATGTCGACTGGGCTTCCTGCAGTGGATCAGCGAGCATTAGAAAGTTTGACTATCCGAACCAATATTCTGGCAAGTGTCGCCGATGGTGTCAGGAACGGAGACGCAGGATGGGTCGATGACGATATAGCTTTGGTGACGCCATGGGGTTTCGATATCAGCTCAATCCGACGCCCGGTGCGTCTGTTTCATGGGGCGGTTGACAATGTATGCCCGCCTGGGCATTCAAGGTGGCTTGCGGGTAAAATTCCAACTTCTCAGCTAAATATTATTTACGGCGGAGGGCATCTGCTTTATATGGTGGATCCGACCCCTATGCTCAGGTGGTTGGTGTCATAGCCTCGTTCGTACGCCCAGCAGAACTTAGAGGTCGGCCATCTTGTGCTTCTTGGCCCAGCGGCTGATGTCGACGCTTTTGCGGGCGGAAAGGTTGTTCAGGATGACGTAGATCGGTGCGTCGTCGGGTCGGGCGGCGCGGATTAATTTCAGCGCGGCCAGCGTGTTCGCGGGCCCTTTCCTGCGGTGGTTGATGGCCCCAGAGGGTGTCGCCGACGGAGTAGCAGCCGTGGACGTAGTGCACCCCGTGGGTGCGATGGTACGTGGCCGGCACTCGGTTGGGATGCTTGCTTCAGGCCCAGCAGGAACCGGCGGTGGGCCGGATCCCGAGCGGGCCGAACTCGTCGAACGCGAACACTCGGTCGGGGAAGCGGTTCATGACCTCCTTGATCCGGTTCAGTTTCGCTTCACGGTCCGGGTCGGAGGGACTCCTTCCAGGTCTTGGTGCGCTGGTGACGGTGTGCACGGTGGACGGTCATCGGTTCTGCCTGGGGGATTCCCGGGTCGTTTCACGAACGCTGTTATCCCCAAAAGAAGCCGGAAAGTACTGCCGCGGCAGACCGTTCATGTTTTCGTTCGTGCCGTGCCGCCAGGGGCTGTGGGGATCGGCGCAGTAGATTTGGAGCCCGACGTCGATGCGGAGTTGCGGTGTTGGGCCAGTTCTGTGCCGCGGTCCCAGGTCAGTGACCTGCATAGTTACTCGGGCTGCGTGGTGATGGTGGCGGTGATCGCGTCCTTGCCGGCCTCGGCGCTGCGGTCGGCAAGCGCGGGCCCATTCTTGATGCATGGTTGGGTGCCGAAGCCTTCCCTGCGGGGCAGATGCAGCAGCATCGTGAACCGCGTGCTGGGCTCGACCAGCATGCCGATCGCGGACCGGCGGGTTCCGATGAGGCCGGTGGTGAGCCAGGTGCCGGCGCCCGTGTTGGCGTGGTCGGCGAGGATCGCGGCCCCTTGTCGCTCACAGATCCGGACGATCTTGTGGGTGCGGGCCGCGGGTTAGGTCATGGGTGTGGCCCGGGAGC
>NZ_JBSFCK010000098.1:0-5011 GCF_053593435.1 Streptomyces sp. NPDC002306
CGACCGCCTCATCGCCGCGCTGCACCACCCTTGCGAGCCGGGACCTGAGGCGACCAGCCGTGCCAGTGCAGCAACAGGCACACCCCGGGCACCGTATAGCTCTTGTGGAACATCCGCCCGATCAGCGTCCGGACCCGCGCCAGCGTCCAGCGCTCGTCAGACCAGCCATGCGCCACCGCCCCCAACGCCAGCGCCGCCTCCAGCTTTATAAACAACTCGTCGCCGAGCCTGGGCAAGGACGCCGGCCCCTTCGAGACGAGGCCCGCTTCCCCCTGCTCGGCAGTCAGCCCACCACCCTGCGCGTACCTCATGACCGTGATGTACCGCGACGATCACGACCAGTCAGCACCCCACGACATCACGCATTACAAGTCAGTATTACTCGAAGCCCGCAGCGGTCCGGGGCGGGACTCGGCGGCCTCCACGGTCCGAAGTGCCTGGTAGAGGGTAAGAAGGGCCCATATCTACTGGTCGGCCCCGGCCTGGGCTTCGTCGCGATGGCGTCAAGGTCGTCCTGACTTCCGGTCAACCAGCCTGGCGACCTGACTACTGTTCGAACCGATCACCAGATCGCCTTCCAAGTGCCCGGATTCGCTGCGGTTCCCTGCCGCCCCGGGCCGCTCCTTTATCGGTCGGGCATCGGTGATCTGTGAGCACCACTGGCCTTTCACCGTGCGGCGCTTGTTCTTCCGGATCAGGCGGCCAGTCCGCAGACGCTTACACAGTTCGCGCGGGGCCACTTTCCAGCGGGTGGTGCTAAATCGATCGGTAGATCGTCTCGTGAATGATCCACATGACGGGGTCGTCACCGTGATGCCGTCGCAGGTGGCCGACGATCTACTCGGGCGACCACTCATCTTCCAGTAGCCTCACCACCGTATGCTTCAGCGCGGGCCTGCGGGCGAGCAAGTACTGCTTCGGGCGTCGAGCGCGATCAAGTGCGCGGTCCTGTGCAGCGATTGCCTGGTAAGCGTCGTGTTCGCCATTGTTGTTGACTCCACAGCTGATCGTCGATACCGCGCGTCCCAGAAAGCCAGCGATCGTCCGGTAAACTCGCCAGCACAGAGTCGGCGCGAGATCTCCTCCCACTCGCCCATGGTCAGGCTTCCGGCCCGCATCTTGCGAGGTTCGGGAGCGATCCCTCCGTGGTGCTTGAGGACCGTGAACACCGAACCCGGCGGCTTGCCGATCTGCCTGGAGATGACACTGATCGACTCCCCGGCCCTCCACCGTCGCCACAAGTCTGCCTTCACTCATTGGTGGTGACCGAGCACGTCGCAGAGACCCTGGCGGGCGGCGATCAGGGTGGGGTGGTCGGGGGCGACGCGGGGGGTGAGTATAGCGATGGCCCTGGTGTAGTGGAGGGCGGCCTGGCTGGGTTGACCGAGTTGGCGGTGGGCTGTGCCGAGGTTGGTCAGGGTCGGGGCCAGGTCGGGGTGGCTGTTGCCGAGCAGGGTTTCCTTGAGTGCAAGCGCCTGGGTGTAGCCGCTGATGGCGTCGGTGTGGTGGCCGCGGCGGTGCTGGAGGGCGGCGAGGTTGTGGGTGGTGACGGCGATCTCGTAGTGCTCGGGTCCGTAGACGCATTGGAAGACCGAGAGCGCTGTGCGGAGTTGAGCCTCGGCCTCGTCGAGGCGGCCACAGCCGTCCAGCAGGGCGGCCCATGCGGCTTGGTCCGCAGCGACCACGGGGTGGTCGGGGCCGTGCAAACGGGTACGGATGCGAACTGCGCGGGCGGCCCACGGTTCACCCTCGGCGGGGCGGCCGTGGGCGTGGAGCAGGCCGCCCAGGTTATGGCAGATGGTCGCGATGCTGTCATGTTCGTCTCCGTAGGCTTGCTGGTAGATCGCCAGTGCTCGGCGGTACAGGGTTTCGGAGCGGTCGAAGTTGCCGGTGTACTTGCCCAGCACACCCCATTCGTTGCACACCGCAGCTACAGCCTGCGAGTCGGGGCCGCAGCAGTGTTCGGCGGCCGTCAGTGTCAGGGCCAGAAGGAGCCCCGCTCTGCGGTAGTCGCCCCGCTCGCGCCACAGGCGGGCCAGCCGGATCTGGGCGGGCAGCCGGCGGGCGTGCTCGTAGCGGTGTCGCGTGACGGCGGCACGCGCTTCGATTTCAGCGGACGAATCGGGCTGGGACTGTGTCATGGTGTGATTCCAAGTCCGCTCTCGACCCCGGTGAACATTCCCGCTCACAGCACTTGTCAGCCACTCCCGCGCAGCGCGGGTAGCTCAGAGAGATGACTTCCGACTGGAAACGGAAACCCCGGTACGACCGCACCCACGAGCAACCCCTCCAGCGATCAGACAGATGACCTGCCAATGCCCCTCAGTGTGCTGTGATGCGGTAATCGAGCGTACTTAGGACGGTCGCCGCGCGGGCACGCAACTGGCTCACGGATTCAGCGGTGACCGTGAAACCGAGGAACATGTTTTCCTGCTCCAGACTGCTGATCCGGTGGCCGTTGATGATCTGCACGTCCATGACGCCGGGGAGTTCACGTATATCGGCCTCGCTGGTGCTGACCTCGACGGTGCCGAGTTCATCACCCTCAACATAGACCAGCCCAATGATAGGCTGGTCGCGAACTGGGTCCAGCCCTTCCTGCGTGAATGTGTACTCACCCAGCGACATGGAAATGTGCGCCTCAAAGGGATCGATCCCGCAGGGCCCCCAGATCGCCGGCAAATAGATGCCACGACCGGGTCGGGGATTGATTTCCACGAGTTCCGTCCGACCATCCTCAGTAGTCCGGCCCTCAACGTGCAGCCAGAGCTGGTCGAGGCGGAGGTCGGCGCAGAGCGCGCTGATTGCCTCGCTTAGAACACGCACGCCTTTCCTCACGTGATCCCGCTGAGGTGGATGGAGATTGATACCCGCGTCATGGTGCCTGGTTTCATCGTGGTCAGGCTTCTCGCTCGCCAGCACTGGATGGAAGCGGCCAGCCAGGACCGGGCCATCCACGGTGTACTCGGTGTACTCGGTACCGGGGAGGTACTCCTCGATGATCAGCTCTGTGTCGGCGAAGCCGAGTTCGGCCAGGTGATGCTGGTATGCAAGGAGCTCGGCAGGCCCGTCGACCCGGCGAACCAGCCGCGAGGCCGAAGATTCACGTGAAGGTTTGACGATGGCGGGGAAGAAGTCCACCTGAGCCGGGTCGCTGGAGAAGCGAATGGCAGACAGTCCAAGAGCCTGCATGCGCTCTCGGACCAGCGTCTTACTAGCCAGCACACCACGATTGACGTCACCACCCGGAAGACCGTAATGCACGGCTATGGCAATCTGCCAGGGCAGCAACAATTCAATCAGATTGACGACAGCGATGGGGACTATGCCACGCTCGTCAAGTCGGGTAGCCAGCGTGGACACTTTCTCGCAATCCCAGTCCACTAGAATATGGTCATCGCATTTTTCGCGGTTCCGGTCGTCAGGAAGATCAGAGATCAGCACCGGGCGCAAACCACGAGCTCGCAGCAGTCCTGCAGCGGGGCCCACACCGCCGGAATGCCATTTCGAGAGAAGGAGTACGGATTGCACGCTACCTCCAGAGCTGAATTTAGGGCCCGGATCCAAACATTCGAACCGGGATCAAGAGTCCATGAGAGAGAGTCGCGCCATTGAGAGTAACCACTACTCAAACGAATGGCGGCGCCGTGCTGGCGGGATACAGCTGGGCCAGTTCTTCGGGGAGGCTGTCACGGCCTGTGGGCTGCGCTCTTGGTCCGAACCCGGTACCGGCTCCAATGGGTCGACACCCAGGGCCACGATCTGGTTAGCCTGGTTCACGTGCACGACCCGCGGCGTCAGCGCCGGCGCCTCAGCGTCAGCGTCAGCGACCTGAGCGTAGCTGATGATGATCACCAGGTCGCCGGGATGCACGAGGTGGGCGGCAGCTCCGTTGATCCCGATCACCCCGGACCCGCGCTCTCCCTCGATGATGTAAGTCTCCAGCCGCGCACCGTTGGTGATGTCGACGATGTGCACCAGCTCACCGGGCAGCAGGTCGGCGGCGTCGAGCAGATCGGCGTCGATGGTCACCGATCCCACATAATGCAGGTCGGCCTGGGTGACCGTGGCGCGGTGGATCTTGGACTTGAACATGGTGCGAAGCATAAAGAAACTCCCGATTCGTCTAAAGGCGGTATCTGGAGACTTGTACGTCTTCACAGCCGAATAATGAGTAGTGACTACTCGACCAGAAAGCGTCGACATGAACC
Organism: Streptomyces sp. NPDC002306; assembly: GCF_053593435.1. Classification (NCBI taxonomy): domain Bacteria; kingdom Bacillati; phylum Actinomycetota; class Actinomycetes; order Kitasatosporales; family Streptomycetaceae; genus Streptomyces; species Streptomyces sp. NPDC002306. Next base: position 4,212 of record NZ_JBSFCK010000098.1, read on the forward strand.
ACCACGGTGTTCGAGGAGCGCGAGGACGTGAACGTCAAGCCGGGCAGCGGCCTCATGACCAACGGCAACGAAGTACTCATTGAGGCGGGATCCCAGTTGCGCAGCCAGGGAGACTGCGCGCCGTAAAGTAGTCGCTGTAAACTTCCCAGTCCCCGGCGACTGGTTGCCGTAGTCTGCCTCCTGTAGGGTGTTACACAAGACCGCGATCTGGGCATCTCCTAGGTACAGCCGCCGCGTTACGTGCTGAACGAGACATTCGTGGGGCTGCGGATAATGCAGTGCTCGGTCTGCTGAAGGTGTTGCGGGAGCAGGGAGTCTCGATGGACTCCATCACCGCCGAGATCTGAGCCAACTCAGACATGACACTTTTCCCTTGTGCCATCGACAGAGTCCGCAATCCAGTCCAGTCAATTCAGTGACACGTGTGATTCCCCTTACAGGCGGCACCGGCGCATCACCGGGAGAACCGAGCGGTGCATACCGGGCATCACTACCTACCAACACCAGTGTTGAAGTCTTTGTCCACCAAGTCGTCCCTCCAAGAGAGACACATGAAAGTGCTCTCGGTCGGCGCCGTTGCAACAGCAGCCGACCGAGGCATCTACCTCATGTGCATCGGGTCAGCCAACCACGATCTCGCTGTGATTGGGGACCAGGGCCCCATCGACGAGACACATCTCGACGTCCCTGTCAAACTCGGCCGTCACCACGATCTCGCTGTGATTGGGGACCAGGGCCCCATCGACGAGACACATCTCGACGTCCCTGTCAAACTCGGCCGTCACCACGATCTCGCTGTG
>NZ_JBSFCK010000098.1:5110-7133 GCF_053593435.1 Streptomyces sp. NPDC002306
GATTGGGGACCAGGGCCCCATCGACGAGACACATCTCGACGTCCTCGTCGAACTCGGCCTCGAAATCAAAGTTATGCATGGGTTCTCCTTTTCTAGCGAGTAGGTGCCAGTCTGCGTATCACCGATAGGCACGCCGGTGCACCGGCGTGCGGCTACCGTCCGAGACGGTAGGTGGCGTTCCGCATGCAAGATTGAGCAATTAGTACTCGATGGTTATTGAGCTTTTCTGGTTCGGGTCGGTGGGTGTGAGGTGAGAGTGAGGTCGGTCTCGGTGAGGCAGCCCTCGATGAGTTCGCGGCGGCGCTGGTGAGGCGCCCCGAAGTTCTCGCACAGCGGTTCCCATCGGATCGAAGTCCAGAACGCCGGAGAGAGCACGTGGCACAGCGGCTACAAGACTCCCGCAGAATTCCACGCCGAGTACGAGAAGTTGCAGGCAGCGGCATAGGATGTCCAGTGTCTCGTCGACATAGGGCCAGGCGGTGCTCTCGGGTATGCCGAAACCGGCGCCCAGTTGGGCGAACGTCGCGTTCTTGCGCAGGTCGACCAGAGCGAGCAGGGCTTGTTTGAAGCAACCGGGTCTGCACCAGTGGGTGTTGCGTGCGCGGCGGTGTGCTGTAGAGCAGCCAGGCAACATGCTCGACGAGTTCGTACGGGACGTCGAGCATGGCTCGATACGGAACTAACCTCGCGCTTTCGTGAAGCTCGGTGTCCGACGGGTGGTCAGGCAAACAAAAAGCGCCTCTGAGCAGCAAGAATGAGGATTGTCGAGGTCCTTGTTCCTGCCACCGTCGGAGGCACTTTCCAGGTGAAGAAGTGTGTCGGGTCCTATCCGCGTGTCCGCGTCGAGGGCGGTGGCCGGGCAGTGGTCTCGCAGGCGGGAGGCGTTCTGCTGGTGGAGACGGCCCGTAAAACCGGGCTGGACCAGGCGATATCGATGGCTCAGGCGCCGTGGTGCAAGGCGCGGGCGGTGCACGATCCGGGGAAGATCCTGCTGGACGTGGCCCTGGCGGTCGCGCACTGAGGAGCATGTCTGTGACCTTGGGGAAATGCCGGCCGAGTATGTCCGCGACGGTGTCGGGCTGGGTCCGGACCGGCTTCAGCGGTGGGCTGAGCGAAGAGGGTGCGGATGGTCGCGGCGACCATTTCCGCGGATCACTTCGGGATCACTGAGCCACTTTCATCCTCTGCTGATTGGTGAAATGGGCTGGTCAGTGGGTGTGGTGACGAGGGCCCTGTTAGCATCGATCTTTCGTGACGGCTTGCTGGTTCATCTGGTGGGCTGTTTCGGCTTGTTGGGTGGGGTGTGGGCAGGTTTGGGGCCCGGCTTTCGCGTCGCGTGGGCGCCGGGTTCCACGGCTCCGGCGTGCGGGTCCTGGTTGTAGGAGTGGGTTGTTGCTGCTGGTCAGCCGGGGTTCGGTAGGACCTGCAGTGGTTCGATCGCGTCGGTTCAAGGCCAGTGCGTCGCGAATTTCAGGTATCGACGGCGGGCTGTGGTGACGAGCTGGGCGGCAGCGGAGAACAGACGGATCCGCAGGCGGCGGGGCGCCCAGAGCCGGGCCGGCCAGCCAGGGCGAGCTGGACGGTCTCCAGCCAGATCTGGTTCTGCGCGGTGTCGTGGAGGGGCAGGTTACGCAAGCCAGTAGCACGGGCTCCTCGAATGCGGTCCTCGGCTCTCGCCCGCTGGCGGTGGCGCAGTTCGAGGGCGGCGATCGCCGTGCCGGTGGTGTGGTGGCAGCAGGTCAGCCGCTGTCCGTCGGTGTCCGTAACGCGCAACTGGGCGCCGGGTGGGGGCGTTCCATGCGGACGATCAGCCGCATTCCCTTCAGCCAGCCCTTGAGTACGTCGCCGTCGAGCTCGGCGACCCAGGCGCCGTCACGAATCCCTCCGTCGGGTTCGGTGGCTGCCGTCCAAGCCGAGCCGGGAATGTTAGAAGCCGTATCTCAACCGATCATGGAACGTGCGGGTCGAACAGGTTTGCCGCCGGGGTGATCTTCCCGTGGTACGCGCATGAAGACAGGGCCTC
>NZ_JBSFCK010000099.1:0-7052 GCF_053593435.1 Streptomyces sp. NPDC002306
GACCCGATAAGTCCGACGCGCTCGAAGCCACCCCAACCACCCCCGGGACCCACTGCCAACCAGCCTACGCCCACTACAAAAGCAACGGCATTGGCCTTAGACGTCGTTTCAGTTGGTGAGTCGGCGGTGGCAGATGAGGGCTGCGGCTATGCCGACGAAGGCAAGGAAGTGTTCGGATTTCCGCTCGTAGCGGCGGTGCAGGCGGCGACAGCCGGCCAGCCAGGACACGGTCCTCTCCACCACCCAACGATGACGGCCGAGCCGTTGGGACGACTCGATGCCCTTGCGGGCGATGCGGTGGCGGATGCCCCTCTGACGGAGCCATTTCCGCAGGTGGTCGTAGTCGTAGCCCTTGTCGGCGTGCAGCTTGGCAGGGCGCCTGCGGCGGGGCCCTCGGCGGGAGCGGATGGGCGGGATCCCGCGCACGAGCGGTTGCAGGCCGAGGCTGTCGTGCATGTTGGCGCCGGAGATGCCCAGCGACAGGGGCAGTCCGTTCCGGTCTGTGATCAGGTGGATTTTCGATCCCGGCTTGCCGCGGTCGGTCGGATTCGGTCCCGTCAGTGGCCCCCCTTTGCCGCCCGGACACTGACCGAGTCGATCGCGCACCGCGACCAGTCCAGCTCACCTCTGGCACCGAGTTCGTCGAGGATGACGCGGTGGAGCCTGGCCCAGACCCGCTGCCGGCTCCAGTGGGCGAAGCGCCGGTAGACGGTGGGCCAGGCCGGGCCGAACACCGGCGGCAACTGCCGCCAGGTGCAGCCCGAGGTCGCCACGAAGATGATCGCTGCCAGGCATTCACGGTCACCCGCCCGCCGACGGCCCCCGCCCTGCGGACGGTTCACTTCTATCGGAGGCACCACCCGCCGGAACACCACCCACAACTCATCCGGCACCAGCCGCTCAACCAGATCCGTCATGCACGGTTCAACGAACGATCACGCCATAAGAAACGGTGTCTTAGCCTCTCACGACCTTCACCGGTGTACTGAGCGCGAGGGGCCGGCCACCCCGGGGCTGCTGTCCACCCCCCCAACCCCTGCCCGTGATAGTGGTAGACGGAAGGGGGGTGAGCCCCCTTCGCCCGCGGCTTGGCTCTGGTCGCGGGCGCGCGGAGCGCGAAGGCGCGCAGACGGCCGCCGCGCATGCACGGTTCACGGCTTGCGAGAGTGCAAGCGCCTCACCGGCATCCGCACCTGCCGCGCGGCCCGCACAGCATGCACCACTCCGGCGGACGTGACCCGCGCACGGCGCTCGCGTGCGGGTGGTGCGGCAAGGGCAGGTAGGGAGCGTTCAGAACGGCGCGAGGTCGGCGGCCGGGAGTCGTCTCTGCCGTGGAACCGGCGCGGCGACACCTGCTCGAAGCGCCCGGACGTGGTTGCAATGGCAGGCTGACAGGGCCGAACACCAACGTCAGGGCAGGCTGGCTTCGCTTACGGCCGAAGGTACCGGCTGCCGACAACACCACGATCCAGAACGCTGACGCCGTCGTGTGCTCGTGCTCCAGGGCGAACACCGGATCGGCGCTGTAGCCGTCGTGCCCGCGGATTGGCGCAGACAGGGGCTGCTCGACACTCCGGCCGAAGGCGAGGGGGTCTTGCAGCTGAGCGCCGACTTCGGAACAGTCCGGCCGAGCCCGAGGAAACACCGGGCCGCCGACTGGATCGGCGGCCCGCCACAGATTGCGCCACCTGTGCACTTCATGGCGCAGAGCCCACAGCTGCTGTTGCCCGAAGAACGCGGGGAACAGCCGTCCGTACAGGCGCTCCGGCGGTGAGCTGTAGGTGAGCAGCTGGACCCGGTGGCGTTCGGACGGGGTGAGCTGCCAGATGGCAGCGACCGCGAGCACACTCCCGCCCGATGATCCTTTGCGGGATAAGCCTAGGGAACGGGGTGTGTGGCGAGCCAGTCCTGGAGTTCACGGTGGCGGAACTGATACGCCATTCCGGAGATCCGCAACATTCCCGTGCCGTATGCCCAGTGCAGGAAGACGCCCAAGCGCCAGGGTAGTTGTCCGCGTGCACAGCACAGGAACACCATGTAGCGGCGACTGGCCCCTGCCATCCTCAACCCGAACGCGAGTCCCAACGTGAGGCCGACACCGAGCCCGACACCGAGCGCGAACGCGTACGCGCTGCCGACAGTGAGCGCGACTACGACCGTGAGCGTGAGCCAGAACGCGAGCCCGGTTACGAGCCCCACCGCGAAACCCACCGTGAGACCGACCCTGACATCGTCCCGTAGTGCACGGCGCGGCTCTGTCGGTGGCGCGTCATTCAGCGGCGCCACAAGTTCGCCCGCGAGCCCGAAGGAGCGCCTTGCCAGGAGCGCGGACGCAAGCAGGGCCATGAGCGCGAGCGCCGGTTCGACCGTGAGGAAGACCAACAGCGCGAGCGTGAGACCAACTGTGACCCCGGCTAGGAGCCCGGACACGAGCCCAAGTACGAGTTCCCTGGCGATCTGCCCGCGTTGAGCCCGGCCTCGTAGCTGGTTCAACTGTAGAGATTTGGGGTCCGGAACAAGGGAGCGGCTAGCCTGCCAGGTGGTCAAAAGAGCGGAAGGTGCGATTCCTCCCACAAGGAACAGCTGACCGAGGGATGAGTCGATAGGGAGTTGGGTTACGAGAAGGGCGGTGCAGACAGAGAGGAGAAGGGTGGTCAGGAGAGCGTCTGCGGAGCGCACGCGGCGGGGACCGGCCATTGGCCAGAGTTGGTGGAGGACGATATCGGTGGTAGGTCCGGCGGCCGCGGTGCCGGTGGTGAGGTGAGCGGCAATTGCAGCGAGCCATCGGTGGGCCGCCTCGGAAGGGTAACGACTGGGGTCAGTCGGGTGCTGTTGACTCGCGGCGGACACGTAGCGATCAAGCAGGTGGTCGCGGACCGCTCTGGACGAGGCCAGGGTGAGCAGGAACGCGGGGTCGTGCGGGTAGGCGAGGGTGTCGCGGTGGCGTTCCTCGTAGGCGGTGACCGCCAGGTTCAGCCGCCAGGGAGTTTTCAGGGCGCGGGCAAGGGTCCCTCTGGGTGCAGCGGTGAGCTCGTCAATGACCGGGGTCCAGCGGTCTGGATTGGCGCTGCGGGCGGTGAGATACGCGGCGGCCTGGGGCGCGGTGACCGCATCGATCTCGATGCGGGCGGCTTCGCGCATTCGGAGGTCATGGGCGGCCAGTTGCTCATACTGGCTGGTGCGACAGGTGAGAATCACCGGGGCGCTACCAGTGGGATCTTGGTAGGTGTTGAGCTGCTGCAGCGCGCGGGTGGCGCGGCGTCGACCGACCGGCGTGGTGTCGGCATCCATCTCGTCCAGGCCATCCAGGACGGGCAGGATACGGCGGTGATCAACGAGGACCAGGGCGTCAGCGGCAGTAATGCCACGGTCGCGGAAATTCTGATGGATCTGGTCTGCGAGCCATTGCGTGAAGGGACGGTTGGTGTCCCAGCCAGCCAGGGAGAGACGGACTGGTATCGGGTCAGCATCGGTGCGGGCAGGGCTGGTCAGTAGGCCGAGCAAGAGGTCCAGGGCAATCAGGGTCTTGCCGGCCCCGGGTTCACCAGTGATCACCAGACGGGCAGGTTTCACCCTGCGGTAGTAGGCGGCGATGCCGGTGAGGCGGCCATGCGGGCCGGCACCGACGGCATTGTTGGCAGGCTCGGTCCGGTAGCGGAAGGTCAAGTCGATGCGGTGAGCTCCGGGCCCGATCAGCTGCGCTCGTTGCTGGGCCTCGGCCGCTGCCACGGCGACGGCGACGGCCTTGGCCTTTGCATCGGTGTTCGCTACGGTCTCGCGGCGGTCTGCGAGGTAGGCAGCCCCGGCCAGGTAGGCGCCGGGAGCAGCAAGGACCAGCGCGATGGCAGTGGTCGCCAAGCGGGCCGCTTCGAACTCCTTGGATGAAAGCCACAGTGCCAGTCCTGCGGCTGCAACCAGCAGACTGACGTAGACCAGAGCTGTCCGGCGTACGCGTGATGCCCCCATGCGGGGCATCCTTCCCGTTCGGGTCGCAACCACAACCCGGCCCGGATTTAACGCAACTGAATCAGGGTCACGTCCGCTGGAGAACACCGTTGGCGAATTCGGCGGTGAACCATCCAGGCCACAGACGGGCGAAGCGAAAGATCCTGGTGGTGCCCGACTGTCAGCCACCTCGCCGCCTACGCGCGTCTTGCCCAGCGCCCCGGAGCTCGGGAACATCGATCCGCGGCGAACAACCCTCCAAGCGAGGAAAGAAGCAGCTCAAACGAGCTAACTTCCTCTCCGGGTTCGCCGCTTGGAACACGGTGAGCCGCTCGGCGTTCTCGGCGATGAACTCCCGCATGCCCGTTTTCAAGTACAGGCGGAGGTGTGCGGCTGGCATCGGGCGGCCGTCTGGGGGCATGTTCGGCCGAGAATGCGCCGACCCCGGTCGGCCATGGCCTTCCGCCACCTTGCGGTGGTGCTGAGTGCCACGGAGATGCACAAGGACTTCTTTGGCCCGTTGGGATTCCCTCCGGACGCCGGGACGGTCCTTAGAGATCATCGGGGTCCGCCTCGGCCTGTAGCCGTGTGCTGATGTCGGTGGCCCATTGCAGTGCCCATGTTCTGAGGGCGTCGATCTGATCGGGTTGGAGGCCGTAGTCGGCGTAGTCCTGGTCGTCCCACCATTCCGCGCCGGCCAGGCGGTCGTGGAGGTCTTCCAGATTGAACGCGTACCGCGCGTGGCGTCGTCCAAGGCTTTCCAGGTCTGCTCTGGACCGGTGCTGGGAGGCGGCGTGGACGTCGATCAGATCGCGAACGGCTCCTCTGTCGGCAAGGGCACGTACCTTTGTTCCGATCACGTCGTCGAGCGACAGTACTGGTCCGTACTGGCTGGCCTTTGGTGGGTGCCAGAGGACTTCTTTGAGGATGTCGACTTCGCACTGCTCGCCCGTGCCGGGATCGGTGGCCAGGAGTCTGCCGGAGAGCGCTCCGGTCTCGATCTGTTCGACCTGCCAGGCTCGTTTGGTGAGTCCCTGGCTCACTGTGCGGATGATCTCGCTGATCGGTGCCGGGTTTTCGGTGGCTACGTCGAGATCTTGGGAGAGGCGGTCGACTAGGCCGTGAGCCTGGACCGCGTATCCGCCGGTGATCACCAGGGGGTAGGGCGCACCGATGTCGAGGACGTCGGCCAGGAGACGGCGATGGAGGTCGGGGAGGTTCAGGCGGCAGTGGCGCTCTTGGTCGTCGGCAGCTCGGGGAAGCGGTGTTCCCAGGCGTCATGCAGCGGGCGGCTGATCAGGGTGCGCAGAACGGGCCACTGGGCGGTGAGCAGGTCGCGGTTGAGGAAGGAGATCAGATCCTGGCGCTGTCCCTCGGTCAGCACCGTGCGGTACAGACTCATCCGTGAGCGGGGCCGGCCGAGTCCATACGAGCGTCGGCCCGACCAGGCGACGTGCAAGGGCAGATCGACCGTACCGGCCGTCGGGCCGGAGAGCTCGTCCAGGGACGCGGGGAGCCGGCGTGCGTACTGCTCGCGCAGCATCTCAAAGGCGCTCGGCGTGACGGAATCGCGCACGCCCTCAGTATCGCCTTCCAAGCAACGCGATGACGCGGCGATCGGCACATCCAACATCCGGCGCATTCGGCCTGCTGCGCGGCCGAGGTGCTCAGCGGGTGGTGCCGCTGGGTGATCTTGTGTGTCACGTGGCGGGCGCTGCCGGCGGTGACCTTGATCGATGGGGTCTGCGGCGGGTCTCGTCTGGCAGCGCCGCGTGGATCTTCAGCCGGTGGGGGCGGTCGTCCGTAGGCGCAGGTGCGGAGCGCGCCTGGCGCCGTCGACGGTGGCCCGCTCCAGACCGCGCGCTCGGGTGCGAGGCCGGGGCTCGAAGTCCCTCAGGGGCGCAGGGTTTCAAGTTCGTCCGCGCGGCGGTGGTCTTTGGGACGGCCGAGGGAGCGCCGCATAAGGATCAGGTCGTCCAGATCGGTGTAGCGGATGGTGAAGCCCCCCGGGTCGTGAGCGCTCACCGCCCGGACGAGGCACAGCGAGGTGTCCATGCCGCCCCAGGGCAGGGCGGGTGTGCACAGGTCGCCGTTGGCGCCGGCCACCTGGTAGGCCACCTGAGCCCGGTTCAGTTCGGGCAGGTCCGTGCAGGCCGTGGCGGTCAGGGCGTCACGCAGGGCGTGCGCCTGTTCGGGCGTACCGTCCCACAGCAGGTCGAGATCGCCGGTCAGCTCTGTCGAGCCGTGCATGATGCCGGCGACCTGGCCGATGACCACCACGTGCGCACCGGCCTCGTCAAGAGCCCGGAGGAAAGGGAACGGATCGAAGCCGAGCGCACCGTCCGTGGCGAACGTGCCGACGACGTCATCGGCTTCATCAGGGCCACGCCCCGTGGTGACACGTTCACGGGTGGCGTCGTGAATACGCCGGACGGCCTGACGAAGCCGCAGAACAGCAGTCTCATTCACCCAGCTCATTCAACCCTAGGCGCAGTACACCGCGCATGAGCATGGTGGTGCGGGCGGTGGTGGCTGCCGGCGCGGGTGGGTCACGGTAGTCGGACACCCTCACGCAGCCGCCCGGCATGGTGTCCAGCTGGATCCCGTCGGGCCCCCAGGTGCCGGTCACTTCCGGGGGCAGGGCCCGGATGTCGTCGGCGTCGACCTGCATGGCCCAGCCGGTCAGCTGGTCGCCGTACGTCTGGCGCCATTCCAGCAGGATGGGGGAAAGCTGTCCGAAGTCGTCGACCAGGGCGAGCGCTCGGGCCTCGCGCGGCCCGGGGCATTCTGGGCGCGTCGGGCGTGGTGCGCTCACCCAGTGTCATCAGCCGGCGCATGACCGGATCCTCTCGTGGAGACGGACGGGGCGGGGTGCGGCTTTCAGGCGCCGGGCAGTGGCGCCCATGAGGTGAGGACCCAGTGGCCCATGGCGCGGAGCATGCCGGCGGTGTGGTCCACGGCTTCGGGGCCGCAGTCGGTGCGGCGGGTGTACGCCTCGATCTCGCTGTTCCAGGTGAAGCCCTGGGCGGTGAGGGCGTCTTCGGTTGTGGGCGTGAGGTCAAGAGTGGACTGAGGAGCGGCGACGAGTCCGTGCGCGGGGTCGGGGA
>NZ_JBSFCK010000100.1:0-6852 GCF_053593435.1 Streptomyces sp. NPDC002306
CGGCGATCCGCCCCGCGAAGTCCGGGTGCGCGGCGTCGATTCCCGTGTCGAGCACGGCGACGTCCACCCTTGTCACGTCGGGTCAGGCGGGCACGACGCACTCGAACGCGTGCAGGTACGCGTTGACCGGCTGGATGTCGGTGACGGTCAGACCGGCCTCCGTCATGCGGGTGACGAGGCTCTCCTTGGTGTGCTTGGCTCCCCCGACGTTGAGGAGCAGCATCAGGTCCATGGAGGTGGTGAACTTCATCGACGGGGTGTCGTCGACGAGGTTCTCGATGATGACGACCCTGGTACCGGGCCGGGCGATCGCCATCACGTTCCGCAGGGTCCTGCGAGTGCTCTCGTCGTCCCACTCCAGGATGTTCTTGATGATGTACAGGTCGGCCTCGACGGGCATGTCCTCACGGCAGTCGCCGCCGACGATCCGGGCCCGCTCGGCGAGCGACCCGCCGGCGCGCAGCCGGGGGTCCGCCTTCTCCACCACGCGCGGCAGGTCGAGCAGGGTCCCCTGGACGCGCGGGTGCTTCTCCAACAGGCTGGCCAGGACGTGTCCCTGGCCGCCGCCGATGTCGGCGACCGTCGACACGCCGGTGAGGTCGAGGAGTTCCGCGACGTCCCGCGCCGACTGCTCGCTGGACGTGGTCATGGCCTGGTTGAAGACATGGGCGGAGTCGTGCGCGTCCTCGTGCAGGTAGTCGAAGAACCCCTTGCCGTACAGGTCCTGGAAGACGCTGCCGCCCGAGCGCACCGCCTCGTCGAGGAGCGGCCAGGCGTCCCAGGTCCAGGGCTCGGTGCACCACAGGGAGATGTACCGGAGGCTGTGCGGGTCGTCCTCGCGCAGCAGCCGGGACATGCTGGTGTGGACGAACCGGCCGTCCTCGTTCTGGGCGAAGACGCCGTAGCAGGACAGGGCCCGCAGCAGGCGCAGCAGGGGGCGGGGCTCGGTGCCCAGCTTGGCGGCGAGCTGCTCCGCGGTGGCGGGCTCCTCGCCGAGCGCGTCGGCGACGCGGAGCTTGGCCGCCGCCCGGACGGCCGCGGCGCAGGCGGCGCCGAAGACGAGCTCCCTCAGCCGCATCGCCGGGGCGGGCTGCTGGGCGGGCTGCTGGGCGGCGGCCGGAGCCGACGCGGGGGCGGGACTCACAGTGGTCATCTACCGTCTCGTTTCGCTTGGTCCAGCAAGGACACGGGTCGGCCGGTCAGCACATTCCGGCGGGTTCGGATTTCCGGCACGTGTTGTGGTCGAACGTGTTGCCCTTTCCGGTGTCCCGGTTGGCCAGGTCGGCCGAATTGCCCGTCAGCTGGTTGTCCCGGACGACGTTGTGCTCGCTCGGCGTGCCGACCATGCTCTTGTACAGAACCACTCCGCCGGAGAACGGGGACTTCCCCACGTTGTCGTGGATCTCGTTGTGTTCCACGACGCTCTTCTCGACACCGGTGAGCACGATTCCGGCGCCCTGCACGAAGGGGAGCCGGGCCGTTTTCGCGCAGTACTTGTTGTTCTCGTGCACGTTGTTGCCGCGGACGGTGATGCTCCCGGCGCGCGGCTTGTTCTCGTCACCCACGACGAACACCCCGCCGCAGTTGCCGGCCACCTCGTTCTCCTCGACGGTGACGTTGCGCAGCCGCCGGACCGTGATGCCGATGCGGTTGCCCGTCAGCGCGTTGTGGCGGACGAGGGTGCCGCGCGCGTCCTTGGCCCCGGTCTCGGTGCTGACCGTGTTGGACAGGAACAGGCCCGATTCGCCGTTGTCCCGGGCCGCGTTGCCCTCGTACAGGCTGCGCACGGCCCGCTCCTCGGCGAAGCCCCAGTTGCCGTTCTTCTCGGCGGTCACCCACCGCACGGTCAGGCCGTCGGTGCGCGTGGCCCACAGGCCGTTCTTCTTGAAGCCGCTGACCACGAGCGAGCGGACCGTGGTGCCGGTGATGTTCCGCGAGGACGTGCCCTCCACGCAGATGCCGTTGCCGGCCTTCGCGCAGCTGTTGCCGGCCTTGGCGGCCGGCTTCAGGACCGTCCTCTTTCCCGCGCCACGGATCGTCAGACCGGACTTGGTGATGCGGACGCTTTCCCGGTAGGTGCCGGGCTCGATGAGAATGATGTCGCCCGACTTGGCGGCGTCGACCGCCTTCTGGATCGATTCCCCCGAATGCACGACATGCGCGGAGGCGGCATTGGCCGACGGAATACCGGCCAGCCCCGAGGCCACCACGACCGCGCTGCAACCGAGGTATCTGATCTGTTTTCTGTTCATGGGTCGAAGCTATGGTCCACAAATCCGACTCGCCATGTGTGCTCACCCGTTTACGGCAAGTGGGGCGCGAATGGACCAATCCCTTGCCCCCGACGGCGGTGTGGCGGGCGTCGGCCGGTCCGGCGCCGCCCCGCGCGCCGGGCGGCCGGGCCGGGTTCCGCCAACGCGGTGGCCGGTGAGCCGAGTTGTCCCAGGGCGTCCGGCGGACCCGCGGACACAGGAGAACCCCGGCCCTCGAAGGGCCGGGGTTCCTCGCGCGCGGGCGCCGGTCGTGGCCGCGCGCTACGCGGACAGGTGGCGCTCCACCGTCTCCACCTTGGAGGTGAGTCCGTCCGTCACGCCGGGCCGGATGTCGGCCTTGAGGACCAGCGACACCCGAGGCGCCCGGGCCTCGACGGCGGCGACGGCGCGCTTGACGACGTCCATGACCTCGTCCCACGACTCGCCCTCGATCGAGGTGAACATGGCGTCGGTGCGGTGGGGCAGCCCCGACTCGCGGACCACGCGGACGGCGTCGGCGACGTACTCCCCGACTTCCTCGCCGACCCCCAGCGGGGTCACGGAAAAGGCGACGATCATGCCTTCACGATTCCTTCCTTGCGGGCGCGGGAGGCGATCACCGCGTCCTCGGCCTCGCCCCGGAGCCTGCGCTCGGCGAAGAAGCCGCCGGTCGGCAGGACCGAGAGGACGAAGTAGAGCGCGGCGGTCCCCAGGGACCACTTCGCGCGGTACCAGGCGAGCGCCCAGAAGATCACGTAGAGGACGAACAGGACGCCGTGGACCGACCCCATCACGGGCACCGCGTTGAAGTCGGTCGTCCGCTTCAGCACCGAGCAGACGAGCAGGAGCAGGAAGGAGACGGCCTCGGGGGCCGAGACCAGTCGGAGGCGGCGGAGGGCGGTGGCGGTCTTGAGGTCCACGGGTCACCTTCGGTGGGAGATGCGGGCGGCTGTCCGGACGTCGACGGTTTGTGAACGCACGCACAAGCGTGCGCCCATTGTGGCAAACGAATCCGCGACGGCCGGGAGCGGGTCCGGCCCGGCATCCCCTAAGGGTGGGTTCAGGGGCTTTCTCCACCCGTGGGCCCTGTCCGCGCGGCCGGGTGGAGGCTACCTTCGCACCGTGGCGATGTTCCGACTTCAAGGAAGCAAGGTGCTCGCCGTCGACGTGACCGGGGACGCCGTGAAGGCGAAGAACGGCTCGATGGTCGCGTACGACGGGCAGATGGCCTTCAAGAAGCTCAGTGGCGGCGGCGAGGGACTGCGGGGCATGGTGACCCGGCGCCTCACCGGCGAACAGATGACCGTGATGGAGGTGAGGGGCCAGGGCACGTGCTGGTTCGCGGACCGCGCCTCCGAGATCAACCTCGTCGGCCTCCGGGGCGACAAGCTGTACGTGGAGTCGAGCAATCTGCTCGCGACGGACGCCGCGCTGCGCACCGGCACCACGTTCACCGGACTGCGCGGCGCCTCGCAGGGCAACGGGCTGTTCACGACGACCGTCGAGGGGCACGGCCAGGCCGCGATCACCTCGGACGGGCCGGCGGTGGTGCTCCGGGTCAGTCCGCAGTACCCGCTGACCGTCGACCCGGGCGCGTACATCGCGCACCAGGGGAACGTCCGGCAGTCCTTCCAGTCCGGTGTGACATTCCGCACGCTTCTCGGTGAGGGCGGCGGTGAGGCCTTCCAGATCCGCTTCGAGGGCGACGGCCTGGTGTACGTCCAGCCGAGCGAGCGGAACACGATCGCGGGGGATGTGTGACATGACCTTCCGTGAGATCAACTCGAAGATGATCGAGGCGACCGTCGTCCCGGGACAGCGGCTGTTCAGCCAGCGCGGGGCGATGCTCGCCTACAAGGGCGAGGTGTCGTTCACGCCCAACGTGCAGGGCGGCCAGGGCGGGATCATGTCGATGATCGGGCGCCGGGTCTCCGGCGAGGCCACCCCGCTGATGACCGTCGAGGGCAGCGGCACGGTCCTGTTCGGGCACGGCGGCCACCACATCCAGGTCATCGGCCTCACCGGCGACACCCTGTACGTCGAGGCGGACCGCCTGCTCGCCTTCGAGGGCACGCTCCAGCAGGGCACGATGTTCATGGGCTCGCAGGGCGGTGTGATGGGCATGGTCCGGGGACAGGTCACCGGCCAGGGGCTGTTCACGACCACGCTCAAGGGACACGGCGCGGTGGCGGTGATGGCCCACGGCGGGGTGTTCGAGATCCCCATCACTCCGCAGCGGCCCGTCCACGTCGACCCGCAGGCGTACGTCGCCCACCACGGCGACGTCCGCAACAAACTGTCCACGGCGCTGGGCTGGCGCGACATGGTGGGCCGTGGCTCCGGGGAGGCGTTCCAGCTGGAGCTGACCGGCAGCGGCGCGGTGTACGTCCAGGCCTCGGAGGAGAAGCTGTGAGCGCGTACGGAACTCCGGGCGGCCCGACGGTGCACGACCCGATGACGCTGCCCGTCGACGACAACGTCAACAACTACACCTTCTGCGTGGAGCTCAAGGGGAGCCAGTGGTTCCTGCAGAAGGGGAAGATGATCGCCTACTACGGCTCGATCGAGTTCAACGGCGTCGGGCACGGGCGATTGGACCGACTTGTCCGCACCTCGTTTCATTCGCCCCTGCACGCGAGCGACTGGGTCGTGGCCGAGGGCTCGGGCAAGATGCTGCTGGCCGACCGCGCTTTCGACGTCAACTCCTACGACCTCGAAGACGGCAACCTGACCATTCGCTCCGGCAATCTGCTCGCTTTTCAGCCAAGTCTCGCTCTCAAGCAGTCGATCGTGCCGGGTTTTCTGACCCTTATCGGAACCGGCAAGTTTGTCGCCGCATCTAACGGGCCGGTGGTGTTCATGGAGCCCCCGATCCGGGTGGACCCACAGGCGCTCGTCGGGTGGGCCGACTGCCCGTCACCGTGCCATCACTACGACCACGGGTACATGACCGGCCTGATGGGCGGTCTACGTGCGATGACGGGCCTGGGCGGGGCCTCCGGGGAGGAGCACCAGTTCGAGTTCGTCGGGGCCGGCACGGTGTTGCTCCAGTCGACCGAGACCCTCATGGCCGAGCAGGCCACGGGAGCGGTTCCGCAGCAGGCCGGAGTGCCCGGTGGCGGCGGCACCCCAGGTGGGCACGGGCAGCAGCCGGGCGCACCGCGCCTTCCCGGACAGCTGGGAGACCTCCAGCGTCGCTTCGGGCTGTGAGCGGTAGTCTGCGGAGTGTGACATCGAACGCGTGCGCACCGTCACACCACCCTCACTAGTTCGCCTTTCAACCTTTTAGGTAGACTTCATTCATGGAGACCGAAACGGCCACGCGCTGGCTGACCGATGCGGAGCAGTGCGCCTGGCGCACCCACCTGGAGGTCAACAGGCTGTTGAGTTACCAGCTCGAAAAAGACCTGCAGCCGTTCGGCCTGACTATGAACGACTACGAGATCCTGGTGAACCTCTCCGAGTCGGAGGACGACCGGATGCGGATGAGCGACCTCGCCTCCGCGACCCTCCAGTCCAAGAGCCGGCTCTCCCACCAGATCACCCGCATGGAGAACGCCAACCTGGTGCGCCGG
This sequence comes from Streptomyces sp. NPDC002306, assembly GCF_053593435.1. NCBI lineage: Bacteria > Bacillati > Actinomycetota > Actinomycetes > Kitasatosporales > Streptomycetaceae > Streptomyces > Streptomyces sp. NPDC002306. Next base: position 5,828 of record NZ_JBSFCK010000100.1, read on the forward strand.
GAGAACTGCGAGTCCGACCGCCGTGGACTGTACGCCGTCCTGACGGAACACGGTCTGGAGACGATGCAGAAGGTCGCGCCCCACCATGTGGCGTCCGTGCGCAGCCACTTCATCGACCTGGTCTCCCCGGAGGCCCTGGCCGAACTCGACAAGGCCCTGAAGCCCATCGCGCAGCACCTGCGCGGGCAGCGGGGACGCCCCTGACGGCGCGGCCGGGTCGAACAGCGGCAGGCGGCGCCCGGACAGAGCTCCGCCTGCCGGCACGACCCTGACGAAGAGCGCCGCCGTCTCCTCGCGCACGCCCCGGTCCTGACGCGGAGCGCCGCCGTCTCCGCCCGTACGCCCCCGCCGGTACGACGGTGCGCGGACCGGCGGACGCCCGTGCCGGGGACACCGCGCGCACCGGCCCACGCAGGACCGCACGCCACGGCCACCCCGCCGCTCCGGCGCGGCCACCCGCCCACCGGGCGGCACCGGGCCCCGGGCCCAGCCACCGACCCGGCGCGTCGCACCGGCCGCGCACCCGGCAGGCGGGCACAGCCCCGGCGCCGGCTCAGCCGCCGGGCGCCGTCGCGGAACACCGGACGCGGACCGCCGGACGCCGCGCGCGACCGGCCCCCGCGCCACCCGCACCGCACTCCCGTCGGCACCGCGCCCGCCCGGCCCCGCACCGGCCGTCCGGGACGGCCGCACGTCCGGGTCCGGCAGGCGTCCACCGCATCCGCGTTCCCTCCCGCTCAGCCGCCGGATGCCGGCGCTTCCCGACGCGCTCCCACTCCCCCGGCCCCCGGCTCCGTGTCGGCGGCGGGTACCCGGTGACGGCCGCCCCGGGCCGTGACCGCGGCCGCGAGCAGGGACTGCGTGCCGGCGAGTGCGAAGCACAGGGGCAGCGGGACCCGGCCCACCAGGAGCCCCATGACGGCGGCGCCGCCCGAGGAACCGGCGTTGACCGCGGTGTTGACCCAGGCGCCGGCCCGGGTGCGGAAGCCGGGGGCGGCCGACTCGTCGGCGACGAGGTAGGCCGT
>NZ_JBSFCK010000101.1:0-6205 GCF_053593435.1 Streptomyces sp. NPDC002306
GCGTCCAGGGGCGCCTCCGGCAGAAGCCGACAAGCCGTCACATCCTGGCTCTCAGCAGGCGAACCGCCCACCTCGCCACTTCTCAAAGACCCTGGGGCCTACTGCCCATACAGCTTCACCCGCTGGTAGTTGCCGGTGGACCCGTACTGCTCGATGAGCTGCTCGTAAGTCACCCCCGCCTTCAACATGATGTCGGCCCGCTGCCAGGCATCGATCACCAACTTGAACGGCTCGATCACATGCCCGTGACAACCCTTGTGTGGCGACCCTTTCAGCGTCACCACTGGCGGCAGAACCTCGATGTACTTCTTTACGGTCCGCCAGTTCAGTCCGGTCTCCCGGGCAATAGCGGAGATACTCAGCCTGCCTCATACAGAGCGTGGAAACAGCGCAGATCCATCCGCAGGAACATCCAGACGTGACACCGTTCGCCTCTTCTCACCTCGCACGATAAATGTCCTGCCCGCCAAAGGGGCATCGCCGAGATCGACGGCGTGATGGTCCTCGACCAGGGCCGTTCGTGACACCCAGCGTACCGGCGGGGCAAGGCAGGGCGGACGATCGGCGCGACGGCCTGCTGCCGTTTCAGTCGTGATCGGGAACAAGTGACAGAATTTGCTCCAGGATCAGCTCGCAGGGGGTGAGCGACTGGTAAGCGCGAGCCAGCACCATGGAGCCCTCCAGGGTGGCCAGCAGAAGCATCGCCAGGCTGCGGGTTTCCTCGGCAGACGAGGCCCCGTAGTACAGCAGGCTCTCCTCCAAGCACTCCACGAGTGCCCGGTAGGCATCGCGGCATGCCACGGTCAGCGCTTCAGAGACGGGCGCTGAATCCAAGGTCACTGTGGTGATCGGTAGCCCCTCGCTGAAGCCGGTTTCCTTCAAGTGGCGGGAGAAGTGCTCGGAGATGGCCGTCACCCATGCCCGTGCGGTGGGGCTGGCCAGGCGGGTGGCTTCGATGAAGCGCACCGAGTCCGCCGCCGCGATACGGACCGCTTCTACGGCGATCTCCTCCTTCCCCCCGGGAAAAAGGTAGTAGACCGATCCACGGGGCGCTCCCGCCTCATCGACGATCTGAGCCAGCCCAGTTCCCTTGTAGCCCTGACGGCACAGCAGTCGGTGAGCGCTACGAAGGATCTTCTCACGTGAGTCGGATTTCGGTCTGGCCACACACAAAGTATAGTGGCCAGCATAGCTATATCGATCGTCATAGTTTACGAGGAGATCAGCATGGCCACAGTTCTGATTACCGGCGGCTCAGGCTTCATCGGAGGCCGACTGATCAAGCGCTTAGTCGCCGAGGGTCACAGGGTCCGTGCGGTCGCACGCAGTGACGCTTCGGCCCGCAAGGTCCAAGCGCTCGGCGCCATCCCTGTACAGGCCAACCTTTGGGACCTGCAGAGCCTGCGCGCCGCGATGTCGGGGGCCGACCTGACCTTCCATACTGCCGCCCGCACCCCCCGCATCGGCACTCGTCAGCAGTTCTGGGCCGACAATGTCACCGGAACCGACAACGCACTGCGCGCCGCGCGTGAAAACGGGGTGAGACGCTTCATCCACGTCGGCACCGAAGCCGTCCTCATGGACGGCCGGCCTTTAGTCGATGTGGACGAGACAGCGGCGCTTCGACCCGACTCACGGGCCCACTACTCCGCATCCAAGGCAACTGCTGAACAACTCGTGCTGCAAGCCGACCAGACCCGGATGGAAACCGTCGTCCTGCGGCCGCGCATGGTCTGGGGTGCTGGCGACACGACACTGCTACCCGAACTGGTCAGCATGGTCGAAGCAGGCCGATTCGCGTGGCTCGGCGGAGGTGGGCACCTCACCGACACCACCCACGTCGACAACGCGGTGGAAGGGCTTGTTTTGGCGGCCGAACACGGCCGCCCCGGCCAAGCCTACTTCGTGACCGACGGTACCGCTGTCACCTTCCGCGAGTTCGTCACCAACCTGCTGGCCACCCAGAAGGTCACGCCGCCCAAACGATCACTCCCCTACGGGGTCGCCCGGACGGTCACCGCAGCTGGGGAAAGCCTGTGGCGGCTCCTGCGTGTGAAGGGTGCCCCGCCGTTGGACTATATGAGTCTGTGGCTTTCCGGTCGCCAGTGCACCATCGACATCACCAAGGCGCGCACCGAACTCGGCTACACGCCGGTCAAGACACAGCAAGAGGGCCTTGCCGAACTGCGTTCGCATGCGGCCTGACAACGTGTCTCGCACCGAGCGCGGTATGCACGCGCCCACCCGCACATGAACTCGCCATCGACAGCCTGACCACGGTCATCGCGAACGGCGGCTACTGGGGCGCAGCCTGGCCATCCCACACGACCGCGACCCCAGCCAGAGCGGAAGATTTCAAGCCCAGTGAGACGGTCGTGACGCTATGAGGTTTGTGGTGCGGGTTCGCAGCGTTTGGCCGGGTCGTTGATCCACGCCTGCTGGGGCATCCGGGGTGGTCGGAGGCGTCGGCTCAAGCGTTCGGATGGCGGGCGTATGCGTCGGCGAGGTGACGGTCCGCTGGTCGCGGACCTCCTCGGCGTGCCGAGGTACCGTGTGGCTGATTCGGCGGCCTCAACGGTATGGCCGACGATGTAGCGGCTGAAGATGTCGATGACGACGTAGGCGTGATACTAGACGCCCTTGACCGGTCCGCCCACTTTGGTGACGTCCCAAGTGAACACCTACGAGGGCCCGGTGACGACCAGCTCAAGCATCGTCTTCGCCGAGTGGGTACCCTGGCGGCGGCGTCCGCCGGACTGCCCCCTCTCCCGCGGGATCCGGTAACACCGGGGATCCAGCTCGGGGCCCGGATCTACGCGGGAAACCCTCGGCGCACTCGCCTGAGTTCATCAGCTCCAGGATTTAGTGTCCACCCACGCAATGCTCGGCATCACCCGCCTACACCACCTCACCCTCGCCGAGTGACAACGAACAAGCAGGTCAGGGCACGTCATAGATCATTTACGGGACAGCACTTGGCCGCACATCGGGAATCCCAAAAGAGGTGATTCGTTCGGACCACTGGTAGTTTTGACTAGGCTGGTGGATATTAATTGATATGGACACGGCGATGTTGTTGGAGCGCGACACCGAGCTGGCCGAGTTGCGGGCCGGTATGGAGGGACTCAGCGACAAGCAGAGTGGGTTTTTCGCGGTCGTCGGCCCCACCGGAGCAGGAAAGACCCGGTTGCTCAGTGAGGCGCGTCATCTTGCTGGCCGGAGCAGCGTTCGAGTACTGACTGCCAGGGCTCTAGAGCTTGAGCGTGAGTATGCGTATGGAGTGGTGCGCCAGCTGTTCGAGCCCTCTCTGGCATCGGCCGATGATCAGCAACTGGCTACATGGCTTACTGGAGCGGCGTCCGCAGCGACTACAGTGTTGGGCGATGTCACCTCATCCGAAGTCTCGCCTGGTGGATTTGCCGAGCTAAACGGGTTCTTCTGGCTGCTCTCCAACATGTGTCAGACAGGCCCACTAGCAGTGATCATCGACGATCTACATTGGGCCGACGAGCCTTCGCTGCGATTCTTGGCATTCCTCCTTCCCCGGCTAGGAGACCTCACTCTCCTCATAGCAGTCGGCCTGCGGACAGCCGAGCCTGGTGTGGCAACCCATCTCCTGGATGTGATCGCCACTGACCCGGTCTGGCGAATATTGCGTCCCGCCCCACTGACCGCTGCTGGGGCTGGCACTTTGCTGTCCTCGATACTGCCTCAACCAGCCGACCCTCCCTTCGCCCAAGCATGCCACCGGCTCACAGGAGGCAACCCGCTGCTACTCAATGAACTGGCCAGCGCACTGGCTGCCGAACACACAGAACCAACTCGATTCAGCATCGGGAGGATGGAGGAATTGGGATCGCAGGCACTGTCGCGCCGAGTGAGTCTTGAACTAGGCCGGCTAACTTCGGGGCATGTACGTCTGGCGCAGGCAATCGCGGTTCTAAGCCCAGATGCCGACCTCGATCGCATCACGCAGTTGGCTGGGCTTCCCTGCGGAGATGCCCAGGAGCCTCTGCGAGACTTGCAGGATGCTGCACTCATCCAGCCCACCAAACGCTCGGGACGCTACGACTTCAAACACCCACTAATGCGCGCCGCGGTCTACGAACAGATCGATTATGTCCGCCGCAATGCTTACCACCGCCGTGCCGCAGCGCTATTGCTAGATACGCCTGATGTCCCGGCCGAACGCGCCGCAGCGCACCTGCTGCGTCTGGAACCTGTCGGCGACCTGGCCACGGTGGGCGCGCTACGGCAAGCGGCAGACGAAGCACTACAACACAACGCCCCGGAGGCGGCCTCCCGTTACCTGCAGCGGGCACTAGCCGAGCCGCCCCCGGCTGAGGACAAGTTGGCACTACTCATCGAGGCTGGCAACGCGGCACTGCCGGTCGACCTCAAAGCGGCCACCGGGTACCTACAAGACGCCCTAGCTTTGACTAAGAATCCCCAACAACGCGCCCAGCTCGGCGTTACTTTGGGCTTGGCTATGCAGTATATGCAGCGTGTCGAGGAAGCAACCGAGATCTTGACCAAGACCGTCGAAGAACTTCCCGAAGAGGAGGATGACCTGCGCCGCGCCGTTGAGGCGATTCTACTCAACGTGTCATGCATAGCGGCTGACTGGCAGAGCGTGACGCTGAGACTCCCCCGACTGCGTGACCTGCCCCCAGCCCAAACCCTTGGAGCGCTGCAACTGGACTGCATGATTGCCGCACTGGACAGCTATAGTGGGAATCCTCGCGCGACTGAACGCGCTCGGCGCGCGCTGCAGTCTCCCCTACTATTGGAGAGCGCGAGCCAGAGGGCCACCATTGCTATGGCCGGTTGCTTTGCCCTCACGATCGCTGACCCAGATGCTGGCATAGCTGCCCACGACGACCTGATCGCCCGCGCCCGTGTACGCGGAGCACCCTCAGCGCTCTGCCCCGCCCACACATATCGGGGCTTGGGATATCTACGGCGCGGAAACCTCGCCCAAGCCGAGGAGGACCTGCGCGAGGCACTAAGGCTGGCCGAACTGACCGGAAACCTGCTCGCCATCCCAATCATCCACGGAATTCTGGCCGAGGTCCTGGTAGATGAGGGGCGTATCAGTGAGGCGGAGTTCGTCCTGGAGTCGTCGTTGCCGGAGCCACTACCCGCGGTCGGTCTGTACTTCTTCCCCTTGCACAGCCGAGCCCGACTGTTGCATGCTCAGGGGCACCAGAGTCAAGCCCTGCAGGCAGCCTTCGCAGCGGGCCAGCGATTCGTCGATCACGGCGGGGGCAATCCCGCCATCGTCCCCTGGCGATCCCAAGCCGCCCTGTGCCTGCACTCGCTGGGCCGCGATCAGGAAGCTCGCGACTACGCCCGTGAAGAGATAAGCATCGCCCGGCGCTGCGGCATCCCCCACGCTTTGGGCCATGCCTTGCGTATCGCAGGCATCCTCACGCCTGGTGCTCCTGGCCTGCGCCTTCTACGTGAAGCAGTCGACATACTCCAAACTTCCTCCGCTCGCCTGGAACACGCCCATGCCCTGATCGATCTGGGCGCAGCCCTTCGCCGTGGCAACGCCCGGGCTGAAGCGCGCACTCCTTTGTCCGCCGGCCTTGACCTGGCCGAGCACTGTGGTGCCGCCCTGCTAGCGGAAACCGCTCGGAACGAACTATGCGCTGCTGGCGCCAGTCCCCGAACTACTGCCATCACTGGTCTCAACGCCCTCACCCCTAGCGAAAGACGAGTCGCCGAACTCGCTGCCCACGGCCTGACCAACCGCCAAATCGCTCAAGAACTCTTCGTCACCGCCAAGACTGTCGAGGTCCATCTATCAGCCACCTACCGAAAACTCCACATCACAACCCGCACTAAACTCCGACAGGCTTTCACTGATTCCTTGAGCTCGGTGAAGTCAACAGATGCCACGCCCAACAGCCTGGCACCTGGGTTGCCGAGTTCACCGACATACCCGACCTGAGTACCTGGAGTCTGCAGCCCGTCACGATATCTGAGCGTGGACGAACGCCTCCACGCCAACTGGTTGCGGGAGAGAGTCACGACCCGGCAGATGGTGTCGGCGACGGTTGAAATGAGGTTCTGGATCACTTTTGGTGCAGGTCTGACGTAGGGTTACTGTCGCGGGTTTTGTGGCAGGTGGGTCAGCGGGCGAGGAGGATGCGCTTGCGCAGGAGGTCGAGGCCGGCCCGGCCGAACATCTGCCGCTTCA
>NZ_JBSFCK010000102.1:0-6169 GCF_053593435.1 Streptomyces sp. NPDC002306
GAATGAGACCCGACCCGCAACCACGCGGCACAAGGCCCACGTCGGAACAGCCGCCCCAGTACGGAACACGCCGCCACCCGGCGGCCCACCCGAACTGGAACCGGACGGACGACATCCCATTACGGGATGACTCTTAGTCCAGGGTGCGCATGGCGGCATCCACGGCCGATTCGGCGAACTCCCGCCCTGCCTGGGCCTTTCCCATGACACGCAGCCCCTGCATGAAGGTGGTCAGCAGGCGCGCCAGCTCGGTGGGGTTCTTGTCCGCCGCGAGTTCGCCCCGGGCCTTGGCCCGCTCGAGCGCTCCGGTGATGGCCGACTCGACCAGTCGCAGAGTAGCCGAGACCTGTTCGGCGGTGGCCGGGTCGTCGGCGCGTTCGGTAGCGGCATTGACCAGCATGCAGCCCCGGTCGGGGTCGCACAGATCGGCCTCGGCCATGGCCGTGAGTGCGGCGCGCAGGGCGGGGCGTACCTCGTCGACATTCTCCAGCTGCGTCACGAGATCGCCGGCGTTGCGCGATGTGTAACGCGCCAGCGCGAGCGCGTACAGCTTCTCCTTGGAACCGAACGCGGCGTACAGGCTGCCGCTGCCGATGCCGAGCGCCGAAGTCAGGTCCGGCATCGACGTCGCGGCGTAGCCGCGGCGCCAGAACGTGTCCATCGCACGGTCGACAGCCTGATCGATGTCGAACTCTCGTCTGCGTGCCACACTGACAGCGTAACCGTTTTGGATTGATTGCTCAAGTATTCATGGCCGGCTTGCCGCGGGAGGCCTCCCGGCTCCTTCCCCGGACGCCGGGTCGCGACCCTTCGCGCGGCAGCCTTGCCGTCTTGCGAGGGGCACGACCGCGTTCGCGGCTTCCTGGGGTCACAGGGCGGTGCTGTGCGAGGTGCTTTCGATCAGGCGGGTGACGGCGCCGGGGGTGGTGAGCTGAACGCCGTGAGGTGCGCTGATCTCTACGGTGCGTGCGTGGGCGCGGCCTGCAATGAAGTGCTCTGTGGCGGCCGGGACGGCGTGGTCGTTCTGGGCAGCGAGGTACCAAGAGGGGATGGCTTCCAGGCCTGCGCGCGCCGGAGAACTCGCCCAGGCCCTGGGCGGCGATCGGTCGCTGTGTGGCGGCTTCAGGCGTTGTGCGCTGCGCTGGTCGCTCTGGAAGACATCGCGGAATTCGCTGCGTTTCAGGTAGAGGTCGACACCAGGCGTGTCATCGGTCCGGGGGGTAGCAACGGCGCTGGGGACGGTGGGGACCGGGGCGGCGGGGTCGTCCATGAAGTGAATGCTGGGGAACCTGGCGCTCAGGGCGTCGATACTCTCGCCCCGGTCGGGGGCGATGGTGGCGATGTAGACCGGTGACCTCACGTCGGGGTTGCCGGTGACCGTGTTGGTGATGACCGCGCCGCCGTAGGAGTGGCCGACCAGGATGACGGGGCCACCTGCTCTTGAGGTAGGCGGCGAGATGGGCGGAGTCGGTGGCCAGGCCGCGCAGCGGGTTTCCGGGGCCACGACCGGATGGCTGTCTCTTTGAGGCGCTTGACCACGCTGCTCCAGCCGGAGGCGTCCGCCAGGTGCCGTGCACCAATACGACGGTCGGCTTGGGTGTGTCCGAGGCCGCGGGTGCGGCGGAGACGGTGGGGGAGATGGACTGCGGTCAGCCCGAGGCCGGCGGTGGTGAGGGCGGTGGAGATCAGCAAGCGTGGGAGGGACATCGGAAACGACAAGCTGGGGTGGTGCGGTGCGTCGAAAGGCGTGAGAGGGGGCGTGTCAGGTGCGGGCTTGGCGGCGGCCCAGGCGAGTGCATGGTCGGCGACCTCCTCCAAGCCGTCCTGCCTCGCGGTGCAGTGGGAGCGGCGGGGCAGCAGCACAAGGCAACACCGGCTGAGGATGCCAGGCCGCTATCGTCGCCAGATGGCTGAAGATCTTGAGAAATTCAATACCGCGCTGACCACCTGGCAGGAGTGGCAGGACGCCCCCTGGGGCCGACTGCGCTACTCAATCGCTGAGGCCAACCTGCTCCGTCACCTTGGCGACGTGGGCGGCGAATCGCTGCGGATACTCGACCTCGCCGGCGGCGACGGCGGAGACGCCATCCGCCTCGCGGCCCGCGGGCACCACGTCACCATCGTTGACTATGCACCGGCCATGCTTGCAGCGGCCACCGAGCGAGCCGCGGCAAGCGGCGTGACGGAGCTGATCGACTGTGTCGAGGCCGACGCGACCGATCTGCCCCGCGACCTCGCCAGCGCGGAATTCGATGTCGTGCTGTGCCATAACCTCCTGCCATACATGGACGACGTCCCAGGCACTCTCGCCTCGGCACTCTCCCCGCTGAAGGCCGGGGGCCTGATCTCCGTCATGGCGATCAACCGGCATTCGGCGCCCTTGAACATCGCGGTCCGGGAGATGGACCCCTCGGCCGCGCTTGCCGCACTCGACACCGATCAGGCGCGGACGCAGATGTTCAAATCGGCACTGACACTCCACACAGCTGAAGAGATCATCCGCACCCTGCGGCAGGTCGGATGTCGGGACATCGCCCACTACGGCATCCGCAGCTTCTGCGACTACATCACCGACGACGCACGCAAGCACGAACCGGACTTCTACGCGGCCCTCGAACGCCTCGAACTCGCTACCACCGCCCGGCCGCCCTACATGCACACTGCTCGGCTCTTCCAGCTCACCGCCTGGAAACTGAGCTAAGGGTCACCCTGTAATGGGGTGCCGTCCGTCCAGTTCCTGTTCGGGTGTGCCGCCACGAGGTGGGGCGTCTCTATGGGGGCGGCTGTTCCGGCGTGGGCCTTGTGCCGCAGGGTTGAGGGTCGGGTCTCATTCGGGGTGGGCCGGTAGCGGTCGGGGGTGTTTCGCCGAGCAGTGGCCTGCTGTCCCGGGGTTTTGGGGGTGCGGGCTGCCGCGTGGCTGCGGCCCTGGCGGGGCGGGCACCGCGCTGCGTCTGACTCGGCAGGGCTTCTTGGAGCCCTTCTGCGAAGAGAAGCTGTGTGGTGCGGGCCTGGGTTTTGTCCAGCGCGTCCAACGAGGCTTTCACGGGCTGGGGTCGCATCTTCACCGACCCGAGGCTCTGCGCAGCGATCGTGGACCGGCTCACCTTCAACGCGACCATCATCGAGACCGGAACCGAGTCCTACCGCCTGGCCGGGACCAAGGCTCAAACCCAGGAAAGGGGTCCGCCGCCTCACCCAAGGTCGCCCGGCCAAACGGTCGGGCCCCCGGCCTCTTCGGCGGACAGCTCCGTAGTAGACGTTCCGGCACCTGCCAGGTGTCAGGAATGCTGGACGGCGCTTGCGAACTCCTCGGCCTTCTGGCGTAGGTCCGGCGACAGGTCGGTGAGGTCGCCGACGATGACGTTCAGTTGCTTTGCGAGCTCCGGCTGAGCTTCCCAGACTGCCGGGCTCCTGGTCAGGAGGTCGCCCTCGTACATGTCACCCTCGGCCAGCGGGTTGTCACGAAGCACCTCGACCGCGAACGGAAGAAGCACCGGTAGCCCAACATTCTGCCCGATCAGCAGGCGCAGGTCCTCAACGGTCAGAGTCCCGATCGGCCGACTTCGCAGGGCGTGCACCGTGGCAACGAGACGGGTGGCGTCGGCTGGGGGCGCCTGCCAGCGGTCACGTTCAAGCTCCTCAAGGGACCGAGTACGGTTGATGGATCCAGTCACCAGCCGATTCTCTCGCAGAGGCAACATCTCGAACGCTGTCTCAGCTTGCCGTTTGACATCCATCTCAAGATCGCCCCCGTCGAGGCGGAGTTCAGCCATTTGGTCAACAGCTGTCAGGCGCCCCTGTACAGGTGTCAGAACTCTGTCCCGGCGAGGCGCCGTACCGCATGTGTTCCGTAACCTCCGCGGGCCTGACGTCTCTGCGGGCAACGGCAACGCGACGAGGATGCAGAAGCCGATCCATGGAGCCAGAATGACCGATCCCGGCAGTGCGTGGCGGCTCCTGAGCGGCAGCACCCTCGTCGGCACGATCACCGTCGACGAGGCCGATATGCCGTGGCAGCGAGGACGATTCCTCCCCGAGCCCGCCTTCAGCCCGTTCAGGCCCTGGTTCGACGAGGTCAACGCCATCGTCGAGGCCGGGGAATTCGAACGGTTCGACGACGCCTACGCGCGCATCGAAAGTGCCCTGACCCTGGTGTCGCCGTCGGGGCCCGTTGCCGAGTTCCTCCTCCACATCGACCAGGACCACGCCTGGTTCCGCTGGGACGATCAACTGTCAGCAAGTTAAGACTCAAGCTCCGAAGTTTCATGAGGAATGCGGCGCTGCGCAGGGCGACGGGGTCGCCGGTCAGCGACATGGTGCGGATGGCGGTGTTGATGGTGCTGAAGATGCGCTTGTATCCGGCGTCCGAAGTGGAGAGGCGGACAGCGCTGTAGTCCCCCCGGCTGCGGACCGCCGTCCGCCTGGCGGTCGGCCCAGCCCTTGCTCCCTCACCTCATCCCGACGTCCGCTGCTGCCAGACAGCGGCGACACTGCGTTTCCAGCTGCCGTCAACGGCCCTGCGGACCAGTCGTTTTGTAGCGGTCTGAAACGGTTGCCGTTGGCCCGCGGGCTGTAGGGGCGGTTCGCGGACGCGGGCATCGGCTGCATCGAACGGGTCCTGACCGACAACGCCTGGCCTGACGAGTACCAATGTCAGTGCTCGCTCGTACGCTCAGGCCCGTGAAAATTGATGATCTTGAGTGGCAGTCGCGGACACTCGGCGGAATATCTCCTCGCCTGGTCACCATGCTGGTGGAGCGCGGGGAGGTGGAGCTGCTGGTCCAAGCCGCATCGGAGCAGGGGGAATGGTTCTGCGCCCAGGCGGCGGCTCGCGAGCTGTGCCGGGCGGGCGAGGTCGAGCGGGCTTTGAACGTGCTGGAGCCGTTCATTGAGGCCGGCTGGAAATGGGCGCTCTGGGAGAGGGCTGAGGTCCTGTTGGAGGCGGGGGAGGTGCAGCAGGCAGTGGAGGCGGTCCGCCCGGACGAGGAAGGCCTTGCCTCGGAGTGGGTGTGTCACGACTTCGCGGAGTTGCTGGCCAAGGCGGGGCGGCTGGACGAGGCGATCGCCGTACTGACGCCGCATCTGGACCGGGAGTGGATCCTGTCCACCCTCGTCGAGTTGACGGAGCGCCAGGACCGTGATGAGCAGGTCCTGGGGCTGATCGCGCCGCGGGCGGAGCGGGCCCGCAGCGCCCGCGGCGAGGCGCGATGGGTTTTCAACCCCAGCAACGCGCAAGACCTCCAAGCCCAGGTCCTGGAACGCGCGGGCCGGGTCGACGAGGCCGTACGGATACTCGGTGCAGACATCGAAGCCGGGCACTTCGTGGTTCAGAACACACTGATTGCCTACGCCGAGCTCCTGCGGCGCCACGGGCGCCTGGAGGAACTGCGCGTGCTGGGCGCGGGCGAGGGCGCGGGGGAGACGCTCGCCCACTACGCGCGGGCGCTCGAAGACGCCGGGCAGGCAGATGAGGCCGAAGCAGTGCTGCGGCGTTTCATCGCGGACGCCGAGCATCCGAACCGGTTCCGCTGGCCCCTGATCGAACTGCTGGAGCGCCAAGGCCGGATCGAGGAAGCCGTCGAGGTGGGCCGTCCGACATTCGACGACCACGATGCCTGTCTCTTCGAAGGCGTCATCCACCTGCTGCACGAAGCCGGACGGCTGGACGACGCCCTGACGCTCCTGGACGAGCGCAGTGCTGAGTTCGTCGAAGAGCACCCATCGTGGTTGAGCTCGAACCGGATCTGGCTGCTGGGTGAGGCCGGCCGGTATGAGGAGGCCCTCGCCTACGCCGAGACGCTGGCGCCGGACCTGTACGGCCTGACGGTGAGCAAGGCGTGGATCCTGCAAGAGATGGGGCGCCCTGAGGAGGCTCTCACCGTGCTACGGGCGGACACCGAACTACGGCCGTCGGAAGTGGCGGAGCTGCTCATCCGGCAGGGCCGCGCCGCCGAGGCCATCGCCGGAATGCCGTCCCTTGCCGAACAGCATGCGGCCAGCCGGCGGCGCGACGCGGCCCTTCAAGCCGACCCTGGCCCCAACGACCCTCCCTTCCTGGACCGAGCGACCTTTGACTAGTGCCGCATCAGGCAACGTTCGCCCTGTCGTGACGCGCCGTTCGGGGTTCTGTTCCGGGCAACGTATGGCTGTCAAGGTGTGTCAGTGGCAG
>NZ_JBSFCK010000103.1:0-6059 GCF_053593435.1 Streptomyces sp. NPDC002306
AGCTGCAGACACTCCTCGCCCTCTGGACCGGCGCCTGCCCCACCTGCCACCGCAACATACCCACACCCATACGAACCTGACCAAGCCCTACTAGGCCCCTGCCGGTCACCCCGAACGGCACCCTGGCACCTACCACCGCACCCATGGCGTCCGCTACTTCCACGGCCGCCACTCCATCGGTGACAACACCCTGTGGGGCGTCAACCGCCGCAAGAAGGGAGCTGGCAACACCCTGGCCGCACTCAGGTCGGTCCGTGCGGCCCGCTCGGACGGCGCTCCGATCTACGTCATCTTGGACAACCTCTCCGCCCACAAGGGCGGCAAGACCCGGTGCTGGGCGAAGAAAAACCGGGTCGAGTTATGCTTCACCCCGACCTACGCCTCTTGGGCCAACCCGATCGAGGCCCACTTCGGGCCGCTGCGACAGTTCACCGTCGCCAACTCCCATCACCGCAACCACACCGTCCAGGCCCGGGCCCTGCACGCCTACCTGCGCTGGGGCGGACGACCGACGAAAGTCGCGTGACCTCGATCAGAGCACCGGCGACACTGGCGCCATGACCGATGATCGCAAGGCTCTGCAGGCCAGCTGGAATCAGACCCGTGACTACCTCGACGCTGCCCGAGTGCACCTCACACGCCTGCCGGACATCGATCTCTCAGCGACACTGGAGTTCCTGGAGCACAACGAGCTGGGACTCGCCTTCGACTGCCTGGTCGATCTCGGTGACGACCTCGACCTACCCCTCAGTTTCTGGCAGCACCTGGACCGAGCGGCTCGTGAGATGCGGCTTTACAGCGATGCCCTGCACAGGTCCCACCTCACAGCTGCCGACCTCTGTCGCCGTCACCTCGCCGCTGCCTCCGAGCAGGAATGATCCACCAACCTGGCCAACCTTCCCGGTCAGAGCACTACCTAGCCTCGCGCTTTCATGAAGCAGGCTGTCCGAGGGCTGATTCAGGAAACGGAAAGTGCTCTTGACCTGCAACGATGGGACTTGCTGAGGGTCCTCTCGACTGCAAGGGAAAGAGCACTTTCCAGGTGACAGAGCCTACCGAGTTGTACCCGCGCGTCCGTGTCCAGGGAGACGGCCGCCAGATGGCCTCGCAGGCCGGTTCGGTCCTGCTATGGAGTCGGCGGACCGTCAAGAAGAATCGCGACTGGAGGCGGTGGTGCCTGCTCAGCCGTCGGTTTGTTCGCCGACGAGGAATCCTTCGGCCCAGTGGGTTTGACCCACGGTGTACTCGTGCACGTGGAAGCCGTTGGGATGGTCCCTGAATCCGGGTAGGGTGCGCGCCTGCTCGATGCGTTGTTCCACCCGTTGCTGGCTCGAGTACAGGCCGAGGAACGTGAAGCTGTCCTCGCTGTCGTCCCAGAAGAGCGGTTCGCCGTCTTCCACGAAGTCGACGGTGGTGGGAGCACCCGGCTCGTCCGCGAAGTGATGCCTGTGCACCAGGAGGTAGAGCGTCCGGTTCATGAGTCTCGCCTAAGCCCTTCGGGGTACACCGTGATGAACCCCTCGTTCCACAAATCCTCGTCCACCGTCACGGGTGCGATCTCGAAACAATCAGGTTCGTCCCGGAACCCTGGAAGCTTCCTGGAGATCTCCCGCTGCCTTTCCGCGACTGCCTGGTCCGGGTAGATGCCGATGATCCGCCACTCCTCCTCGTCCAGGTGGATGGTGCCGTCCGCATCGAGATGGATGACCCGTTCGTCCTGCTCCACCGCGAGATGGCGCGCGTGCCACAGCACGTAGAGATCGCCGTCAGGTTCGTGTTCGTCTGCCATCGCGGGAATTCTCCCTTGCTGGTGTGACGCTCGGGGGCGGCAGAGTTCGCGCCCCATATTGTGTCCGGCGGGTGATCAGAAACGCGAAGAGTGCCCCTGACCTGCAACGATGGGACTTGTCTAGGGTCCAGGTCGTCACAGGAAAGAAGCACTCTCCAGGTGAAGAAGCGTATCGGGTCCTACCCGCGGGTCCGTACCGAGGGCGGTGGTCGCGAGGTGGTCTCCCAGGCCGGTGGTGTGCTGCTGGTCGAGACGATCCGCAAGACCGGCCTGGACCAGGCGATATCGGCGGCGCTGGCACCGTGGCGGAAGCCGAGGGCGGTACACGATCCAGGGAAGATCCTGCTGGATGTAGCGCTCGCGGTCGCGCTGGGCGGTGACTGCCTGGCCGATGTCGGGATGCTGCGGGCCGAGCCGGCCATGTTCGGGCAGGTGGCCTCCGATCCGACGGTCTCCCGACTGATCGACACTCTGGGCGCGGCCGGTCCGAAGGCCCTGACGGCGATCAGGACCGGGCGGGCACAAGTGCGTGCACACGTCTGGAAGTTGGCCGGAGCCGCGGCGCCGGATGCCGACGGGCAGGTGACCGTGGACCTCGACGGGGTGCTGGTGATCGCGCACTCCGACAAGCAGGATGCTGCCCCGACCTGGAAGCGGACCTACGGCCATCACCCGCTGATGGCCTTCGTCGACCACGGCCCGGGCGGCACCGGGGAACCCGTCGCGGCCCTGCTCAGACCCGGCAACGCGGGCTCGAACACCGCCTCCGACCACATCACCACCACCCGCCTGGCCCTGGCCCAGCTGCCGAAGGAGTACCGGCGCGGGCGGCAGACCCTGATCCGCACTGACTCCGCGGGCGGCACCCACGACTTCGTCGCCTGGCTCGCGAAGCGAGGACGCTGGCTGTCCTACTCGGTCGGCATGGTGATCACCGACGTGATCCACCAACACGTGCTGAAGGTCCCCGCATCCGCCTGGACACCGGCCGTCGAGGCAGACGGCGAGATCCGGGACGGCGCCTGGGTCGCCGAACTCACCGGCGATGTCCTGACCGGCTGGCCGACAGGTATGCGGCTCATCGTCCGCAAGGAAAGACCACACCCCGGGGCCCAGTTGAGGCTCACCGACGCGGACGGCATGCGTCTCACGTGCTTCGCGACGAACACCACCGGCCTGCCGATCGCCGCACTCGAGCTCCGCCACCGCATGCGTGCCCGGGCCGAGGACCGCATCCGGGCCGCCCGGGCCACCGGCCTGCGCAACCTGCCCCTGCACGACACCGCCCAGAACCACATCTGGCTCGAGATCGTACAGATCGCGTTGGACCTGCTGGCCTGGATGCCCATGCTCGCCCTGACCGGCAAGGCCCGGCTATGGGAACCCCGCCGACTGCGACTCCGCCTGTTCACCACGGCCGGACAACTCGTCACCACCGGACGCCGGCGCATCCTCCGCCTCGCGGCTCACTGGCCCTGGACCCACGAGATCACAGCAGCACTCGACCGGCTCGCCCAATTCCTCGCCCCCGACTGACCAGCCGTCCACCCGTCCCGACGACCAGCCCCCCCCCACCCGGAGCAGTGGAACCCGGCGCCCACCCGACGCGACACCCGGGCCGCCACCATGCCCACCATCAGCCACCGAAAGCGAAACGGTCCACCGACTCCGTCGGTGGACCGTCATGCAAGATCGAGGCTAGTGATTCAATAGCGTCACTTCGCAGCCGCAGAAACAAGCCACAATTACAGTGATACACATTTCCGTACTTGCCCAAAGTCTGGCGACACGATTCACACCATACGTCCCCCCATAGCTCAAGCACGGATTCGCCGAAATTCCTGATTTTCGAGTAGGTGTTGCCGTGGGGGCAGTCCCTGAGCCGTCCGAGGCCGACCAACGTCGACAGGCGGCGCCCAAGGAGGACGACTTCCACCCCCCTCTCGCCTGGGCCCCCGCCGGTGATCTTTCACACTGGACGTTTATGTCTGCACCCGGAGAACTAAGTTGACGCACACTGATCTCGCGCCCCGCGACCCGCGCCAGGTGTGTGTCTAACTGCGTGACAACGCCGACTAGCGACGGCGAACGAGCACGAACGCCTGCGGACCGTCAGCGCAGGCGAGGGCCGCACTGGCCCAGGCGGCACCCCCACCCAAGTTGCTTCGGGAGCAAGCAGTCTTCAAGCAAAGCGCCTATCCCCGCGCGTTCCACCCTGAGGAGACGGCATCGCGGGCGAGGCACCCCGTGGGGTGCTGCTGCGGCCTCATGGATCCCGGTTTCCGGCTCTTGGTCGCTACTGCCGACCCCGGACTCCTCCACCAACACTTCCCCAGCCACCTACAGCACCGACCCGCCCGGCCAGCCAGCGCTCCATCAACCGCGCGTCCACCGGCACCCGCAGATGCCTCCCCACCGGCCGCTGCCAGTCATAGTGACTGACCAACTGCATCATGCTCGCGGGAATCCCGAGCGGCGCTGGCAGCACGGCCCACACAGCGCCGATTGGTTGCCTCGAGCCCGTCGCCCGACCAACCAAAGTGGTTCACCGGCCTGTCCGGCGAACTGTCATGAAGATCGAGGGTAAATTCAAGGATCAATCCTTTAGATTCCTTGATTGAGCAAAAAGGTTGTTAAAAGGGCAACATCCTCGCGCTCGCGCGATCGATTCGCACCGACGGAGCGTGAGATTCCGCTTGCTTGCAGGGCCAAGGTGTAGCCAATGCCCCATCTTCAATGGCCCGGCTCAAGTCTTGCTCAGATCAGTCGAGTTTCCTTGACGATCACCCAGGCAGTCCGCGATTGTTCTGTTCATGCCGCTCCCGGGGGGGGAGCGGCAACGGAGGGAACAATGAACGCCATAACTCGCGCATGCACAGCCGCTACACTGATCGCTTTTCTCGCCTTGGGGTCCGGGGGCGTGGGAACTGCATTTGCGGACGACGCCCCAATACCGGTCAATGCCGACCAAGACGGGAACCCGATCCCTCAGGCGCCGGACGACGCCGACGCCGTCGCCAACGGTGGCGTACACCCGGACAGTTGCCAGCAAGACTCGATCATCTCCATCACCAAGGCCAAGAGCGTGTTCGTCGGTGACAAGTCCAAGACCGTCCACGGACAGTCCGGCGTCACGCTCTCGGTCACGGTGGCCAAGGGCCACACCTGGACCGGCACCTTCACATATGCGGCAAAGCTCAGTCAGTCGATCATCGTTGCTTCCGCCGAGGAGACCTTCGGCGGCTCGGTCTCCTACGCGAAGACCACCACCGTCACCCTTGGCGGCTCGTGGAAGGTTCCGGCGAGCCAGAGGGACGGATGGCTCGCCCTCGGCTCGAAGGGATACTCCTTCAACTGGGAGCAGGGTTCCTACAACGGTGGCTGCGAGTGGAGGGTCACGAACCACGGGACCGCCAAGCTCCCTGCACTCTCGCCCTACATCGCCCACTCGTGAGCCGAGGACGATCTGATGAAGCCTTCCCTGCTGGCAGTCGGCCTGTCGGCCCTGGTGCTCGTGTCGGCCTGTTCCGGCGAGGCTCACCCGCAGGCGACCTCCACCCACGGGGCGGAGACGGGGGCCAGCGCACCCCCCTCTGCGATAGAGACCCCAACGAGCCCGGACCGCCTTCCCAATCCGGTCCAGTCGTCGCTCCCTGTCGGATCGAAGACGCTGTACACAAAAACGGGTCACGGTAAGGGCGGTGTCAGTCTTCCCGCGTCAGCGGGTAAGGCCTCATCCATCACGGTGATGTGGACATGCGCCGGGCCCTCCAATTTCGACATCATCGCCACCGGAAAGCCTCTCGCCGGGTCTCAGTGCGGTGACGGGACCGGCGTATACACCGCCGAAATACCGCACGCTCATATGCACGAACTGGCGTGGAAGTTCTCGGCGGCCGATTCGGTGGTCTGGCGAATCGTCGTCACCCAGCCACCAGGGAAATAGAAACGAGCGCACCGACGCCTGGCAGCATCCCTCGCGTTCTTCGGACGAGCTACGCGACGCGTTCTCGCGCCGAGCCACGCTCGTCAACGCGAGGGTCCGTGCAGACGTGAGCCGCCAGAAGAAGGCCGCAGTGTCCACGGCGCCCAAGCGGGACGAGTTTTAGACACCGTTTCCTTTGGCGTTCGTGGTCGTTGAAGGGTTCATGACGGATCTGGTTGAGCGGCTGGTCCCGGACGAGTTGTGGGAACTGTTCCGGCGGGTGGTGCCGCCGACGGAGGTCATACGCCCGCAAGGCGGCGGCCGTCGACGGGCAGGCGACCGTGA
>NZ_JBSFCK010000104.1:0-5619 GCF_053593435.1 Streptomyces sp. NPDC002306
GGCAGGTCAACCGGATCAAGATGCTGAAGCGGCAGATGTTCGGCCGGGCCGGCCTCGACCTCCTGCGCAAGCGCATCCTCCTCGCCCGCTGACCCGCCTGCCGCAAAACCCGCGACGGTGACCCTACGTCAGACCTGCACCAAAAGTGATCCAGAACCAGAGTTCGGCCGTCGTCGAGACCCGGCCAGGCTTAGGCCGCGAGAGTTGACCCGAGATCAGCGCAGTCGTCGCGACTCTGGCTGGAGGATTGTCGATCCGAATATGAGCAGGTGGCCAACTTGGGGTACCTGGCACCCCTCTGAAGCGACAGGCGCAGGCAGGAGATCGGATAAAAATCTGATGCATTTCCGCCCTGCTGGCCCAGAGCGACATGCGACCGGAGCCAGCCATGTGCCACCCCTGCTCGCCATGTGCACATCGCGCTACTCGCGGCTGGCGGACACTGCTGCCCCTGTGCCAGTCAGATGGTTGTGCTGATTCTCCATGCGGCAGCAAGTGTGTCGGAGGTGTGTCGCGATCAACGAGAGAGGGCGGGAGTCAGCGAGACTGGCTCCCGCCCTCTTCCCTCGGCATCCGCCCTGGTCAGCGCTTGATTTCTGCTGTTCCTAGGCGAGTGCCCCCCGGCAGGATTCGAACCTGCGCACACGGCTCCGAAGGCCGTTCCACCTTGTGGTGTTGTTCTGGCCAGCGCGCCGACATGAGCCCGTTGCAGGTGACCTGTCCACGAATAGTCCAAGGAGATGGTCGTCCGCGAGTCCGGCGAACACAACCGCCGGAAGATCGTCTTGGGCAGACGTCAAGCATCACCCGATGCCGCCCCGTCAAGCATCACCTGAGACTCGACAGCGTTCGAGCCTGAGTTCGCTGCTTCTCTAATCCGACCGCGCGCAGACGTGCCAGATACTCCTGAGCAGCTGACTCAGAGCTGTAGCGACGCTTCATCGGAGGGGTACCAGTGGTCGGCCACCACGGTACGGGTGGTGTGGCGTTGGCGTATCTTGCAGTCGAGCCGGTGGCGGATCTCGTCGAATCCGGCGTCGGCTATGCGGCGGGCAGGGCACCGGTTGCGGAGCATGCCGGCGCCGTTGAGGTCCTCGACCGCGATCGTGCCGTACTCGGCCGCCATGGCGGTGGTCAGCTTGTGCAGGCGTCCTCCCGCAGGTTCGCGACGCGGTGGTGGACCTTGTTTCGCAGGGCGTTGGCCTTCTCCCATCGGCGGGACGGTTTCTGCCCGGTGCGGTGGTCGGGGCCCGTCGGCGCGAGACCGCTCGGCAGGCGCGGCGCAGTTCGGGCCCGTGGCCGGCCAGGGGTGTCTACTGCTCGGGACGCTGCGCCCATACCTTTGCCGCGAGCAGGTCCGCCTCGTACTGCGACAGCCCGGCCTTCACCAGGATGATCCCGCGACTGCCATCCGGGAACGCCACCGTCCGCGCTTGCGTCCCCAACAGGCTCGGCTTCTGCTCCTCCGCCATAGCGGCCTCCGTATATCGACGAACCTCTCACAGTAGAGGTCGCATCGAGTGGGGACGAGGACGCTCCGCCGGGTGGGCTACCTCTCGTTCGTGTACGCCCTGGCCGGCATCCGCCCCCCGCACTGAAGTCTCCGTGTATGTCCGCAGGTCTCGGCAGCAGTCCGCTCCGCGCGCCCGACATCGCGCACCACCAGCACAAAGGCCGCGCCTGCCCGCCTCACGCGTTGCGGCGGCATCTCGTACTCATCGCTCATCACCCGGAACCCTGCCCGGCTTGGGCACCGACCCCCTGGCGATATCGTCCGGGCCTGACCGGACAGGTCCTCCTGCTCGAACACGACCGTCCCACCGCGGAGGCAGCGTGCTGCCGAAACGCGCGGACAATCCGTCTCAGCGCCGGTGGCTTCGCGCCTGCCGATCCGGTGACGAAGTGCGGTCCGTTCTCGTGGACAGAGCCAGGACGGCCGCGCAACCTCGTCTGCGTAGCGTGGAAACACCTTGTAGGCCCCGGAGGGTTGGACGCCACAGCCGTGCGCATCCGGTCCGTCGGCCCCTGGCCCCCGCCGCCCGTAGGGCTCGCTCGGGCCGGTTCACGCGTCTGTGCCGATCTCATGGCGTGGCTGCCTCAGACGTGCCTGGTCGTTGTCCGCCCCTCTGGTGGAGGCTCCGGCCTCGGGTGTGGCCGAGCACCGCAGTTGGCCCCGCTGGTCAACTGCGATGCACCACCACAGCCCGGTTGCTCAGAACAGGCACTCCCAGAAGGCCTCTTCCGGGTCGGGTTCTTCTGGGTGGAGCATGCAGCGTCTGCAGCGCAGGAGTCCTGGTTCGTTGGTGCCGGAGGCGGCGCCCATCCACGGCAGGGCCTCCATGACGTGTGCGCGCTCGTCGTCGGCGAGGGCGTCGACAATCCGGCGGAGCTCCTCGGGTGCCGATTGGTCGGTGAGGCAGAGCCAGCCGAACGCAGCCGCCAGGCGGGCTTCGGGGGCCTCCGATCGGTCGTGCCACCGTTCGCGCAGCCACGCGAGGGTCGGCGGGTGCGGGTGGGCCCGGGTGATCTCGGCGGTGGCCAGGAGCAGGGCGGCACGGACCATGGCATCACCTTCGGCGGCGAATCCGTCGGCCAGGGTGGTCCGGATGATGTGGTCGGGGTCGGCGGCGGTCGCCAGGACGTAGGCGGCGTCGACGCGGACGGTGAGGTCGGAGTCTTTGAGGAGGGGCAGGAGTGCGGCGGTGCCGGCTGTGATCGCGGCCCGGGCGGCGGCCACCGACCAGCCGGCCGGGTAGCCGGTCACCTCGTAGCCGTAGTCGTCGTGGGTGTCGGGGGCATCACGCCGGGGATCGTTGCGATGGAGGAGGAGTTCCTCGCGGGAGGCGACGCCGTGGTGCCGGGCACGGGCGGGGCCGGAGAGCACGGCGAGGGCGGCGGCGCGGTGCGGGTGGTGGGCGTCGATGGCCAGGGGGATGAGGAACGGCACGGCAAGGGCGACAGCGGCCCGGCTGTCATTGGCGCACAGGCCCCACAGCACACCCGTCGCGTCCTCCGTGCCGGGTTCGCCGTCGGCGCGCAGGAGGTGAACAGCCTTTCGGACATCGTGCCCATGAACGAAGTTGTCCCATTGGACGGCGTCGAGGTCCAAGCCCTGTCGGGGTTCGGACAGGATTCCGGCCACCACCGCCCGCACGTCGAACGGGCCGCCCGAGAACAAGGCCAGGTCCGCCCCGTCCGCCACTTCCCGGCACATCGCGAACGTCGGATCGGTCCGCCAGTCCTTCACACCACACCCCTACCGTTGAACCCCCGGAACTTGATCATGGCGGGCCCGGCGGCCCCGCGGAAGCCGGCTCTGGCCTGATTCCTGAACCCGTGACCGCCCTATGGCGGGCTGCGGCCCGGCCGGGGGCCGGGCTGGAGCGGGGCGAAGACAGACATCCGATGCGGTTGATCAGTCAAGCTGCGTTGGGGAAGGCGGTCTGCTCGTCGTAGGGGATGCGGTGGGTGAGGCAGTGGTGCAGGCAGCCCAGTAGGCGGTTGAAAAGGTTGCGCTGGGCTGCGACGTGTCGCTCTTCGGCTGCGCGGCGGCGGTCGTAGTGGGCCCGTGCTCCGGGTGACGCGGTCAGGGCTGCGAAGGCCCAGATGTAGCCGGCCGAGGCGAGGCGCTGGTTCTTGATGTGTCTGGCCAGGACGGTGGTCTTGCGTCCGGAGGATCGGGTGATGGGGGCGGATCCGGCGTAGGCCTTCAGCGCGCGTGGGCTGGTGAAGCGGGTGGGTCGTCGCCGAGTTCGGCCAGGACACGGGCGCCGGTCAGGGCGCCGAGGCCGGGGAAGCTGGTGATGATCTCGGCGTCCTGGTGGGTGGCGAAGGCTGCAGTGGTGGCTGCTTCCAGGTCGTCGGCGCTGGCGCAGGCGGCATCGAACTGCCATAGCAGAGCGAGGGACTTGGTTCCCATGGCCTGCTCGACGACGGGTGGCTGCTGCATCTGTGGTTCGCGCAGCAGGGTGTGAAGGCGCTCGACCTCACTGGCGATCTCGCGTTGGCGTCCGGCCTGTTTGAGGATCGAGCGCAGTTGGGTGCGGGTGAGCTGGGCGGCCTGGGTGGGTGTGGGTGCCGCGGCCAGCAGCGTGCGGGTGACGGGTGAGGCGAGGCCTTCGCGGAAGTGCTTGAAGACGGTCAGGAAGCCGGGGAAGTATTCGCGCAGGTGGGAGCGGAGTCGGTTGCCGGTCTGGACGCGGTCCCAGACGGCGTCCTGCTGGGCGCGGGCCAGGACGGTGATGGCCTGGGCGAGGTGGCTGTCTGTGGGCAGGGGGCGGTGTTCGGCGGGGTCGGTGCGCAGGATGTTGGCCAGGACCTTGGCGTCGAGGTGGTCGGACTTCTTGCGGCTGAGTGCGTAGCGGTCGCGGTAGCGGGCGGCGGTGAGTGGGTTGATCACGTAGATCGGCCTGTCGGTGGCGCGTAAGCAGGCGACGAGGAGACCGTGTGAGGTCTCGATGGTGACCGGGATCGGGTGCTGTGGGCTGTCGCCGTGGTGGGCCAGCAGTTGAAGGAGCTGGCTCAGGCCGGCTGGGGTGTCGTCGATGCGGAGCTTGTCCAGGAGGGTGCCGGCCTGGTCGAGCAGTGCGATGTCGTGGTGGTCGGTGGCCCAGTCGATGCCGCAGAACACGCTGGTCATGGTGGTGTCCTTGGGTGGGTGGGTGGCGGTGGTGTGGTGGTCGCCTTGGCGGGGTTGCGCGTCTCCTTAATGGCAGGGCTCATGGGCCCGTCATCCGATTGGCCGTTCGCAATCCCAGCGGCCGCCGGGGGTCTCGGTCAGCTGGGGAACTGGGGCGTTCGCCGAGCGGTGAGAGGTGTTCCCTGGCGGCGGCTTGGACCACGAGAGGCAACGATGCCGCTGTTCGGGTGCGAGCGGGGGTGGCGGGCCCGGTCCGCGCGGGACGAAAGCATGAGCGCGGGCCGGGCCCGCCACCCCCGCGATGCTGCACTGAGCGGGCAGGCACGTGGGGCCGACTCTGTCTTGGGAGGTCAGGCCTCAGGAGCGACTACGGATCATCACATGCCGACCCGCCCAAGACGCTCGGCCACGAGAAACCGCCCAGCGCCTTACCGCGCCATTACCGGTAGTTCGTTAAATTCGGCGGTTGCACGGGTTGACGGCAGGTCGGGTTGGTCGTGGGCCGGTGGTAGGGGTCATTTGCCGTGCTGGGGGCTGATGATGACTGCTCGCCGTCCGTGTCCGCCTGCTCCGGGTCCGTTGGAGGAGTATGCGGCCCGGTTCGACGACCTCTTCTTCAGCCTGGCCCAGCGTCGCGGGTTTCGTGAGTACCTGACGGGGCTGCTGGCGCCGCGGGAGCGGAACAAGACGATCACCTGCCTGGCAGGGGCGGAGCCGGTGGCGGGTGCGGGGATGCCGGGGGTGCAGTTCTTCCTGTCCGAGTCGCCGTGGGAGGCTGAGCTGGTCAACGACCGGCGGCTTGAGCTGCTGTGTGGAGCCGGCGACGGCTCCGCATGACGGCGGGGTGATCGTGATCGATGATTTTGGGGATCGCAAGGACGGCATGGCGACCGCGCATGTGGGCCGGCAGTGGCTGGGCCGGCTGGGGTAAGACGGACAACGGCATCGTCACGGTGACCACGGTGTGGACCGACGGCCGC
>NZ_JBSFCK010000105.1:0-5440 GCF_053593435.1 Streptomyces sp. NPDC002306
TGCGTCCAGGGGCGCCTCCGGCAGAAGCCGACAAGCCGTCACATCCTGGCTCTCAGCAGGCGAACCGCCCACCTCGCCACTTCTCAAAGACCCTGTACCTCTACCCCTCCAAGAAGGCCCTCCAGGCCGTCAAGGAGAAGGTCAAGACGGTGTGCCGACAGGACACGAACCTGCCGCTGGCAGTCGTGCTGCACCAGCTCAACCCGGTGCTACGGGGCTGGACGGCGTACTTCCGGCACGGGGTGTCGTCCGCGACCTTCCAGTACCTGTCGGCCTTCACCTGGCGGCAGGTCTTCGGATGGTTACGGCGCAAACACCGCCGGTCCAACTGGAAGAGTCTGCGTCGTCGCTACTGCGCGGGCCAATGGTGGCCCGCCGACGACGAGGTCATCTTGTTCAGGTGCGCGAAGGTGCGGACCAACCGCTACCTGTATCGCGGGAACAAGATCCCCTCGCCTTGGCCGAGCGGGACCACGACGGCAGCGGCCGTCTGAGAGGGCTTGTGGAGGGCCGGATGCCTGGAGATCGGGCACGTCCGGTTCGGGAGGCGGCTCGGGGAAACCCACTGGTGGAAACACCAGCAGGGCGCCCCGAGTCGACCTCACACCCTGGCCGAGTACTCCAGCAACGCCACCCCCACACGGCCTGGAGCACCTGCTCTCCCACAACCGCTGGGACGCCGACGGCCTGCGCGACGACCTCCAGGCATACGTGGCCGAACAACTCGGGCAGTCGGGCGCTGTGTTGGCCGGGTCGGCCCGGTATGTCGTTGCCGGCACGCCTGGCGCTCGCGGTGGAACGGGAGCCAGGATGTAGTTCCAGTCACCGTGGAAGGTATTGGGTGTAATCGGCAGGGCGTGGAATTCAGCGGGCGTGACGCTGATGCCCAGGTCGCAGCTGCCTGTATCCAGTTCGGCCCCAATGGTCAGCCCGGTCTTAGGTTGCTCTTCCAGGTCCAGCGGCGGGGGTCGTTGGAGCCGCCGGAGTCGGCGGTGATCAGGAGCCTGCCGGCATGCGGGTGGTCCGCCCGTCCGCGGTGCTGCCACCAGCGGCAGATGGACTCCACCGCGAATTGGACGGTGTCGTGGTCGGTGCCGACGTTGACCCATCCGGTGTTGTTGGCGATGTCGTAGATCCCGTAGGGGATCGCCATGGGCTGGTCGTTGGTGGTGAATGTGTGGCAGTCCACCTTGATCGCGTGCTTGCCCGGGCGCCAGATGCGGCCGGGCCAGTCCCGGTTGCCGAGCCACTCCTTGGCCTTGGTGTCGACGCTGATCACTGGCTGGGCATCGTTGAGGAAGGCGGCGGCGGTGGCATTCAAATGGGAGAACTGGGCATCGCAGTCCGGATGGCTTTTGCCCTCCGTCGTCATCGCCGTTCCCTCCAGACTGTAGCCCAGAGTGTGCAGCAGGTGTCCGACGGTTGAAGCGCTGACAGGGTGGCCCTGCGCGGTGAGGGTCGAGGCCAGGGCCCGTAACGACAGCGTGGTCCACCGCAACGGGGAGCCGAGGTCACCTCGGGTGTGCGGCTCGATCAGCGACTCCAGCGCGGGCAGCAGACCAGGATCGCTGTCAGTGGCAGCTTGCGGCCCGCACCTGGAGCCCGGACCCGCAAAGTCGGCGAGGAGCATCCGGCCAACTCGGCCACGCCTCGCGCGATGGTGGCAGTGCTGGTGCCGGACGCGGCGGCAACCCGGACGATCCCGCCGCGGCCGAAGGCCGTCGCCTCACTGGCCAGGTACAACCGACGGCGGCGCTCATCGAAGTACGGCAGGATCCGATCGAACTTGGCCCGCAGAGCACAAGCGGCAACACGGCCTGACAGACACGGAGTCATATCTCAGACTCCCACCAACACCCCCTTGCCGAACACTTATTGAAATACGAGCCCCCGGACGGACCGAGAACTGCCAGATCGGCGCATCGTTGTCCACCTTTGGCTAGCTGCGCGAGGCCGGACTATCAGCTTCGTGGCCGCCAATGCATTCAAAGGCTCATGAACTGATGCGACGTGATCATGCCGACGCCCATACCGGTCTGGAGCCATTGTCCCGACCCCAGCAGCAGGGAGGTCACAGCAGCGACACGGCAATGAGTGGTGCAGCGCACACATAGGGGGTGCCCGATCATGTGCAATTGCCCAACGCGGTCATCGCCGTACGCCATCTACTGTGCCAACTACAACGCTACTAAGTACGCCACACCGTGAACCAGAGACACGGATCGTCCACAGCCGTGACCATGGCTGCTGACGGTTTCACGCTCCTTTATGGCGGGACCGAGGAAGCCGCCCAGCGGGCTTAGCCAGCACATGGTGCGCCGCGCATGAAGCACTGCTCCACCCTGTCATGAGCCGAGATTCCACCATTCTGCCGCCGATCACCCCCTGGAGGGCGCTGTGCTGAGCACGATGCAGGACGTACCATTAACTCTGAGCCGCATACTGACCCACGGCTCGACCGTTCACGGCAAGGCGCAGGTCACCACCTGGACGGATGAGGTTGCCCCGAGGCGCCGGAGCTTCCGGGAGATCGGTGAGCGCGCGGCCCAGTTGGCGGGCGCGCTCCGCGACGAACTCGGCGTCAACGGGGATCAGCGTATTGCGACCCTGATGTGGAACAACGCCGAGCACGTCGAAGCGTACTTCGCAATTCCTTCCATGGGGGCTGTTCTACACACGCTCAACCTGCGCCTGCCCGCCGACCAGTTAATCTGGATTGCCACCCACGCTGGCGACCGGGTCGTCACCGTCGACGGGACCTTGCTGCCGCTACTTGCCCCGCTCCTGCCTCATCTGCCCGCCGTCCAGCACGTGATCGTCTCCGGTCCCGGCGACCACTCGCTCGTGGGAGGCACCCGCGTTGCTGTGCACGACTACGAAGAGCTGATAGCCGGCCGTTCCACCACGTACGACTGGCCCGAACTGGACGAACGCCAGGCGGCGGCTATGTGCTACACCTCCGGCACGACCGGCGACCCCAAAAGTGTGGTCTACTCGCACCGTTCGGTCTATCTCCACTCCATGCAGGTCAACGCTGCCGAGTCGATGGCACTTACAGACCGCGACACGACCTTGGTCGTGGTGCCGCAGTTCCACGTGAACGCTTGGGGATTACCGCATGCCGCCTTCATGTCCGGCGCCAGCCTGTTGATGCCCGATCGCTTCCTCCAGCCTGGCCGGCTCGCCGAGATGATCGCAAGTGAGCGCCCTACACACGCCGCCGCCGTCCCCACCATCTGGCAAAGCCTGCTCGCCGAGGTCACCTCGCGCCCCCAAGACGTGTCCTCCCTGAAGACCGTCACCATCGGCGGCTCTGCCTGCCCTCCGCACCTGATGAAAGCCTACGACGAACTGGGCGTTCGCCTCTGCCACGCCTGGGGCATGACCGAAACCTCTCCGCTGGGTTCCATGGCGCACCCCCCGGCCGGCCTCACCGCGGAACAACAGTGGCCCTACCGCATCACTCAGGGCCGCTTCACCGCCTCCGTCGAGGCGCGGCTCATTGGCCCCGATGGTCTGATGCCGTGGGATGGCAAGTCGGCGGGAGAATTGGAGGTACGCGGCCCCTGGATTGCCGCCGCCTACTACGGCGGCACGGAAGACAAGACGCTGCGCCCCGCTGAGACGTTCAGCAAGGACGGCTGGCTCAAGACCGGCGACATCGGCACCATCACACATGACGGCTACCTGACACTGACCGACCGCGCTAAGGACGTCATCAAGTCCGGAGGTGAATGGATATCCTCCGTCGAATTGGAAAACCTGCTCATGGCCCACCCAGATGTTGCCGAGGCCGCCGTCGTCGCCATCCCCGACGAGAAATGGGGCGAACGCCCACTGGCCACCATCGTGCTCCAGGACGGCGCAATCACCGACTGCGGAGAACTGCGGGACTTCCTCGCCACACACATCGCCAAGTGGCAGGTACCAGAACATTGGACCCTGATCCCCGTCGTGCCCAAGACATCAGTCGGCAAGTTCGACAAGAAGGCCCTCCGCAGGCAGCACGCAGCCGGAGAACTGGCCATCATCTGCGTATAACGTTTATCAGTGGGCTACCGTCGGCGAAGGACACCGATGGCACGTGAGCCTGTTCCACCCCGTCCTCGGGGAGCGACGAGGCGGAACGGGCTCGCCCGTAAATCTCGGGCCCATTCTTGGAAAGCGAAAAACGCCCCGACACCGCACAGTTGCGGTGGAGCGTGCTGCGTGCGCCCCCGCGTGTCCGCGGCTGGCCCAGTGGACTGCGGCAACCGGCGTGGAGCGGACTCGGCTTCCAGGCGCAGTTTCTCTGATCTCCTCGGGCCCTTGTCAACTCGTCTGGCAGGAAGGTGAAATTTCATGCAGGAGATGCAGGGCCGCACCACGGGCATCATTCATGCGGCCTGGAACACTATCCCGGACGGCCCGGCAATCCTGCATACCTGGCAGAAGCCGGGCGGCCGCGTGCGGGAGGGCGCGAACCCCGACGCCGCAAGGCGTCCGGACCCTCGGGCGCCGATCGCCGGGACGTCGGGGCCTGGCGAGTCGAAGGCGCAGCGGACGGACCGGCTGTATGCGGAGCTGTTGCAAGAGGTACGCATTGCCCAAGCCGGGATCCAAATCCTCTTTGGGGCGCTGATCTACCTCAGCGTCACCCCGGCCTTCTCTGGAAGCACCGCGGTGCAGCGGGCCTTGTACTGTCTCTCACTGCTGAGCGCGATCGGCGCGGCCGGGACGCTGCTCGCCCCCGCTGCCCTGCACCGTTTCATGCATGGCCACCGGGTCAAACGTCAACTTGTCACTGCAACCCACCGCCATCTGATGTCCGGACTGGTATTCCTCGCTCTCGCCATCAGTTCTGCGCTGACTTTGGTCTTGGACATGGCACTCGGAGGCACAGCGGCCTTCGTCGGCGGCAGCGGGGCCCTCGCCTGGTTCATCCTGTTGTGGGTCCTTGCGCCCCTGCGGGCACGCAGTGATGCTCGCACGATCAAGGCAGTGCCAGCTGGCCTTCTCCACACCGGGCTGCCGCCAGAACGGACACCCGCACCGCGATGCGACGGCCGAAGCGAGTCTTGATCGTGCCCGTCCGCAAGGAGATGGGGGTGTGTCTGAAATGATCAGTAAGTCCGTGACGCGACAGGGCAGCAAGGGATCACTGCAGGTCCCTGGCTTTCCGAATCAGACGGGCATGAGCGACTTCGAGAACTCGGCTGTCGAGCCGGTCGACGATGAGCTGGTGGCTAAGGTCGCCGAGCGGTTGACGAAGTTTCTTCGAGTTGGCCATCGATCGGGTGATGGCCCAGGGGCGCAACATGCGAGGCCCCCGAGCTGTTGATCGAGATGTCTGACGTCTCAACCACGCTGCTCGGGGGCCTCGTTGGTTATCTATCCTGCCGCACTCGACTTGCCGCATGCGCTTGTGGAGTGGGTGACCATACTCATCGTCATGTGTGAG
>NZ_JBSFCK010000106.1:0-5341 GCF_053593435.1 Streptomyces sp. NPDC002306
TGCGGACCGTCTCGACCAGCAGCACCGCCCCGGCCTGCGAGATCGCCCCTCTGCCACCGCCCTCGACGCGGACACGCGGGTACAACCCGATACGCTTGCCCACCTGGAGAGTGCTTCCTTCCGTGCAGCCAACAGGACCCTAGACAAGTCCCATCGTTGCAGGTCAGAAGCACTCTCCGCTTATTTGATCAAGGCATGGACGAGCACACTCATGAAAGCGCGAGGCTAGCCCTGACTTCGGGGCAGCACTCCTGGTTCCTCGTCGAGGTGACGGTCACCCCCGCATGCGCCCGACTCGCTGAGAGGCGATCGGGCGTACAACTGCCGCCACATAGGGATCTACCTGCGCAGACGTCAGATCGCGCCCAGTGTTCCGGAGAAGTAGGACCAGGTCGGCCACCGGCTACCCCGGGGTTCAGCTAGCGGCCGACCACTCGAGGTCGGGTCGCGCCGCGTACAAGCGCCGCAACGACGTCGAGCGTGATCAGCAGGCCGACGGGCTTCCGCTCTGTAGCGACGCGCTACGACAAGCGCGCATGTCTTCCACGGCGCGGTCACAGCCGCTGCTGTCGGAATCTGTTTTGTCGAATGACCCATGACGCGGTTCGTCTCGAGTGAAGCCGGCATCCCCGATGCTCATGCGAACACCGCGTCCGGGCCACACCCGTACACGGCCTGAAGCCACCCAGCGTTCGGATCACCATCACGGTGAAACCCAAGCGAACGACACCCGGTCCCCATGAAGTCATTCATCTGCGGCTTTGAGGGTCAAAAGCGGGCAAGGACCGCTACCGTGCGGCTGTGTTCGGGCTACAGCCTTGACGATAGTTCTCGGACGACCACCAACACCTGCTTGAGGACTTCCTGATGAGCAACGGGACACTAGATGCGCGCACCACCTGCCTAGAGAATTATGGGTACCTCTTACTCACCGCCCTCTTCCTTCTTCCTGGCAGGATAGTTTCCCCGACGTGATCAGGACCACTCTGGGATCAATGGAAATCCGAATGGAGGTCACGCTCATGGCCGAGGACGATGGTGTGGCGCAGGCAAAGGGTGGCGGGAAATTAGCGTTGGTAGTTGTGCTGGGAGCACTTGTCGCGGTCACCCTGGGGGCTTATGGAAACGCCCACCAGCCCACGGGACGGCCATTAGCCCTCATCATCGGCTTCAACAGCATGGCGCCCATGAAAGTCTGGCTCGCTTCTTTAGCGGCGCTCCTTGGACTACTCCAGGTCATCAGTGCCATATGGATGTGGCAGCGCATACCAAGTTGGGGGCCTCCTCCCGCCGCGCTACCGCAATTTCACCGATGGAGCGGGACCGCGGCATTCCTTTTAACTCTTCCGGTCGC
The DNA here is from genome assembly GCF_053593435.1 of Streptomyces sp. NPDC002306. NCBI lineage: Bacteria > Bacillati > Actinomycetota > Actinomycetes > Kitasatosporales > Streptomycetaceae > Streptomyces > Streptomyces sp. NPDC002306. The sequence goes on from NZ_JBSFCK010000106.1 coordinate 1,355, forward strand.
GTACCACTGCTTATGGAGTATCGGGTTCGTCACCTTCGATGTGCGCACTACAGTCCACTCGTTATTAGGGTGCCTTTTCTATGGCGCGTTCGCGACGAAAATGCTGACCCTGCGCACCCACGGCACGCCAGGATGGCTCCTACCCGCCGTCGGTGGCCTCCTGTTCGCCGCTCTGATCGGCCTCTGGCTCACAGCCTCAGTTTGGTACTTCGCCCAGTCGGGCGTGCCTTTGAGATGAAGCCCCGCGACCGCCACAACCGCACGTTCTGGAGTTCTGGATTCCCATGAAACATGATGATCGCACCCTCTACAGTGCAGCTGAGGCGTCGGCTCCCGCCAACCCCAGCCGCCGAGGCTTGCTCACCGCCACGGTGGGCCTGGTTGCGGCTGAAAGCCTGAATGGCTGCGTCATCCGCAAACCTGCCCCGGCGGTGCCGCCCCCCGCACCCCTATCACCAGCCGCTCCACCAAGCAACTCCTCAAGCGGCGGCAAGAACGAAGGGGCCTCCTCGCGTGAAGCCGGCCCGGCGCTCGCAAAAGCGGTTGATATCCCCTCTGGGGGAGGAAAGATATTCGAAGACCAGAAGGTGGTGGTGACGTGTGACGCGGGCGGCACACTCCGCGGTTTCACCGCCGTGTGCACCCATGCGGGTTGTGTCGTTGCTTCCGTCGCGAACGGCAGAATCAACTGCCCATGCCACGGGAGCCAGTTCGACGCCTCAACGGGCGCACGCGTCGCGGGCCCCGCTACGGCTCCCCTCAAGCCCGTCGGCCTTCGCCAAAACGGCGACTCAATCTATCTGAAATGACCGTTCCCATGTCCTTGATCCAACGGCTTCCCACCACGCTATGGATCGTCGGAGCCACTGTGGCCACAGCGGCGCTCAGCCCCGTCGTGGGCAATGCTGTCACTGACCCGTCCGACGTCGCCGTCACCGTGCAGCAACCGTCACCGGAGCCCGTGTTGCTAGACGACAGCACTCCCCCACCGCCGGCTACTCCGGGAGCCATGCCCAGCCAGACGTCCGCAAACACGCCCGCCCCCGCCGACACGCAGACGGCCGCGGCTCCCGAAGAGGGAACCACGATCAGCGCGGCCGACACCATCCTCGGCAGGATTGTTGTCGACAGTCGAGGCTACACGCTCTACATGTCGACCCTGGACAGGCACGCCCCACCGGTGTCGGTGTGTGTGAGCGCGCAATGCCTCACGGCATGGAAGCCCGTACAGCTCAAGAACGCCAGTGACAAACCCTCCGCAGGTGACGGGCTCGACTCAACCCGCCTCGGCTCCTTCCAGCGTGCCGACGGAACCTGGCAGGCAACCCTCGGCGGTTGGCCCCTCTACCGGTTCGAGAAGGACCGCCAACCGGGTCAAATCAACGGCCAAGGCTTGAAGGGGACATGGTATGTGCTGTCTCCTGCAGGGAAAAGGGTCACGAGCACGAGTAGCATCCAGTGACACGAACCTCGGCGGAAACTTCCGTGGAGGACAAAAGCCGTCACCTTGTTGAGAGTGCGTGTTGATTGCCGCTCAGAATAATGCCATTAAGGGTCGGATATGCCGTTCTGAATGAGATTGGCGAAGGTATGGCGACCATGCCTTGGTCGACCAATCGAGCCTTGCCCTCGAATTCTCGCGTGCTGACAGGACATTCTACCTGTGGCCCGCTTGACTATGTGATGATGCTCCAAGGAGCGTGACAGTCACTCCCCCACTGTAGCGACTGCCGTGCATCTTCAAAGGCGTCCGCATGTGACTGGCCCCAGCCCCGCGTCTGCAACTCCCGACAAAGCACCGCAAGGAGCAATTACACCCATGTTAGCCACCTCGCAGGGCAGGGCTTCGGCGTAGTCGCATGACGTCCGGTTCGTGGTCATCCGAGGTCGAGGAGTGAGAGGGGTCGCTGAGGGTTGCGGGCGTTGCGGCGGAGACCGGCCGCGATGTTCTTCACTCCGGCCGTGCGGAGGGCTCCGATGGCGAGGTTGCGCCAGGTGGCCATCGCGCGGGGTGCGTTGCCGGTTCGCAGCTGGGAGGCGTCTTCGGCGAAGGTGGTGTCGCGTACGTGGTGCAGGGCCTCGATCTTCCAGTGGTCACGGACGAGTCGGGCGAGCTGGGCCGGGGTGGCCTGCTCGGCAGTGAGGTTGATGACGGCGTAGACGGCCTTCACGGTGGTCTTGCCGGTCTTGCGGTCGGTGCGCCGGCGCTTGATCTGGATTGCCTGACGAGTGCCGGGAAAGAGCAGGTTGTTCACGGTGGCCACCTTGATCCGACGGATTTCGCAGCGGCCGTGGCTGACGTTCCGGGTGCGCCCCTGGAGCGGGATGCGCTGCCAGGGAAGGGATTTCATCTGCTTGCGCAGCTTCTTCTGGTTGCCCTTGACGATCACGATGTAGTGGGCGTCGCGGCCGAGCAGGTAGTCGGCGTGGTCGCGCTGGGTGTGCAGCGCGTCGCTGGTGACCACGGTGCCGGCCAGGTCGGCGACGGTCTCCAGCAGCGGCTGGAAGCACGTGATCTCGTTCGTCTTCTCCCGCACGTCGAGCTGGGCCAGGACCAGGCCGGTGGAGTGGTCCAGGGCGGCGAGCAGATGGATCTTCTTGCCCCTGGCCTTGGCTGCTCCGCGCAGGCTCTTGCCGTCCACGGCCAGAGCTCGCCGACTGCCGCTCGCCGTGCGGGAGCGGCGGTCGGCGAGCCACCGGCCCACGGCCTGGTCCAGGGCATCGCCGTCGACCCTCGCCAGCAGTCGGCGAACCGTCGATTCCGCGGGCAGGAGCCGCTTGGGAAGCAGAGGATCGGGGGCGCGCCGACAGCTTGCAGCACCTGCGGCGGGGCGTCGGCGATCCACTCGCCGACTGCCAGCAGCGACCTCGCCCCGGCCAGTACCGCGCACGCGGTGAGCGCGAGCACGACGACCAGAGCGTGCCGTACTCCGCGCGGATCACGCGGGTCGGGTACTTCGGTCAGCCGTTCCAGCAGACCCGGCACGTCTGCAGGTTCGGCCCGTGGATGGCCACGGAGTTGGTCAAGGGCAGGCGGGATCGGCGATGATGCGTCGTCAGGCACGGTCTTCCACTCGGATCACGGGGCGTCGAGAACTCCATGATCTTGGGAGTCCGTGCCTGTCACGATCTCCACGAGTCATCAGCAGGCAGAGCCGGGCCCGGGCCGACCGCCGGTTGGGCAGGGGGCTAACCAAGCGGCAGCTCAACACGTTGTCCGAGGCCGATCTCCTCCGCCTCATCACTGGTGACCATCGCGAACACTCCGCTCGGGATGCCTGCAAGACAGCACACGGGCAGTTCCGGGCCGTCGGTGGCCTGGCGGACCTCGCGTCCGGCAGGCCGGATGCGCAGGGCCACGAAACGGGAGTACATCCGCTTGCGGCCCGAGCGGCCGGTGCCGGGCCGGGAGCCCTCCCGCCACTGCACCGGCCTGGCCGCCGTCCGTCCCGCCGCGATGACCAGCTCCTTCACCGAGCGTGGCTTGTCGGGATACTTCGCCACCGGTGGGCGTCCGGTCCCGGAGTACGGCTCGGCCACCGGCACCGCGTCGGCGGGCTGGGCTGTAAGCGTGGTGGAGATGCCCACCACGTAGTTCATGCCGCGGGCCTGCACTCCGTGCCGGAACGCGGCGGCGTCGCCGTATCCGGCGTCCGCGATGACCAGCGGCACATCGAGTCCCCAGGAGCGGGTCTCATCGAGCATGTCCAGGGCCAGCTGCCACTTCTCCAGATGCCCGACATCGTCCGGGATTCCGCAGGCGCTGCGGCGGGCGATCTTGTCCACATCGGCCTTGGGTGAGGCAGGATCCCAGGTCTGAGGCAAAAACAGCCGCCAGTTGACCGCCGCCGAGGCGTGGTCGGACGCGAGGTGGAGCGAGACGCCGACCTGGCAGTTGGTGACCTTGCCCGCGGTGCCGGTGTACTGCCGCGACACGCATGCCGAGGCCGTCCCGTCCTTGAGGAACCCTGTGTCGTCGAAGACCAG
>NZ_JBSFCK010000107.1:0-5322 GCF_053593435.1 Streptomyces sp. NPDC002306
GCGTAGCGGTGCGGGGCCCACGTGTCGCTGGTTCCCGGCGGCACCAGCCAGATCAGCCAGCGCCGCTGCGGGTCCTCGATCACCGGACCGCACGCGTCGGGCTGGTCGTCGCCGGTGTGCTGGACCTGGTCCAGCAGGCTCACCACGGCGTACGCCTCGGGGCACGAGGCGGTCACGACGATGTCGAAGAAGTGCCCGCCTAACGGTAACCGCAGCACCCGGCCCTGCTGGAGATCCATCAGGCTGCGCACCCGCGCGGCGAGATCGCCCATGTCGGTGGCGACATCGCCCGGCATGATGGTCCAGTCGCCCGGCATGAAGTCCACACCGGCCACCGGGACCGGCCCACCCGGGAGTACTGCACGCTGAGGAAGCGGAGTACGCATCAGGCCGCCACCTCTCCGGTCGCGGGAAGAATGGCCTGCACGGTCTTGCCCACGACCACGTCATCAGCACTCCGCAGGACATCCCAGGGCAACCGACCGCCGTAGTGGGTTATCCACCACAGTCCCGCGGGCATCGCCTCCGGCTCCGTGAACTGGTTGGCGATGTTCGCGAAGCCGGGGAAGCCGGGCAGTCCGTCGTCCGCTTCGATCAGCAACTCGTCCGTCTCGGCGATGACGCCCAGGCACAGCCGGACGCAACCGTCACCGAGCGGCCTCCCGTGGCGCACCGCGTTGTCCACGAGATAACCCACCACGCGGGCGGCGACATCCACGTCGCCGCGCCAATGAGCCATCGTCAGTGACGGGCGAATGCGCAGCCTGGCGTTCGCGCACGCCCCCTGGTTCGCGACCAGAGCAGTGCTCCAACAAAACCGGGTCTCAGCTTCCAGCGGCAGCAGGGTGGTTGCGCGCGCAGGCTGCTGGCTGGCTACAGGCAGCTCCGTTTCCGGCGGTGTAGCCCTCCTGCAGGCGATGGGAATTGCGGGTTGCGTCGGCGGGTTCACGAGGGACTCCCTGGAATTTCTGCTCGGCTGTCCACGCTCGTAGAGGAGGGCGGGACGTCTGTACGGCGGTGGATGACCGGGACGTCGGCTGGCGTGAGGAAGCTGACCCACACGTCTTTGCCACCATTGGGAGATGGAGCAACACCGAACCGGTCAGCGATGGTCGTCACAAGCTGGAAGCCTCTACCGCTCTCCTCAGCGTCCGAAGCCTGCGCCAGTCGAGGCAGTGTGGGGTCCTGGTCGTGCACCAGAAGGGTGACCCCGTCGGGTATCCGGCTAAGGGTGACCTGTGCACTCTTCTGGCCGTCGTTGCCTGGTTTGGCGTGAAGCCATACGTTGGTCAGCAGCTCGGAAACGGCGAGTTCGGCCTTGTCAGTGAAGGCTTGGAGGTGCCACAGACGCAGATGGGCCCGGACGATCGTCCTTGTGATCCTCACGGACAGCGGCGTCACGACGTAGTCCATCTCCAGATGACCCGCCGTGCTGCGGGTCATGCCTCGTACGCCCGGCGGTTCCGTGAGGGGAGCAATAGGGTTGCTCATGCCCAAGGCCCTTCGTTGTGGCGAACCTTCGCCTGCGAGTTCCGCTTGCGGTGTGTACTGGTGGGGAATCGGTCCGCAACCATTGAGGCAGGCCGAAGCCGGAATCTGCAGATGCGGAATCGGAAAGATCGGCTTTCCGTTTCACGAGCTAAGGGCACTCGTCATGCCACGACCTGAGAAGCAGTTAGACCCAGACGCCTCACCTCGCGATTGGTTCGGTCACGAAGCGAGACACTGGCGTAAGGAGCGGGGCTACACTGCTGCCGCGCTGGGACCGTTGGTGCAGGTCAGTCAGTCCCTGCTGGAAAAAGTCGAAAAGGGAACGGCCACCTGCCGACGCGATCTCGCGGAACGCTTGGACGAGGTGCTGGAGACTGGGGGTGTACTCACCCGGGCCTGGGGCATGGTGTACGGCGAACCGGAAAACCGGCACGCTGAAACGGAAAAGAGCCCGCACGGGGCTACACGGGGCACCGTTCGCGCATCCCAAGGCCGCATCCTGAGCAGAGATATCTCATCGCCGCCTGGGAGCCCTGATTTGGACCGTCGCGCCTTTCTGGCGACCAGCAGCTTTGCCGCCGTCGCCTCGATAGATCTCGCTGCTCTCGTCGCTCCGGCGACGCCGCCACGTCTCCCCGCCCGCATCCGGGCTATGGACGTAGCCCAGATCGTCAGCGTCTCCGACGACATCCACCGCCGGGACAACGCCCATGGCGGCGGAGGTCTGGTGGGCGTACTCGCAGGCCGTGCCATGCAATGGGCGGTTAGCCTGCTGCCCGTGCCCTGCCCGGAGCCTCTTCAGCCGCGGCTTTACACCGCGGTGGCCCAGTTGGGCATAGTCGTTGGCGCCAGCCACTTCGACGCCTACGCCCACGATGACGCGCGAGTTGCCTTCAAGATCGCAGCCGACTGCGCGGAAGAAGCCAGAGATTGGCATCTACGCGCCAAGGTCTACAGCTTCCTCGCCCGTCAAGCCATCTGGATCGGCGACCCCGACACCGGCCTGACCCAGGCCGAGAAGGGCCTCGTGCGCGCCGACCGGCTCACGCCGACCATCCACGCCATGCTCCACAGCGCCCGTGCCCGCGCTTTCGCGAAAATGGGCGATGTCGCAGGAACGCTCGCCGCCGTCGGGGCGGCAGACGATGCCTTCGCCAAGTCAAACCCGGCGGACGACCCGCCCTGGATGGCGTACTACAACGCTGCGCAGCATCACGGGGACACCGCGCACGCATGGTTCGACCTCGCGATCCTCAAGGACCAGGACCCAGGTCAGGCACAACGCCGCTTTGAGATTGCAATCGCTGGCCATGATGACGGCTATGCACGCTCCCGTGCGATCTCCGGAACAAAACTGGCGAGCCTGCTGATGGCGAAGGGGGATCCGCAGCAAGCTGCAGTGATCGGCCACCGGGCTCTGGACGATGCTGGCGGCCTCACATCTCAGCGGGCAGCCGACGATCTCAGGGAGCTCGGCCGGTTCACGGCCCGGCACCGGCGCCTGCCCGAAGGGCCGTACTTGCGGGAACGGATCAGCGCTACGTTGCAGGCATGACCATATCGGGCAGCTCCTCCTCCACCGTCCTGGCTGAGGCCTGTACCGCCGCAGGCTTCAACCCGGCGGCCGCAGTACCCGTGCGCATCGCCGAGAATGAAATTTGGCGACTTCCCGGCCACGTGATCGTACGCATTGCACGCCCTGGGCAGTGGCAGGCGGCCGTCCGGGAGGTCGCGGTAGCCCGATGGCTTGCCGACAACGCGGTGCCGGCTGTCGGTGTCCTGCCTATCGACCAGCCCGTGGAGGCTGAAGGCCGGCCGGTGACGTTCTGGGAGGAACTGCCGCCGCACGAGAACGGCTCCGTTCAAGACGTGGTGTATCTGCTCAAGCGGCTGCACCCCCTCCCGATCCCGGACTTCCCACTCGGGAAACTGGATCCCTTCGTGCGCGTTGCAGAACGCATCGACGCAGCAACGTCGTTGCCCGAAGAAGACCGGGAGTGGCTCCGCTCGCGACTGGCCGAACTGAAAGCGCAATGGGAACGGCGCCCTGCCGGACAGGCCGAGTGCGTCGTCCACGGCGATGCATGGGTCGGCAACATCGCCCGCACTGCCGAGGGCCCCCTCCTCATGGACTTCGAACGCGTCTCGATCGGTCCACCGGAATGGGATCTCGTATCGACCGCGCTGAAGATGACAACAACTGGCGCAGTCTCGGAAGAGGAGTACACCGAGTTCTGCACGGCATACGGCATGGACGTAACCCGGTGGAAAGGCTACGAACTCCTCGCAGGAGCAAGGGAGCTGCGCATGACGACATACGCCGCCCAGCACGCGGCGAGCCGACCTCAGTGGCGTGCAGAAGCGCAGTACCGCGTCGACTGCTTGCGTGGCCGCACGGCGCCCCGACCATGGCATTGGACCGGCATCATGTAGTTGCCGGGCTCCCGAGTGAACGTTGTTGGCAGTGTCTAGTCGTCGCCGATGTGGTTAGTCCCTTCGTGGCCGCCGCGGCCAAGGCCATGCAGATACCTGCCGACGCCGCGACTCAGCACGCGCGGGTCTCCCGCATGCTGCAAGAGTTCGGCGCCGCGCTCGGTGCACGGGCACCGAGCAGTTCCAGTGTGCAGACCTGGACCGACCCCTTGGACACGACCCAGCTCGCACTGCCCACCTCGTGCGTGGCGTTGCCTCCCACCATGAGCTGGGGGGCTTTGAAAATCCCGGTTGCGTGTTGTATACCCGGCCCCACTCGCCCCTCTTGGTGGGTCTTCCTAGCTAGTGTGTCGGCTTATGACCTTGCTGATCATTGGTGCCAGCGGTTTCCTCGGCAGCGAACTGCTACGACAGGCGTCACTCTCGAGGCAGGATGTCGCCGGGACCTTCGCGACCAGACCCGGTCTGGTACCCGGCATCAAGTGGCTGCCACTCGATCTCCGCAATCCTCAGGAAATCGACTCGGTTCTCGACGAAGTACATCCGCGTATCGTGATCAACGCAGCTTCTCGGGAGACTGATTGGGCGGCTACTGCCGAAGGCGCCATCCGCGTCGCAATAGCAGCGGCCGAACGGGCAGTACGACTGGTGCACGTGTCGAGCGACGCAGTCTTCTCCGGTGCCCAGGTCTCCTACGACGAAGCCGCTCCACCAGATCCGATCACTCCGTACGGAGCGGCAAAGGCTGCCGCCGAGACGGCAATCCGCCTGCTGGCGCCGACGGCCATCATCACCCGCACATCGCTGATCATCGGCGACGGTACATCCATGCACGAGAAGTTCGTTCACGAGCTGTCCAAGGAGCAGCGAAGCGGCGTCCTGTTCACCGATGATTTCCGTTGCCCCGTACATGTCTCGGATCTCGCGGCAGCGATTCTGGAACTCGCGGACTCCCATCACACCGGGATCCGTCACCTTGCAGGCCCGGACGCGGTCAGCCGTCACGAGCTCGGCCTCCTTATCGCGCGCCGAGACAGCCTCGACGCCTCAACTCTTCGTGCTGGCCGACGAGCAGACACCAAAATCCATGGACCGCTGGACGTACGCCTCGATAGCAGCGCAACCCAGCTCCTCCTACGAACCAGGCTGCGCGGGGCTCGCGAGTTCCTGTCCGTCCTGGACGCATAGACGGGGCACTGAAGCCGGGCGGCCCTCTCGTTGTCCTCTCTCTCGAGGACGGCCGAACGCTGGTTCTGGATCACTTTTGGTGCAGGTCTGACGTAGGGTCACCGTCGCGGGTTTCGCGGCAGGCGGGTCAGCGGGCGAGGAGGATGCGCTTGCGCAGGAGGTCGAGGCCGGCCCGGCCGAACATCTGCCGCTTCAGCATCTTGATCCGGT
>NZ_JBSFCK010000108.1:0-3126 GCF_053593435.1 Streptomyces sp. NPDC002306
CGGGTAAACATTCACGGAGAGTTTGATCCTGGCTCAGGACGAACGCTGGCGGCGTGCTTAACACATGCAAGTCGAACGATGAAGCCCTTCGGGGTGGATTAGTGGCGAACGGGTGAGTAACACGTGGGCAATCTGCCCTTCACTCTGGGACAAGCCCTGGAAACGGGGTCTAATACCGGATAACACGTCCACTCGCATGGGTGGAGGTTAAAAGCTCCGGCGGTGAAGGATGAGCCCGCGGCCTATCAGCTTGTTGGTGAGGTAATGGCTCACCAAGGCGACGACGGGTAGCCGGCCTGAGAGGGCGACCGGCCACACTGGGACTGAGACACGGCCCAGACTCCTACGGGAGGCAGCAGTGGGGAATATTGCACAATGGGCGAAAGCCTGATGCAGCGACGCCGCGTGAGGGATGACGGCCTTCGGGTTGTAAACCTCTTTCAGCAGGGAAGAAGCGAAAGTGACGGTACCTGCAGAAGAAGCGCCGGCTAACTACGTGCCAGCAGCCGCGGTAATACGTAGGGCGCAAGCGTTGTCCGGAATTATTGGGCGTAAAGAGCTCGTAGGCGGCTTGTCACGTCGGGTGTGAAAGCCCGGGGCTTAACCCCGGGTCTGCATTCGATACGGGCTAGCTAGAGTGTGGTAGGGGAGATCGGAATTCCTGGTGTAGCGGTGAAATGCGCAGATATCAGGAGGAACACCGGTGGCGAAGGCGGATCTCTGGGCCATTACTGACGCTGAGGAGCGAAAGCGTGGGGAGCGAACAGGATTAGATACCCTGGTAGTCCACGCCGTAAACGGTGGGAACTAGGTGTTGGCGACATTCCACGTCGTCGGTGCCGCAGCTAACGCATTAAGTTCCCCGCCTGGGGAGTACGGCCGCAAGGCTAAAACTCAAAGGAATTGACGGGGGCCCGCACAAGCAGCGGAGCATGTGGCTTAATTCGACGCAACGCGAAGAACCTTACCAAGGCTTGACATACACCGGAAAGCATTAGAGATAGTGCCCCCCTTGTGGTCGGTGTACAGGTGGTGCATGGCTGTCGTCAGCTCGTGTCGTGAGATGTTGGGTTAAGTCCCGCAACGAGCGCAACCCTTGTTCTGTGTTGCCAGCATGCCCTTCGGGGTGATGGGGACTCACAGGAGACCGCCGGGGTCAACTCGGAGGAAGGTGGGGACGACGTCAAGTCATCATGCCCCTTATGTCTTGGGCTGCACACGTGCTACAATGGCCGGTACAATGAGCTGCGATACCGTGAGGTGGAGCGAATCTCAAAAAGCCGGTCTCAGTTCGGATTGGGGTCTGCAACTCGACCCCATGAAGTCGGAGTTGCTAGTAATCGCAGATCAGCATTGCTGCGGTGAATACGTTCCCGGGCCTTGTACACACCGCCCGTCACGTCACGAAAGTCGGTAACACCCGAAGCCGGTGGCCCAACCCCTTGTGGGAGGGAGCTGTCGAAGGTGGGACTGGCGATTGGGACGAAGTCGTAACAAGGTAGCCGTACCGGAAGGTGCGGCTGGATCACCTCCTTTCTAAGGAGCACTTCTTACCGATCCTTTCGGGGTGAGGTCAGAGGCCACTACGTCGGCAAACGTCCGACGGTGGTTGCTCATGGGTGGAACGTTGATTATTCGGCCGGATTGTCGGGCCGGAGGCTTGCGAGTACTGCTCTTAGGGGCGTGGAAAGCATGATCTCCGGACGGGATCGGGTCGGGCACGCTGTTGGGTGTCTGAGGGCACGGCCGATCTGGCTGCCTTCAGTGCCGGCCCCGGTGAAGCACCGCGTAAGTGGTGTGTGACGGGTGGTTGGTCGTTGTTTGAGAACTGCACAGTGGACGCGAGCATCTGTGGCCAAGTTTTTAAGGGCGCACGGTGGATGCCTTGGCACCAGGAACCGATGAAGGACGTGGGAGGCCACGATAGTCCCCGGGGAGTCGTCAACCAGGCTTTGATCCGGGGGTTTCCGAATGGGGAAACCCGGCAGTCGTCATGGGCTGTCACCCATACCTGAACACATAGGGTATGTGGAGGGAACGCGGGGAAGTGAAACATCTCAGTACCCGCAGGAAGAGAAAACAACCGTGATTCCGGGAGTAGTGGCGAGCGAAACCGGATGAGGCCAAACCGTATGCGTGTGAGACCCGGCAGGGGTTGCGTATACGGGGTTGTGGGATCTCTCTTTCACAGTCTGCCGGCTGTGAGGCGAGTCAGAAACCGTTGATGTAGGCGAAGGACATGCGAAAGGTCCGGCGTAGAGGGTAAGACCCCCGTAGTCGAAACATCAGCGGCTCGTTTGAGAGACACCCAAGTAGCACGGGGCCCGAGAAATCCCGTGTGAATCTGGCGGGACCACCCGCTAAGCCTAAATATTCCCTGGTGACCGATAGCGGATAGTACCGTGAGGGAATGGTGAAAAGTACCGCGGGAGCGGAGTGAAATAGTACCTGAAACCGTGTGCCTACAAGCCGTGGGAGCGTCGGGCGAGCACTTGTGCTCGCCTCGTGACTGCGTGCCTTTTGAAGAATGAGCCTGCGAGTTTGCGGTGTGTTGCGAGGTTAACCCGGGTGGGGAAGCCGTAGCGAAAGCGAGTCCGAATAGGGCGTTTCAGTAGCACGCTCAAGACCCGAAGCGGAGTGATCTAGCCATGGGCAGGTTGAAGCGGAGGTAAGACTTCGTGGAGGACCGAACCCACCAGGGTTGAAAACCTGGGGGATGACCTGTGGTTAGGGGTGAAAGGCCAATCAAACTCCGTGATAGCTGGTTCTCCCCGAAATGCATTTAGGTGCAGCGTCGTGTGTTTCTTGCCGGAGGTAGAGCACTGGATAGGCGATGGGCCCTACCGGGTTACTGACCTTAGCCAAACTCCGAATGCCGGTAAGTGAGAGCGCGGCAGTGAGACTGTGGGGGATAAGCTCCATGGTCGAGAGGGAAACAGCCCAGAGCATCGACTAAGGCCCCTAAGCGTACGCTAAGTGGGAAAGGATGTGGAGTCGCACAGACAACCAGGAGGTTGGCTTAGAAGCAGCCACCCTTGAAAGAGTGCGTAATAGCTCACTGGTCTAGTGATTCCGCGCCGACAATGTAGCGGGGCTCAAGCGTACCGCCGAAGTCGTGTCATTCAC
>NZ_JBSFCK010000108.1:3221-5070 GCF_053593435.1 Streptomyces sp. NPDC002306
TGGATGGGTAGGGGAGCGTCGTGTGCCGGGTGAAGCTGCGCCGGAAGGCAGTGGTGGACGGTTCACGAGTGAGAATGCAGGCATGAGTAGCGATACACACGTGAGAAACGTGTGCGCCGATTGACTAAGGGTTCCTGGGTCAAGCTGATCTGCCCAGGGTAAGTCGGGACCTAAGGCGAGGCCGACAGGCGTAGTCGATGGATAACCGGTTGATATTCCGGTACCCGCTGTGAAGCGTCAAACATCGAGCATCGTGATGCTAAGGCCGTGAAGCCGTTCCGGACCCTTCGGGGAATGGAAAGTGGTGGAGCCGCCGGACCAAGCGGTTAGTAGGTGAGTGATGGGGTGACGCAGGAAGGTAGTCCATCCCGGGCGGTGGTTGTCCCGGGGTAAGGGTGTAGGCCGTGCGATAGGCAAATCCGTCGCACATTAAGGCTGAGACCTGATGCCGAGCCGATTGTGGTGAAGTGGATGATCCTATGCTGTCGAGAAAAGCCTCTAGCGAGTTTCATGGCGGCCCGTACCCTAAACCGACTCAGGTGGTCAGGTAGAGAATACCGAGGCGTTCGGGTGAACTATGGTTAAGGAACTCGGCAAAATGCCCCCGTAACTTCGGGAGAAGGGGGGCCACGTCTGGTGAGAGCACTTGCTGCTCGAGCTGGGGGTGGCCGCAGAGACCAGCGAGAAGCGACTGTTTACTAAAAACACAGGTCCGTGCGAAGCCGTAAGGCGATGTATACGGACTGACGCCTGCCCGGTGCTGGAACGTTAAGGGGACCGGTTAGTCACATTTCGGTGTGGCGAAGCTGAGAACTTAAGCGCCAGTAAACGGCGGTGGTAACTATAACCATCCTAAGGTAGCGAAATTCCTTGTCGGGTAAGTTCCGACCTGCACGAATGGCGTAACGACTTCTCGACTGTCTCAACCATAGGCCCGGTGAAATTGCACTACGAGTAAAGATGCTCGTTTCGCGCAGCAGGACGGAAAGACCCCGGGACCTTTACTACAGTTTGATATTGGTGTTCGGTTCGGCTTGTGTAGGATAGCTGGGAGACTTTGAAGCTGCCACGCCAGTGGTGGTGGAGTCGTCGTTGAAATACCAGTCTGGTCGTGCTGGATGTCTAACCTGGGTCCGTGATCCGGATCAGGGACAGTGTCTGATGGGTAGTTTAACTGGGGCGGTTGCCTCCTAAAGAGTAACGGAGGCGCCCAAAGGTTCCCTCAGCCTGGTTGGCAATCAGGTGTTGAGTGTAAGTGCACAAGGGAGCTTGACTGTGAGACCGACGGGTCGAGCAGGGACGAAAGTCGGGACTAGTGATCCGGCGGTGGCTTGTGGAAGCGCCGTCGCTCAACGGATAAAAGGTACCCCGGGGATAACAGGCTGATCTTCCCCAAGAGTCCATATCGACGGGATGGTTTGGCACCTCGATGTCGGCTCGTCGCATCCTGGGGCTGGAGTCGGTCCCAAGGGTTGGGCTGTTCGCCCATTAAAGCGGTACGCGAGCTGGGTTTAGAACGTCGTGAGACAGTTCGGTCCCTATCCGCTGCGCGCGCAGGAATATTGAGAAGGGCTGTCCCTAGTACGAGAGGACCGGGACGGACGAACCTCTGGTGTGCCAGTTGTCCTGCCAAGGGCATGGCTGGTTGGCTACGTTCGGGAGGGATAACCGCTGAAAGCATCTAAGCGGGAAGCCTGCTTCGAGATGAGTATTCCCACCCACTTGATGGGGTAAGGCTCCCAGTAGACGACTGGGTTGATAGGCCGGATCTGGAAGCCCAGTAATGGGTGGAGGTGACCGGTACTAATAGGCCGAGGGCTTGTCCTCAGTTGCTCGCGTCCACTGTGTT
>NZ_JBSFCK010000109.1:0-4953 GCF_053593435.1 Streptomyces sp. NPDC002306
CCCACAGAATCATGCGCCGACAACGCCGCTTCGATCTCCCCCAGCTCGATACGGAAACCCCGCACCTTCACCTGATCATCAGTACGACCCAGATAAGCGAGCGTCCCGTCAGCGTTCCACTTCACCAGGTCACCAGTGCGATACATCCGCTCACCCGCACCACCAAAGGGGTTCGCCACGAACCGCTCCGCCGACAGGGAGGGTCGCCTGAAGTAGCCTCTGGCCAGCTGTATTCCGGACAGGTACAGCTCTCCTGGGACGCCTGCGGGCAGGGGCTGGAGGGATGCGTCCAGCACGTAGACCTGGGTGTTGTCGGTGGGTCGGCCGATCGGTGTCGGGCCGTCGTCGGGGCCCATGGGCCGGCCGGTCCACGCGGTCACGGCGATGGTGGCTTCGGTAGGTCCGTAGAGGTTATGCAGGGGCACGTCGAGCAGGTTGCCGAATTCGCGGTGCAGTTCGGGGGGCAGTGCCTCACCGATGCAGATCACCAGACGCAGGTCAACGCAATCGCGGGCCATGGGCTCGTTGAGGAACAAGCGGAGCATCGAGGGAACGAACTGGACGACTGTCACCCGTTCGTCCTGGATGAGTTCCGTGAGGTAGCGGGCGTCCCGGTGGCCGCCTGGTCGGGCCACCACCATGGTGGCGCCTGATACCAACGGCCAGAACAGCTCCCATACTGAGACGTCGAATCCCACTGGCGTCTTGTGCAGGACGCGGTCGGTCCCGGTGAGCTTGTACTCACTCTGCATCCAGGCGAACTGATTGGCTACGCCTATGTGGGAGACAGCGACGCCCTTGGGCCGGCCGGTGGAGCCGGAGGTGTAGATGACATAGGCCGGGTGCTCGGGTAGCAGGGTGGCGTTGCGGTCCGCGTCGGTCAGATTCGTTGCGTCTTGACTCGCCAGAAGCGACAGCGTCTCCGGGGCGTCGAGGAGCAGGGCCGTCGTGCTGTGCTGTTCGGGCAGCACACGCGTTTCCTGCACGGATCGCTGCGTGATGACGGCGGCGGGTCGGGCGTCGTCGAGTATGTAGCCAATGCGGTCTGCGGGGTAGTCCGGGTCGATCGGTACGTATGCCCCGCCGGCCTTGAGTACGGCCAGCAAGGCGATGATCAGGTCTGCCGATCTGGGCAGAGCGACCGCGACCAGTGATTCGGGGCCGACGCCCTGTTCGGCCAGGACCCTGGCGAGTCGGTTGGCTCGTTCATTCAGGTCTGCGTAGGACAGTTCCTCTCCTTCGAAGACGACGGCGGCGGTATCCGCTGCCACGCGCGTCTGCGTTTCGAGGAGTTCCGGAAGAGTGGTCGGCGCTATGTGTGCTGCGGTGTCGTTCCACTCCTTGAGGATGCGGCTGCGTTCCGTGGTCGCGAGCACGTCGAGGTCGTCCATCCTGGTGTGAGGACGGACGATGAGCGTGGCCAGGACGCGAAGGTAGCGCTCCGCCAAGTGCTCGACCGAGCCGCGGTCGAACATGTCGGCCGCGTAGGTGATCTTGCCGTGCAGTCCAGCCGGAGACCGGTCAGGGGCGTAGGTTTCGGTCAGGGTGAAGTCCAGATCGAACTTGCCTGGTGCTTGGGCACCTTGCAGTGCCTCGACATGGAGTCCCGGCAGATCGAGGGTGGGGGCCGTGTTGTTCTGCAGCGTGAACATGACCTGGAACAGAGGGTGGCGCGCCATGGTCCGGGTGGGCGCGAGGTTTTCCACCAGGCGTTCGAACGGCACGTCCTGGTGAGCCAGGGCGTCCAGGTTGGCGTTGCGCACCCGCGCCAGGATGTCCTGGAACGTCGGATTGCCCGTCAGGTCCGCTCGGACGACCAGGGTGTTCACGAAGAACCCGACAAGGTCGTTGAGGGCTTCGTCGGTCCGCCCTGCCACGGGCATCCCGAGGGATACGTCCGTTCCCGCGCCGAGGCGGGACAGCATCACCGCGAGCGCGGCCTGCAGGATCATATGAACTGTGACGTTCTCGGTCCTCGCCAGCGAAGCCAGCTGTTCGTGGAGGAGGCCGTCGACCTCAAGGGGGACGACGCCGCCACGGTGTGTGGCTACTGCCGGGCGGGGCCGGTCCACGGGGAGGGCAAGTTCCTCGGGCGCGCCGTCCAAGGCTTTCCGCCAGTAGGTCAGCTGCTCGTTGAGCAAGCTGTCCGGATCTGTCTCGTCGCCCAGCAGGTCCTTCTGCCACAGGGTGTAGTCGGCGTACTGGACCGGCAGCGGCTCCCACACAGGAGCTGTAGCACTGAGCCGAGCCCTGTAGGCCAGCGACACATCCCGTGCCAATGGTCCCATCGACCATCCGTCGCCAGCGATGTGATGCACCACCAGAACCAACACGTGCTCACTCGGGCCCAGTTCGATCAATCGTGCCTGCAATGGCACGTCACGCGCCAGGTCGAACGAATGCTGCAGCGACCTCGCGATCACATCAGCCAACTCGCGCTCCGTCGCCCTCTGCACCGGGACAGCGACCGACACCTCGCCAGGTTCGAGGACATGCTGGTAGGGCGTGTCATCCGTCACGGGAAATATGGTGCGCAGCACTTCGTGCCGTGACACGACGTCGTTCAACGCCGCCGTCAGCGCTGCACGGTCCAGTGAACCTGTCAGGCGCAACACCATCGGAATGTTGTAGGTCGGGCTCGGCCCCTCCAGCTGAGCCAAGAACCACAACCGCTGCTGCGCGAACGACAAGGGAATCATGAAGGTCTCTCTGAAGAACGAGGTGAGTAGCTTTATTCGCGGCGCGCCTCGTCACAGACGAGTGTCGCGGCAGCCCGAGGGGAGAACGCCGCACCTTAAATGGGTGACGGCGTAGGGGAGTTCGCCTGACCTGAGTTCCCGGGAGGATGTGCCATATGCACCTCACGCATGGGTTGGGCTGCAGCACCAGGCGCCGCTGCCCAACCCATCACCGTGTCCTCGTCCCAGGTCGTCCAACTCAGGGTTGGGTCGCAACTTGGACGATCAGTGCTTCTCCATGGCGGCGATCAAGGACTTCGGACGCATGTCGGTCCAGGACGCCTCGATGTAGTCGAGGCACTCCTGCCGCCCCGCCTCCCCAAAGACAGTTCCCCACCCATCGGGAACGGTCACGAAATTCGGCCACAGGGAGTGCTGGCCTTCGTCGTTGACCAGTACGAGGTAGCTCGCGTTTTCGTCTTCAAACGGGTTCGTCATGTTTCTGACCTTTCTTCTGTGAATGCTTCTTGTTTGCTGCGGGGTGGTATGCCGTCCACCCCTTCCCGTGACGTCGGATCACACAGGAATCTGTTGCCTCGCGAAGAGGTCCGCCAGGAGGTTGTGGACTTCGTCCATGAGGTAGAAGTGGCCACCTTCGAACGCACGCGCGTGAAAGTCCGACCGTGTTGCCGCGGCCCAAGCCATCACCGAATCTCTCTCGAGATCGGAATCGTCGATTCCGTAATATGCGACGATCGGTACGTCAAGAACGAAATCATGTCTCGGCGCGTGCGCTTCGTATCGTTCCAGCAGACGGTAGTCCGCTCGAATAGCGGGAAGCACCAGTTCACGCAGGGAAGGGTCGAGCAGGACCTCGGTTTCCGTGCCTCCCATGTCGGTCAGCGCCGCAATCAGTTCGCGGTCGCTCACTCCCGCAAGGCCGGGCTTCTTCTTGCCTCCCGGTCCCTCACGCCCGGAAACGAAGAGTCCGGCCAACGTCCGTCCCTGTTCTGCCCTGAGGTGAACAGCGAGTTCGTAGGCGATCGACGCTCCCATGCTGTGCCCGAAGAAAATCACGGGGACATCGAAGAGATCGACGGAAGCCGCAGAGAGTCCTGCGACCAACTCCTCCATCGTTTCCGCGGGAGCATCGAGGAACCGGGCTTCTCGCGCCGGATACTGAACCGCCATCAGTTCTACACCGCCTGGAATCAAGTGAGCCCAGGTGCGAAAGAAGTTGGCCGTCCCTCCAGCGTGCGGAAAGCAAACCAAGCGCAAGTCGGGTTCCGATGAGGCCGCCTTGATGGTTCGAAACCAACGGCTGGCAGGTGTGGCGCGGGTCAGGACATGATTCGGATTCACTAGGACCCGCTCCTTTCGGACCGAGGCCGCAGTGCCGGCCTGGCCTTCTTCTTCGGCGCACTTCCCATCGAAGCAGCTAGCCCTGCCACTGTAGGAGTTTCAAAAAGGGATCGAATCGGAACTTCTACGCCAGCTACTGTGCGGATGCGAGCAACAAGGCGGGTGGCGAGGAGGGAGTGACCGCCCAGTTCGAAGAAGTTGTCATCCACCCCAATGCCCTCAACCCCCAAAATCTCTTCAAACAGACCGTGCAGCACCTTTTCCTGCTCTGTGGAGGGTTCCCGGTGGACGGTGCCGGCTGTGGTGTAAGTGGGTGTGGGGAGGGCTTTTCGGTCGAGTTTGCCGTTGACGGTCAAGGGCAGCGCGTCGAGGGTGACGATCGCTGACGGGACCATGTATTCGGGCAGGTGTGTGTGCAGGGCGGCCCGGATGGCGGCGGTGTCGAGTGCGGGTACGGGCAGTTCGGGGCTGTCGGCCGCCGAAGTCACGTAGCCGATGATCCGCTTATCGCCGGGAGTGTCCTCACGAACGATGACGGCGGCCTGTGCGATGCCCGGCTGTGCCAGGAGTACGGTCTCGATCTCGCCGAGTTCGATGCGGAAGCCGCGTACCTTGACCTGATCGTCCGTGCGGCCCAGATACTCGAGTTCCCCGTCGGCATTCCACTTCACCAGGTCACCGGTGCGATACATCCGCCCACCCCGGACTCCGAAGGGGTTCGCCACGAACCGTTCCGCCGACAACCCCGCACGCCCCACATAGCCACGGGCCAACTGGACTCCGGCCAGATACAGCTCACCCGGAACACCCGCGGGCATCGGCTGCAGCCTGCCGTCCAGAACGAACACCCTCGTGTTCCACACAGGCCGGCCGATCGGAACCGTCGAGGGAGGAACCGACTTGTCCCACGTCC
>NZ_JBSFCK010000110.1:0-4557 GCF_053593435.1 Streptomyces sp. NPDC002306
GTCACAAGAAAAATCGTATCCCAGGAAAGAGAATGGATCACCTCAACGAGAAGGTGCCGAAGCCCCGTTGAGGAAGCTGACCTGCATACCGTCCCGGGTCATGAGGAATGGGCCACCCACTGCCTGTCGACTTCCGCCCGGCCTGCGCTGACGGCCGATCGCCCAGGCGGCGATCGCCCTTTCCCTGCCCTGCTCCGCAGGAGTCCGATTCCTCCCCGGCCTAAAGGCCGGGGCATCCTCGGAGAGCCCGGTGAAGGAGTTGTAGAAGCCCACGTCGACGCTGTGGCCCCGCAGTTCGATCCGTGCGCGCCTGCCCTGTCCGGGGTGGGGACGGCGGCGCAGCGGCAGGCCGAGCTGGGAGGCGATGACCTGGTGGCCCAGGCAGACGCCGGCCAAGGGGGTGCGGGTGTCCAGGAGCGAGCGGGCCAGGTCGTGCAGACGCGTGATCTTGCGGTCGGCGCGGTCCTGGGGATCTCCCGGGCCCGGGCCGAGTATGACGATGTCGTGGCCGGCGCGGTCGGAGCCGGGATCCGGGTGGTCGTAGGGGCGCAGGGTGATGTGTATGCCCAGGGAGTGCAGTTGGAGCGCGAGCATCGCGGTGAAGTCGTCCTCCGCGTCGATCAGGAGCAGCCGCCGGCCGTGCAGCGGTGTGTCGGTGTCCGCCGCGCCGCTCGCCGTCTGTTGCGCGGGGTAGTGGCCGGTGCCGGCGGCCAGGGACGTGAGCGGGGCGGGGTTCGTGCCCGCGTCCGGCCCGGTGAGCCAGAAGGGGGCGAGGAGGCGGTTGCGTTCGGCGAGGGCGCGGATCACGCGAGGGTGCTCGCCGAGCGGGGCAGCGGGCTGTGGGTGCGGCCTGTCGTGCGGTGCGTCGATGGCACGCGGGTCCGCCCGGCGGGGCGGGTGCGAGGGTCGGGGTCGCGGAACGCCTGCAGGACGCCTTTCGCCTTGGTGCGGGTCTCGGCGCTCTCGAGTGCGGGCTGGGAGTGACGCACGATGGTGGCGCCCACGCCGAGCCGCAGCCGGCCGGTCTCACTGACGTCCGCGGTGCGGATGAGGATCGTGGAGTCCAGTGTCGAACGGCCGTCGCGGTCGCGGCCCATGAGCGCCGCGACACCGCTGTAGTAGCCCCGCCCGGCCGGTTTCCGGCGGGCGATCACCTGGCAGGCGTTGCGCAGCGGGCTTCCGGTGACGGTGGGCGCGAACATGCTGCGGCGCAGCACTTCGGGTCCCTCCAGCGGGCAGGCGCCGCGCAGGTGGTACTCGGTGTGGGCGAGGTGGGCCATTTCCTTGAGCCGGGGGCTGTGGACCCGTCGGCCCTGCGGGCACAGCGCGGCCATGGTTTTGAGTTCCTCGTCCAGGACCATGAAGAATTCGTCGCGTGTGGTCGGCGAGGAAGCGCAGGACGTCGTCGGGCGCGGGGCCGTGGGGCGGGTACTGCAGGGTGCCGCTGATCGGGTTCATGACGGCCTCGCCGTCGGCGAGGAGTACGTGTGGCTCGGGGGACGCGCCGATCCAGCTGCGTCCGGCCAGGCCGATGGCGAACGTCCAGTGCGCTCCGCGTTCCGCGTGCAGCAGCCGGCCCAGGACCGCTAGCGCGTGACAGGGCTCCCAGGCGCCGGCCTGGGCGTGGATCTCCCGGTGCATGACGAAGTTGGCGCCTTCGCCGCCGGCGATGTCCTGCTCGATCACGGTGCGCACCAGACGGGCGTAGGCGCCGTCGTCGAGGTCGAAGGCGAGGTCGCTCAGCGGCGCCGTCTTCGGGGGCAGGGCCGCGGTGATCTGGTGCAGCGGGAGCCGCGCGACCTGCTCGACCAGCAGGACGCGCAGGGGCTCGCCGTCGTCGTGACAGGCGAAGCAGCTGATCAAGCGCCAGATGTACGGCCGCGCCAACTTCCCCCTCTCCCTTTACCCTCCTGAGTTGATCACCCCTTCCGTCACCACCGACTACGGAACCCGTTTCTGAACAGACCCCGTTCCAGCTCAGCGGCCCCGCCCTGATCCGGACGGGACCGCCATAACGATCAAGGGACGCAGGCTGACCAGAGCCTCGCAAACAAGCCGCCTACATCATTCCTAAAGTTTGATGTCGAGAATTCCCAGGACCTTCACTGAGGCGTCCAGTGAACAACTTCCCTCGCCGGGAGAATTACTCCATTCTTTCTGGTATATGGAACTTCCAGTTGCGAGCGATTCGTTGAATTTATTTGCATCCGGGAAACGGAGGGTGGTGCGGCAGATTTTTTGCTCGTACTCATCGCCGTTCACGTCGAGATTGACTGTTAGTCCGGGGATGTTTGCCCCGCTTCCCGCGTTGACCCAGATGTCGACGATGTTGTTGTGGATGCCGCAACGGGGGTCATCTAGGAGGCGGGCGCGTACCACGCCTGTGCATAGTCCGGGGGTGGCACTCGCGAGGGAGTAGGCCTCTCCGGTCCGCAGCTCACTAAGTGCTTCCCGGTGGCTGTAGATGGGGGAGACGCTATCGGTGAACCACTCGTAGTAGATAGAGGACGCAGGGTAACCCAGTGCCCTGAAACGGGTGACTGCCTCCTCATCGATCGATGATCGGCCAGAGCTGAGAACCGCTCCGACTGGAACGGCATACCCGGGCGTTAAAACGGTCGAGTTGATTTTCATGGTAGTGAAATGACCGAAGTTTAATACTTTTGCATCCCACCCGCCGCTCAAGGTGATGGTTCCCAAGTATTTCCCCGTATCGTCCCCGTCGTCCCGTCTGGTGATAGTGAGATCACCGAGAGTGACGCGCAGTTTGTACCAGTTGTAGCCCGGCTGACCGTCGGAAGGAGGAGGAGGGTCGCCTGGAGTGGGAAGGTTGGGGGGATCGTGTGGCTCGTCATCGGTAGCGAATGCTGTGACCGGCGAACATATGGACATCACTACTGCCGCAGTCACGGCCGCAAATTTTACAAAGCGTGTTCTTTTCACCTGCTTGGGCTACCTTTCTGGTGTGGTTCTGCTCATCCGACTAGGTTCGGTAGAATTTTGGCAGCGGTATTCCGGAGCGAGGATTTATCTTTTTTGCGTCACGCCTTCCGGGCGAGTTGCACTCCTTGGCCGCTCGGAAGCCTCTGATGCATCGATCCGGAAGAGTCGCGCAGACGCACTGGCGTGACGAAGGGCAATGTGGAAGCCGCGGCCCTCACTGGCTAGTGCAGCAGTGAATCGTTTTTCATTCGGCAGCTTCTGTACCCAAAGCGTCGAGCCCGTAGGATAGTTGGTGCGCGTCGCCTCCAAGATTGTGCGCGTCGGCACGAGCATCATGCACGCTCGCTGCCTCAGCTGTGTGAGTCTCCGTTACTCAACTGGACGCCTGTGTGTCGACAGCCTCAGTGAGCCCATTCCAACCTCAGGCGACAGCCGATCGGCGCTGTGTCTTGGACATCTGGTAGACCCTGGCTATGAACCACCCCGGGTCGGGTGGGGCTCGATTCTCTGGGAGGATTGAGTCATGGTACGTCGCTCCTCTAACCCCGCTGAGCTGCGGCGTCGTGCGGCGCGCATGGTCGCCGAGGTCCGGCTTGACTGCGACACCGAGTGGAAGGCGATGAGGGCCGTCGCGTCCAAACTCGGCATCGGAACGGCCGAGTCGGTGCGCCAGTGGGTCCGGCGGGACCAGATCGACCGCGGGACCGGGCCCGGGGTGACGGCGGAGGAGTCCGTACAGGTCAAAGCCCTGAAAAGGGAGGTCGCCGAGCTGAAGACGGCGAACGAGATCCTCAAGGATGCGGCGCGCTTCTTCGCGGCCGAGCCCGACCGGCCACATCTGCGCTCGTATCGTTCATCGACGAGCACCGGGACCGCTTCGGTGGTGTCGAGCCGATCTGTCGCGTGCTGACCCTGCATGAGTGCAGCATCACCCCTTCCACCTATTACGCCCACAAGCAGCGGCAGGCTTCGCCCCCGCCCGTCAACTGCGGGACACCGACATCAAGGCACTGGTCAAGGAGGTCTACAACGCCAACCACGGTGCCCGGAAGATCTGGCAGGAGCTGAACCGGCGGGCCACCCGGTGGCCCGCTGCACCGTCGAACACCTCATGCGCGAGCTCGGCATCGCCGGTGCCGTTTGGGGCCGAAGGGTGATCACCACAGTGGCGGATCCGGCCGCGGAACGGGCTCCTGCCCTGATCGACCGCGACTTTATGACCGACGCGCTGAACCGCACCCGGGTCGATGACCTCCGACCTCCCCGGGGCGGTTCAGTGAACTTTTTCGGTGTCGTCTCTCCAGGGTGAGGACGGCTCTGGTGGTGACGGTCATGTGGTGGGGGCTGATGTGGGATCTGCCGAAGATCTACCAGGACTTCGGTCGTGCTATGCCGCGTTTGAAAGGTGCCCCGCTGTCTGGGCGGGAGCGTGGTTGACGGTGCTTTGGGTGGGGGTGAGTTCACCGCGGGGTGGGCGTCTGGGGTCGGTGGTGGCCCAGGTGCCGGCGCCCGTGTTGGTGTGGTCGGCGAGGATCGCGGCCCCTTGTCGCTCACAGATCCGGACGATCTTGTGGGTGCGGGCCGCGGGTTAGGTCATGGGTGTGGCCCGGGAGC
>NZ_JBSFCK010000111.1:0-4553 GCF_053593435.1 Streptomyces sp. NPDC002306
TGCGGACCGTCTCGACCAGCAGCACCGCCCCGGCCTGCGAGATCGCCCCTCTGCCACCGCCCTCGACGCGGACACGCGGGTACAACCCGATACGCCTGCTCACCTGGAGAGTGCTTCCTTCCGTGCAGCCAACAGGACCCTAGACAAGTCCCATCGTTGCAAGGTTGCGCCAAGTGGCCATGGCGCGGGGTGCGCTGCCGGTCCGCAGCTGGGAGGCGTCTTCGGTGAAGGAGGTGTCCCGGACGTGGTGCAGGGACTCGACTTGCCAGTGGTCTTTGATCAGCTTCGCGAGTCGGGCGGGGCTGGGCTGCTCGGCGGTCAGGCTGGTGACCGCGTAGAGGGTCTTGACGGTGGTCTTGCCGGTCTTGCGGTCGGTTCGGCGGCGTTTGATCTGGACGGCTTGGCGGGCTCCGGGGAAGAGCAGGTTGTTCACGGTGGCGGCCTTGATTCGGCGGATCTCCGAGCGGCCGTGGCTGATGGCCTTGATGCGTCCCTGGAGGGGGATGTCCTTCCAGGGAAGGGACTTCAGCTGTTTGCGCAGCTTCTTCTGGTTGCCCTTTGCGATCATGATGTAGTGGGCCTCGCGGCCCAGGAGGTACTCGGCGTGCTCGTGCTGGGTGTGGAGGGCATCGGCGGTGATCACCAGACCCGCGAGGTCCGCGATCGCATCCAGCAGTGGCTGGAACCGTGTGACCTCGTTCGTTTTCTCGCCCACGTCCCGCTGGGCCAGGACGGCCGGTGGTGGGCTCGAGGGCGGCAAGAAGGCGGATCTTTTGGCCCTTGGCCCTGGAGGCGCCGCGCAGACTCTTGCCGTCCACGGCCAGAGCGCGAAGCCCGGAGGCTTTCGGGCGGCGGTCGGCGACCCAGTGGCCCACCGACTGGTCCAGTGCGTCGCCGTCGATGCGGGCCAGCACCCGGCGGACGGTGGTCTCTGAGGGCAGCGACCGCCGGGGCTGGAGCGGATCAGGGCGGACGCCGAGCCGGTTGAGCACGTGCGTGGGGGCGTCGGCGATCCACTCGCCGACCGCCAGCAGGGATGTCGCTCCGGCCAGTACGGCGCACGCGGTGAGGGCGAGTACGGCGGCGAGAGCATGGCGCACGCCACGCGGATCGCGCGGATCCGGCACCTCGGCCAGGCGTTCCAGCAGGCCCGGAACCTCCTCGGGGACGGCCTCGGGGTGCCGGCACAGCTGGTCAGGGGCGGGCGGGATCAGGGTTGATGCGGCGGCAGGCACGGTCTTCCACTCGGATCACGGGGCGTCGAGAACCCATGATCTTGGAAGTCCCGTGCCTGTACGTTCCCCAGCCGCCGAGCCGGCAGATCACCACGAACCGGGCGCCGTCTGACTATGCCGAAGCCCTGCGGCCCTGCCGTCTGGGCACGCACTCACCATTTCCTCAGTTCAGAGCTGTTTTCCACGAGCACGTATGCCCGCTCACTGCGGAAGCCAGGCAAGAAGACACACCAGTTTGGGATGGAGTTACTCAAGGCCTGCTCCGTGTCAGGGGCGAAGATGGGAGCGACAGTGACATTGATCAATATCGAAGGAAGTACTCGTGAGTGACTGGACTCTGCCCGGCTTCGTGGAGACCCAACTATTGGGGTCTGGTGGCAGCGGACGGGTCGTCATGGCGGTTGATCCGGCGACCAGTTCGCTGGTAGCTATCAAATACCTCACCTCGCAGTTGGCTGCTGACATGGCTTTCCGCGAAGTCTTCCGTGCCGAAGCAGCACTGCTCAGGGCGCTGAGTTCCCCCCACATAGTGCGTCTGTACGACTACGTAGAAACGCCACAAGGCGCGGCCATCGTCATGGAATTGGTCAACGGTCCCTCGCTTCGAGTCCTTCTGCGGGAAGAGGGGGCGACGTCTGCTGAAGCCGCACTCTGTGTACTCAAAGGTTCGCTGCTTGGACTGGCCGCAGCGCACAGTGCGGGGGTCGTGCACCGCGACTACAAGCCAGAGAATGTACTAGTCAGTTCTGACGGAACTTCCAAGCTAGCAGACTTCGGTATTTCTGTGCCTGCTGGGAGTACACAGGGCAGCGCCGGAACCCCTAGGTACATGGCCCCGGAGCAGTGGAGGACAGGAGTTGCCTCACCTTCCGCGGATGTCTATGCCGCTACGGCAACCTTCTTCGAGTGCGTGACAGGCTCATATCCTTTCCGAGCGGAACATTTCGCCATGATCGCCGCACAGCACATGTCAGCTCCAGTTCCTGTTCACGAAGCACCCACGCCTGTGCGCTCCCTCATTGCATGGGGTATGGCTAAGAATCCGGAAGACAGGCCACCCTCAGCCACAGCATTCCTGGACGAACTGGAACTAACGGCCAATACGGCTTACGGGAATGACTGGGAAGAACGTGGCCGCCGAGAACTTGCCGCTTGTCTTCTGCTGCTGTTACCTCACTTGCCGGTCACCCATGGCGCCACAGACGCTGCCACCTCTCTTGTTGACACGACTATCGGGCCACGTAGACGCAAATCGAATCTCCTAGCGCGTCATCCGCGCCGCGTGCTACTTGCTGCCGCTACGCTCACCAGCGCAGTCGCTCTCTTTTCCACGGTATCAAGTTCACCGGACGGCCCTGATCACACCGAAGCAGGAGTCCGGGCCACCTCGCCGTCTCCCGAGCAGCAACTGACTTCTGCCCCTGCGCCAACCACACCTTTCTCTTCCCGGTCGCCTTCCGCCGCCGCGGGCACTTTTGACGATAAGACAGCCAAGCCTGATCGCAGTGCGTCTACGCCTACTGCGTCTTCGGGGACGGCACCCGCGCCCCAGTCTCCCCAGTCAGCAGCCGCTTCGCCGACCAAGACCGGCACCCCGCTGCCTGTCCCGACCACTATGACAGCTCCGACCATTGAGAATGTCCATCTGAATGCGGTCTCGAACCAGACCGCTTCGGCCGTCATCCGGATCACAGCTCCCAGCTCAGATCCTGTCAAACTCACACTGAACTGGTACGGCAGCAACAGACCTGGCATCGCAGAGATCCAGGACGGGGAAGCCCAGACACTCAACCTCAGAGGTCGCACCAGCTACGAGATAACCGTCCAACACACGTTCAGCGATTCCTTGTGCCTTCATGCCTATCTGGGGCTGAACACCACCACTTCGCCCGGGCGAATGCCCGGTAGTTATTATCGCGACACAGTAAGCCCCGCCTGCAGTTTCCCGAAGCCTAAGGGAGTAGACGGCTCGATAGGGAAGGACCTGTTATGAAGCAATACGGTCCGCATGGAGATGAACCAGAATATCTGTCCACGCACTGGCAGGTCACATCCCCGAATAGTCTGCCAAGCGCAGGCTATAGTAATCCCGACTACGGCACCGTTGCAGACGCCCTGGTCAATAGCACAGCACCGCAAGTCGCGACACGCCGGTTCAATGACGATGACACCAGTGAGGCACTTTCCGCAGCCTATGCGCAGGCACAGGTGCCTCGTCGAAAGACAGTGAGATATCGTCGCCGCAAGCGCGGATGGGCCGGGACAACTCTCGTTTTGGCCGTAGCTGGATATCTAGTTTGGTCGTCCTTCGAACCAGACCTCGAAGTCACTAATCTTACGGTGGCCGCAGACCGTCTCGTGGTGCCATGCGAAGGAATAGCTCGAATCAGCGCACGGGCACAGTCGAACGGCGGTTCAGGAACCATCCGCTACCGATGGATGCGCAGCGACGGAACAAACTCAGGAACGCTGCGCCAGTCGGCGGCACGTGGACAGAAGTATATTCTGCTTCCCATGCGATGGACATTCCACGGACGTGGCACCTATGACGCCACCGCCACGATGGAAATACTCTCCCCATCATCGCGGACGGCATCTGTGCACTTTATTTACCGCTGCCACGGACGCGACCCTCAGCTAGCCTCTGCTAGTCAGGTAGGTTGATATGTAGCGAATCCCTCCGTCGATGGTGCGGCAATCTCACTCAACACGCCATCGGCGTGGGGGACTTTATTAGGTGCGTATCTTCCATGCTCGACGCCTCACATGAGTAGAACACGTCTCTTGGTGTCGGCGTACAGTGCCTCGTTCCGTCGCCTCTACACCCGCATCTAACTTCGGGCATGACCTGGGGATTTACAGCATCGCGGCCAGAACTACTGACTTTGCTGGCGTGGTGTCGTCAAGGTGAGACCGGTTTCGGCGAGGCATCCGTCGATGAGGTTGCTGCGGTACTGGATCTGGTGGAGACCGTGCCGAAGCACGCGCATCAGGTGGGCGGGGGTCGGTGAAGGCGGTGTTGGCCTGGCTGCTGCGTCGCAGCAGTGCCCAGATGCCCTCGACAGGGTTGAGATCGGGCGCATAGGCCGGTAGGAAGCAGTAGGTGATCCAGTCATGGGTGTCAATGAGTTTCTTCGAGTTGGCCATCGATCGGGTGATGGCCCAGGGGCGCAGCATGCGAGGCCCCCGAGCTGTTGATCGAGATGTCTGACGTCTCAACCATGCTGCTCGGGGGCCTCGTTGGTTATCTATCCTGCCGCACTCGACTTGCCGCATGCGCTTGTGGAGTGGGTGACCATACTCATCGTCATGTGTGAG
>NZ_JBSFCK010000112.1:0-4125 GCF_053593435.1 Streptomyces sp. NPDC002306
GGCACCCCTGCCCGGCCGAACGGAAGCATCAAGCGAAGCCTGCCCGACCCCAACTCCATTAGCCATAACGACACTTAGTCGCGACAGTCTACTAGCTCCTGCTCGAGCACGGCGAACAATGCCTCGCTCAGTTTGGGCCGTGAGACGGGTCCGGCGGACCGTAGCCCCTCAGCGCCGACGTCGTGCCAGGCCCGGCGCCAGCGCTGCACCGAGCGCACACTCACCCGTAAGTCCTTGGCGACCTCGACATTGGAGACACCGGCAGCGAATTGCTCCGCGGCCTCCAGCCGGATTCGCTCGCGAAACGCCTGCCGTTCAGGCGTCAGCCCACCACCCTGCGGATATCTCACACAACCGGCATACCGCAACGATCACACACCGTCACCCCCGGCGACATCACGCCTCAAAGGTCAGTAACGCGCACTTGCCGAACACGCTAAACGCGAGACGTACCCCGAGGCCGCGAACGGGCTCACGCGGCCTTCGCCGCCTTCCAGAATGACGAAGGCTTCGGACCCCGCCTCGTCCTCCCCGACCGAGCGTCCCTCTGATCGTAGAGAGCTACCGGTAGTTCGTTAAATTCGGCGGTTGCACGGGTTGACGGCAGGTCGGGTTGGTCGTAGGCCGGTGGTAGGGGTCAATTGCCGTGCTGGGGGCTGATGATGACTGCTCGCCGTCCGTGTCCGCCTGCGCCGGGTCCGTTGGAGGAGTACGCGGCCCGGTTCGACGACCTCTTCTTCAGCCTGGCCCAGCGGCGGGGTTTTCGTGAGTACCTCACCGGACTGCTGGCGCCGCGGGAGCGGAACAAGACGATCACCTGCCTGGCCGGGGCGGAGCCGGTGATCGAGGATGCCAAAGCCTGGGTTGCGACCGCGACGGTCCCTGCCTTCACTCTGTCGTTCGGCTTCGGCCAGGACCTGTCGGCACGGTTCGAGTCACGAGCTGCTCGAACTGCTCTCAGGTCATGCCGGTGAGTGCGGGATGGGTGAGGTGGAAGGTGACCTCGGGCGGGACCGGAGACCCTGGCTCGTCGTGTGGGTCTTCCGGAAGCTGCTGGTCGGGGTTCTGCAACGCGATGGTGTAGTTCCATTCGCCGTGGAACGCATCGCGCTCCACCCGCCGATCGACGCCCTTGCGCTCGGCCCGGGTGAGCACGCGGCCGGTGGGATACGCGTTCTCGTCCAGCACGGCCTGGACCGTCAGTCCGGTGCTGGTGCGGGTGGCAGAGATGGTCTGCAGCAGTACTTCGTAGCTGGTCAAAGGCTGACCGCGGAGGCTGTGGGTGATCCGGGAGAACAGCCGGTGTTCCACTTTGTTCTATTTTGAAGTACCTGGCCGAAAGTGCATGACGGTGATGCTCAGGCCGCACTCGTCGGCAAAGCCGGCCAGGCCTGTCTTGAACAGGCGGGAGTCTGCCGAGTTCGCCCCTCCGGCGTCGGCGGTGACCAGCAAGCGGTCCACTCCGGGGTAGTCGAGGTGCCCTTGGAGCTTCCACCAGCGGCGCAGAGACTCCACCGCGAACTCGGCGGTGTTGCGGTCGGTGCCCACATTCACCCAGCCGCTGTCACGTCCCAGGTCATAGATGCCATACGGAATGGCGGACGGGGTGTCGGGGCCGATGAAGTCGTGGTCCGGGGCGGTGATCGGCCGGCCTTTGGGACGGTAGGTGCGGTCGGGGCGGGCCAAGTCGCCGATCGGTTCCTTCTGCTTCGTATCGACACTCACCACCGGCAAGCCCCCGCCAGAAAGCGTTCAGCGGTCGAGTTGATGTGCCGGAACTGGGCATCACGATCGGGGGCCTGGCTTCCGGACCGGGTCTTGGCCATGCCCTGCAGACTGAAGCCCATCGCACGCAGCAGATCACCGACCACCGGGGCACTGACCGGATGGCCCGCTTCGGCCAGCTCCGGGACAAGTCCCGCAGCGAGGCAGTGGTCCAGCGCAGAGGGGAGACCGGATCCTCCCAGCTCACGCGGCTCGATCAGCGACTCGAGAGCCGTCACCAGGCCGGGGTCACGTTCAGCAGCGGACTTGCGTCCGCCGCCAGCCCTGCGCACACGCCCCAACGGTGCCGCCCTTGCGGCAAGTTCCTCATGCCCCCTTGCGACCGTCGACTCGGAGACCTCCGCGAGCCTGGCCACTGCCGCGATCCCGCCATGCCCCAACGCCTCCGCCTCGGAGGCCAGGTACAGACGACGCTGACGCTCATCCAGATGCGGCAGAATCACCGCGAACTTCACATTCAACACCGCCAGGACTTCACCCGGAATCATCACAACAACCCAACTATCATATGGAATCGCTAAGTTGAGTCGAATTCGGCAGTAAATAAATTACGGCTCCTGAGCCGCTTCCAGTTTGTCGCCGACCATCGTGACGCCTTCGACATGAAGCGGCTTGCACCGTCTTGAACCTGTCGAGGTCCGGGTTCTATCGCTGGCTGAAGGCCGCGCCGGCCAGGGCCGCGAAGAAGGCCGCCGATGCGGCCCTCACCCGGCGCATACGCACGATCCATGCGCAGTCCGGGAAGCCGTACGGGTCCAAACGGGTCACCGCTGATCTTCGTGAGGGCGGCCTGCTCGTCAATCGCAAGCGCATCGAGCGGTTGATGCGTCAACACGCCATCATGGGAAGGGGGTTGCGGAAGAGACATCGCACGACGATCCCGGATCCGGACCGTCAGGCGGCGCCTGACCTGCTGCAGCGGAACTTGCCCGCCGCCACCGACACCATCTGGATCGGCGACATCACCTATCTGCCGATTACCGGCGGGCAGTTCCTCTACCTGGCCACGGTCATCGACGTCCACTCTCGGCGCCTGCTGGGCTGGTCGATCGCCGACCACATGCGCACTCAGCTTGTCACCGACGCCCTGGACGCGGCTGTCCGCACCCGCGGTGGCCTTGACGGGGGATGCGCCGCTACACCGCCGAACGCGACTGTCTCACCGTCTACCGACTCCCGCTCTACGCACAGACCTCAACCCGGTCGAAGGCATCTGGTCGAGATACTGCGGCGCACCGCGCGTTCGCCGACCCGCTCGAGCCGATCACCACCGCTCTGCGAGACTTACGCCAAATCCAGTTCTCGGCGATCTGGGCCATCGGTCTCGATTGCTTGACCACCATCCGGACGGTCTCGCTTGAATCTAAACTCCTTTCGCGCTTATGGGGCGCATACCTTTTTGCCATGTCAGATCACTAGGTGGTCCGGTGTCCGGAGGATTCTGACTCCTTCAGGAGGAGGCGTGCCCAATGGGTGGTGCCGCCGGGATGGGTGTGAGTGCCGTGTGCCGTAGCGAGGGCGGAGATGATTGTGAGTCCGCGGCCGTGTTCGTCGTTGGTACAGGAAGTGGTCCAAGAGCCGTGGTGGGGGGCCGATCCGCCGTCAGTGACGCCCATCCATAGACGTTGGCCATTGTGTTCGCGGAAAAGGTGCAGGGTCAGAGGAGGGCGAGCGTGTTCGATGGCATTGGTGACGATTTCACAGACGATGAGGACTGCTGTATCAATGACATCGTCGCGGATGTGCCAGTTTTTGAGGGCACTGCGGGTAATGCCGCGAGCGGTAGCCGCGGATTCATGCCGGTGCTCGAGTAGCTGGGTAATGTCGTGTTCGGCAGGTCCGCGCGGCAGTGGTACGTAGTGGATTGTGCTGACATTGGCGGCAGACTGGCCTTCGTCCGGGATTGTGTCATCGGACGAGTCGGTGAGTCTGTCGCAGACGGCGTACAAGGGAATCACATCCAACCAGGAGAAAGGGCTACGTGCCCGGTCCGGTAGGGCATGGATCCTGGGAAATCCATGTCTTGCGGCTGCCATCCTGCGCTCCGCGCGGTCATGGGCACTTGAGCAACAGCTACCCAAAACGGGCATACCTTGTCGGTGAGTCAGCGGGCCAGGCGTGCTGCGCTCAATCTGCAAGACCGCGACCATCACACCCGAAGCGAATGCCCGCGGTTCGGCTTCCTGTGTGGCCAGCGACTCCTGCCCACTGGTGCCCAAGGTGTCGGCGTCGCGTCGGCTGAACGCTGGTTCTGGATCACTTTTGGTGCAGGTCTGACGTAGGGTTACTGTCGCGGGTTTTGCGGCAGGTGGGTCAGCGGGCGAGGAGGATGCGCTTGCG
>NZ_JBSFCK010000113.1:0-3839 GCF_053593435.1 Streptomyces sp. NPDC002306
TTACAGCTGGCCCCAACCCACCCACGCCGGCACCCAAGCCATCCGCATCAAACGACCCCGACCACCCGACCCAGACCCGTAAAGCAACGGCATTGCTCCTAAAGCGGGTGTCGCAGGTACGAATCCTGCCGAAGACACGAGCCTGTTCCCGCTCTGTGCGCGCCCTGTCCCGTAGATCCATTGCACTACGCTCCGCGCCATGAAGTTGAAGAGAGTGGCGATGCCGGTTCTCGTCGGCGCAGGCGGCATAGCCATCATCGCGGCAACGGGCGTGTGGGCACTGTCGGGTGGGCTCTACGGCTGTACCAGCGCTGACCAAGCACTCGCCCCCACTCTGGCGTCCCTGTCCATCCTCGACGCGCACCCGAGTCAGACGCAGCCCAAAGACGAGCGGCACTCCGGCTGCGACGAGGATGACGGGTTCGCTTACGCCGGAGCAATGCTCATGACTTGTGGATCGGGGCTCGGGGATCGCGCGAAGGACGTACCTTCCCGAGTGATCGATTGAAGGTCATCGAGTAGGCCCGCGTTCGCAGCGCGGGTCGGGAAGGCACGCCCGTGCTCAGCGTAGTCAATGCCGACGGCAGCACCCCGAACGGCTCCCTGATCGACGAGATCGTCCGCGAAGGCGCACGCCGGATGCTCGCCGCCGCTCTGGAGGCCGAAGTCAACGCCTACATAGCCGAGTTGGCTGACCAGGGGGACGAGAACGGGCGGCGCCTGGTCGTCCGCAACGGCTACCACCAGCCAAGGTCGGTCACCACCGCCGCGGGAGCCATCGAGGTGAAGGCCCCGCGGGTCAACGACAAGCGCGTCGATGAGGCCACCGGGGAGCGCAAGCGGTTTGCCTCGGCGATTCTGCCGCCCTGGTGCCGCAAGTCCCCCAAGATCAGCGAGGTGCTGCCGCTGCTCTACCTCCACGGCCTGTCCTCCGGGGACTTCGTGCCCGCACTCGAGCAGTTCCTGGGCAGCTCGGCCGGCCTCTCACCGGCCACCGTCACGCGGCTCACCCAGCAGTGGCAGGCCGACCACCACGCCTTCGGCGAGCGGGACCTGACCGGATCCGACTACGTCTACGTCTGGGCCGACGGCATCCACCTGCGCATCCGCCTGTCGGAGGCCAAGTCCTGCGTCCTGGTCGTGATGGGCGTGCGCGCGGACGGCACCAAAGAACTGATCGCCATGGCCGACGGCTACCGTGAGTCCGCCGAGTCCTGGGCCGACCTGCTGCGTGACGCCGCCCGGCGCGGCATGCGCGCGCCCGCCCTGGCCGTCGGCGACGGTGCGCTCGGCTTCTGGAAGGCCCTCGCCGAGGTGTTTCCCGAAACCCGCCATCAGCGGTGCTGGGTCCATAAAACGGCCAACGTCGTCAACGCCCTGCCCACGTCGGCCCAGCCCGGCGCCCGCAAGGCTCTCCAGCAGATCTACAACGCCGAAGACCGCGAGCACGCCACGAAGGCCGTCGCCGCGTTTGAGAAGACCTACGGCGCGAAGTGGCCCAAGGCCACCCGGAAGATCACCGACGACATCGACGAGCTGCTGGCGTTCTACGACTTCCCCGCGGAACACTGGATCCATCTGCGCACGACGAATCCCATCGAATCGACCTTCGCGACCGTGCGGCTGCGGACCAAGGTAACCAAGGGAGCGGGAAGCCCGGCCGCCGCCCTCGCGATGGTCTTCAAACTCGTCGAGTCCGCCCAGGCCCGCTGGCGAGCAGTCAACGCACCCCACCTCGTGGCACTCGTTCGCGCCGGAGCCCGCTTCGAACGCGGCCTCCTCGTCGAACGTCCGGAGACTCATGCAGCATAATTGATCAACCGGAAATGACAACAAACCGACCCCATGTGCTCCACTCGCCTGGAAACACAGAACGGCGAAGGAGGCTCGATGGGTGACATGCGAGGTGTTCCCTGGCGTGAAACAGCACGGGTCACGGCACTGTGCTGGGTGGTCTGCGCGGTGGCCTACGCCATTCTCAACTTCCTCGATCAGCCGACGCTGCCCATTGGCGCGCCCGTCGTGATGCTCCTGGCGCGCTGGTTCTGGGACCGGCACCGGCACTGGGCCGCGGGCGCTGCGGCAGCCTTCGCGGGCTCGGCCGTCGCGTTCGTCCTGACGGACCTGGCACGGCTGCACTGGGACCGAATCGCAGCGGATGCATTGACGACGGCAGCAGGAGCAACCGTCGCCCTGGCCGTCTTCACCGCGGCATCGCGGCTGACGCCTCCAGCTTCCTGATCAGGCGCACGTGATCCACAACTTTTGACAATTACTCCTTACGCCGGGCAGTACTACCAATACACAACATCCCGGACCGGCGTGCTGTCGTTCTATCGCCAGGCAGCCGCGGAAGACGGCTGGCGACTCGAGAGCGCCAATCCTTCGCCATCCCCGGCACCTGGCAGCCTCGCAGTCGACATCTCAGCGCTCTGTTTCGAGAAGACCGTCGCGGGCACTACCGCCCACCTCGCTGTGTGGTTCCCCAGCGACCTCGGCGACCGCGCCGGCGACTACGGACTAGAGATCACGGCCAGTCATGACGGAACTGCCTGGTGCTGACCCACCGCCGCCGCGTCGCTCACCTTGCCCCGGGAGCGATGCGAGGCATCAGCCGCACCGAGATCACGGATGACTGGCGGGGTAGCCGCTGCTGTACAGCGATGAAGTACAGCAACTCCAGCAGTCGGCAGCGCCCGCCACTGGCTCCCGTTGGCTTTCCGGCAGCCTGTATGGCCCCCATGACCGATCCCGCTAGACCTACGGATCAGATGTTGCCCCCGGCCCGTAGCTCTTCCTTCCGCCGGCGGGCGTAGCCCTCCAAGTCCTGCTTGATGGTCATGACGTCCTCGACACGGATGCGGATGGGCCCGCAGTGCAAGGCATCGCAGGAGCGGGGAAAGGTGCCGTCGATGAGGGAGACGCCGCTGAGGACGATGCCCGCCACCTCATCAACCGCAGTGCACAGCACCGGATGGAATGAGCAGTCCTCGTAGATGTCGCCCACCTGGATGCCGTTCGGGTTACCGGGGTCTGGTGTCTCGCTCATGGGAGCACCGTCTCAGTTTCCGTCTCATTCAGCGACCGTCAGGACCGTTCGGGAGGGGCCGGAAGCGAGAAGCCACCCGCCGATCATCCGCACGCGAACGCAAGTGAACCAGCCCGAACAGGACTCTGGGCAGGACCAACAGACTTGGAAAGAGTGCACCCCAACGCGCGGTCGGCCTGGCTGGCGGCCGGTGTGACGCAGGCTCTGTCGATCACGGCACCGCTGAAACGGCGTGGTTCCATGCGATAACAGTGAACAAGGATTGCAGCCATGACCTTCATCAATGTTCAGGGAGCAACCTCGGCCGGGCCTTACCGCTGTCCCTGCTGCGGCTTCATTACCTTGGCTGCGCGCGGAGCGTACGAGATTTGCCATGTCTGTTTCTGGGAGGACGACGGCCAGGACGAGCACGACGCGGGCGAGATCCGGGGCGGCCCGAACCACGGGCTCAGCCTCCGAGAGGCTCGCCGGAACTTCGAGGAGATCGGTGCATGCGACGAGCACTCCACACGGTCCGTACGTAGCCCGCTGCCCCACGAGCATCCCGAGAGCGGCACACCCTACGGAACAGGAACCATCCGCCCCTGCTGTTGAACCCCGACCACTTACCGGTCACCGACGCTCCACAACCGCACCACATCAGGCGGCGACCGCAAGCTCTCTTGCTACGCCTGCGGCCCCTCGGCATCCCTGCGGCTCCCTCTCTGCCAGCCTTGGGTGAGACGTCCCGCTTCGTCGGGTTAGCCTGAGAGGGCACGACAGGAGAATCACCCCCTCATGACCAGTACCA
>NZ_JBSFCK010000114.1:0-3780 GCF_053593435.1 Streptomyces sp. NPDC002306
CGGCATCCCCGCACCCGCCACCGGCTCCGCCCCGGCCAGGCAAGTGATCGTCTTGTTCCGCTCCCGCGGCGCCAGCAGCCCCGTCAGGTACTCACCAAACCCGCGACGCTGAGCCAGGCTGAAGAAGAGGTCGTCGAACCGGGCCGCATACTCCTCCAACCAACCCGGCGCGGGCGGACACGGACGGCGAGCAGTCATCATCAGCCCCCAGCACGGCAATTGACCCCTACCACCGGCCCACGACCAACCCGACCTGCCGCCAACCCACACCACCACCAGAATTAACGAACCACCGGTAGGTCGTGGACAAGTCTCACGGGGACGGTTTGCCGGATGGCAACCTTTCGACTTGGGTGCGCGTCATGCTTCACCGACGATGTGGAGCCGTCGTGGCCTGCGACATCTGCCACGATTGCATCCATTCAATACGGTCAGCCAGACCATTCACGCAGTAGTCACTGGAGAGCCGGGTCACCGGGAAACCGTCATGTCTGGTTCGGCGGGAGGCCACGCGGAACAGGACTCGCCACACGGCGAGCTCCTACACCGCGCGGCCGACCCGACGAACTGGCTGATGCGCCCGCGTCGCCTGGTGTGCGACACGAGACACTGCTCGCAAGGCACGAGGCCATGGCGCTGTGTCGATGACCATGCTTATGAGCTTCTTCGACGGATGCCTCACCGGAACCGGGCTCACCCCACCATGACGGCGTCACGCTTTCAAAGTCGTAGTAACCGCCCCAAAGACGTTCAGTGAGCCCGCTCGTACGCTTCGCGGACTTCGGCCGGCACCCGACCGCGACTGCTGACTTCATGGCCGTTCTCTTGCGCCCAAGCCCTGATATCTGCCGACTTTCCCGCACCGGACATGTCAGCCTTGCGCGGCTTACTTCTTGCGGTGCCACGGATTCGACGAGCGCCCTTCGCGTTGAGGAATGGCGCGAGAGCCTCCAGTAGCTGGTCATAACTCTCCGGCGCAAGGTCGATCTCGACCCCTGCACTGTTGACGAGGATGGCGTAGGTGTGGACTTCTACCGACTCTTCACCCGTGAGATCATCTACGTAGGTGACTACTGTTTTCTGTGCCATGAACGAGAATTTATCACTCTTTCCGCGACAAGTGCAGCCTGCTTGATTACGTCACGTCTGAGGGAACCATGCGGTGTCCTGTTGGCGTCAGCCGTCTTCACGCTGAACCAACTCCCTCACACTGGCGTGATTGATGTCTGCCCCCAACACGTGGAGATGCTGCGAGTGAAGGGCCGGCCGTCCGTCAACTGTACGTGGAGGCTACGGTCATCGAAGAAGGGGCGAGTGGGGGCCATCAAGCCGCACGCGTCTAGGGCTGTCCACGGCGGTTCTTGAGTGCCTGGAAGTCTTCCATTGCCGACTGTTGAGGCACTCTGCACTGGGGCATGCTCAGCCCGGTGGAGCATGAACTTCCGCGCCACTCAGTGGCGTGAAGTCAAGCAACTCGACTCCACTCAATTCGGGACACTCCGGAGTCTCCGAACAACCCGGGGTGATTTAGATTCTTCAGCTTCGCCGCCAGTGTAAGCTGCTGCAAATATCCCCAGAAACTGACCATGTAGGACATGGCTTAACATGTGAACAGTTTCGATGGAGGAGCAGTCCCCCGCCTCCCAGTAGTGTTCCGTGCCCGTCGGATCAGGGTCACGTCCGCTGGAGTGGTGTATCGACGGCCACTCGGTGATCTTGTTTTGAGGCTATGCGGTGAGTTCGGTGGGCAGGGCGGTGTCGTCGGTTTCTGACTCGATCGGGTGGAGGCGGGTTTTGGCGAGGAGCTCGCGGCCCATGTAGCGGCGGGCTTCGGTCCATTCGTCGTTCTGCCCGGCCAGGACTGCGCCAACCAGGCGGATGAGTGCGGTGCGGTCGGGGAAGATGCTGACCACGTCGGTGCGGCGGCGGATCTTCTTGGTGAGCCGTTCCTGCGGGTTGTTCGACCGAATCTGCCGCCAGATCTCGCGCGGGAACGCGGTGAACGCCAGCACGTAGCCCTGGGCGGCGTCCAAGTGGGCTGCGGCCTTGGGGAACTTGGCTTCCAGTGCGTCCAGCACGTGCCGCATCTGGGCCTGGACGGCGTCGGTGTCGGGCTGTTCGAAGACGGTCCGCAGCAAGGTGGCCACCCATGGCTGGGCTGACTTGGGCACCTGGCTTAGCAGTGCGCGGGTGTAGTGGGTGCGGCATCGCTGCCAGCTCGCGCCGGGCAGGGTGGCGCCGATCGCGTTGACCAGGTCCGTGTGGGCGTCGGAGACGACCAGCTGGACACCGGACAGGCCGCGGGCGGTCAGTGAGCGCAGGAAGGCGAGCCAGCAGGCGCCGTTCTCGGTGGTGGCGACGTCGATGCCGAGGATCTCGCGGTGTCCGTCGGCGTTGACGGCGACGGCG
This sequence comes from Streptomyces sp. NPDC002306, assembly GCF_053593435.1. Lineage (NCBI taxonomy): Bacteria > Bacillati > Actinomycetota > Actinomycetes > Kitasatosporales > Streptomycetaceae > Streptomyces > Streptomyces sp. NPDC002306. Next base: position 2,410 of record NZ_JBSFCK010000114.1, read on the forward strand.
ACCAGGGCGTGGACGTTGATGATGCGGCCGCCTTCGCGGACCTTCTGGGTGAGTGCGTCGGCCCGGACGAACGCATACGGTCCGGCGTCCAGGGGCCGGTCGCGGAAGGCGGTGACCTGTTCGTCCAAATGCTTGGCCATCGCGCTGACCTGGGACTTCGACAGCTGGGTGACGCCGAGGGACTCGGCGAGTTTCTCGACCCTGCGGGTGCTGACACCGAGGAGGTAGGCGGTGGCGACCACCGAGATGAGGGCCTGCTCGGCCCGGCGGCGTCGTTCGAGGAGCCAGTGCGGGAAGTAGCTGCCGTGGCGCAGCTTGGGGACGGCGGGTTCGACGGTGCCGGCGCGGGTGTCCCACTCGCGTGGGCGGTAGCCGTTGCGGTGGTTGACGCGTTCGTCGCTGACCTGCCCGTATTCGGCGTTGCAGAGGGCATCGGCCTCCGCGGACATGAGCGCGTCGGCGAACGTCTTGACCATCGCGCGCAACAGATCGGGACTCGCCGCAGCGAAGTTCTCCTCAGCGAGCACGTGCAGGGGCAGACTGTCGGGAGCGGTCTACCGAGCCCTCCTCCGCGACGCCCAGACCAGCGCCCAACAAGCTGACCTCACACAGGCCGCCTGATTGACATAGGAGTCGACCGATCACCTGCGGTGACGCGGGCGTGAAAATCGGTGCAGGGGCTGTCCGCCGACGCCGCTTGATGTTTGGGCTGTGAGCCCGCATAGGAGTCTGGTGAGGGAGCCGCCCGAGGGGCCGCACACTGTCGCCTTCAGCACGCCGATCAGCTTCTCCGACCCCCTCAGGCTCCCCGGGCAGCCCCTGCCCGAACCAGCACAACAGGGGGCATGTCATGGAGGAGTTGAGAGAAGACCACGACGACGGGACGGTCTCGCGGGTCGCGGCGATCGACATTGCCAAGGCATCCGGGATGGTCTGCCTGCGCGTCCCGCACGACACCATCGAGGGCCGGCGCGTCCAGCAGGTCTGGAGCGTCGCCTCGACCACCAACGCGATCCTGGAACTCGGTGACCGGCTGGTCTGCCAGGGCGTCGAGCGGGTCGTCATGGAAGCGACGGGTTCGTACTGGCGTCCGTTCTTCTACCTGCTGGAGGCCCGCGGACTGGACTGCTGGCTCGTCAACGCGCGCGATGTGAAAAACGTCCCCGGGCGCCCGAAGACCGACAAGCTGGATGCGGTCTGGCTGGCCAAGCTCGCCGAACGCGGCATGGTCCGGGCCTCGTTCGTCCCGCCGAAGGCCGTCCGGCAGTTGCGGGACTTCACCCGGACCCGCACCGTGTTCGTCCAGGAACGCACCCGGCACAAGCACCGGGTGGACAAGGCCCTCCAGGACGCGCAGATCAAACTCTCCGA
>NZ_JBSFCK010000115.1:0-3654 GCF_053593435.1 Streptomyces sp. NPDC002306
ACCTGCCGACCCAGATGGGCCACGACTCCGACGCGCCGATCGCGCACGGCGAGGTCGGCAAGGTGGGCGTGGCCATCGACTCGATCGACGACATGCGAGTGCTGTTCGCCGGGATCCCGCTGAACCAGGTCTCCACCTTGATGACCATCAACGCCCCCGCCGCGGTGCTGCTCCTGCTCTACCTCTGATCTTGGCCAGTGCTCCGCCCTTCAGGGCGGGGGTGTAGGCCATCCTTGGCCCGGAGGCGCGAAGCGCCGGAGTGCTCTGCGTCCGGGGTGGCGGTCAGAGGGGGCGCTGCTGGTTTTCGATGTACTGCCTGACGATGGTCAGGGGTGCCCCGCCGCATGATCCTGCGAAGTAGGAGCCGGACCAGAAGTGTCCACCCCACAAGTACGGGCGGACGTGGCTGTCGTACTCCTGGCGGAGTCTGCGGGAGCTGACGCCCTTGAGGGAGTTGGCCAGCTTGGAGAGTTGGATCTTGGGCGGGTAGTGCACGAGTAGGTGGACGTGGTCCTGTTCGCCGTTGAACTGCTTCAGCTCGGCCTCAAAGTCGGCGCAGACCTCCCGCATGATCTCTTCTGTACGGGTGAGCATGGCGTCGGTGAACGCGTTCCGCCGGTACTGCGTGACGAAAACCAAGTGAACGTGCAGGTTGCAGACAACATGGCGACCGCTTCTGACATCGGGATGAGGGTTTCAGCGGGGTGACATCATCAAAGGTAGGATTTCGATGGTGAGTCACAACACCCTGGTCAAGCGGAAGTTCGGGCACAGGGCCCGGCTCGCGCTGTCGCCTGCCGAGATGGTGAGGACAGACGACCAGGCGCACGTGGCCCGCACGATGTGGAACCTGCTGCACGCGTGGTGGCAGATGATGCCGAAGGAGAAGCGGACACTCGCGAACGCGGACGCCGCGATCCGACAGGCCCGCCAGGACATCGACTTCCTGGCCGTCCTCCCCGCCCAGGCCGCGCAGGCAGTGCTCAAGACGTACTTCCGGGCGTGGAAGAACTGCTGGGAGAGCCGCGCCGACGCCCCGAACTTCAAGGGCCGCTTGCGCACGGTGATGTCCGTGGACATCCCGCAGGGCCGGGACCTGAACATCACCCGCGTGCACCGCCGCTGGGGGATGGTCAACATTCCCAAGGTGGGCCGGGTCCGCTTCCGGTGGACCAAAGACCTTCCGGTCGGCAAGCGCGCGGGCGCGGAGAACAGGATCACCGGGGCACGGCTGATCAAGGACGTGCTCGGCTGGCACATCGCCTTCCGTGTTCAGACCACGGAGGCCAAGCCCGATCCCCACCAGGGGCCGGACGTCGGCATCGATGTGGGTGTCACCGTCCCCATAGCCCTCTCGGACGGTGAAACGTACGAGCACGGCGAATGGCTGAGCGGTAAGGAGAAGGCAAGGCTCCTGTACGTGGAGCAGCGTGCCGCGCAGCGTAAGCAGCACCGCAAGCCCGGCGAGCGCACCAGCCGCCGGCTGCACCGCACCTATGACCGGATCGCAGGACTGCGCGCGAAAGCCAAGCGCCGGGCCGTGGACTGGCAACACCAGACGACCACCGTCATCGCCCGCACGTACGGCACCGTCGTGGTCGAAGCACTCAGCATCACGAACATGGTCAAGTCAGCCAGGGGAACAATCGAGGAGCCGGGGAAGATCGTTGCCCAGAAGGCTGGGCTGAACCGCTCCATCAGCGGGGAGGCGTGGGGCCGGACGGTCACCATGCTGACGTACAAGACCGCCCGGCTCGGCGGCGCCCTGCACAAGGTCCCCGCCCCCGGCACCTCCAGGCGCTGCTCGGCTTGCGGATTTACCACGCCCGGCAGCCGGGAGTCCCAGGCCGTGTTCGTGTGCAAGAACCCGGACTGCGGTTGGTCGGGCAACGCCGATCACAATGCAGCCCGCAACGTCTTGCACCTGTACCGGATGGGCCACGCGCTCATCCCGGCTGCCGGGAGGGCAGTCGCCAGGCGCGCCAAGCGCGTCAAGCCCGCTGCCGCAAGGTAAGCAGGAATCTCCCGGCTTCAGCCGGGAGAGCACTTCAACAACTGGTCGCCGAGGAACAGGGAGTGGCGGCCGGCCGGCTGAGGGCCACGATCCAGAACGACGTCCTGAAGGAGTACATCGCGCGCGGCACGTACATCTTCCCGCCGAAGCCATCCCTGCGGCTGACCGCGGACATCTTCCGCTACTGCCGGGCCGAGATCCCGAAATGGAACACCATCTCGATCTCCGGCTACCACATGGCCGAGGCCGGTGCCTCGCCCGCGCAGGAGATCGCCTTCACCCTGGCGAACGGGATCGAGTACGTACGCACCGCGGTGGCCGCCGGCATGGACGTCGACGACTTCGCACCGCGCCTGTCCTTCTTCTTCGTGGCCCGTACGACCATCCTCGAAGAGGTCGCCAAGTTCCGCGCCGCCCGCAGGATCTGGGCCCGGATCATGCGGGACGAGTTCGGCGCGGACAACCCCAGGTCGCTGATGCTGCGCTTCCACACCCAGACCGCCGGGGTGCAACTGACCGCCGCCGCCGCCCACCGCGACCGCGGGCGTGGCGGACGGGGCGAGCGTGCGGGTTCCGGGCCGTGGGCCGGGCGCGCTGCACTGACGTGCCGCGATGTGCTGCCCCATGAGCGAGGCGGCGTACTCCGGCGCGGTGCCGGAGTACGCCGCCTTCGGGTGGGCGCTGTGGGCGGGGCGGGTGCCGGGTGGCGGTCCGCGCGTTCACGGTGGCCCTACTTGGGGTCGCGCCTGAACGATGCCGTCGACCAGCGGTAGCCGAGCGCCGCCAGCCCGAGGCACCAGGCGACGGCGATCCATCCGTTGTTGCCGATGTCGGTGCCGAGGAGGAGTCCGCGCAGGGTTTCGATGGCGGGGGTGAAGGGCTGGTATTCGGCGATGGGCTGGAACCAGCCGGGCATGCCGTCGATGGGGGTGAAGGCGCTGGAGATGAGGGGCAGCAGGATCAGGGGCATGGCGCTGTTGCTGGCGGCTTCGGCGTTGGGGCTGGCCATGCCCATGCCGACGGCGATCCAGGTGAGGGCGAGGGCGAACAGGGCGAGCAGGCCGAGGGCGGCGAGCCATTCCAGGACGCCGGCGTCGGTGGAGCGGAAGCCGACGGCGACGGCGACGGCGCCGACGAGGACGACGCTGGCGATGGACTGGATGACGCTGCCGATGACGTGTCCGATGAGGACGGATCCGCGGTGGATGGCCATGGTGCGGAAGCGGGCGATGATGCCCTCGTTCATGTCGGTGGCGACGGAGACGGCGGCGCCGATGACGGTGGAGCCGATGGTCATGAGCAGGATGCCGGGGACGATGTAGGCGATGTAGGCGGAGCGGCCGCCGCCACCGCTGAGGCCGGCGCCCATCACGTTGCCGAAGATGTAGACGAACAGCAGGAGCAGCATGACCGGTGTGAGCAGCAGGTTGAGGGTCAACGAGGGGTAGCGGCGGGCGTGCAGCAGGTTGCGGCGCAGCATGGTGGAGGAGTCGCGCACGGCGAGGGCGAGGGAACTCATCGGACGGTCTCCTTGGACGGGCTGGGCTGCTGCGACGGGGCGGGCTGGGTGGGGATGCCGGTGGTGTCGGTGAGGGCGAAGAAGACGTCGTCGAGGTCGGGGGTGTGGACGGTGAGTTCGT
>NZ_JBSFCK010000116.1:0-3430 GCF_053593435.1 Streptomyces sp. NPDC002306
GGGTCGTGGTGGTGGTTGGTTGCGTGTAGTGGTGGGTTTGGCGGTTGTTGTGGGGGTGGTTTCGGGGCCGGGGGTGTCGTTTGCTGCGCCTGGTGATGTTGGGCCGGTGTTGCCGGGGGGGACGGGGTTTGGTCCGGGTGTGGGGGATGGGGTGGGGGCGGGGTCGTCGGTGGGGTTTGGGGCGGGGTCGTTGTCGGTGTCGCCTGGGGGGGTGGCGTCGTTTTCGGTGCCGTTGAGGGTGCCGGCGGGGCCGGGGGGTGTGCAGCCGTCGTTGGGTTTGAGTTATGCGTCGGGGGCGGGGAATGGTGATGTGGGGGTGGGGTGGTCTGTTTCGGGGTTGTCGCGGATTACGCGGTGTGGGGAGTCGGTGGCTTCTGAGGGGAAGCGGTCGGGGGTGTCGTTGAGGAATGTTGATGGGGATGAGGGGGATGCGGACCGGTTCTGTCTGGATGGGCAGAAGTTGGTGTCGGGGAAGTTGTATGGGGGGTCGGAGACGGATTATCGGACGGAGGCGGATTCTTTCGTCAAGGTGGTGTCGAAGGACACGGATGGGTTAGGTCCGAAGTGGTTTGAGGTTTTCACGTCGGGCGGGACGGTGCGTGAGTATCGTCCGGAGTTGGTGCAGCGGTTGTCGGGGGATGAGTCGGTTTTACGCGCGGATGGTGATCCGGTGCGGTGGGTGTGGTTGTTGGCGAAGGAGTCGGACCGGTCGGGGAATACGGTGGCGTATTCGTATCGGCGGGATCTGGCGGATGTGGGGGGTGTAACGGACGGGAGTGTGTCGTTTCAGCCGGATAAGATTTCTTATTCGACGGTGGATGGCACGGCCCGTCGTTTTGTGAAGTTTGCGTATGAGACCACGGCCCGGCCGGATCGGGAGTTTCTGTGGAGTGCGGGGGTGAGTCAGCATCTATCGCACCGGTTGATGTCGGTGGAGATGCATGGGCCTAATCCGCAGTCGACGTCGTTGTTGTGGAAATACAATTTGGGGTATGGGCAGGGGGTGCAGTCGAAGCGGTCGGTGCTGACGTCGGTGCAGCAGTGTGGTGCGTTGGGGACGTGTACGTGGTCGAAGACGTTTAAGTATGCTTCGGATCAGCCGCAGTTTTCGACTCCGGTGGTGCAGGAGTCGGGGATTCTGCTGTCGCGGCAGTCGACTCCGGGTGTGATGCCGCATGCGGTGCAGACGGGTGATTTTAACGGGGATGGTGCGGATGACTATCTCTACACCCAGGGTTCTGATGTCCTTACGCTGGACAATTTTGTGTGGATGAGCCGGCGGAATGCGGATGGGTCGATCACTGCGGCTGCGGACCGGTATCAGGTGGCGCCGAGCCGGCTGTTGACGGAGAGCCGTCCGGTGGATGTGGACGGTGACGGTATTGATGAGCTGGTCGCGCCGACCCAGTATGTTGTCACGACGGGTTCGAATGATGTGCTGCGGTGGAACGCGGGCACACATGTTTTTGAGGTGGGGGGGAGTACGGGACTGTTTGCGGGGTCTCGGCTGAGCGAGACCGCCGATTTTGCTGATATTGATGGTGATAGTCGGCTGGATTTGGTGGAGCGGGAGAAGGGCACGCCGGATCGGCCGGAAAGCAAGTACCGGTATCGGAAGAATACCGGGACGGAGTTTGAGGCGTCGTCGACGGAGTTAGCGGAGACGTTCTGCCAGCCGTTTTATGCGGATCTTGAGGGTGACGGCCGGATGGATTTGGTGGCCGGCGCGCGGGGTGGCAGTACGCGGGGGTGCTCGAGCGGCGACTGGGTGAAGGCGTCGCAGAAGGACGACGGCACGATCGAGTCTGTGGTGGAGCCGTTTGACGGGAAGTACCCGGTGCAGGGACATCACGGGGACCCGGCGATACCGGCGGAGCGGGAGTTAGTGCCGGGGGATTTCAACGGTGATGGCCTGCAGGATGCGGCGTTGGTGGAGTGGCTGGACAGCCCGCGGATTGATATCCGTTACAACACCGGTAACGGGTTCACGCCGGCGAAGCGTTTTACGGTGTTGCCGGCGTGGCCGGTGGGCGACATGGTCCCGGGTAGGGATGGCGGGAACCGGGGGATGCGGGTCGCGGACATGGACCAGGACGGCAAGTCCGACTTTGTGATTTTCCATGAGCAGGCGATCGGTGCGATGCCGGCGTGGAACGGTCCGTCGGCAAGTGGTGGCGGTGTGACGGTCCTGTATGGGGCGGGCGGGTATGCGAACATGCCCGGAGTGGCGAACCCGGCGTGGCTGCACAGCGGCGTGGAAAGGGTGCGTGGTGATTTCTCGCTGTCGCAGTTGGGGGATTTCAATAACGACGGCCGTCCGGATTTCATGACGTACCGCGGGGATGGCACGGCGGGTAACAGTGCGCTGGTGCGGGTGACGAATTCCAGCGGGACTGCTGCAGCAGGCCAGGATGTGCTGGTAGAGGTGGGAGACAGTGCTAATACCCGCTGGCCGCGGCAGAAGATCGAGTATTCCACGGAGTGGACGGATCAAAAAGACATCACGACGGCGGTAGCGTTCCCGTTGCAGTCGATGCGCCGTCATGGGCTGCTGGTGGTACGGAAGGTGACGTCGTTCGAGCATCTGCTGGACCCGGCCAACCAGGCGGCCATCACCAACGGGGGCCGGGTAACGGAGTACCGTTACAACGATCCCGTCTTTGATGTGCAGGGCCGGGGTTTCCTGGGGTTTGGCAGTACGTCGGTGTGGGATCCGCAGCGGCCCAGTGAGACGGTCACCGAGTTCGACAACACCACACGTTTCGACCGGGGACAGAGCCGGCATGACTACCCGTTTGCGGGCCGGCCCAAGACGGTGACCACGGTGACCGGGAAACTCACCCAAGCCGGGGCGGCCGCCCACCCCGATAAGAGTGGGGTGCGGGTGTCCCGCACGGTCACCACGTGGGAACGCCGGTCCACGTTCGCCACCCTCGCCTACACCGTGCAGCCGAAACAGACTCTTCTTCCCGACTACTCCAGTGAAGTCAAGGTGTGGGAAGAAGAGGCCGCGGTGGACTGGGCGCTGAATGCTTCGGCTAATCCCACGGCCACGCCGCGCACCCATTTTTATGCGATTGATGTGCCGGCGAATGCTGATCGCCGGACCCGGACAGCGGGCGAGAACGACCTTTATGGCAATGCCACACGTCAGCAGTCGCAGACGACGGGCGGCGCAACCTCGGATGTCACCACCACGTTCGATATGAGCGACGCACGCAAGGACGCGTGGCTGGTGCATCTGCCACTGGAATCGGTCACCACGAAGATCGAGGCGGATGACACACCGCTGGTGCCGCACCGCGCCACCAGCAAACTGGCCTACGAGCACGACCCCGCGGGCCGGCTGACGAAGACCTACGCCGAGAAGAACGCGGCCGATGTGGACCTGCGGGAGACCACGACGAATTCGTATCTGCCCGGCGGGCAG
>NZ_JBSFCK010000117.1:0-3221 GCF_053593435.1 Streptomyces sp. NPDC002306
CAAATCCCTCGCCGACTCCCTCGCCAAGGTCACTCCACCAGTCACTGAAAACCAGCGAGAGACTTAAGCCCGTGATTTCAGACGCATCACACTAGTAGGGCGGCGACATTTCGATACGACGTCGCCGAGGTCTACCAGCACGCCGTCAAGGGCTCCCGACTGCTCAGTGACCGGCTCTTCGAGCGCACGGCCCAGAACAATCTCGGGATGGCACTGCGCTATCTGCGGCGGGGCGACGACTCAATCGCCGCGCACCGGCGTGCCCTGGATCTGCTCCGCGCGCTAGGCGCCGTACGGAAACTGGGCACTGCGGTGTACAACCTGGGCAACGTCCTGATGGAGGGGCGCCATTTCGTCGAGGCACTGGAGGAGTTCCGCGAAGCTGAGTCGCTGCTGCGCGCGTCTGGCGCCGCCCGGACCGCCGCCACGACGCAGAACGGGCTGGGGGTGCTGCCTTTCAGGATGGGCCCCTTCGACGAGGCCCTCACACATCTCGACGTGGCCCGGGAGGCGTCCCGCTCCCGCGGCGACCCGATCATGGAGGCTGTCTCCACCAACAACCGAGGTCGCGCCCTGTGTGGTCTGGGGCGGCCGGACGCCGCACTCGACAATCACGTGCGGTGCATGGGCTTCTTCCAGAAGCTGCGCCAGCGCGAACGTGCGGGCAACCACACGCAACAACGTCGCCCTGGCTCTGCGCGCCCTGGGCAGATTCCCCGAGGCGATCGTGCAGCACGCCCAAGCCCCGCACGTGCTCAGGCAACAGCGCGAGCAGTACCGCGAGGCCGTCGCCCTGAACGATCTGGGCAGCACTCTTCAGGCGGCGGGGCGTCACCGCGAGGCCGCCGAGTGTCACGCGCGAGCCCTGGAGACGCTCTGTGACGTCTTCTTCAACGCTCATGGACAGGCCCGCTCCCTGGACCTCCACGCCGCCGCCATCCACACGACCGGCGACACCGAAGAGGCGGTGCGGGCCTGGCGAGAGGCGGTCGGGTTGTACCGGCAAGCGGGCTCCGAGGACGCCGCCCTGGCGGCGACGCAACGGATCACGGCCCTCGGCAGGACGGTCGAAGCCCTCGACGCGGCGACAGGCCACGGCGCCTGTGACGGCGACGACTGAGCTGTCCACAGGCCAACCAGGTCACGACTTCACTCCACCGAGTGAAGATCACCAACAGCATCCCGACTACAGAACAGAGCCGCTCAATGACAGACCCTCCGTCATCTTCGGCGTCTCGCAGCAGTCTTCGGATTCCTGGGCACTCATCGACCCGTTCGATGCTTTTCACAGCTCAGGCTTCCCCTCCGCAGCCCTTATCCGACAAAACGGGTGGGCGGCTGAGTAGCGAGAACTCAAGCGTTTCAGGGCGGGGGGTGGCTAACATGGTCGCGATGTAACGCAGTTAGGGGTATTGCGCGAGATCTCTCCGCAATCCAGGCAATGCGGCATAGTGCCCGACTGGGCAATTGTGCACCTGCCAGCACCCTTGGCTTGCAGCGGCTTGGCACAGTTTGGCTCGATTGCTGAGGTATCCCGCTCAGCGGCCTGGCAGTGCAATAGAGGGAGTAGTACGGATGAGGAAGATCTACATCGCCAGATGGGCGGCCGCGACAGCGGCAGTCGCTCTGCTCGCATGTTCCGGGGGGGTGACATACGCTTCCGACGACCCCAGGGAACCCACCGGGGACGAGCCGAACCAACCGAACATTCCAGATCCACCGACTCCGTCGACCAGGCCGCAGCCTCTTCCGGCGCTCTACAAGGTCCGGGTCACTCTCGGCGACTTCGCTGGCGTCGGGGGCGGACTGTACAACGGCAATTTTGTGGTCACGAACTGGGCAGACCGTCATCACGATGTGAGAACGTTTGGGTATGTGACCCGCAGATTCATTTCAGCACGCCTCCCTGACGGATCACAACGCTCTGCAGAAGTCGGCAATTCTTCGAGCAACAGCACCGTGGTTGACAGCGAAGCCGAAGCAACATTCAGAGCAACCTGGAGAAACCGTGCGGTAAGTATCGGCAACTCTTGGGAAATGCGATCCTATTGGGATTCAAATACATACAGCAAGGCCATATATGACGTATACGGCCATTTTATAGGTTGGCGCCAAGCATTTAACCCCGGCATGCATCGCGAGATTCCATTAGACCCATATCCTACGTTCTACTCACTTGCGAGTAATAATCCGGGATTATGCGTAGGTGACGTGGGCGTGCGCACCGGCATCGATCCGCGCTGCGGAATGAATAACAATGTTATTGACTTATGGGTTACGGGCGGCAAGGGATTCAATGTCACCTATAGCGTAAATAAGTATCAATGGGAGTATGAAAACAATACATACAATAGAGAATGTAGAGGATGGAAGGATTTCGGCGTCGATGCGAACGAGCTTAATAAATCATTCAATGACAATGCCCCGATAACGACTTCCATCTCGGGAAATAGATGCAAGTTGCACCTCAGTGTCAAGGTGCTGGAAAAGAGGCCAATATTCAACTTTTCGTCGTAAAGCGAAGCGGCTTTCGAAGGTTGGGGCCCGCAGAACAACAACATGCGGGCGGACACTCCACCGACCTGCGATGCTAAGCCTCAAAACGGTCGGTGGATACATCCGCATGCGAAGGGGTTCCGCGGGAGAGATCCCTAGATCCCCTTGCAGAACGGTGGAGTTTCGGTGATTCGTGGGTGCGTCACGCCCGCACCTGTGTTGTCGGGCAAGGAGAGACGGCGCTTCCACGCGTGATGGGTGTCAGCCCTGGACCACCGGGTGGTCCAGGGCTTCTGCATGCCGGGTACGGGGCACGGCCGGGAGGTGTCCGGGGCAAGAAAAAGTTCGGAACGGCGCTGACGACGGTCCAGAGCTTCGACCCGGTCTGTCAGCTATCTGCGCACCTGCGACGCACGCCATTGTGAGCTGTGGTGCGTCAGTTCGAGTGAGGGGGAGGGGATGGGCTGTCAATCTTCTCAAACTGTGGAGAAGCGGCGGGAGTCCTCGCAGCTTCGGATGCTGAAGAGTGCGGAGATATAGAAGACTCGCTGGAGTCGGCGGTTGTAGCGTCGTGGCCGGTGGAGATTGCCGCTGATTTTCCTGGAGTCGTGGGGAACCGGAGCAACGCTTCCGAAGCCGGCGAGGCGGTCAGGAGAGCCGAGAGAACTCATGTCGCCGTCTGTCGCGGCCAGGAACTCGGTACCGAGGATCACGCCCAAGGCCGG
>NZ_JBSFCK010000118.1:0-3210 GCF_053593435.1 Streptomyces sp. NPDC002306
CGTTCAAACTGTCGACCGACCCGTTGTTCGTGGAGAAGGTCTACGACGTCGTGGGCTTGTACTTCAACCCGCCCGAGGGTGCGGTCGTGCTGTCGCAGATCAAGGCCCTGGACCGATCCCAGCCGGTGCTGCCGATAATGCCGGGCATGCCCGAGCGGCGCACCCACGACTACGTGCGCAACGGCCTGACCACGCTGTTCGCCGCGTTCGCCTTCAATACCTGCCCCACACCCTCGACGGCTTCACAGCCGGCACCGGCCTCACCCTCGACACCCCAGCCTCACCTTGAAACGCCGAAGTCAGTAACGGCCTGCACGGATGGTGGCAAGGATCTGCTTGGCGTAGTTGCCACGGACCCTGTTGTCTGTCACAAGTCTTGTCACCACGACGTCGATTTCCTCTCCGATTGCTCCAGCAGCCACGGCGACATTGCGCGCGTGGAGTGACATATGGCCTCGCTGTATGCCATCGGTAGCCAAGGCTCGGACCGCGGCCAGGTTCTGGGCCAGGCCGACAGCGGTTGCGATTTCGGCGAGTTCCCGAGCAGTGGAAACACCGAGAAGGGCTAATGCGGTTTGCGCGGCTGGGTGCACCTTGGTGGCGCCTCCCACGATACCGATCGCCATCGGAAGCTCCAGGACGCCCACGAGGTTGCCGGCGGCATCCCTCTCGAAATGAGAAAGGGACGTGTATGTGCCGCGTTCGCTGATTGCGTGAGAGTGGGCGCCAGCTTCCACGGCACGGGTGTCATTGCCGGTTGCCAATGCGACGGCGGTGATGCCGTTGAGGATTCCCTTGTTATGAGTAGCAGCTCGATACGGATCCGCCTCCGCTAGAGCTGCCGCATGCATAATGTCGCCCACTACATGAGGTCCCCCAAGTGTTTCGGAGGTGAATACTGCACGCGCACGGCATAGGCGGAGGTCAGTTTTGTTACTGAGGATCCGCAGTAGCGTTCTGCCTTGGGCGATTTGGCCGACCCGCCTCGCGATGGTCTCTGCCATCGTATTGACGACATTGGCGCCCATCGCATCACACACTGCCACGATCAAGTGGAGAACTACATACGTGCCGAGATGGGATTCCACCAGGCGCACGGAAACATCCCGTGCTCCACCGCCGCGAATGATCAATTGCTGTTGATCCTTGTTGGCTAGTGTGATGAGTTCATCTCGGGCTTCTAGTAATCGTATTCGTGCAGCGCGCGGATCAGCAACGTCAAGCACCTGAACTTGTGCATGCATGAGCGGTTCAGTGCTGGATGTAGTGAATCCGCCAGCGGCACGCGCGATGCGGGCCGCGTTGCTGGCCGCAGCGACCACCGATGGCTCCTCGGTTGCCATCGGCACCAAAATATCTCGCCCGTTGATGGTGAAGTTCGTTGCGATACCGACCGGGATTCCGAGAACGCCGATCACGTTCTCGGACATGCGGTCAGCCTGCTCCACGGTGAGGCCATTTTCGGGATCTAGAACTTTAAGGAGCTCCGGTTCGACTCCTGCACTCATCGCTACGAGGCTACGTCGCTTGGTGATGGGTAGATCTTTCAGGCCGGAAATTCGACTATTGACTACCAATGATCCTGTCCTGTCTATGGTGATATGCGTCATTGCTTGGCTGAGGGGATGAAATATGGGCTTCGGTAGTCCCAGGATTAACTCGAACTTCCTAGTGGCTTGATGTCTGCGGAGGGCGGTATAAAGCGGGAGGGGCGATCGGAGCTGTGAAACTATTTTCGAACGAGCGTGGTCTCTATATGGCCGGTTCGGCGCTTGGCTGCAATGCTGGGATTTGAAGTGGCGGCGGTGCAGCACACGAGAGTCATACGGTCTGCGCCAGCTAATCCCACGGCAAAACAGGGTTGGGAAGTTTGCACCATGTCCAAGACTCGGCCTGCGCGATCGACGAGGACGGCGCCGCCGCGGACAGGGTCGGATACCCAGATGGCATCGTTGCTGTCGGCGCAGATGCCGTCGGGCCGTATGCCGCCGCCGTCGGCTCCCGCATGTCGGAGATCAGCCCATATGCGCCTGTCGGTGAGGGAGCCATCAGCGTAAACGGTGAACGCGGTAAGCCGCATGCCCACGGTCTCGGCGACGATTAAGGTGCTATCAGAGAGTTGTGTCATGCCGTTTGGAAACGCGAGCCCCCGGGCGGCCATATGAACGCTTCCGTCACGATCGACACGGATGAGTGGCGCGGTCGGCGGGTCAGCATCGGGCCCGAACAGCGGGTCGGCGGCAGGATCGGCGTCGACCAGTGCATAGAAGTCAAATCCGAAGCAGCCCACCCAGGCACGGCCTTGGCCATCGACGAGCATGTCATTGGCTGCGCCGAGGGCTACTGAGCTTAAGTCGGCATGCGGTACGAGTGCACCATTCGGCTCGAGTCGCAGTAGCAGTTGGTCTCGCATGGAGACAACCAGCATTCGGCCGTCGGGCAGCCACCCAATTCCCGATGGCTGCCCCGGGATCTTCGCGACAATGGTGCGCTTTTTAGTTTTGAGGTCGATTCGCAATACCTCGTGCGCATAGAAGTCAGAGACATAGAGAGCGTCATCTGGCCCCCAGGAAGGGGCTTCAGCGAAGTGCAGATCTTTCAGGATGACGGTTGTCTGGCGGCTACCCCAACCGGCGGTCATTTGTTCCCCACTTTACTTGATCACGCTTGAGTGCCTGACGCTACTCGATCGACATATCCATGAATTCAATGATCGACAGGCACAGGCGGGGGCACGCCCCGGTTGACGGCGGAGACGACCGCCTTCAGGGAGGCGCGGGTGATGTTGGCGTCGATGCCGATGCCCCAGAGCACCGTGTCGCCGATCGCGCACTCGATGTACGAGGCGGCCTGGGCGCCAGCGCCCTCGCTCATCGCGTGTTCGGTGTAGTCCAGCAGTCGGGCGTCCACGCCCACCGAGGCCAGAGCGTCGAAGACCGCCGAGATCGGGCCGTTGCCGGTGCCTGTCAGGATGGTCTCCGCACCATCCACGACCGCCTCGATGGTCAAGGTGTTCCTGCTGTCGCTGCTGGTCGAGGCCTGTATGGAGCGTAGGGCGACGCGGCCGCGGGCGTTGTCGGGGGCCAGGTACTCGTCCTCGAAGATCTCCCAGATCTCCTTCGGGGTGACCTCGCCGCCCTCGGCGTCCGTCTTCGCCTGGATGAGCTTCGAGAACTCGATCTGCATCCGGCGCGGCAGGTCCAGCTTGTG
>NZ_JBSFCK010000119.1:0-3067 GCF_053593435.1 Streptomyces sp. NPDC002306
TCTCCCGACGGACGACCTCGCTGTCGATTCCCTACTCGGCGATCATTCGCAATTCCTCATTGGCAGCCGGGTCGTCGTGGGGCACCGGGCGGCCAAGCACTGAAAGCCACAAGCGGCAGAGCCTTTTGAACCACACCCGGCACCCCTGGGCGGGTGAACCATACGAGGGACTCACCGCATCCCGCAGAGCAAGGAAGCCCTTTCCAACCTGGCTGGGTGATTGGCTAGTTAGGCTGGAGGGCGGTGTCTGAACGTGAAAAAGCTCCTGGTAGACGGGTTCATGACCAAGATCGCCTGCCCACCAGGAGCTTCCGCGTGCTTGTCTACCTGGCCGGCGTCGATGTGTCCACCTCGACGCTGCACTTCCTGTCCGCTCGTCTGCGGGCACGCCGCCAGGAACGCGGAACACGCTGGCGCCGGGTGAGCGTGGGACGTCAGGCCCTGCTCGTCCTCGCACACCTGCGCTGCGGCCATACCTACGCTCAACTCGCCGTCGGGTTCGGCGTCGGCACCACGACCGCCTACCAGTTACATCGCCGAGGCCATCGATGTCCTGACCGCTCGCGCACCAACCCTCGCCGAAGCGATGAAGACCGCCCTCTACCAAGGCATTCGCGATCCTCGACGGGACGCTGCTACCGATCGACAGGATCGCTGCCGACCGGCCCTTCCACTCCGGGAAACACAAGAAACACGGCATGAACGTGCAGGTGATCACCGATCCGGCGGGGCGACCGCTGTGGGCATCGCCCGCACTTCCCGGAGCCGTCCACGACATCAGGGCCGCGCGAACACACGGCATCATCGACGCCCTGGAGGAAGCCGTCGTGGAATGCTGGGCCGACAAGGCCTACCGGGACGCCGGCGCCCCCCACACGGGTGCCCTGCTCGGGTCGCTGGGAGACGCCTCCACAGGGCAGCAAGCCGTCAACCGCTCCCACGCGAAGATCCGCGCGCTCGTCGAGCGAGCCATGGCCACCCTCAAGACGTGGCGGCTCCTGCGCAAGCTGCGATGCTCCACAACCCGCATCACCAATGTCGTTCAACCCGTCCTCACCCCGCACCTGACCTGCTCAAACTGAGGTTGGAAAAGGCTCAGTGCCTGCCCAGCATCCTCGACGACTTCAAGCTCTACCTTCACCAGCGCTGGAACGAGGGATGCACCACCGCCGCCACCCTCTTCGCGGAGATCACGGCCGCCGTTTACCGCGTCGGCCTCACCGTCCTGCGCAACTACCTGCGCCCACTGCGATCAGGCGCCCCGCCCCAAGCGCGTCCTTTTGGCTGCGTGACCTCGGACCGCCGCCGACACCAACAGTGACCCTGCGTCAGTCCAACACCAAAGTGAGCCAGAACCAGCGTTCGGCCGTCGTCGAGACCCCGCTCGCTGGAGAACAGCCGACCGTCCTTCGCCGTACCGAAAACTCCTTCAGATGCTCATGGAGCAGCCGAACAACGGAGGCTGAATCGGCACGATGCGCACCTCACCCTCGGCCCGCTGCTTGAACCCACGCCGGTCGTGCGCTTCGCCGGAGTCGGTCCACGCTTTCCCGGCCGTGGGACGGGTCTCCGCCAGGAGCTACGGTCCCAGCCCGAGGCAGGGAGCGCAGTAGAGCGGCGAAGCCCCAGTCCCCCGACCGCATGGCCGCGTAGTGCAAGCATCCGAAGGAGGCACGCAGTCGCCGATCGCTTGCCCGGTCATAGCCGCCCACGTAAGTGAAGGCGGTCAACAACCACAGAGCCCACCAGTTGCGGGAGTCCATGGACACCCATGACTGGATCACCTGCTGCTTCCTGCCGGCCTATGCGCCCGATCTCAACCCTGTCGAGGGCATCTGGGCACTGCTGCGACGCAGCAGCCAGGCCAACACCGCCTTCACCAACCCCGCCCACCTGATGCGCGTGCTTCGGCACGGCCTCCGCCAGATCCACTACCGCAGCAACCTCATCGACGGATGCCTCGCCGAAACCGCTCTCACCTTGACGACACCACGCCAGCAAAGTCAGTAACGATACCCGTCACCTGCTGTCACCACCGACTACGGGACAGAACCGTTCGATTGACAAACCCACCAAGACTGATGACTTTCAGCCAGCATCTGTTCAGTGGCTGGTTTGTGGTGCATGGTAACTGAGAGGGAACCGCCAACTCCCCGGGCCAGTTCCCTTGCCAGGCCCTGCCGGTCAGCGCCGAACCACCGAACGAGCCCCGTACTAGGCCCCGCCGGTGAGTACCGGCAGGGCCACCCCCAGAGCCTCACCTACACCAGCGTTGAATGCCGCCCCCTGCTGCGTGTCGGTGTGAAACTGAAGGTGATCGATTATGTCTGGGTCGTGGTCTTCTGCTTGAGGTGTTCGTAGGATGTCTGGCCGCCGCGACCGCCGTGGGGGCGATGGTAGTTGTAGTAGTCCTCCCACTCGCAGAGTTTGTCGCTGAACACCTTGGTGTCATCAATGGCGACGCCGTCGAGCAGGCGGTAGAACTCCTCGGCGTCGATCCGGTAAAAGCGTTCGACCTTCCCGTTCAGCCGCGGCCTGCGGGGCTTGATGTAGGCGTGGCCGATGCCTTTGTCGAGCACGTGGAAGTGGAAGGCGGATTGGAACTCGGCTCCGTTGTCCGTCTGGATCACCTCCACCTGGAACGGCAGCCCCTGCAGGACGTAGTCAACGAACTGGATGGCGGCCTGGTTGAGCGTCGGATAGATCTTCAGGACCCGCAGTCGGGTGCAGTCGTCGATCGCCGTGAACTGGTAGTACTTGTTGCGGCCGCCGCGCCGTCCCTGAGACATGGCCACGAGCGGTTCAATAAACTTCACGTCGATCTGTACGCAGTGGCCGGGCAGCTGCTTCTCGTATCGCTTGCATCTGCGGTCGTGGCGCTTGTATCGCTGTGAAGTCGGCAGGCGGCCCATGTCCAGACGCTTGAGGATCCTCCACACGCCCGACTTGCTGATCGTGACGTCGTGGTACCGCTAGTGTGATGCGTCTGAAATCACGGGCTTAAGTCTCTCGCTGGTTTTCAGTGACTGGTGGAGTGACCTTGGCGAGGGAGTCGGCGAGGGATTTG
>NZ_JBSFCK010000120.1:0-2978 GCF_053593435.1 Streptomyces sp. NPDC002306
GGAGACGTGGAACTTCCTGCCGATCAAGGTCGCCACCCTCGATGCGGTCCACACCTGGTCCTCCGTCCAGCCATGCGCGGCAGGCCCCTCCTCCAGGAACCCCGTCAGCTTTTCGAGGCACCGCGAGGACAGACGACACCGTGACCCGCTCGGACCCCGGGAGGCCAGAGCCTCAACACCACCATCCCGCCACAACTGGTGCCACTGATAAGCCGACTTCACGCTCGCCCGCAACCTATGCGCGACTTCCGACACCGCGATCTGCTGCTCGAACAGTTCGGCCGCTTGCATCCGTACCGTCTCCCCACGCCGACGCCCCACAGGAGACAGCCCGCCCCCATCCGCATATCTCACAGACCACGGATACAGGCAATCACCCACACCCATCAGGGACTTCGCAGCGATTCACCCCAACGAGCTGAAGTCAGTATGCGCTTGGCGAGGTTGTCGATCGAGGCACTGTGGGTCATGGCTTCGGAGCTGCTGGTGAGGGTCTCGTAGTCGCGGGCGAGGTGACGGTGCATCATGATCCAACCGATACTTTGTTCGACCACTTAGCGCCTCTTCACGATGTGGAATCCGCGAATATCCGGGTTTCTGTGGACGACTTCGACATCGATTCTGAGGCGGGCGCCGTGCTCAACGACGGCGTTCTTGAATCCGGTGTCGACCCAACTCTTTGAAATGGTCGGATACTTCTCCTTCGCCTGGTCGAGGAGGCGCATTCCCAGCACGTTCTCCGACATGCCGGCGGCGGTGACAGTCACGGCGAGGATGAGGTCGATCGTGTCGGTGAGGATGCCGCGTTTCCTCCCGACGATTTTCTCGGCTGTATCCGTTCCCTGGCTGGTCAGGGGTACGTTGCTGGAGGTCTTCACGCTCTGAGTGTCGATCACGGAGGCGGTCGGCTCAGGCTTGTGTCCCTCCTTCACCCGGGCCAGTCCCGTCAGCTCATAATTGAGCTGAGCAAAGATTCCTTCGTCCCGCCACGCGGCGTAGTAGGCATAGACGGTGCCATGGCTTGGGAAGTTGTGCGGGAGGTACTTCCAGGGGATCCCCGTGCGGTTCACGTAGACGATCGCATTGAAGACGTCCCGTAAATCGACCTTGGCCGGCTGTCCGGTTGGCCTGCGGTCGAGCCGGGCCTTCCTCCAGGCCGTCAACGTCGGCTCGATCAGGGCCCATCGGGCGTCAGACAGGTCGCTGGGGTACGGCTTACGCTCGCTCACGGCGTAGCGTGATCACGGGCAAGCCGGAGCGCCAGGTTCCGCTGGTGAACAGGCGATTCCATGGCATCCTCAAACCAGACGGACTTCCGGGCATAGATGCGAACGAGACAGGCGACCGGCCCCGCGCCCCGGAGAGCATCATTCAGCGCCAACGGGATGTCAGCCATCAAATTGGGGCAGGGATGAGAGTCATATATGGGTCTTGACCTGCATAAACGCCCTCTCGGACCGGCGCTGTGATCCGCAGTGCGACGAGCTGGATTCCGCCGGGGACCTCCTCCGATTGCCGAACGCGGCCGCCGGCTTCAGAGGTTCAGGCGGCGCCGAGCAGGCCGTTGAGGAAGTCGGTCGCCTTGTGGCCTTCGGCGGTCAATGAGTCGCAGCGGAACCGTTCGGACGCTGCGGAGGCGGCGGCGGGAGCGGCAGCGCGGAGCATGGCGGCGCCCAACCCCGAGGGGCGACGCAGCAGGCCGCAGTGGAGGAGCAGCCAGGGGCATTAGGCGTTGCTCCACCCGGTCGTGCTGGAATACGAGTCCAGCAGGTCCACCACGAAGACCAGGGTCGAGCCTGCCGGGATCAGCGGCGAAGGCGACTGATTGCCGTAGCCGAGACGTGGGGGAATGATGATCTCGCGCCGACCGCCGACCTTCATCCCCCTCACTCCCCGGTCCCAGCCCTTGATGACCTTGCCACTGCCCAGGGCGAACTTGAACGGCTGGCCCCGGTCCCAGGAGGCATCGAACTCCTTTCCGGACTCGAAGGTCACCCCGACATAATGGACCCTTACCACCATGCCCGGCTTCACCTCAGCCCCGTCCCCAACGACCAGGTCCCGGATGGTCAGCTCGGTAGGAGCGTCACCCTCCGGAACGTCGACCTTGGGCTTCGTCAGTTCACTCATTGCAGCCTCATCACTCTCCGTCGGAAGCCGTCGCACGGACCAGCCAGACACACATGGACACTCCATGCAGCAGATGGTCACGCTACCGAGCGTGCCAGCCCCCGGAGCACACCAGATCCAGCGGCCATACGTGATGATCTTTCGCACAGCCGACGAACGCGACCGCCACGCACAGGTTACGCAGTAATCGCCAGCAGGCGCAGCTGAGTGAAGGCGCTGGCCGGGTCGCCAGTGGTGAGCAGGGCGGGCGGTGTCCGTTGCGGCGCGGGCCGGCGATCGGGGTGGTGAGGGTTGCGCGGGCGAGGCCGGTGTCGCTGAGTTCGTGGTGGATCCCGTTCGCGCAGGGCGGGGGAATCACGCCCATCGACGAGTGCATGAGCAGCAAGCATCGGGAGCTCCTCGGGTGGGAGTACCTCCGCTGTATACCGCCAAGCGCTGTGCTGCAACCGGTCCATGCACTCATCGTGAGAGCAACGAGACTTCCTGGCCACCTGATTGCCGATCTGGCTTCGGCTTCTGTAGGGAGCGACCTCTTCGTCCCGAACGCGATCAGGCGCCTTCGTGACCTCGATTCGTGGTCACCCTGACCTTCTCGTTCTGCGCCAGCTCCGTCCATTGCTGTCCGTGCCAGTCCCGGCTTGGTTGCCGGGTTTGGCCCCCCGTTTGGCCCCCGGCCATCCACATCTCCGGTGAGGGTGGACTGGCCGGCACCCACTAAGACGTTGTTTCTTTTGGCTGTCAGGGCGGTGTGAAAGCCTCCGCGCATGAGCTACGACCTGGCTGTTTGGGAAGGCGAGCGGCCGGCGGACGACAAGATCGCCCGCCGGGTCTTCAGCGACCTGTACGAC
>NZ_JBSFCK010000121.1:0-2941 GCF_053593435.1 Streptomyces sp. NPDC002306
AGTAGGCGAAGTCCGTGCTCTATCAAGCGTTTTCAACGTTGCTGTTTCGTTTTGATCTGCAGGAACTCTGCGGAAGATGCGACACGCTGCGAGTTGGGCTGCGCCCCGCGCGCGGGGGTCTGGCCCGGGCAAGCGCGCGGTTGATGGTGTGTGCTGGGTCGCCTTTAGCGAGTGCCGGAGCGCTGTCGTCACTCAGGGGCCACCGTTCGTGTAGGCGGGAGCTGCCAGGATCGGCACGTCCTGTCGTTCTTAGTAGGACTCCGTTAGGTCTTTCTTGATCTTGTTGTCGTGCGGGTTTTGGTGGGGAGGGGGTGCTGGCAGTTGGTGCAGATCCCGGTCCAGCACCTCAGGGTGTCTTGGAGGGCGTCGAGGATCTGGTAGAGGGTGATGCGGGGCGCGGTGTTTTGGGGCCAGGCACTGTTCGGTGAGGAAGGCTTGGGCAGCGGTCACGAGAATGACGTGGTGGTGCCAGCCTGGCCAGGAACGGCCTTCGAAGTGGTGCAGGCCCAGGCTGCGCTTGAGTTCTCGGTAGTCGTGCTCAATGCGCCAGCGGACCTTGGCCAGGCGGATCAGATCGGCGATCGCGGTGTCGGGTGGGAGGCTGGACTGCCAGTATTTGCTTGGTGCTTCGGCGCCGACAGGACATTCGGCCAGTAGCCAGCAGTCGGGCAGGACCCGTCCCGCCAGCCCTGCTCGGCCGAGGTCACTGCTTTGACCGGCCGTTCGACGGCTTTGCCGGCCAGACGCACGCGCATGGCCGCGAAGCGGGACCGCAACTCCCCTTTGGAGGCCTGGCGCCACGTGAGTGGAACGAATGCCTCGTGCCCTAGAGGTGCGGCAAGAGCTGCCACGGACGGCGCCTCCTGGCAGTTCGCGCGTTTGTCCAGAGCT
Organism: Streptomyces sp. NPDC002306; assembly: GCF_053593435.1. Classification (NCBI taxonomy): domain Bacteria; kingdom Bacillati; phylum Actinomycetota; class Actinomycetes; order Kitasatosporales; family Streptomycetaceae; genus Streptomyces; species Streptomyces sp. NPDC002306. Next base: position 892 of record NZ_JBSFCK010000121.1, read on the forward strand.
CCGCAGTACTGCGGAGCCCTGGACACCGACATCCGGCCGTCCTTCGGCATCGACACATCGTCGATCACCCATGCCAACGGGCCGACCACCGGCAGCAGTCCACCTGGGATCCGCCGCTGCACAGGCACCGGATCCCAGGTGGACTGCTTCACGAACTGCCACAGGTTCTGCTCGTTGCCGCCCGGCAGCCGCGCAGCCATCGCCTAGATCGATTTGCGACGCCCGTCCAGCATGAGTCCCCGCAGAAAACAGCCGCCCTTGGCCCGCTGGTCCTACCGCGGCACCGAAGCAAACACATCAGCCACAAACAACGCCAACGCCGCCCGAACACGCCTCACTTCATGTAAGTCCACAAACCCCACACGCCCTTGACCAGCGCGAACCGGAAGACCTAACGGAGTCCTACTAGAAGCCATTATTCTACCGATCTTGGTGAGCGTGTGTTCGAAATCGTCGACTCGGTTGGTTGATCTCCTGGCCAACTAGGCATGAAGGTGGGGCCTCCTGCACAGCTCGTGGGTGTCGAATCCAACCGAGCAACAGGAGGCCCCTGGTGCTAGTCTTCCGTGCCGACGTCGATGTCGTCCAACTCGGTTTCCCTGACATGTGCTTGTCTCGCCCACCGGTTCGGGAACGCCAGGAATCATCCGTACAGGCGACCGAGATATCCGTCCGACATGAGCGACGCGGAGTGGGCCGTCGTACGCGAAGCGATGCCGGTGCCCGGCTGGCTGGAGGGCCGTGGTGGGCAGCCGGAACGCTATTGCCACCGGCAGATGATCGACGCGGTGCGCTACCTGGTCGCGGTTGGCATCACCTGGCGCGCGATGCCCGCGGACTTCCCCGCCTGGGACCGCGTCTACGCCTTCTTCCGGCACTGGCGGGACAAGAGCCTGACCGCGGAGTTCCACGGCCCGCTGCGCGACCGGGTCCGCACGGTCGCGGGGCGGGATACAGAGCCGACGGCCAGCGTCATCGATGCACAGTCGGTGAAGGCAGCCGCGTCGGCGACTGCCGCGACCAGGAGACTTCCCCTCGGCTGCCTCAAAACCCGCACCCACTATGTCGCCACCACCTGGTTCCACCACACTCACTCCCATGCCGCTTGACCTCCTCAAACGGTATGGGGTGTCTGACTAACCGACCACGTGTTGCGGCGATTTCTGAATTCCAAGGTCCGCTCCCGCGGACGCCTTCCCAACGAGAGTAGCTGCCCTCAATCACCTGCATGGCGCTGATGAGCCTGGAACTGATGGGAAGGAGTCGCAAGTGCTGGCATAGGCTGGAAGACACCACTCAACGTCTTCCGGATCACCCAGCCCGAGCAACAACTGACCACTCAACAATCAAGATCATTCGTTAAATGAACGCACCCCTCCCATGGCCGTCCAGGAGCCATCAGTGATGTAAGCGTGCACGTGTATGTCATTCTGAACCGTGGGCAAGGTGGGATTCGAACCCACATATCAGTAAGACAACCGATTTTAAGTCGGCCGCGTATGCCATTCCGCCACATGCCCGCAGCAGGTGATATTTTCTGCGCTTCTCTTCGTAAAAGTTAGACCACACAGATTTCGTCGTGATGAGTAGTTACTACTCGAAATCGATCGTGAGGGATGACTCTGTCGGGGATCTTGGATTTTCCCGGCGCGCCAGCGTGATCACCGGGCATGCTCGGGGCTGTTCCGCAGGCCGATGCAGTTGTCGAGTTGTTCGTTGTCGCTCTATCCGCGTTCCGGTGAGCAAGTCTCGTCTCTGACCGCGCAGATCGCGCGGGCGAGCAACCCGGACGGTCCGACAGCAATATGGGCGCGGGACCAGCTGGACGGGCTGTGGCACGACGAGGACTTCGCCGACTGGTACCCGCGCGACGGCCGTCCCGGTTTTCCACCCGCCCAGTTGGCCACCGTGTGTGCTGCAGTTCCTGCTCGGTCTGTCGGACCGGCAAGCAGCAGAAGCTGTCCGCTGCCGCATCGACTTCAAATGCGCCCTGACCATGGAGCTGGACGATCCAGGCTTCCACCGCAGTGCGCTGGCCGACTTCCGCTAC
>NZ_JBSFCK010000122.1:0-2754 GCF_053593435.1 Streptomyces sp. NPDC002306
CTAGTGTGATGCGTCTGAAATCACGGGCTTAAGTCTCTCGCTGGTTTTCAGTGACTGGTGGAGTGACCTTGGCGAGGGAGTCGGCGAGGGATTTGAGGATCTCGTCGGCGGTCTTGGTCCAGGTGAAGGGCTTGGGGTTCTCGTTCCATGAGTTGATCCAGGCCTTGATGTCGTCTTCCAGCGCCTTCACGGAGGTGTGGACGCCGCGGCGGATGAGTTTGTCGGTGAGCAGGCCGAACCACCGCTCGACCTGGTTGATCCAGGAGGAGCCGGTCGGGGTGAAGTGGACGTGGAATCGAGGGTGCTTGCCGAGCCAGGTCTTGATCTCGGGGGTGTTGTGGGTGGCGTAGAAGCCCCTATGTTTCGTCAAGCCGCAGTAGGGACCTGGTCGGTGGCCCGTGGCTGGATGTGCCGGTAGAGCTCGCGGGCGACGTACCGCTTCAAGCACCGTATGATCTCGCGCTTGGACATGCCGTCGGCGGTACGTCGTTGCAGGTAGGCCTGGGTGCGTTCGTCCCAGCGCATGCGGGTCTGCACGATGCGGTAGAGCGCGGCGTTGGCCTGGCGGTTACCTCCGCGGTTCAGGCGCCGCCGCTGAGTCTTGCCGGAGGACTGTTCAACCGGACTGACGCGGCACAGAGCGGCGAAGGATGCTTCGTCAGTGATCCGCTCCGGGTTGTCGCCTGCGGCGATGAGCAGGACCGCGGCGCTGTCGGGTCCGACGCCGATCAGGTCCAGCATCTGGGGCCGGCAAGCACGGACGGCCTTGGTGGTACGGCGGGTGAGTTCTTTGACCTCGTTGGACAGGTATTGGACCCGGCAGGCGAGCAGGCGCATTGTGAAAACGGCCTCACCTCGGTGATCGACGTCGAGGCCCGCGCAGGTGGCCACCAGGGCGGGGTTGCTCAGCCCGGTGAGCAGTTCGCGCAGGTCCGGGTCGATGGACATGAGGACGGCCTTGAGCTGGTTCAGTGCCTGTGTGCGGGCCTTGACGGCTGATTCCTTGGCCAGGCGCAGGACCCGCATGTCCTCCACGGGCCCGTCCGAACTCTTCGGCACGGTGGTGGCACGTCCGGACAGCACCGCACGAGCGGCCGCGTCCGCGTCGATGGCATCGGTCTTGCCGCGCTTGCGCCGGGTGGCACGATCGGGCTGGTTGATCTCGATGACGTCGACGTCTTCCCGGCGCAGGAGCCGGGTCAGTGCGGTCCCGAAGGATCCGGTGCACTCGACGCCCGCCCGGCGCAGGGTACCGAATGACCGGCCCCAGGACAGCAGTTGACGGTATCCAGCGGCGGTGGCCGGGAACTCCTGGTGCGCGAGCGAGGTGCCCAAGGTGGTGATGACGGCGGCGACGTGGATGTCTTTGTGGGTGTCCACACCGAGGATCACCTCCTCGGCCGGGGCGGGGATCCGCTGCGCGGGCAGCGTCGGCTGGGGCATGCTGGTGACGGTCACGAGGCTCCTTGGACTGGATCTGTGGCTGACACCGGTCCGGTGGGCGGTCAGAACTGTGACGGTGCTTTGTGCAGCAAAGCCCCTATCGGGACACGTTCACCGGGCCGGCGGCAGGACGCACCGCAAGGGGGCCGGGGCCGACAGTTCTACTCCAAGGCAGCTGAGGCCAGTTGTCACACGGGTCAGGCTCCGGCCCCCTGCGGCACACCATGATCCTCACAGTTGTCACACACCAGGTGCAGGTCGAGTCCGGTCGGGACCGTCTTGTCTATCGTGACCAGGAACTTCTTGAACTCGATGGCTCGGTGGCGGCGGTGTAGCTCCGATATGACGGTGCCGTCGGCGATGTTGAAGGCGGCGAACAGGCTGGTGATGCCGTGTCTCAGATAGTCGTGGGTGCGCCGTTCGGGCATGCCGGGCATCATCGGCAGCACCAGCTGCGAGCGGTCCAGCGCCTGGATCTGGCTCTTCTCGGCCACGCACAACACCACGGCCTTCTCGGGCGGGTTGTGATACAGGCCGACGACGTCGACGACCTTCGCGACGAACTGTGGGTCGGTGGAGAGCTTGAAGGCATCCTGCAGGTGCGGCTTGAGGTCGAACTTCTTCCAGATCCGCCCGATGGTGGACTTCGACAACCCGGTGCGGGCGGCCATGGAGGACCTCGACCAGTGCGTGTCCTGGCCAGGGGTGGATTCCAGCGTCGCGACGACAACGTCCTCGACCTGGTCGAGCAGGATGGACGGCGGCCGGCCGGGTCGCGGCTCGTCGATCAGACCGTCCAGCCGCTGTTCGACGAACCGGGCCCGCCAGCGGCTCACCGACTGTTCGTGCAAGCCGAGTTCGGCCGCCACCTGCTTGTTCGTCCCGCCCTCCGCGCACCGCAGCACGATCCTTGCGCGCAGGGCCAGGAACTGCGCGGTCTTTGCCCGCCTCGCCAGGCGCGTCAGCTGAGCCCGTTCGTCATCGCTGAGTACCAGCTCCGACTTGCGCCGGCCCGGCCGTGGCTCATCCGCAAGCCCGGCCATCCGCCGATCGACAAACCGCGAGCGCCACTTCCTCACTGTGTCAGCGGTCACCTTGAACTCCGCCGCGACGCGCGTATTCGGCTTCCCGCCCGCGCATGCCAAGACGATGCGTGCCCGCTCGGCAAGTCGGGGCGCCACCGCCCCGCCCGCCCAGCGCAGCAACTCGGCGCGCTCCTCATCGGACAGCACGACTTCGACGGCACGAGGACCCCGAGACATGAAAACAGGCTACAGACTTAAGCTCGTGATTTCAGACGCATCACACTAG
>NZ_JBSFCK010000123.1:0-2686 GCF_053593435.1 Streptomyces sp. NPDC002306
ACGGCCTACCTCGTCGCCGACGAGTCGGCCGCCCCCGGCTTCCGCACCCGGGCCGGCGCCTGGGTCAACACCGCGGTCAACGCCGGTTCCTCGGGTGGCGCCGCCGTCATGGGGCTCCTGGTGGGCCGGGTCCCGCTGCCCCTGTGCTTCGCACTCGCCGGCACGCAGTCCCTGCTCGCGGCCGCGGCCGCGGTCACGGCCCGGGGCAGCCGTCGGGCCGCTGCCTCAACCGCGGGACCTGGCTCGCGACAGGAAGCGACGGCACCCACCGGCTGAGCGGACGCTAACCTCGCCGTTTCACTTGGGTGCGGCTGGCTTTGGGGCGGAAATGCGAAAGTGCCTTCCTGACCTGGGACGATGAACCTTGCTGAGGGGTTCTGTCGGTCCAGGCGGAGGGCACTTTCTGCGTGCAGGCTATCGGGTTGCGTCCCAAGGTTCATGTCAGTGCCGATGGTTCGGGGGTGGCCAGGCATGCCGGGGCACGGTTGCTGGCGGATCTTGCTGATGCCACCGGGCTGACCGCCGCGTACTCCGCCGCGCTCAGGCCGCTTCGGCCGCGCGGGACCGGGCATGATCCTGGCCGGGTCGCCACCGATCTCGCGGTGATGCTCGCCGACGGCGGTGAAGCGATCGCGGATCTGGCCGTGCTGCGAGACCAGAGCGAGGTGTTCGGCCCGGTCGCCTCCACGCCCACGGCTTGGCGGTTGCTCGCCGACACCGGCGAGGCCGCACTCGCTTCGCTGCGAACGGCCCGCGCCACGGCCCGAGAAGTCGCCTGGATGCAGGCCGCTGACCGGGGCGAGAACATACCTGCCGCTCGGGCCGGCGGACGAGAACTTTCCGGCCTGGTTCTGGACCTCGACGCCACGCTGGTTGCCTGCCACTCGGAAAAGGAACAGGCCGCCCCGACCTACAAGGGCGGCTTCGGCTTCCATCCGCTGCTGTGTTTCCTCGCGAACACCGGCGAGGCCGTGTCGGGGCGGCTGCGGCCCGGCAACTCCGGAGCCACCACTGCCGCCGATCACGTTGCGGTACTCGACCAGGCGCTCGCGCAGATCCCCGACGTTCACCGGCACGGCACCGACATCCTCATCCGCGCCGACAGTGCCGGATCCGCGAAAGCCTTCCTCGCCCATGTCCGCGACGTGCGGAAACAAGGAATCCGCACCTTCTTCTCGGTCGGATACGCCATCACCGAGCCGGTCCGCCGCGCGATCCGCTCGGTGCCCGACCGCCTCTGGCATCCCGCCCTGGACCAGCGGGACACTGCGTGACGGCGCCGAGGTCACCGAGCTGACCGGCATGGTCGATCTGGACGGCTATCCGCCCGGCACCCGCATCATCGTGCGCCGGGAGCGGCCGCACCCTGGAGCCCAGCTGTCCCTGTTCGACCAGGATGAGGGCCTGCGCCATCAGGTGTTCCTCACCGACACCCCCTACTCCGGCGGTGGTTCCGCCCAGTTCCTGGAGGTCCGTCACCGCGGGCATGCCACCGTCGAGGACCACATCCGGTGCGGCAAGACCACCGGCTTCGGCCGCTTCCCCTCCCGCAGTTTCGGTGTCAACGCCGTCTGGCTCGAACTCAGCCTCGCGGCGATCGACCTGCTCGCCTGGACGCGCGTCCTGCTGCTAGACGGGGAGCTGGCCACTGCCGAGCCGAAGAAGCTCCGCTACCAGCTGCTGCACGTCGCCGCCCGCCTCACCCACGGCGGCCGACGCCTGCGATTGCGGATATCGGCGACCTGGCCATGGAGAAACGAACTGGCCGCGGCCTTCGACCGTCTCGCCACACTGCCCCGTCCAGCCGGCTGACCCGGCCACCACCCCGCCCGCCCACGACCCGAAGGACCCCGGAGAACCCGACCACCGCGCCGGGATTCCGTCATGTCTGCGCACCGAAATCGCGTTGGCCACCCGACAGTTGTCCCTCCGTGACGCCTCGTCGCCCCAACCGAAACGGCGAGGCTAATACAGCAGCCGGACTCCTGCAATTTTGTCCTGGTCACCGACTTGACGGTGTGGAGCGTAGCGGGGGTTGGGCATGCATGGGACGGTCTTGGACAGGCCGTCCCACCAACGTGTGCCCGCGCCACATGTAAGGTCAGCGCCGGGCACGGGCCCGGGCTGGTGATGGTTGCCCTCGCGATCACGCTGCTACAAGCCCATCTCCACTGCGGCCAACACCAGTTCGGTGTGCGGCAAGTGGTGGTGGAGTTACAGGTCCAGCGGTTCCCCTGCCATGAACCGGCCACCCTAAGACCACGTTCGTCAAGCAGGTGCTCGGGCTGACCTTCCGTCACGGACGGCGGAGCCAGGGACCGCAGGCGGCTCTGCAGCGCGTGGTGCTGATGCTGGCTGGCCGGGCCGGGCCGGAGCCAGACTCACCGACGCGCTGGCCACACCGGTGAGCCGCTCGACCCTGCTGCGGCTGATACGCGCCTTCCCCGAGAACGCGCCAGCCACGCCGCGAGTTCTGGGCATCGACAAGTTCGCCCTGCTCAAGGGCCATGTCTACGCCACCGTCCTGGTCGACATCGAGACCCGACACGTGGTTGACCTGCTGCCCGACCGCTCCATCGAGACCGTGTCCACTCGACCCGGGCTCGTTCCGGGAAGTCGAGCCACTGCGCCGGCACCGGGCATCCGGCTTCGGCCTGGAGGCCAAGAAGCCCTACACCGACGGCGT
>NZ_JBSFCK010000124.1:0-2611 GCF_053593435.1 Streptomyces sp. NPDC002306
CCACCGAAGCAACCGGCGGCTACAACGCTCCCGACAAAGGCGCCGACTACGCCTACATGGCAGCCGAAGACGCCATCACCGGCACCATCACCGACGCCAACGCCACCGCCCTCGCCTCCGACCCCACCGGATACACCACACCCGAAGAAATCTTCGCCGCCCCCACCAACTGCCAAGAACTCAGCTGCCACTACGGCCACAACAACTACAACGGACGCGTCACCCCCGGCAGCGGTGCATCGACCGGGCTCTCCCCTATACCCGTCTTCGAAGCGGACGGGTATACCTGGCACTACCGAGGCGAGAGTAACGACCCCTTCTATGCAACCTACTGCGCAGAAGATGGCCCCTGCACATCCATTATCACCGGACACACCCTCGCCAACGGTCTCAGTGAACTCATCGGTGCCTCCACATCAATGGGGACACTCCCACACCTGCCAGCTACTTCTGAGGCGGTCTTTAGTAAGCCTCTGGGCCGGATAAGCGCTGCAGATTTGGAAACATATCAACGGTTTGCACAGGCTGACGCAGCTGCAATCGGTGCCGCAATGGACAGTGCTGGAGGTCAGCGGATATTTTATGTTGGTCCTTCCACTGTCACAACCACCCGCTTTTCGGAGACGATTCATAGCAATGCAGTCGCTGCTCGATTCTACCCCGATGGTAATATCTCATGGGATAGTAAAACGACTATCTTCGACCTAATGAATTTGGCCCTACCGGAGAATGCGCGACGTGGGTTCAATAATTCCGCTATAGCGACAGGGACGCACGGGACGGTCTTCGGTGAGTATGCCGTTGTCGCACCGTCATTCAATCTTCGAGATTTCGGATTGTATGAATCGACTAATGCGCACATGTTGGACCATGTCGTATATGATGCAGGTGATCCTACGGACTGGTCGGATTTTCAGGGTCGCGAAGCCGCGCTGGGGAATTCCGTACGCCAATGGTGCTTTAGTACGGCATCAAATATTAAGTGACGTTGTAGTAGTACTCTAGCCTGTGCCGCTACTGTGGTGCGTGGCAATTGCGGGTATTTATTTACGATCAGGAATTCACGGTTTGGGGCTGATAATATGCAAGGTTTCAGCCCCAAACCGCGGAGGGATGATGATTCGTCCGCGGGCAGTCCGGCGCTGCAGTCGTCGCGGCGTATGTGGTGGGTCATCAGGTAGCTTTGGGTGTTCTTCGGTGAAACCCATAGAATTCCGGAGCGTCATGATCTCTGCGAGCCTGCGGAGCCCGGTTTGCCGGATGCGCTGCGCTGACGGCGGCTGTTGAGGGCGAGTGTAACGGCTTCGAAGTCGTCTGATTGCCATCGGGATAGGTCCGTGCCTTTGGGAAAGTACTGCCGCAGGGTTCGTGCTCTCATTCGTGCCGCGTTGCCAGGGGCCGTGCAGGCCGCCGTTGCATTACCGGTAGTTCGCTAATTCCGGTGGTGCTGTGGGTTCACGGCAGGTCGGGTTGGTCGTGGGCCGGCGGTAGGGGTCAATTGCCGTGTTGGGGCTGAAGATGACTGCTCGCCGTCCGTGTCCGCCTGCGCCGGGTCTGTTGGAGGTGAAGCTTCCCCTTGATTGTGGATACCTGGAGACTGGGATCCTGAGGTTCCAGGAGGAAGTAGCACCAGGTGGGAAGCAAGTATATGAAGCGGTACACCGAGGAGTTCAAGCGGGATGCGATCGCGCTCGTCGATTCCTCGGGCAGAACGGTCACCGCCGTCGCCCGGGAACTTGGCATCAGCTCCGAGTCTCTGCGCGGCTGGTACCGCCGGGCGAAGGCGGACCGGGGCGAGAGCGAGTCCGGCGAGCTGACCAGCGCCGAGCGCGAGGAGCTCAGGCGGCTGCGCAAGGAGGTCCGCGAACAGCAGCAGACGATCGAGATCCTGAAAAAAGCGACGGCGACGGCCTTCTTCGTGAAGGAGAACGACCGGTGGATGAGCTGTACCGGTTGATCCATGCGGAGAAGGCGACCTACCCGATCGTCCTGCTGTGCGGTGCTGAAGGTCGCCCGCTCCTCCTCCTACTACGCCTGGCACGAGGGCGAGGCCGCCCGCCGTGCTCGGCAGGCCGTCGCCTCCACCCTCAACAACAGACCCCGCAAAACTCTCTGATGGAAGACCCCCGCCGAAGCCCTCAACGAGCACCTACTATCGCTCCAGGAAGCCAGTGTTGCGACGACCGGTTGAGTCCACGGAATATACGTCGATCCAGTTCCGCCACCGAACAGACAAGTTGAGGCTGCGGCAGAGCTGCGGGCGCACCGGATCATGCTTCGACAACGCTGCCGCGGAGAGCTTCTGGGCCCTGCTCAAGGAGGAGATCGGCACCCGTACCTGGCCCGACCGGGCCACCGCCCGCGCCGAGGTCTTCTCCTTCATCGAGTCCTTCTACAACCGCCGGCGCCTGCGCAAGCACCGGACTTTCGGTTACCTCACCCCGGCCGAGACCAGACAGCGGCAGCACGCCCTCGCGGCATAACGATCACGTGTCCGAGATCACGGGGAAACTTCAGTCACAGCTTCGTCCACGCCTCCGTCAGCGTCGCGCGCAGGATCTGCTCGATCTCGTCGAACGTCTCCTGGGTGGAGATCAGCGGCGGGGCGAGC
>NZ_JBSFCK010000125.1:0-2279 GCF_053593435.1 Streptomyces sp. NPDC002306
TGTCGGCGACGGTTGAAATGAGGGCCACGGGCAGCGGATCAAAAGAGGGCCGGTGGGCGGTCTCGTGATCATCCTGGGTTCAGCAGTGCTGGAGTCAGGAGGAAGCGAGGGTGATCCGCGTGGAGGACTGGGCCGAGATTCGTCGGCTGCATCGGAGTGAGGGGCTGTCGGCGCGGGCGGTGGCCCGTGAGCTGGGGATTTCCCGAGGAACGGTGCTGCGGGCTTTGGCCTCGGAGCGGCCGCCGAAATATCGGCGGGCGTCGAAGGGCTCGGTGGTGGACGGGGTCGAGCCTGTGGTCCGGGAGCTGTTGAAGCAGACGCCGACGATGCCGGTCACGGTGATCGCCGAGCGGATCGGGTGGGAGCGCGGGCTGACGGTCCTGCGGGAACGGGTAAGGGAGTTGCGGCCGTCCTATCTTCCGGTCGACCCGGTCTCCCGGACGGTTTATCAGCCGGGCGAGCTCGCGCAGTGCGACCTGTGGTTCCCGGCGGTGGACATCCCGCTCGGCTACGGGCAGACGGGCCGGCCGCCGGTGTTGGTGATGGTGTCGGGCCACTCGCGGATGATCACTGCTCGGATGCTGCCCACCCGGACCACGGCCGATCTGATCGACGGGCACTGGCGCCTGCTGACCGGCTGGGGCGCCGTCCCGAAGACCCTGGTCTGGGACAACGAGCCGGGCGTCGGCCGGGGCAGACCCACGACCGAGTTCGCGGCGCTCGCCGGCCTCCTCGCGACCCGCATCCATTTCTGCCGTCCCCGCGATCCGGAGGCGAAAGGCCTGGTCGAGCGGGCGAACGGCTATCTGGAGACCAGCTTCCTGCCCGGCCGGGTCTTCACCGGCCCCGGCGACTTCAACACCCAGCTCACCGCATGGCTGCAGGTCGCCAACCGGCGTCGGCACCGGACGATCGACGCCCGGCCCGTCGACCGTTGGGAGGCGGACCGGGCGTCGATGCTCACCCTGCCGCCCGTCGGGCCGCCGAACTGGTGGCCCCAGACGACCAGGCTCGGCCGCGACCACTACATCCGCGTCGACACCTGCGACTACTCCGTGCACCCCCGCGCGATCGGGCACCGGATCACCGTCCGCACCGACACCGAAAGCATCACCGTGACCTGCGGCAATGACACGGTCGCTCGCCACGTGCGCTGCTGGGCCCGGCACCAGAGCATCACCGACCCCGAACACGCTGCCGCGGCCCGGATCCTGCGCGGCCAGGCGATCCAGCGCGCTTCGCGCGCCCGGGCCGCCGGAGCGATCGCTCTCGCCCCCGACGACCTGGGCATCGAGGTCGAACAGCGCGAGCTCAACTCCTACGACCGCATCTTCACCCTCATCGAGGGCGGCGCCGACAAGGAGGACATCTGATGACCCGCACCACCGCACCTGCCGCCAAGCCTGCAGGCACCCAAAAACCCTCCCCGAACGGGCGGCAGACCGCCGCCGACCTGGCCTTCCTCGCCCGCGCGATGAAAGCCCCCGCCCTGTTGGACGCGGCCGAACGCCTCGCCGAGCGGGCCCGCGCCGAGTCCTGGACCCACCAGGAATATCTGGCCGCCTGCCTTCAGCGCGAGGTCTGCGCCCGCGACAGCCACGGCGGCGAGCAACGCATCCGAGCCGCCCGCTTCCCCGCGGTCAAGACCGTCGAGGAGATCGACACCGCCCATCTGCGGGGCATGACGCGCCAACAGCTCGCCCACCTGGGAACATTGGACTTCATAGCCGCGAAGGAGAACGTGGTCTTCCTCGGCCCGCCCGGCACCGGGAAGACCCACCTCGCCACCGGACTCGCCGTGAGGGCCTGCCAGGCCGGCCACCGAGTCGCGTTCGCCACTGCCTCCCAGTGGGTCGACCGCCTCGCTGCCGCCCACCACACCGGCCGTCTCCAGGACGAACTCGTCAAACTGGGCCGCTATCCGCTGATCGTCATCGACGAGGTCGGCTACATCCCCTTCGAACCGGAAGCAGCGAACTTGTTCTTCCAGCTCGTCTCGAACAGATACGAAAGGGCCAGCGTGATCGTCACCTCGAACAAGCCCTTCGGACGCTGGGGCGAGACCTTCGGCGACGAGACCGTCGCCGCTGCCATGATCGACCGACTCGTCCACCACGCCGAGGTCCACTCCCTCAAGGGCGAGTCCTACCGCATGCGCGGCCGCAGCGAACTCAGCCGCATCCAGACCTGCAACGACAGCAACTGACACAACCACGAGAGCACACGATGGCCCACGATTGACCCGCTCAAACTGGCCTCAAATTGAGCCGCTGCCGACA
>NZ_JBSFCK010000126.1:0-2271 GCF_053593435.1 Streptomyces sp. NPDC002306
CGCTGACAGATGGCACGTCTGGCACAACCTGTGCGAAGCCGTCGACAAGTGCGTCGCCCGCCACTCCTCCCACCTGCGCGAACCCGCCCACGTCCCCACACAGGCGGCCACGGCGGCCGCGGTTGCCGAACTGGAGAAGACCGCCCGGGCCGGCAAGCCGGCCAGGTCCGCCCACCGATACGCGGACCGCACTCGCGATCGCCACCGAGCAGTCCACGAACTGCTCGACCGGGGAGATAGCCAGCGCGCAGTCGCGAAGGAACTGGGCCTGTCCCGCGGCACCGTGCGCAGATTCGCCCGCGCCGACACCGCCGACGAGCTCAGCACCGGCAAGTGGTCGGTTCACACCATGGTCACCGTGACGATGCCGTTGTCCGTCTTACCCAGCCGGCCCAGCCACTGCCGGCCCACATGCGCGGTCGCCGTGCCGTCCTTGCGATCCCCAAAATCATCGATCACGATCACCCCGCCGTCGTGCGGAGCCGTCGCCGGCTCCACACAGCAGCTCAAGCCTGCGATCGTTGACCAGCTCAGCCTCCCAGGGCGACTCGGACAGGAAGAACTGCAGCCGCTGCACCCCCGGCATCCCCGCACCCGCCACCGGCTCCGCCCCTGCCAGGCAAGTGATCGTCTTGTTCCGCTCCCGCGACGCCAGCAGCCCCGTCAGGTACTCACCAAACCCGCGACGCTGGGCCAGGCTGAAAAAGAGGTCGCCGAACCGGGCCGCATACTCCTCCAACCAACCCGGCGCGGGCGGACACGGACGGCGAACAGTCATCTTCAACCCCCAACACAGCAAATGCCTCCTACCACCGGCCCACGACCAACCCGACCTGCCGCCAACCCACACCACCACCGGAATTAACGAACCACCGGTAGTACGGCTGGTCGGCCTGGACGCGGTCGGTGGGGATGAGGGTGCCGTCGACGATGATGAAGTCGACCATGTCCAGCCCGACGAGGGCTTCCTGCAGGCTCGATGCCCACGCGGCCAGAACCGCGAGGGTTTCGTCGACGTAGCGCCAGGCCGTGCCTCAGATACCTCGCACCGGATCCCGACCTGCTGATACGTCTCGTTCTTGCGGAGAGACCAGCGCGAGCAGAGCTTGTTTGAAGCAGCCCAACTTCAGCCACCGTGTGACGAGTTCACGCTCTCGAACGTTGATGAGCCAGGAAACATGCTCAACCAGCTCGTGGGGGGCATCGAGCATGGAGGATACGGAACCCACGAAGCCCCCAGGCCGTCGGCGTGTTGAGTGAAATCACCACACCAACGACGAGGGGCTTCGCCACCCCACCACTCCTGACCAGCCCTCTTTCATCCTACGAGACAGGACGAAGAGGTTCATTGAGCCAATCAGTGACCGAACCCCGCTGACGAATCGAGGTCAAGGTTAAGTACGGATTGCTTACAAAGGTGGGGGGATGTGAAAGGTTCAATAACCTAAGATCCTTTGGAGGCAGAGATGGCGCGTAAGATTGCGGCCGTGTTCGCAACAGTGTGTTTAGGTGCTGGAATTCTTCTTTCATCTGGACCAGCCAATGCTGCAGATTCATCGAGCACTGTGGACCTCTATGACGCACCAGGTGCCCACAGACCGCCGTGCATCACCGCTCGCACCCTCACCCTTTGCCCGTACTACTACGAGTCGGTGGGGGTGTCTGAGATGAGTAGACAGTTAGATGCTCAAGTAGCTGCGAAAATCCTGGCGCAAGCACAGGTTAGGGACCATGGTGGTAACGAAAACGGTTCGAGTTCCAATTGGTGTGATCCTGGAGGTGTCGCACCTAATAACACTTGGACGTGTCATTCGGCATATAGGTATCTAATTTGGAAGTAATGTAGATTCAGGTTTCTTACCTCGATCGTTCATGAGTGCATGAACGCGCAGGTCATCGCCGACCCGAAGGCCCGTCTCCTGTAGACGGCACCGGCCCTGGCCGGTGCCGTCTACGACATCCGGGCCGCACGCGAGCACGGCATCATCGACGCTCTCGCCCAGGGCGGCATCACCTACTGGGCCCAAAGGTCCGGGCACTGGTCGAACAAACCATTGCCACCCTCAAGACCTGACGGCTCCCGCACAAGCTCCGCTGCTCGACGACCCGAGTCACGAGCCTCGTCTAAGCCGTCCTCACCCTCCATCTCTCCAGCTCAGACTGAAAACGGAAAGGGCTCAGCTTGATCTTTAAGTCTTCAACCGGACATGCGCGGTGAGTGATGCGGCCCGCTTCACGGTCTTGCCAACGTTGTGCCTGGTGGCGGGGTGT
>NZ_JBSFCK010000127.1:0-2184 GCF_053593435.1 Streptomyces sp. NPDC002306
TTCACTCTCTCTCTCACACACCCCCCCCCGCGCCCGCCGGGGGTCGCCCGCGGGGTCCCGGTGGGTGCCCCCCCGTCTAACCCCCCCGCCCCCCCCTCCTCTGTATCCGGCTCCGGCTTCGTCAGCCGGGGCGCATCAGGTGCTCACCTCGGTGACGGTGTCCGCGATCAGGACGGGCAGGCGGTTGATCGCCCGTTCCAGGAGCCGCTCGATCGGGACCGCGTAAGGGCTCGTCAACGCTGATGAGCTTGCCCCAGGCTGCGGGCTCGTAGCGGGCGAGGATGGACAGCGTATACAGCACGGCCCACCAGGCCATCAGCGGGGTGCAGCTCCCGCTTCATCCGGGGAAGAAGTACCGCTCCCCTGCGTAACCGCGGGTCATGGTGCGCAGATGAGCGAGCCCTTCAGCGCGATCGCCAGTCCGTCGAATCCCGTGCCCATTCCCTGCGGCATGAGCCAGTTCATCACCAGTTCGCTCCCGCCGTGGTCGTAGCGGGTGTAGTCCGGAAGCGCCGCCAGCCCCTGACCGGCATCGACATCCTCATCCCCTTCCACCCCACCACCGAGAACGCCCTGACCACCGCGGCAACTCACGGTCGGCCCTGGGCCCATGCCGGGCTTGCGGCCTCCTGGTGGCGCCGTCGGACTCATGGCCGGCCTTCCGTAAGCGTGGGTCGAGACCTGCGTCGTCCATGTTCAGCGACCGCGCTTGAACAGCACGGAGAGCAGGCTCGGGTACTCCTGGGATGTCCAGGCGGCAGGTGTCGCAGTGGCGGCCGTCTTCGGGCGGCGCGAAACTCTGCTCGACTCTGGACGGCTGGGTGCGGGGCCGCCCGCACCGCTCGCAGGGTTTCGTCTCGGGCCGTTCAGGCTCACGCGCCGCGGGCAGCTGCACTGCTATTGCCTCCTGGTCCCGTGCTGCTGCTTCCTGCTGCCGCTCGCGCTCTCGTCGTTCGTCGTGCCGGCGGCGCCGTCCTTCCTTGCGTACGCGCCAGGCCTCGTGGTCGTTGGGGTTGGCGAGGGCGTTGTCGAGTGTTTCCCACTGGCCGTGGCCGCACCGCCACCACACGGCCGCGCGCGGGCCGTGGGTCTGGAGGCGGTCGAGGGTGGTGAACAGGACCGGGATGGCGTCGGCTTAGCTTGACTCTGTCGGGGATCTTGGAGCTTCCCGGTGCGGCAGCATGGTCGACGGGCATGCTCGGGTAGTTCCGCCGTCCGATGAAGCTGTCGAGGTGCCCGTTGTCCCTGCGCAGCCGTTCCGGTGAGTACGTTCCGTCCCCCCTCTGACCGCGCAGATCGCGCGGGCGAGCAACCCGGGTGGCACAACGGCGATATGGGTGCGTGACCGGCTGGACGGGCTGTGGCGCAGCCCTCGCCGCACACGTCCGGCTCGCCGACCCCGGCAAGCCCAGCACTGCGGGCTTGGACGGTGTCCAGGCCCGCACCACACAGATGCTTTTCTCACCAGGGCTGCAAGAAGTCCTGTCGAGTCAACCGCAGCGCGGTGCCCGCCCCACCCGGGGCCGCACCCACGCGGCAGCCTCTGGCCCGGGAACTCCCGGACCGGCGGCCTCTGCTCGACGAAACTCGACCGACCGGTACCGGCCCACCCCGAATGAGACCCGACCCGCAACCAAGCGGCACAAGGCCCACGTCGGAACAGCCGACCCAGTACGGAACACGCCGCCACCCGGCGGCCCACCCGAACTGGAACCGGACGGACAACATCCCATTACGGGATGACTCTTAGGGCCCGCAGAGGAACAACATGCGGGCGGCCACCCCACCGAACTGCGGCATCAAGTCTCAAAACCGGCAAGTTAATTCTCTGCGGGCCCTTAGGGCCCGCAGAGGAACAACATGCGGGCGGCCACCCCACCGAACTGCGGCGTCAAGTCTCAAAACCGGCAAGTTAATTCTCTGCGGGCCCTTAGGCTCGATCTGCAAGGTTGATCGATCCGGGAAAGCGGAACAGGCAGGCTTCCAAGATCATGTAGTTCTCGACACCTCATCTCCGTGACCTGCCTGGAAGGGCGCGCCAGCCAAAGCGTCATGGCTAAGTAGCTGTTGTCGTTCCGATCTTGAGGGTCGCGCGTCGAACGGGAGTCTCGATCGGGTGATCGAAGCTGTC
The DNA here is from genome assembly GCF_053593435.1 of Streptomyces sp. NPDC002306. Classification (NCBI taxonomy): domain Bacteria; kingdom Bacillati; phylum Actinomycetota; class Actinomycetes; order Kitasatosporales; family Streptomycetaceae; genus Streptomyces; species Streptomyces sp. NPDC002306. Next base: position 2,132 of record NZ_JBSFCK010000127.1, read on the forward strand.
TGCGCGCATGAGTACAGGGCCTCTTGGTAGCTCGGGGTTGCGAAGCCGACCGA
>NZ_JBSFCK010000128.1:0-2156 GCF_053593435.1 Streptomyces sp. NPDC002306
CAAACCCGCGACGCTGAGCCAGGCTGAAGAAGAGGTCGTCGAACCGGGCCGCATACTCCTCCAACCAACCCGGCGCGGGCGGACACGGACGGCGAACAGTCATCATCAGCCCCCAACACAGCAAATGACCCCTACCACCGGCCCACGACCAACCCGACCTGCCGCCAACCCACACCACCACCAGAATTAACGAACCACCGGTAACGGCTCCCGCGCAAGCTCCGCTGCTCGACGACCCGAGTCACGAGCCTCGTCCAAGCCGTCCTCACCCTCCATCTCTCCAACTCAGACTGAGGATGGAAAGGGCTCAGTTGGTTGAGCAGCGAAGTTTGCGTGGCAACCGCCAGGACTACAGTCCCGGCAGGAAAGGTGCGGCGTAGCCCGTGGAGGGGGAGGCGCCGCACCACCTTCCCTGCAGCGTCAGTTTCTGACAGAGCATGGTCTCGAGTGTCTGCAGTCGGTCAGAAGCCCTGTACGAAGAGCTTGTTGGTTTCGGCGCTGTCGAAGTGGTCCGGGTCAAAGGGTCGGTCGAGCCACTTGATGATCTTCTCGTGCCAGGCGTTGGCGGGCTGGGCGATCACTCTGAGTAACTCGGCATAGCCCCACGGTCCTCCGCAGGATTCGGGCGGGCAGGCCCGGCGTCCAGCGATACACGCGGGGTAGTCCACATTCTCGGCGCGAGGCAGGGCTCTTTCGATCTCGATGCGGTGGACCCACTCGTCAGCCAGATCGTAGAGGTAGGTGATCCGGTCGCCTGCGGCCGGAGCGACCGTACACAGAGAGACAGCCGCCTCCTCACGATGGCCGAACTCCTGGCCGGGCCGTCCGAACCTGCCCATGGGCGTGTCAAAGACGTGTGTCTGGCAGTCGCGCCATCCCATTGCGGTCTGGATGATCCGATGCAGGCAGGCAAGGGTGACATTGGCGGGCACCAGGAGGCGACGCCAGACCAGTGGTCGGACATGCTCCAACGAGACCTTGATCTGCAAGATGGAGTCAGCAGTCATCGATACCACTCTTTCTGTGAACAGCCAGAAGGTCGGCACTCAGATGATCATGAGTGCTCCGTCTGTCTGCCCACGCCGGCAACCCTTGAACCGGGAGGGAATGTCTGTTTGTACGGCGCTCTGGTGCCCTACGCGGTATCGCGGGTCATGTCCCCTGTCGTGGTGGAGGAGATCATTCGGCTGTGCTGGGTGGGCAGGTGGTGTCGTCTGGATAGAGGCTGTCCATGGTCTTGATGGAGAGAACATGGAGAGAACAGCGACGGAGAACGCGGTCCACTCGTCGTGGAGTTCGATGAGGACTGCGGTGGCCAGGCGGTTTGCCGTGTTGGTGTTCGGGAAGACCTGGACGACATCGGAGCAGCGTGTGGTCTCCCGGTTCAGACGTTCGAGCGGATTGGTCGACTGGATTTTCTTCCCGTGCTGGTGCGGGAAGTTCGCGAATGCGGGCAGGTCCTTCTTCTCGGCGGGGACTGTCTGGCCGATGTGGGCATGCTGCGGGCCGAGCCGGCCGTGTTCGGTCCGGTGGCCTCCGATCCCACACCGTCTCCCGCCTCATCGATGTCCTAGCCTCGGCCGGGCCGAAGGGCTTGGCGGCGATCCGCACCGCACGGGCCCATGTCCGCGAACGCGTCTGGAAGCTGGCCGGACCAACGGGCGCCCGGACGCCGGCGGACAAGTGATCGTGGACATCGACGGGGTGCTCGTGCTGGCCCACTCCGAGAAACAGGACGCCGCCGCGACCTGGAAGAAGACGTTCGGGCACCACCCGCTGATGGCCTTCGTCGACCACGGCCGAAGCGGCAGCGGGGAGCCGGTCGCGGGCCTGCTGCGGCCCGGCAACGCGGGCAGCAACACCGCCGTCGACCACATCACCACCGCCCAACTCGCCCTGGCCCAGCTGCCGAAGAAGTACTGGCCCGGGCGGCAGACACTGATCCGGACCGATTCCGGCGGCGGCACCCACGAGTTCGTAGGCTGGCTGGCCAGGCGAGGCTGGTGGCTGTCCTACTCGGTCGGCATGACCATCACCGACGCCATCTACCACGCCGCCCTTAGAAGCCGTATCTCAACCGAACATGATCGCTTGATTTCTGCTGGTCAGGCGTGGTCTAGCTCGGAATGAGGGAGGCATCCGGCGTCTTGTTTCCG
>NZ_JBSFCK010000129.1:0-2024 GCF_053593435.1 Streptomyces sp. NPDC002306
GCCGTGCGCGGTCGACGGGGCTGGGTCCGCTTTTGGGCCGCGTCGGGCCGCCCGGACGTGGGAGGAGTCGATCACCGCCCGCGACCAGTCCAGCTTCTTCGCCGCCCGCAGCTTCTTCAGCAGCACCAGATGCAGCGCTTCCCACACGCCGGCCTCGTTCCACGCGGCAAGACGCCGCCAGCACGTCATCCCCGAACCGAAGCCCAGCTCCTGGGGCAGGTACTCCCACTGGATGCCGGTATGCAGCACGAACAGGATCCCGGACAGGGCCTGCCGGTCCGGGATCCGCGGTCTGCCCTCGACCAGCTTCGGCCCCGGCTTGGGCAACAACGGCTCGATGAGCGACCACAGTTCGTCCGAGACGATCCACGGCCGCGACTCCCTCTTCCCCACGACAAGACCAACGAGCGACCAGGCCGACAGTCACATGATCAACAGCTTCTGTTAGGACCTCTAAGCCCCACACCCGCCCCTCGACCTCATCGGCCTGCCCTGGCCAGCAGGCTCACAAGATCACATAACTTGGCAACAGACTTGCCACACGGCCCGATGAGGAGCCAGGAAGACTCCCCCCATCTCCACGTCGTACTCGGCGTGGGGCGACGTAGATCCCCGAGGACCGTGATCTGCCGGCCAGCCCCGCTGATGCCCTCGGTAGTCAGACCAGGTGGTGGGTGGTCACCTTCCCGCCCTGCTTCGTCCCAGCAGCAAGGAGAGCGCTCCCGTCCGGCAGGGACACCGCGGAGACGAAGGATCCAACGAATGAATGCTCGAACGATTCGCCGGACAGCAGGCCCCACTGGCGCACCACGTCGCGGTCCGCGGTGAACAGCCGCATCCGGCCCGACACGGTGGCCGTCGCGATCCTCACGAATTCCCCCGCGGTCGGAATCGGCGGGCTGACCTCTTCCCCCGTCTCGGCGTCCCAGCGGCAGACGGCCTCGCCCTCCTCGACCACGCCGACGATCAGCGGTCGCCCGTCCTCGGTGTACGCCGTGGTCAGCATGTCGATGTGAGGTGCGTCGATCTCCGCGCCGAACGGCGCCTCACCGGGCTCTCCGAGGATGCCCTGGCCTTTAGGCCGGGGAGGAATCGGACTCCTGCGGAGCAGGGCAGGGAATGGGCGATCGCCGCCCGGGCGATCGGCCGTCAGCGCAGGCCGGGCGGTAGTCGGCAGGCAGTGGGTGGCCCATTCCTGATGACCGGGGAGACGGTATGCAGGTCAGCTTCCTCAACGGGGCTTCGGCAGGTTCTCGTTGAGGTGATCCATTCTCTTTCCTGGGATACGATTTTTCTTGTGACGGTGCCGCAGGATGCTGCCGGGGTGTCCGGGAGTGCCCGGTACACCTACCGGTTGCGTGTGTCGTCGACCGCCCGCGATCTTCTGCATGCCGAGTGGGCGCGGTGCCGTTGGATATGGAATGAATGCGTGGCCCGGTCCAAGAAGGCCCATGCCGAAGGGGAAAGCTGCGGGCCGGCAGCCCTGGACCGGATGCTGACGCAGGCACGCGCGTGTATGTCCTGGCTGGCCGAGGGTTCTTCGGTGCCGCAGCAGCAGACCGTTCGGGATTTCGGGAAGTCCCGGGCGAAGGCGTTGAAGGACATCAAGGACCGGCTGCCGATGCGCAGACGGGCCGGGATGCCGCGGCACAAGAAGAAGCGTGATTCGCGGCCGACGCTGAACTACACGCGCCGGGGTTTCCGTCTGAAGGATGGCCGTCTGCATCTCGCGGGCGGGATCGTGCTGAGGGTGGTGTGGTCGCGTGACCTGCCCTGCGACCCCTCGAGTGTGCGCGTCTACCAGGACACTCTCGGCCACTGGTACTGCTCGTTCGTCGTCGCCGTCCAGGTGCAGCCGCTTGCGGAGACCGGGCGGGTGCTGGGTGTCGACTGGGGTGTGACGGAGACGGCCACCACCACCTGCGACGGGCATGATCTGCCGCATCCGGAGTTCGGGAAGCAGGCGGCGCAGCGTCTGGCCCGGTATCAGCGGATGATGGCGCGTCGGCGCCCTGCCCGGGGGC
>NZ_JBSFCK010000130.1:0-1989 GCF_053593435.1 Streptomyces sp. NPDC002306
CACCCTCCGCCGAGGCCTCGCCCACATCCAACGCCACCCGGAACTCATCGACGGCTGCCTCACCGAAACCGGCCTGACCCTCCACCCCCGAACCTTAATCCGACAAGGTCAGTAATCATCCGCAAGGAACGGCCGCACCCCGGCGCCCAGTTGCGCTTCACCCACCTCGACAAACTGCGCTGACCCGCTTCGCAACCAACACTAAAGGCAGCGAGTTCGGCGACCTTGAACTGCGCCACCGCCGCCAGGCCCGCTGTGAGGACCACATCCGAGGCGCCCACGACACCAGCCTGCGCAACCTGCCCCTGCACGACACCGCCCAGAACCGGATCTGGCTGAAGATCGCCTCCCCCGCACTCGACCCTCCTGGCCTGGATGCCGACACCATGCTCACCCTGACCTGCGCCACCCGCCGCTGAGAACCCAAAGAAGCTCTACTGCGACTGTTCTCCACCCCCACCCAACTCGTGAACACCGGCCATCGCCGCTGACTCCGTCTGCCCGCCCGATGGCCCTGGACCGCCGTCAGCAGCCCACGCGATCGTCGGGCTCCACGCCCTGCCGAACCCTGGCTGACCAGCCACGTCGATCGTCCTGACAACCGCACCACCACACCGGTGAATTGGAACCCGGCACACACCCGACGCGAGATCCGGGCCTCGCCCTGCCCCAACCCCTAAAAGACCGCGCCGCACAAACACAGAGCCCCCGTCAGTAAACCGACGAGGACTCATGAACGATCAAGGCTAACGGGCTGAAGCCAGTAAACGCCTGACCGGCTATAGCGCCAGGAAGATCCGCGGACTCTCCACCAGACCGTCTGGCACGTGCAGAAAGCCCCACTGTCTGCACACCCAGCCCCTACGACGCAGAATATGCCAAAAATTACAAAACGGATTCGCCTACCGGCGACGCTCACAGCGCACCCACAAGCTCTCTTGCAGTACAGGATCCTCGCCACGGACTGACTGTGCGGAACTTCCCCGAGCGCCTCCGTTCCACTCTGCCGCATCCCATGTCCGAATAAATCAGCCGCCTACCTACAGCCCAACTAGGCTCAACAGCCTACAATTTCAAGTCCCCATACATTCGACACGCCGAACATGAGTCGATCATCAAACGCGACATCAAAGATCAGTAGCCATGCACGGCAAGATCGAGGCTACGCTCGCGGGCCAGACAGCGGTCTTCATGAGTATAAATTGCCTACACAGTTTTATTGCAGAATCGACAAGATAGCAGCTACAGCACCCTCCCGCCTGAGCAAGAGACCGAGAAAATTTTCGCGACACATTGACCCGTAAACCCGATTTAACCATTCCTCCCCTAGGTGACACCTCCACGTTAAGGGATATTCACTGACCTGCGACGTCAAGTTTCAAAACAGGCATCTCCACACCCCCTTAGACGATCTAACGAAGTGGCGCCTTTAATCCACGGGCATCTGGAAAGTATGCAATGAAAGTAACCGTATTATTCATAATGCTTCGACGCTTTCCGTTAGTCATCCAGGCCGCAATGGCGGCCATTGCGTGCGATTCTAATCGCAAATCGATTTCTCCTTTCTGGCCGCCTAAACATCACTCCTAATGGAGCCTGACGATCGCGGTTTGTTCCTCACCTGATCGGGTTCGAGCGATGGCTTGATGGTGCCGTCGCCAGTTGGATCGTTGGACTCTATGCTCAAGGGGGCAAACAAGAACCACGAAGGTCGCACCTTCGGGATAATGGGTAGAGTCCAGGATTCGCGCATTTCTGCCACAGCGAGGGGCGCAAGGGCGGTCGAACCGATTCCTCGACCTATCAAAGACTCGGGCAGCCATGGCCGCGAGGAAGGTGACCCGGACATGGGCATCACCACAGTGAAAACGGAGGCTTAAAAGATCCTGTGGCTGACGCGCTGACCGGCATGTCGGAAGTCGAGTACGTGGTGATGACCGCGGGCTCGTTCGACATCCTCGCCGAGATCGTCTGCGAGGACGACGACCA
>NZ_JBSFCK010000131.1:0-1983 GCF_053593435.1 Streptomyces sp. NPDC002306
CGCCACCCCGAGACGACACTCGGGCCCTCGGCCTGCCCACCCTCACCTCACGGCACGAAAACGGTCCACCGACTCCGTCGGCGGACCGTCATGAAACTTCGAGGTTAGTGACGGAGCATCAGAGACCCATGGAAGCATGATCGGCTTCACGAAAATCTTGGCTGCGCCACTTTTCGCCCGTCACCGTCACAGAGTTTCCCTTGCGGATGCTGGGATCGCAGGTCGCATGGGCGCCGGACAGCCGAAGGCTGGACTTCTCGGACGACTCGCTCGGCGTACTTCCGTGGTGCAGGCATCGGACTTGTGTTCTCTCACCTGGTAAGGCGTTCATGCTTGGCTTCAAGGCCGCTACAAATCCAGTTCAGCCCACTGAACCAATCGAGTACTTATACTCTTGCCTGGGATGACTTGGCCCACCAAGCTCTCCGGTGAATCGCTACCTGTGCAGATTCCCCGTCGGCTTCATGCCATCAGTCCCCCTGGAGTGTTTGATCCACGTGAGATATCAACACCGTCGGCTCGGCGCCGCCATGTCCATCGCCGCATGCCTGCTCCCTCTTTCGGCCACTCAGATTTTGAGCGCCTGGCCGACCGCAGCGGCGCCCCATCCTCATACCTCCGCAGTCGCTGTCATGGAGAATGATGCGGCCCGCGCGATAGCCAGCTCACTTTCCGACTCTCTATGGCGTGCCCGCGTTCAGAAGGAGGCGCTGGTCTCACACGATGTAGCCGTCACTTCTCTCGCCCAACATGCCAGCGCCTCCTTAAAGTCCACTCTCGCCTCGGCAGACCGGCGGATCGTTGCTGCCAAGGGTCTGGACGCCAACGTCGGCTCAGTGCTGAGGCTGCGACTCGGGGCGGATTCCATGCGGGCGGCGCTCATTGCTGGAGCCACGCCGTGGGTTGCTGCCGCGACAGCCGAGGACAATCCTCGTACTGTCACTGCGTACGACAGCCAGGGGCACACCCACACGCTGGATGTTGACGAAGTGCCCACTCAGCCGGTGTACGTCGTCGACATCGACGCAGCCAAAACTGTGGCTGCCGGCTTGAAGGTCCTTAATGACGATCTCAAGCGTCAGGGGCTCAATTCCCCCGCGGTTGCCCGCTCTAAGGCGTCTGCAGCCACCCCGGGCTTCTGGACTACCCGCATCACCCAGGTGCGGCTGTCTGACGACGAGGAGTCGTGGATCAAGGGCGATGCCGAGATCTATACTCTCGTCACCGGTTTTGGACAGAACGGTCAGGTACGGGTCGATTCAGTGGACATGCCTTACCTGGACAACGAAAACACGACCTACCAACCCGACCAGATCCTGGTCAACTGGGCAAACTATAAGTACAACCTTGCCGACGCCGTGATGATGGAAGACGACGGCAGCACTAACTACCGCGAGTTAGCCAAGGCTATCGCTACTGCACTGCTCACTATTAGTGATGCAGGTGTGTATATTCCGTTGGCAAACGTCGTTCTTGACGCTATGCCGGACGACTGGTGGACCGACAACCCGGACTACGTCGACTCCTGGTACACCCTGGCCCGAAGTGAAAACGGCATTCGCTATGGTGCCCGCGGTAACGGCTGGATGGCTTTGGAGCCGTACTTCGTGCAACAGTTCTAGTGCCGACAGACAGCGTTTACCTCTCGAGTTAGTGGTTGTCAGTAGACTGTGTTGAGCCGTCGCGGGCAAGAGCGTGATGGGAAATTCGCTTCAATCTTCGAGATTGTGACCGCAAAGGTCTGGGCCGGTTCGAGTCCGGTAGCCCGCGACGGCGTCCCTGGGGGCAGTGCAGGGACAGCTTGCGCAGGTGGTCGCGCGGTCTTATGTCCCCAGGCCATCACGGCCAGGCTTTTGCCCGATGCGCGAGTGAGCTTCTTCAGTGGTGCTGCTCCAGGGTGGGGATGGCTTTGGCGGTTGACGTCATGTGGGTCGGGCTGCATCGGGATTTGTGGAAGATCCGCTGGGACTTCAAGCAGGCGAT
>NZ_JBSFCK010000132.1:0-1958 GCF_053593435.1 Streptomyces sp. NPDC002306
TACAGCTGGCCCCAACCCACCCACGCCGGCACCCAAGCCATCCGCATCAAACGACCCCGACCACCCGACCCAGACCCGTAAAGCAACGGCATTGCGTCTAAGGCGCTGTGGCCCCTGTGCACGGCCTTGCTCATGTCGAGAGTTGTACCGCAGCCGGAGAGGAAGACAGGGCAGGGGTGTACATCACGCGAGTGCAGCTCAGCAACATCAAGGGTTTCAGCGGCAGGCGCACGGTCGACCTAGGCCGTGTATCGAAAGTGCCTGGTGGCGACCTGTGGGGCATGTTCAAGAATCCCGTAGCTGCGATGATGTCCGCCATGGATTTGGAACCGCAGACTGATCTCGCTCGGCACTATGACTCCGGGGGTTGGTTGGCTCGGTTCGCGGGTCGGATGCTTGTGGTCTGTCCGAGATGCGGGGGCCGTGCTCTCGTGATCCCCCGGCCAGGCATTCCTGATCCCAGGTACTTCAGCGAGCTTCTGTTCCAGCCGCGTCGTCTGGCTTGTGGAGGGTGTGGTGCCATCGACGGCTGGAAGCCTGAGGTGCAGGGGGCTGGGCTGGTCGGCGCGGTGCTGGGTGGTAGTGAGGATCCGTTCTTCCAGCGGCCTCTGTGGCTGCAGACCCGTTGCGCCGGGCACATCTTGTGGGCCTACAACGAGGAACACGTCGACGAGCTGTCTGCCTACGTCGGAGCGCGATTGCGAGAGCGTGGCGGCGCGCGGCCGACGATGTCGATGTTCGCTCGGCTGCCGGGGTGGATGAAAAGGTCGGACAATCGCTCGGAGGTGCTGGCCGGCCTCGAGGTCCTGCGGGAGCTGGCGAAACGGACGGCACCTGCTGACCGCTCCGCTGCCGCGCACGAGCGCGGTGACCGCCCCCGAGCGCACAGGAGTATGTACTTTCGGGGCGGTCCTTATGAGTCTTGAAGGACCTGGTCACAGCCATTCGTTGATGGCCGCGACGAGAACGGTTGCCTCGTAGCGGACCGCGAGCTTGTCGTACCTCGTCGCCACGGCCCGGTGCCTCTTGAGGCGGTTGATGCCGCACTCGACCGCATGGCGCTCGCGGTAGTCGACCGGGTCGAAATACGGCGGCCGGCCGCCACGGGAGCCGAGTTTTTGGCGGTTGCGCGCCTGGTCGGCCTTGTCCGGGATGGTGCAGGGGATCCCACGGCGGCGCAGGTAGGCGCGGTTCTTGCGGGAGGCGTACGCCTTATCAGCACGCACCCGATCGGGGCGGACGCGTGGCCGGCCCGGCCCGATGCGGGGCACACGGACCTTCTCCAGCACGGGTTCGAACTGCGGTGAGTCTCCGCGCTGTCCTGCTGTCACCACGATCGACATGGGCTTCTGGCCTTGCTCGACTGCCAGGTGGATCTTGGTGGTGAACCCGCCGCGCGATCTTCCCAGCCCATGATCAAGGGGTTCGGTAAAGATGCCGCCTGGTGGTTCCTTCTGCAGGTCGCCCTGCTTGCGGGCCCCAGCCGCATGCTGATGGGCGCGGCAGACTGTGGAGTCGACGCTCAGGTCCCACGTGATCGCACCCTTCGCGTCGGCCAGAGACTGGAGCCGGGTGAGGATCCGCTGCCAGATGCCGTTCCGCTGCCATCGGCGGAACAGGTCGTAGACCCGGCTCCACGGCCCGTACTCGACGGGCACGTCCCGCCACGGGACACCGGTCCGGACCCGGAACCGTATGCCATCGATCAACTGCCGCCGAGGCCAGACGGGAGGCCGCCCCGCCCTGGCACCCTTCGGCAACAACAGCTCCAGCGCCGCCCACTGTTCGTCCGTGAGATCTCCCCGACCCATGAACCGTGATCATTCACAGCCCAAGATCCACTTTCGATACACGGCCTAGGGCCCAATGCCGTTGCTTTTGTAGTGGGCGTAGGCTGGTTGGCAGTGGGTCCCGGGGGTGGTTGGGGTGGCTTCGAGCGCGTCGGACTTATCGGGTCT
>NZ_JBSFCK010000133.1:0-1859 GCF_053593435.1 Streptomyces sp. NPDC002306
AGGTTCAGGATGATCTCGCGGCCCGGTCCGGGCTGCCAGACGTCCATGACCGCCTCGCAGACCTCCAGGGCGAAGTCCAGCTCGGTGTCGGTGAAAGTCTCCGGGCTGTACTGATAGCCGAATACGGTCTCGTTGCCCAGGATCTTGTCCGCGTGCTCCATGACCAGGCGCGTGCCGTCGACGGCGATCTGCCTAATCTGCTCCTTGGACCCGCGGAAGACCACCCGGCGGAAGGTCGGGGCGGTCGCGTTGTACAGGTGGACGGTTGCGCGGGAGGCGCCGTGCAGCGACTCCACTGTCCGCTCGATCAGGTCCTCGCGGGCCTGGGTCAGTACGGAGATCGTGACGTCCTCGGGGATGGCGCCCTCTTCGATGATCGAGCGAACGAAGTCGAAGTCGGTCTGTCCGGAGGCCGGGAAGCCGACCTCGATCTCCTTGTAGCCCAGCTTGACCAGCTGGTCGAACATCCGGCGCTTGCGCTCGGGTGACATCGGGTCGATCAGTGCCTGGTTGCCGTCGCGCAGGTCGGTCGACAGCCAGCGCGGCGCCCTGCTGATGCGGGTGCCCGGCCAGGTGCGGTCCGGGATCTCCACCGCCTCGTACGACCTGTATTTATGGACCGGCATGCCGGAGGACTTCTGGGAATGCGTGGTGTTGGTGAGCGGCATGTGGCGGCCGCTCCACAGCGATAGTGACATGGGTAGGTTACTTCTCCCTTAAAGTCACACCATCAACGCAGACGACTGCCTGGTTAATGATCACGACCCCATATGCAAAGAAGCCGGTCCGTCTGCATCAGTTCCGCATGGCTATGGCGTATGGAATCCAAACCGAAACCTCTCTGATAAATTGATATGCGATTACGCATCCTTAGGATGTTCTGGCTTCACTGCGAGATTCATGAGTAAATGCTACTCAGTCGACACGGCCCCTGTGGCGACCTTGTGGATCTCCTCGGATGAACCGTAGCTCTCCGTCGGCTAGGAACTGTGTTGTAATCCGCGTAGAGATGCTCAATCTGAACGTCGCGTTGAGATCTTTATGCGTTGAAACGAGACGCTCTCCTCGCCAGGGTTCTTGCAAGGTCCTATTTCTCTGAGGTTTCAGATGGTCTTGTGCACTGAACATGGAAGGAAGAGCTCGGTGAGCCGGGTGAATTCGCAGGCCAATCCGTTTGGGATTTCTAAGTGGGCAATCAAGGAAGCATGGGCGAAGTGAGGGTTAGCAAGGATGCACTGGGTGTGGACGGTCAGAGTATCGCCGTCTTCGAAAAGGGTCCTGAAGGACAACCTTCACAAGGTTTGGAATAGGACGTCGTTAGGCTCCTGCTTTCCTTCGCCGGTACGTACGGTGGACATTCCCGAGCCGAATGGCGGCGGCGGAGGGATTCTTGGGATTCCCGCTGTTGCTGATCGATCGCCGACGAACTTGGCGAAATCGCCTTCCCTAAGCCTGCCTGTCCATCCGCGTCCACCGTCGCCGCACGCCCACTGACCGGCGTGAGACCCGTGAGTGTCTACGCCATCACCAGCCTCGACGCCCAGCAAGGTGCCCCCAGACCCGGCCGCCGCGATTTGCGGGCACCGGGAAGTGGACTGTTCTTCCCGGTGGATCGTGCTTGGTCATAGCCGAGATGGTCGTCATTTCGCCCTCGCGCAGATGTGCGTGAATAAGGGTGATTTGGGTTGGGGGTGGGTGGTGGTGAGTGGTGTTTGCTCATGGTTGTTGGGGTGGGTGGGGTGATGCTTGGGGGAGGTATTCGGCTTGCTGCACTGGCACGGCTGGTCGCCTCAGGTCCCGGCTCGCAAGGGTGGTGCAGCGCGGCGATGAGGCGGTCGCGACGTGGGTGAAGGAGACCT
>NZ_JBSFCK010000134.1:0-1847 GCF_053593435.1 Streptomyces sp. NPDC002306
CCGGCATAGCACGATCGATAAGGCAGCCTGTTCGAAACGCGTGACGGCGATCGTCCACCATGGCCAATGCGCTCGCCAGGGAAAGGGCGAGGGGGGACATGATTGTCCGGGTGCCAGCGGCGGTGCGGTCCGCTCCGTCCAGGACAGCACGTCCCCAAACACGCGCAGCCAAGTCGCGGTGGCCTGCACCGTACGCGGCACCACCGCCGTGATCACCGAGGACCTCACGCCCGAGGCTCTTCCGGCACTTGCCGCACCCCTGGCCCCGGCCTCTGCGCGACCGGCACGGACCGCCACAGCAGCCGACTCGGCCGCACCCCAGGGACTGACCCAGCTGATGTCCCTGACCGAAGTCAACGAGGCCCGCATCGCCTCCAACGGCTACGCCTCCACATCGCTCGACGCCGCCATCAGCACCACGCATTCATCGGCGCCGACGATGCGGCACTCGAACTCGTCGAGGACTTCAACGCCCTGGCCCCGCTGATCGCCAGGCTGGACGAGCGGAAGCGGCGCATCATCCACATGCGGTTCGTCGAGGAGCTCACCCAGGCCCAGATCGGCGAACAACTCGGCGTCTCCCAGATGCACGTCTCCCGGCTCGGTATTCGTCACCAAGCCACAACTGGCCGGCGGCATGCTCCCCGACGCGCATCAGGCGGCCGACTGCCACCGCCGCCGGAACAACGTCATGGCAGTGACTATCGCATAAAAAAGAACCTCATGAGTCACGAAACTGCAGCCGCCATTTCTGAAATCAACAGCCTCCTCGATTGCCAGCCGCGGGGGGCTTCTGGAGAACCTTGAATGCTCTCCAGGAGCCCCCAAATTAGAGCGGTAAACCTTCCTCATGAAGGGCAGATATTTCTATTTCTGGACATTAAGTTTCTCGCCAGGAGCCAGGAAAATAGCACCATCAACATCTGGCCATACTGGGATGTTGGCGCGGCCTCCCATATAGCCATCGGCATAAATAACGTTACCGTTCCGCACTATCCCATTGATCCAATGCTGTCCGTAATGGCCCGCAACCAACATTAGTGCGCGAGAGCCTTCACCCATATACTTAAGTCGATCCGCCACCGCAGAGTAGCCACCAGCACCTATGCCTTCATAGCGATCGTCGGGAAGTCCGATCTTCGCCAGTATTTGCACAGGAGCCATAGGCATTTTAACGAAGCCCGCCACAGCGCTGGGATCGGCGCCGGTGAAACGCTGATCGAGGGCGATTGCACACAATCCGCAGTTGGGACTGTGATCTGTCGTCTGCGTGATATCACGAGCAAGACTGCGCATCCAACTCCTTTCTTCTGCGGTTGGCCCTTCATCTCCTAGAACTCCTCTTCTGCCTGCGTGCATCATTCCGTCGGTGAATGAGTTTTGGAGTGCTGCGATGATTTTGTCTGTGGGTTTGCCGTAGATGGTGGTGGCTGTGGTGTAGGCGTTTTTGGCGTGTTGTGCGGCGGTGAGGGACTTGGGTGCGTTTTCGGCTTCTTCGCTGGTGGTGGGGGCGTTTGCTGTTCCACATTCGCCGCCGCAGATGATCCTGACTGCCATGTCAGCGGCCATGAGGCCAACGTCGGTGCTGATGCTTTCGCTCCAGCCTTGGCCGTTGCTGCCGGGGGTGACGCGTCCGTTGTAGCCGCTGTGGCCGTAGTGGCATTTGACTTCTTGGCAGTTGGTGGGGGCGGCGAAGATTTCTTCGGGTGTGGTGTATCCGGTGGGGTCGGAGGCGAGGGCGGTGGCGTTGGTGTCGGTGATGGTGCCGGTGATGGCGTCTTCGGCTGCCATGTAGGCGTAGTCGGCGCCTTTGTCGGGAGCGTTGTAGCCGCCGGTTGCTTCGGTGG
>NZ_JBSFCK010000135.1:0-1834 GCF_053593435.1 Streptomyces sp. NPDC002306
CTGCTGGACCGGCAGCTGCACCACCTGCGACCAGCCCCTCCCCGCCAGAACACGTTCGACACCAAGAACCAGACAGACCTAACGGAGTCCTACTAGTGCATGCTCGCTCAACTTCCAGGAAATTTGGTGGCACATCTTCCGCAAGGCCGTCCGCGCCAGCCGATTATTTGCCAGCCGTGACGACATTGCATACACGACCGCCTTGCGGCCAACGAGCTCGTCTCTCGTGCGAGCCGCCGGATGCGGGGCAACATACCGAGCAACCGACGGCGCCGATACGCGCTTACACTGTTTAAGGAACCTATTTATTGGACAATTCCGTACCGGGGTAAGCTGTCACGGTTGCTGTCATGGAACGCAGCGGAGGTGGTCGCTAGGCCGTGGGAGGAATTCACCTACAAGGCGCCTTGCTGGTTGGGTCGGATAGAAGTGTAGGAACTCCCATCATCCCAGCTCAGCGGATACCTCTCTGTGTCAGCCACTCCACTCCACTCCACTCCCCGCCCCGATCGCCGATCGGTGGATCCAGGCTCAGGATGAAAGAAGCTCATTTGACTTGGAAGCCGTATTCTTGTCGAAAGTGCATCTTCTCGGATCTGAGTTCTCCAGCTATGTTTTCAGCAACCTCTATTTCCCCAAGCGGACGAGTCGTGATCTCGGCGGCGAATCCACTTTCACCCCGTCCGGCATACTTGTGATAATGTTTAGTAGTTACGCGAATGGCGAGATTCATTTCAAGTAGCCTCTTCTCTGGAATGATTGCAGTAAATGCTTCCTCCTCGTAGTAGGTCCCCCAAGGTAGAGACTTCCGCATAATCCAGTGCAGCCCATTCGCGGATTTTTCGCATTTTAACCGAACCGTGTAGGCTATCGACGATTGAAGTGATGGGAACCTACAGCGACCTTCGCCTGACCAGGCGCCCGAAAGCTCGGCTATTCCGCCATCGTCACCGTTTCTCAATGAATCGCGACGCAGATTCTCCTCGAAATCAAACAGTGAAATATTTGCTGCACGTGAAAGCGATCGGCGAAACGTCAATTCCCCACCGGATCTCTTCTCTATTTGACATGCTTCCGTAAGGCCGTCGATGAAGGAGGTTGAAGATTTAGCGACTTCGCTGCCTTCTAGTTCTAATTTCTTGTGTTCGCGCCAGTTGAGAATGGTGACATGCGGACCGACGATGCTCCCGTCCGCCGGGTCGATCGCCAGAAGGGCATTCTCCTCGTAAGAGACGAGCCCGCCGAATTCTTTTCGGACCCTCATTGAAAGAACGCTGGAATCGTCAGGTTGACATTCGCAGCGTGAATTATAGGGAATTGAGAGATTTAGTAGTGGAATTTTCAGGCTGCCCGCGCCGGCCCACTTTCCGATCCATGCGGCGTAACCGCCAAAACCGTCCAGTCTCTCTGAAATTGGCGGAGTCTCCCGAAGTAACGTTTCATCGGATTCTAAGATTTGTCGAAGCATTTTCCATATCCAATCGATTTTTCGAATTTAACGAGGATTCAAGGATGCATTATAGTGGGTGCTTGATTTTGAGTAATTAGCACTCAGGCTCTGCTGGGCCTTTCAATGCGAACTCAGCACGCGTGGTACGAGTTCGAGGCTGGTCCGGCCAGGAATCCGATGAGGGGCTGTGGGCATCTCCAGCGGCAAGCGCAAGGGACAGGATCCCTCCCTCGGGAGCATCTGCTGACTTTGTTGGCGTGGTGTCGTCAAGGTGAGGCCGGTTTCGGTGAGAAGCCGTATCTCAACCGAACATGATCGCTTGATTTCTGCTGGTCAGGCGTGGTCTAGCTCGGAATGAGGGAGGCATCCGGCGTCTTGTTTCCG
>NZ_JBSFCK010000136.1:0-1772 GCF_053593435.1 Streptomyces sp. NPDC002306
AGCCAGTCCGGCGCCCCCAAGGCCAAGGTCGAGATCGCCGCCTCCGGCATCATCGACGCAGCCTGACCCACACCCCCGCGACGGCGCCGCCCCCTCCCCGGGACCGGCGCCGTCGCCATGTCACATCACGCGGCGACGGACGACATCCGCCTGCCTTGGGCCAGGCATGGCCTCACGGGGCAAGGTCAGTCTTCCTGCGCCTCTTCCCAGCGGAAGGATGCGAGGGCCGACCCTCGCTCCTGGTGCGATGTCTGCGCCTCGGGATCGTCGTCCCGCCGTCGACGTGCCAGATGTCCGATGCCGACGATCGCACCGAGCAGCAGCCCGAGCAGGCAGGCCAGGCCCACGGCGAGGCCGGCGAGGCCCAGCAGGCCGTAGCCCGTCAGGGTCGCCAGGATGTCCATCAGGTTCATGCATCCACATGCCAGCATGACGACACCATCCCCGCTGAGGGCGCGAGCGGGAGGCTGCGTAGCCGATCAGTGCTGCGGTAGTGCCCGTATCGCAATACGGATGCCTGGCCGGCCGACTGTATCGATCGCATGTTCGAGTATCTGTGCGACGACCAGACGGTGCTGGTGGCCGAAGAGGCGTCTCCTGTGGCGCGATCCGTAAAGCCGGCCGGAGTCCCTGGGTGCGAGACTGATCGTGGCGACCCTCGGCGTGGGCTCCCATCGCTGGTCAGAGGACAATGTCAGGTATGAGAGATCTGCCTGAAGACGACTGGCCGCACGGTGCGCGCCCCATACCCCACGGTGACGGCGTGGCAGCCGCTGCCGAGGCGGGTGACCTGAGCGATCCGCGCAATCCGATGTCGACCGCGTTCGCGTTCTACAACTCTGTGACGGCCGACGGCGGACCCGACGTGGCCGCGCTGCGACTGCTGTGCACTCCGGAGTCCTGGGGCGGCTGGGGGGATTTCTCCGCGATCGTGGGGATGATCGGCGATTGCGGTCTCGCCGCGCGCGCGGATGCTCCGAGCACGGGGGAACGCGGTGTGCGCTACGCCAAGGTCGTAGCGCTGCCGGAGCCTGGCCAGGCGGTGCATGCGGAGGGGGATGTGCTGGTGAACGCGTGGATCATCACGATGCAGTGGCGGCCGGCGGACGGCTATTGGCGCGTGCACGGCTTCGGCGACTACATCCTTCCGGAGAACCTTCCGCCGGTCTGACGGCAAGAGGCGCGCGGATGCGCAGAGCGCCTTTCGTAGGTGCGGGTCGAGCTTTTCTGCTGGAGCGTCAGCAAGGTCATGGACCTCTCCCCGTTGAAGGGGCTCCCGGCGCGGAGGGGGCCCGGGCCGCACAAAGTACGTACCAACCGGTTTTCTTTGTGCCGCAATTCCGTGCAGCCCATGGCATCGATCGCAGGGGCGGGGGTGGTGTGGGGACTGTCCGGTTGCCCCCTGCGGAGGCGCGGCCTCCGGGTGTAACAGGCGGTGCGCTGGGCGTATGTGGACTCCCGGCCGGGCGTCTGTGGCTCGCCTTGGGTGGTGCGGTCTGGAAGCAGTAAGAAACCGGTGTACTGGTTTTATGTGTACTCCGCCGCCACCTTCGGGTGGCCTGTATTCGACGTTCCGTTATCTACGTGCCGTTTTGCCTAGAGGTGCACCCTCGCCACCTGGAGTGACCGCCAGTATGATACGAACCTTACGGTTTGCTTTTGCGGGCATGCTCGGTACGGAGGTGTGTGATGGCGCGGCAGGAACGAGCCATTCGGACGCGGCAGAAGATCCTTGCGGCGGCGGCCGAGGTGTTCGACGAGGTCGGGTACGA
>NZ_JBSFCK010000137.1:0-1751 GCF_053593435.1 Streptomyces sp. NPDC002306
TGCGCAAGCGCATCCTCCTCGCCCGCTGACCCGCCTGCCGCGAAACCCGCGACGGTGACCCTACGTCAGACCTGCACCAAAAGTGATCCAGAACCTCATTTCAACCGTCGCCGACAGGGAGCAGGCGGACATCACCGGCGGCGCGCTGAAGGGGTCGGGACCATCCCCGCGGGTGCGGGGAGCAGTGCGCCGCCGACGAATGCGGGCACGCGAACCTGGGACCATCCCCGCGGGTGCGGGGAGCAGCCGGCGCGGCCGGTGAGATCCAGGATCGCCTCGGGACCATCCCCGCGGGTGCGGGGAGCAGGACTTGATCGCGGTCATGACGCGCCGTTTGAAGGGACCATCCCCGCGGGTGCGGGGAGCAGGGCCACTGACCTGCGGGGGCAGTACGTTGCGTGGGACCATCCCCGCGGGTGCGGGGAGCAGGTCTCCGCGCTGACCCGCGTCACACGACTGAAGGGACCATCCCCGCGGGTGCGGGGAGCAGACCGGCTCGGTCGCGACCCGCCAGGCATTCCTGGGACCATCCCCGCGGGTGCGGGGAGCAGCGGCGGGCGCAGCCGCCCTTGTTCCACATCTCGGGACCATCCCCGCGGGTGCGGGGAGCAGTTCTACCCGGCGGCCCCGGGCCACCGGCCGCCGGGACCATCCCCGCGGGTGCGGGGAGCAGGGGCCGGGCGGCGGCGAGTACAGCGCGATGGCGGGACCATCCCCGCGGGTGCGGGGAGCAGACCAGCTCCCGGTCGCCGCTCTGGGTGCGAGCGGGACCATCCCCGCGGGTGCGGGGAGCAGTGCACCGGGCCCCAGCCGCCGTGTCCGGCGCGGGGACCATCCCCGCGGGTGCGGGGAGCAGGTACTGGCCAGCGCGTACATGGTGGTGCTCACGGGACCATCCCCGCGGGTGCGGGGAGCAGGGCGTACGCCTTCACGGTGTTGGCCTGGCTGTGGGGACCATCCCCGCGGGTGCGGGGAGCAGTTCCCGGGTCAGATTGTGGACCAGCACGAATTCGGACCATCCCCGCGGGTGCGGGGAGCAGCTGCCGGGGGTTGTGCGCATCCCCCGGCAGGCGGGACCATCCCCGCGGGTGCGGGGAGCAGCCCTTCGACCCGGACAACTTCGACCCCAAGAAGGGACCATCCCCGCGGGTGCGGGGAGCAGCTCGCCCCGATCCTCACGGCGCTCGCTATCCCGGGACCATCCCCGCGGGTGCGGGGAGCAGCAGGCGGGTGCGGCCGGTCTGGCGATGGCTGCGGGACCATCCCCGCGGGTGCGGGGAGCAGACGTTGGCCACCTCCCATTATCAGCGGCCACAGGGACCATCCCCGCGGGTGCGGGGAGCAGGTGGGCGAGGGCGATGGCGCCGCTCATGGCCGGGGACCATCCCCGCGGGTGCGGGGAGCAGGGGCTGTACGGCTCGTACAGCTTGGTCGTGTCGGGACCATCCCCGCGGGTGCGGGGAGCAGGCAGCCCAGGACCTGGCATCCCTCGCCGCCCTGGGACCATCCCCGCGGGTGCGGGGAGCAGGTCTCCGCGCGCCCGCTCGTGGCCTGGCGGGCGGGACCATCCCCGCGGGTGCGGGGAGCAGGCTGCCGCCGCAACCGGCATGCTGAAGCGCCAGGGACCATCCCCGCGGGTGCGGGGAGCAGAGGTGCTGTCGGCGACGGTTGAAATGAGGGCCACGGGCAGCGGATCAAAAGAGGGCCGGTGGGCGGTCTCGTGATCATCCTGGGTTCAGCAGTGCTGGAGT
>NZ_JBSFCK010000138.1:0-1698 GCF_053593435.1 Streptomyces sp. NPDC002306
ATCACCCAGCGACTCCAGATGCTGGATGTTCACCGTCGAGACGACATCGATCCCCGCCGCCAGCAACTCCTCCACGTCCTGCCACCGCTTCGCATGACGCGAACCAGGGATGTTCGTGTGGGGCAGCTCGTCGACCAGGGCCACCTGGGGCCTGCGCGC
The DNA here is from genome assembly GCF_053593435.1 of Streptomyces sp. NPDC002306. Classification (NCBI taxonomy): domain Bacteria; kingdom Bacillati; phylum Actinomycetota; class Actinomycetes; order Kitasatosporales; family Streptomycetaceae; genus Streptomyces; species Streptomyces sp. NPDC002306. Next base: position 160 of record NZ_JBSFCK010000138.1, read on the forward strand.
CAGGACGGCGTCCACGTCCATCTCGGTGAAGACCGTGTCCCGGTACTCCACCTCCCGGCGCGGGATCTGCTCCAGCCCGTGCAGCATGACCTCGGTACGCGGCCGCCCGTGGTGCTCCACGAACGCCACCACACAGTCCGTACCGCGCTCCACCCGCCGATGCCCCTCGGACAGCATCGCGTACGTCTTGCCGACGCCCGGTGCCGCACCGAGATAGATCCGAAGCTTGCCGCGTGCCATGTTCACCCTTCGAAGCGGTAACCCATGCCGGGTTCAGTGATGAGATAGCGGGGGTGGGAGGGGTCGGACTCCAACTTGCGGCGCAACTGGGCCATGTAGACCCGCAGGTAGTTGGTCTTGTTGCGCTGGGACACCCCCCAGACCTCCTGGAGCAGGTGTTTCTGTGTGACGAGCCGCCCGGGGTGGGTCACCAGGATCTCCAGCAACTGCCATTCCGTCGGCGTCAGTCGCACGTCGGACCCACCGCGGACGACCTTCTTGGCGAGCAGGTCGATCGTGAAGTCCGCCGTCTTCACCCGGGTCGTCCCGGCGGACGGCGTCACTTCCTCGGTGCGCCGGACGGCGGCCCGCAGCCGGGCCATGAGTTCGTCCATGCTGAACGGCTTGGTGACGTAGTCGTCGGCCCCGGCGTCCAGGGCGGCGACCTTCTCGCCGGAGGAGCGACGGGCCGACAGCACCAGTACGGGCACCCGGCTCCAGCCGCGCAGCGCCTTGAGCACGTCGACCCCGTCCATGTCGGGAAGGCCGAGGTCCAGGACCACCACGTCGGGTTGGTGGGCGGCCGCCAGGCGAAGGGCCGTGGCCCCGTCGGGAGCCGCGTCCACTTCGTACCGGCGCGCCTGCAGGTTGATCACGAGGGCCCGTACGAGCTGCGGGTCGTCCTCCACCACCAGCACCCGCGTCATGGGTGTGCGCCTTTCCTGTCGTACATGCGGCCGTGACCGCGTTCATGGCGGCGGGAGCCGGCGGGACCGGGATGTCTCCCGGCCCGCCGGCTCCCGTGCGGTTCGCGTAACGCCATCAGCCCTTGGCCACGAGGGCCTTGAGCGCGATGTTCAGTTCGAGGACGTTGACGCGGGGCTCACCGATGAAGCCGAGGTCGCGTCCCGAGGTGTGGTCCTCGACCAGCTTCTCCACCTGGGCGACCGGAACGTGGTTGCGCTCGGCGATCCGGTGGACCTGGAGGTCGGCGTACTCCGGGGAGATGTCCGGGTCGAGACCCGAACCGGAGGACGTGACCGCGTCGGCGGGCACGTCGGACGACTTGACCTGGTAGTCGGTGGTCGAGTTGTCCTTGACGACGGCGGCCTTGGCGTCCTTCACCCACTGGATCAGGTCGGCGTTGTCACCGGAACGGTTCGTCGCGCCCGACAGGATCAGCGAGTACTGGGTGTTGACGCTGTTGCTGCCGAGGCCGTTCTGCGGCCGGCCCTGGAACCACTTGAGGTCGGGGTCCGGGGTCTCCTGGCCCTTCTTGAGCGGCAGGTTGTAGGACTGGCCGATGAGGGAGGAGCCGAC
>NZ_JBSFCK010000139.1:0-1668 GCF_053593435.1 Streptomyces sp. NPDC002306
TCGCCTCGCAGGAGGCCATCAAGGAGCTGGGCACCAACGGCGGCGGCTACTTCAACGCCAACTCCGCCCACCCCTTCGAGAACCCCACCCCGTTCACGAACCTCTTCGAGATCTTCCTGCTGCTGGTGATCCCGGTCGCGCTGACCCGCACCTTCGGTGTCCTGGTCGGCTCGGTCCGGCAGGGCTACGCGATCCTCGCCACGATGGCCACGATCTGGATCGGCTTCGTCGGTCTGATGATGTGGACCGAGTTCGCCCACCACGGCGCGGCGTTCCAGATGGCCGGCGGCGCGATGGAGGGCAAGGAGACCCGTCTCGGCATCGGCGGCTCGTCGCTCTTCGCGGTGTCGACCACCCTCACCTCGACCGGCGCGGTGGACTCCTTCCACTCGTCGTTCACCGGTCTGGGCGGTGGCATCACCATGCTGGGCATGATGCTCGGCGAGATCACGCCCGGCGGCACCGGTTCCGGTCTCTACGGCATCCTGATCATGGCGATCATCGCGGTGTTCATCGCCGGTCTGATGGTCGGCCGTACGCCCGAGTACCTGGGCAAGAAGATCGGTACCCGTGAGATCAAGTTCGCGGCCTGCTACATCCTGATCACCCCGGCGCTGGTGCTGATCTTCACGGCGTTCGCGATGGCCCTGCCGACGCCGGCGAACTCGATGACCAACAGCGGGGCGCACGGCTTCTCCGAGATCCTGTACGCCTACACGTCGGCCGCCAACAACAACGGCTCGGCCTTCGCGGGTCTGAACGCGGACACGCAGTGGTTCAACAGCACGCTCGGACTCGCGATGCTCCTGGGCCGTTTCCTGCCGATGGTGTTCGTGCTGGCCCTGGCCGGCTCGCTCGCCGAGCAGAAGCCGGTGCCGGTCACCGCGGGCACCCTGCGCACCGAGAAGCCGCTGTTCACCAGCCTGCTCGTGGGCGCGATCCTGATCATCACCGGTCTGACGTACTTCCCCGCGCTCGCGCTGGGGCCGCTGGCCGAGGGGCTGGCGTCATGACGACCCGTACAGAAAACCAAGAGGACTCGATGTCCACAGCCACCCCGACCCGGGCGCCGCACAGCGACGTTCCGACCGGTCACAAGGACGAAGGCAAGATAGGTGCGGGTCTGTTCGACCCGAAGCAGCTCCTGAAGTCGCTGCCGGACGCCTTCCGCAAGCTCGACCCGCGTGTGATGGTCAAGTCGCCCGTCATGTTCGTGGTGTGGATCGGCTCCCTGCTGACCACGGTGTTCTCCTTCAAGGACCCGGGCGACTGGTTCGGCTGGACGATCAGCGCCTGGCTGTGGCTGACCGTGATCTTCGCCAACCTGGCCGAGGCCGTCGCCGAGGGCCGGGGCAAGGCGCAGGCCGACACCCTGCGCAAGGCCAAGACCGACACGGTGGCCCGCCGGATCAACGGCTCCGCGGAGGAGCTCGTCCCCGGCACCGACCTGCGTATCGGCGACCTCGTCGTCTGTGAGGCGGGCGACATCATCCCCGGCGACGGTGACGTCGTCGAGGGCGTCGCCTCGGTCGACGAGTCGGCCATCACCGGCGAGTCCGCCCCCGTCATCCGCGAGTCCGGCGGCGACCGCAGCGCGGTCACCGGCGGCACGAAGGTCCTCTCCGACCGCGTCGTCATCAAGATCACGACGAAGCCGGGCGAGACCTT
>NZ_JBSFCK010000140.1:0-1657 GCF_053593435.1 Streptomyces sp. NPDC002306
AGAAGCCGTATCTCAACCGAACATGATCGCTTGATTTCTGCTGGTCAGGCGTGGTCTAGCTCGGAATGAGGGAGGCATCCGGCGTCTTGTTTCCGCTCCATGAGTGAGGGGTGCGCGATGGCGTCGGTGCTGGGAATGCTGGAGGAGCGGGAGACAGTTACCCGTGTGCGGGTGGAAGGGCTGCGGGAGGAAGTCGCCCGGTTGGCTGGGGTGTTGGAGGCCGCCGAGATCGAGCTGGACCGGCGGGTGATCGCGCGGGAAGAGCTGGTCGAGGCCCTGGCCGCCTCGGCTGCCGAGACGACTGCCGTGACCGAGGCGGAGCGGGAAACCGCGACCTTGCCCGCGCCGGTGCCGGGCTCGATCGTGCCACCTTGGCGCGAAGGACTGCCGGTGACGGTGCTGGCGCCGGACTACCAGCGGATCCTGGGCGTGCTCGAAGAACGGCAGCCGGCGGGCCAAGAACCGCTGAAGGCCAAGGAGATCACGGTGGAGCTGGGCCTTAGGACGACGTCGGCGAAGGTCGAGGGGGTGCGCTCGAAGGCCAGGCGCCTGGCGGAGCGCGGGTGGCTCGTGCAGGAGACGTCGGGGATGTTCAGCGCCGGCCGGCGGCCCGTGGCCGCGCCAGACGCCGCCCCATCCGCGTGACCATTGACCACCGGATCATCGCCTCGCTGCTGGCCGGCAACGTCTCGTAGTCCCGGGCCAGCCGGCGCGAATGCATCAACCACGCGAACGTGCGCTCTACCACCCAGCGCCTCGGCAGCACCACGAACCCCTCGATATCGTCGGTGCGCCTGACGACCTGAAGGGTGAGGGCGAGTTTCCGCCGACACCAGTCGACCAGGCCGCCGGTGTAGCCTCCGTCGGCCCAGACCAGGCAGATGTCACGGTGCAGGCGGCGCAGCTGCTGCAGCAGGCCCACCGCGGCATCCCGGTCCCCGACGTTCGCGGCGGTCACCGCGACGACCAGCAGCAGACCGAGGCAGTCGGTCACGATGTGCCGCTTGCGGCCGCCCACCTTCTTCCCGCCGTCCCAGCCGCGCGAGACGGACGGCACCGAGGCCGCGGCCTTCACCGACTGCGCATCGATGATCCCGGCCGTCGGCTCCGCCTCACGGCCCTCCCGCTCACGCACCCGCCCGCGCAGCCGGTCGTGGAACTCTGTGATCAGCCCGTGCTCGCGCCAGCGGCGGAAGAAGGCGTAAACCCGGCCCCAATCGGGGAAGTCCACGGGCATCGCCCGCCAGGAGATCCCGCCCGCGACCAGGTAACGGATCGCGTCCAGCAGCTGGCGGTGACAGTAGCCCTCGGGCTGCCCGCCCCGCCCCTGAAGCCAGGCCGGCATCGGCAACAACGGCCGGATGGCCGCCCACTCCTCGTCCGTCATGTCCGACGGATACCGGCGCACCCGATCGGGATGGTCGGCTGCGTTGCCGTACACGTGCGCGAGGCAATCACACGATGGAGCAACCGAGTTGAACTGAACGGGCTCGGACGCGTACAACAACGACACCAGGGCCTCCCGGCACTGCTCGGTCAGACTCGCATCCCCGAGCTACCGGGAGGCCCTGTCTTCATGCGCGTACCACGGGAAGATCACCCCGGCGGCAAACCTGTTCGACCCGCACGTTCCATGATCGGTTGAGATACGGCTTCT
>NZ_JBSFCK010000141.1:0-1657 GCF_053593435.1 Streptomyces sp. NPDC002306
GTTGTGAGCCGGGGCGGGGCCGCGCGTCGCGGTGGGGAAGAAGAGGCGTGTCGCGCCTTCCGGGTGACGGGGTGACACGCTTCCCCGGTGCCGGGTCGCTGACCCGCCCGTGTGCCGCGTGACGGTGCGGGCCTGGGCGTCGTTGGCAGGGCTATGCCGGCGTTGCCGTGGACCGCAACGCGCGAGCGTTGTTGCCTGTGGGGATAATTGGAGAGCATCAATCGCCCTCACGCCGAACCGCTCCAAGTGGCGGCCGGTCCGGAAGGAGCGGTATGGAACAGCGCAGACTGGTCACTCTGGGTGCGGCGCTGTGTACCGTCGCAGTACTAGGCCTGAGCGTGCCACATGTCGCCGCAGCCGTGCCCCATCAGTGTTCCTACCTCTCGTCGGCGTCGCGGCCTACGGTTACGTACGGTGACACCGGTGGGGCGGTCAAGCAGGCGCAGTGTCTGAGCAACGCATGGGGTGGGCAGCCGCCCAAGCTCGCTCTCGACGGGGTTTTCGACTCGGTCATGCTGCAGAAAATCGAGTGGATTCAGGGCTGCCACGGCCTGCCGGCAAGCGGCCTCATCGAGGGCCGCACCTGGCAGGTCCTGTACCACCCGGCTCTGGACTGCTATAACGCCTATCAGCGGGCCAGGTAACAGACGCGACAACCGCGTTCCTCATGTCCCTCGCCTCGCCGCTGCAGTCAGCTACCTGACGAACTGCGCGGGACCGGTCGCCACACGCAGCAGGTGCTCGAAGGGGCCGCGGCGGAAGAAGCGCACCCATGCAGTCGCAGCGAGTGTGGCTGCCGCGATGAAGCCCAGCAGTACCGGCAGCGCCAGCATCGTCTCGTCCTCCACAACGGCCATCGGCCAGACATCGGTCAGAAGCCACAGGGCGGCGATGTGCAGGACGTACGCGGTCAGTGCCATCATGCCGACCGCAGCCACAGGAGCGGCGATGCGCATGAGGCGCGGCATTCAGCCAGCGGCAGCCAGGCACCCGGCCACCATCACGAGCGCGATTCCGGTACTGCCAACAATGGAGAAGGTGCCAGGCAGTGCAGACCGTGCGGGGGAGTTGTGGCCCGACGTCGTCCTGCTCGACATCCGGATGCCCGACGTCGACGGCCTCAGCATCCTGCCGTCCTCATCGAGAGACCTTAGCTATGGTCGGCTTTCCCTCCCGGGGCGTGCGTCGCCTACGCGGTACAGCACCAGATGCTCGTGGTAAAGGACACCGTCACGGATGTCACCGGTAGCGGTGAAGCCGGTGTCGTCGACGTAGTCGAGGTGGTTGCCGGTGACGGTGTAGTTGCCCGTGTAGGCGCTCGGCCGGTTGCCCCGGGCTTCGTCGTAGCGGCCGTTCGGCAGCAGTTCCTGGCGGATGAATCCATCGGCGGTCACCCACATTCCGACGTACGGGTGCGGTTCGCGGAGCGTGTCGTTGCTGGTCATGCCTCCACGATCGGTCCAGCATCCGGTGGCAACCAGGCCGCAGTCTCCCCAGGTGAGGGCTTCCTGGGTCCGGCGCACCCGGCATCACGAGGCAGTCGGATCGTGGGTGCCCGACACCTAGTAGGGCTTGGTCAGGTTCGTATGGGTGTGGGTATGTTGCGGTGGCAGGTGGGGCAGGCGCCGGTCCAGAGGGCGAGGAGTGTCTGCAGCTC
>NZ_JBSFCK010000142.1:0-1562 GCF_053593435.1 Streptomyces sp. NPDC002306
ACCACCACACCGGCGAAGTGGAACCCGGCGCCCACCCGACACGAGAACCGGGCCCTCACCCTGCCCCCGACCCGAAAAACCCTCACCACACAGACGCACAGTCCCCGTCAGCAAGCTGACGGGGACTCATGAACGATCGAGGCTCGGGTCTGCTGCAGGTTGGGGGGCAGGTTCGATCACGCGGTCTAAAGGGCTGGTGTGATCATGGCAATTTCGCATTCGTTTGGGCAACAGCAGGCGGAGCGAGGCTTGTCGGCGGCGACGGTGATAGGTCCTCTCGATCCAGGTCACGATCGCGATCTGCAGTTCCTGACGAGTGGCCCATGAACGGCGGTCGAGTGCGTTTTTCTGCAGCAGGCGGAAGAAGGACTCGATGGACGCGTTGTCGCCTGCCGCCCCGACCTTTCCTGTGCAACCGGTCACGGCGTGGCCGTCGAGTGCCCCGACGAATCTCCGTGACTGGAAGTGCGACCCGTGATCGTTGTGGACTCGCTGCAAGCCCAGGATGCGATGTTCATCGCGGACGAGACCGGCGACATCAAGAAGGGCGCTAAAGAGCGTCGGGGCGCCCGCAAGTACACCGGCGTGACCGGCCAGGTGAAGAATACGCAGGTCAGCGTGCACTGGTCGTACGGTTCGTCGCGCGGGAGCGCGATCATCGACCGGGAGATGTACCTCGGCCGGCGCTGGGAGGGCAGCAGCGAAGAACACCACGCACGCTGCCGCGAGGCTCAGGCACCCGAAAGCCGGGCCAGGTGGTAACCAAGCCAGAGCCCGCGCCGCCGGATGATCGATCGCACCCTGGCCGCCGAAGTATCTTTCTGGCCGACGAGCTATACGGAGTCCCCGGTCCCTGCGCGGACCTGGCTGAAGAAACACCAAGTCCGCTACATGATGGCGACCCGAAGAGCGAAGCGCTGCCGCCACCCGAGGGCCGCACCCACCAGGCACGCCATCTGTGGGCGCGGGTGCCTGAACCCGCCACGAAACGCTGCTCCTGCGTGGACGGCGCCACTGCACGAAACGACTTCGCAACTGTCCGCCTCGCCGACCCTTCTGGGCTGGGACGCACTCTGCTCATCAGACGCTCACGGTATCCCGCGCAAGAAGAGCAAACAGCGCAAACCTCATCCCCGAAATGGTCTCCTTTTTGTGCCACCACGCCCGCGATCCAAACTGGCCGACCTCGCCGTCTCCGGCCAGCGCTGGATGATCGAGGAGACCCTTCAGGCTGCGAAGGCCGGCTTCACGAAGCCTGCAAATGGTGCTCCTGATACCGACAGACCACCGTCAACATGCCGGCCCTGGCTTTCCTCGCCAACGTCAGGATCCGCCGCATACCACCCAGCTCCCTTTCTTGGCACCGACACCGAGCAGAATCCGCCCACAGTCCCCCTTTTGCTGAACGAGATCCGCAGGATGTACGACCGCGTCGTCCTGACCCTCGCCCGAGCCGGCAGGGCCTGGTGTCGGCGACGGTTGAAATGAGGGCCACGGGCAGCGGATCAAAAGAGGGCCGGTGGGCGGTCTCGTGATCATCCTGGGTTCAGCAGTGCTGGAGT
>NZ_JBSFCK010000143.1:0-1532 GCF_053593435.1 Streptomyces sp. NPDC002306
CCCACAGAATCATGCGCCGACAACGCCGCTTCGATCTCCCCCAGCTCGATACGGAAACCCCGCACCTTCACCTGATCATCAGTACGACCCAGATAGACAAGCGAGCCGTCAGCGTTCCACTTCACCAGGTCACCAGTGCGATACATCCGCTCACCCGCACCACCAAAGGGGTTCGCCACGAACCGCTCCGCCGACAGTCCTGGACGGCCGACATAGCCGCGGGCCAGTTGTCCGCCGGCAAGGTAGAGCTCACCCGCTACGCCGGGGGGTACCGGTTGGAGGGTGGCATTCAGTACGTAGGTCTGGGCATCGATCATGGGAGTGCCGATGTGCGGATCTGCCTTTTCGTCTGCCGCGAGTGGTCCGCTGGTCGTGGCACAGACAGTCGACTCGGTCGGTCCGTAGGCATTGACCAGTGCGCGTCCAGGTGCCCATTGGGCGACCACGTCTCGATTCAGTGCCTCGCCGGCTGAGACCAGAGTGGTGACGGTAGGCAAGCTCTTTGGGTCCATGACCGCGAGGACTGCGGGGGGCAGCGTTACGTGGGTGACCGCGTGCTCAGCGACGGTTCTGGTGAGGCTCGGTCCGGGGCGCATCTGATCTGCCGTGGCCAAGACCAGGCGAGCGCCAGTGCATAGGGTGACGGCCCACTCGGAGACGGCTGCGTCAAAGCTTGGTGAGGCGAACTGCAGGACTCGACTGGTCGGTTCGACGAAGAAGCGTGCTGTCTGGCCTGCTACCAGTCCGGCGACGCCTCGATGATGGATCATCACGCCCTTCGGGCGGCCGGTGGAACCGGAGGTGTAGATGACGTATGCAGGGTGGGCAGGCAGGAGAGTGCCGTTACGGTCCGCATCGGTCAGGTCTGATGCGTCGAGTGCCGCGAGGGTCGATTCGGTCTCCGGTGCGTCGAGAACGAGGTGCCCATGATTCTGCGGGAGTGTTTCGGCTTCGATTACGGAGCGCTGGGTGATGACGGTGACCGGCTGGGAGTCGCGAAGCATGTAGGCGATGCGGTCCGCGGGGTAGTCCGGATCGATGGGGACGTAGGCTCCGCCGGCCTTGATGATGCCCAGTACGGCGATGATCAGGTCGGTCGACCTCGGCATCGAGATGCCGACGAAGGACTCCGGGCCAACTCCTTGCCGAACGAGAAGACGTGCAAGCCGGTTCGCCTTCTTGTTCAGCTCCGTGTAGGTGAGTTCGTTCCCGTCGAAGACGATCGCCGTCGCGTCCGGAGTCCGCAGAACCTGCGTCTCGAAGAGTTGCGGAATCGTGCTTGGCGTCACCTCTGGGGTGGCGTCGTTCCACTCTTCCAGGATCTGGTGGCGCTCTGCGGCAGAAAGAATGTCAAGGTCCGCAACGCGCGTTTCGGGTCGTTCGACGAGTTCGGCCAGCAGGTGGAGGTACCGTCCGGCCACTGCCTGTGCGGTCGAGTGGTCGAGGAGGTCGCTGGCGTAGGTGATGTTGCCGTGTAGTCCGGCGGGTGTTCGGTCTTGGGTGTGGGTTTCGGTGAGGGTGAGGTCGAGGTC
>NZ_JBSFCK010000144.1:0-1375 GCF_053593435.1 Streptomyces sp. NPDC002306
CAGGGTCTTTGAGAAGTGATCTTGTGTCCGGGTTCGTCATGCCAGGCCGAGGGCAGTGAGGGGACGCAGGTGGTTTCGGGCGGTGTGGCGGAGGGCGGCTGCGATGTTGGTGTGGCCGTCCTGACGGTGGACGCCGATAGCGAGGTTGCGCAGGCCGGCCATGACGCGGGGTAGGTGGCGGGTGCGGATGTGCGAGGCGTCCTCGTGGAAGGTGCGGTCGCGGACGTGGTGCAGCTGGTTCTCGATGCGCCAGTGGCCGCGGATCCAGGCCGCGAGTTCGCTGCCGTCGGCCGCGCCGGGCGGCAGGCTCGTGACCAGGTAGATCCGTTCGATCGTCAGCTTGCCCGTGCCCATGTCCCGTCTCCAGCGCATGACTTGGAGTGCCTGGCGTGCGTAGGGATAGCCGATGTGGGCGAACGCGGCGGTCTTCAGGCGGCGGATCTCGTCGCGGTGGTGGGCCCGGGTGCGGTCGACGTGGTCCAGGCGGATGTCGGACCAGGGAAGGCGGCTGACCCGCTCATGAAGCCCGGGGTGGTTCCGCTTGATGACGGCCAGGTAGTGAGCCCCGCGTTCGTGCAGATAGGAGGCGTGATCGTGCTGGGTGTGCAGGGCGTCGGCGGTGATCACGGCATCGGTCAGGTCGATGCCGTCCAGGAGCGGGGCGAAGGCCGGGATCTCGTTGCTTTTCCTGTCGATCTGTCGTTGGGCGAGGACCTGGCCGCTGTGGGTCATGGCGGCGATCAGGGCGGTGGCCGTCCGCTTGGCGCTGCGGGAGCCGCGAAGTGTCTTGCCGTCGACGGCGATGACCTTTCGTCCCGGGGACGGGGCCTGGCGTTCCTGGAGGAAGTCGCCGATGGCGCGGTCGAGGGCGTCTCCGTCCGCGGCGGCCAGGACGAGACGGACAGTCGTGGCATGGGGTGGGCGGATCAGGCCGGTCAGCGGGTCGGGCCGGAACCCGAGCAGGGCCAGGACACGCTGCGGCGCGTCGGCAACCCACTCGCCGATCGCCGTGATCGAGGCGGCGCCGGCCAGAACGGCGGCGGCCGCAGAGGTGAGCAGCGCCGTCCAGGGGTGACGGATGCCGCGACGGGCCCGCGGATCAGGCACTGTGGCCAGATAACTCCGCAGGTCAGCGGCTATCTCCAGCGGGGCTGGACCGGAGGCTTCCCCCAACTGCTGAAGGCATGACGGCATGCGGGAAGATGGGCGCGCAGGCATGGACTCGCTCGGTGCTCATACGGACTCGACACCCACATGATCACCAGCGGCCATGCCTGTTCTGCGTCCAGGGGCGCCTCCGGCAGAAGCCGACAAGCCGTCACATCCTGGCTCTCAGCAGGCGAACCGCCCACCTCGCCACTTCTCAAAGACCCTG
>NZ_JBSFCK010000145.1:0-1346 GCF_053593435.1 Streptomyces sp. NPDC002306
GGACGTGGGACAAGTCGGTTCCTCCCTCGACGGTTCCGATCGGCCGGCCTGTGTGGAACACGAGGGTGTTCGTTCTGGACGGCAGGCTGCAGCCGGTGCCGGCGGGTGTTCCCGGTGAGCTGTATCTGGCCGGAGTCCAGTTGGCCCGTGGCTATGTGGGGCGTGCGGGACTGTCGGCGGAACGGTTCGTGGCGAACCCCTTCGGTGGCGCGGGTGGGCGGATGTATCGCACCGGTGACCTGGTGAAGTGGAATGCCGACGGGGAGCTCGAGTATCTGGGCCGCACGGACGATCAGGTCAAGGTACGCGGTTTCCGTATCGAACTCGGCGAGATCGAAGCCGTACTCCTGGCGCAGCCGGGCATCGCACAGGCTGCCGTCATCGTTCGTGAGGACACTCCCGGCGACAAGCGGATCATCGGCTACGTGACCCCGGCAGCCGACAGCCCCGAACTGCCCGTACCCGCACTCGACACCGCCGGCATCCGGGCCGCCCTGCACACACACCTGCCCGAATACATGGTCCCGTCAGCGATCGTCACCCTCGACGCGCTGCCCTTGACCGTCAACGGCAAACTCGACCGCAAAGCACTCCCCACACCCACATACACCACAGCCAGCATGCGGCGCATCGCCAGCACGGCACAGGAGGAAAAGCTCAGCCAGATCTTTGGCGAAATCCTCAACATCGATGAAATAGGCGTCGACGACAACTTCTTCGAACTGGGCGGTCACTCGCTCCTGGCCACCCGACTCGTCAGCCGTATCCGAACTGCTTTTGGTGTAGAGGTTCCGATCCGGACAGTGTTCGAGGCACCAACTGTTGCCAAGATTGCGTCCCACCTGGCAACAGCGTCACCCTCGCGCTCGACACTGGGGGTGCGGCCCCGTCCGGAGTTGGTGCCGTTGTCGTTTGCGCAGCAGCGGTTGTGGTTCTTGGGGCAGTTGGAGGGTCCGAGTCCGACGTACAACATTCCGTTGGTGCTGCGGATGTCGGGGGTGGTCGATGCGGCTGCGCTTGCGGCGGCGTTGAACGATGTGGTGGGCCGGCACGAGGTGCTGCGCACGGTGTTCCCGGTGGTTGACGGCCACCCGAGCCAGCATGTCCTTGAGCCGGATGCGGTGTTGGTGGGTGTGCCGTTGGTGGACGTGGCTGAGGCGGATGTGGCGGCGGCGGTGTCGGAGGCGGCCGGGTACGCGTTTGATCTGGCCTGCGACATTCCGGTGCGCGGTCGGCTGTTGCGGTTGAGGGCTGATGAGTTTGTGTTGGTGCTGGTGGTGCATCACATCGCGGGTGACGGGTGGTCGATGGGGCCGCTCGCGAAGGATGTGTCGCTGGCTTATCGT
>NZ_JBSFCK010000146.1:0-1295 GCF_053593435.1 Streptomyces sp. NPDC002306
GAGACGGGCATGGCGGCGACAACCCTTGCGCCGGACTACCAGCGGATCTTGTCGGTGCTGGAGTCTGATGCGGGCCGGGAGGGCATGCGCTGTCAGCAACTGGCCATCGCGCTGGGGCTGGAGGCCGTCCCGGCGAAGGTCGAGGGACTGCGATCGAAAGCGAAACGCCTGGTGGAGCGAGGATGGGCTCGGCAGGTGCGGCCGGGAGTGTTCACCGCTCTCGCGGTGCCTGCCGTCTGAAGCCGGCCGGGCGGCGTCCGGCCAGGCGACCGCTCATGAGCATGGTCATCGACCACAGAACCATGGCTTCGTGCATGACCGGCAATGTTTCGTAGTCGCGCACCAGGCGACGCGAGCGCATCAGCCAGCTGAGCGTCCTTTCCACCACCCACCTGCGCGGCAGCACCACGAACCCCGCTGTGTCGTCGGTGCGTCTGACGATCTGAAGGGTGAGGCGGGTCTTCTCGCGGGCCCAGTCGACGAGCCGGCCGGCATAGCCGCCGTCCGCCCACACCAGTCGAATGGAGAAGTACTCTCGTCGCAGCCGCTGAAGCAGCGGGACGGCGGCGTCGCGGTCCTGGACGCTTGCCGCGGTCACTGCGACGGCCAGGACCAAGCCGAGACAGTCCACCACCAGGTGCCGCTTGCGGCCGCTCACCTTCTTGCCTCCGTCCCAGCCAGAGGTTGAGCGCGGGATGTTCACCGCCGCCCGCACCGATTGCGAGTCCACGATCGCGGCCGTCGGGTCCGGCAAGCGGCCTTCCCTCTCCCGAACGCGGTCGCGCAGCCGGTCGTGGAGTTCGGCGAGCAGACCCGTGACCTGCCAGCGGCGGGCGAAGGCATGCACGCGCCGATACGGCGGGAAGTCCGCGGGCAGGTTGGCCCACTTCACGCCGTTGTCCACGACATAGCGCACCGCGTCGAGCATCACGCGGTGGCAATAGCCCTCCGGCCGCCCGCCCCGGCCCTCCAGCCAGGCCGGAACCGGAAGCAACGGCCGCACGACCCGCCACTCCGCCTCCGTCATGTCGGAGCCATAACTCGGGGTGCGGTCCGGCCCGTCCGCCGCGTTGCCGAACCTGTGCGCGAGGCAGTCACACGACGGTGGCAGCGAGTTGGACTCCACGCACGCGGACGCGAAAGACTGCGGCAACAGGGCCTCCTGGTACTCGGTTGGGATCGCACCCCCGAACTACCAAGAGGCCCTGCTGCCATGCGTCGGCCCTCACGCGATCACCCGATCAGGAATCCTGTTCGACCAGGCCAGCCCCGTGATCGATAAGCGGATGACGTCT
>NZ_JBSFCK010000147.1:0-1285 GCF_053593435.1 Streptomyces sp. NPDC002306
TGGCACAGCGGGCGAGCGGGGTTGCCGCGCAGACTCCGCTGTTCACGACACTGCTCAACTACCGGCACAGTGCGCCGACCAGCCCGGCCGAACAGTTGGAAGGCATTGCTCTCCTTCACGTCCATGAACGCACCAACTATCCGGTGTCGGTCATGGTCGATGACCTTGGTGAAGGGTTCGCGGTCACGGTGCAGGCCGGTGGTCTGGTCGACCCTGGCTGGCTGGCGACGGCGATCGAGACCACTGCGGAGGGCTTCGCCGACGCGCTGGAGGCCCACTCCGAGTTGCCGGGCAGTGATCCGGTGCTGCACGAGGTCGATGTCCTCACCGTCACCGAGCGCCGCCGCGTCCTTCAGGAGTGGAACGACACCTCGGTCGAGGTGCCGGCAGGAACCCTTCCTGAACTCTTCGAGACACAGGTACAGGCATCACCCGACGCCATCGCCGTCCGCTTCGAAGGACAGGCACTCACCTACGCCGAACTCAACACCCAGGCAAACCAACTAGCGCGAGTCCTGCTCGATCGCGGGGCGGGCCCGGAGCGCCTGGTCGGCGTCATGATGGATCGTTCTGCCGAGATGGTCATTGCACTGCTGGCAGTGATGAAGTCCGGCAGCGCCTACGTCCCGATCGATCCCGCGCTGCCGGCTGAGCGCATCACCTACCTTCTGAAAGACGCCCGGCCATCCACGCTGGTGACGTCCCTTGCCCGGCACAATGATGAGCTAGCAAAGACAACTCCGACGGTGGTGGTTGATGACCAGCCACTGATTGCCGAGGTCCAGAGCCGCAGCGGATCCAACCTGTCGCGAGCCGAGCGTGGGGCGGTGTTGTTGCCGGGGCATCCTGCGTATGTCATTTACACGTCGGGTTCGACTGGGCGTCCTAAGGGCGTGGTGGTGGAGCACGGTGGTGTGGTGAACAGGCTGGCGTGGATGCAGGGTGCTTTTGGTCTGCGTGCGGATGACCGTGTTCTGCAGAAGACGCCGTTCGGTTTCGATGTGTCGGTGTGGGAGTTCTTCTGGCCTTTGCTGGAGGGTGCCACGCTGGTCGTGGCCCGGCCGGGAGGGCATCAGGATCCTGCTTATCTGGCGGAGGTGATGCGCCGTGAGGGGGTGACGGTGGCGCACTTCGTGCCGTCGATGCTGCAGGTGTTCCTCCAGGAGCCCGCGGCCGCTGCAGTGGTGGGGCTGAGGGCGGTGTTCACCAGTGGTGAGGCTCTGCCGCTCGATCTGCATGAGCGGTTCCGTGAGCTGCTCGGGGTGCCGCTGCACAATCTTTACGG
>NZ_JBSFCK010000148.1:0-1264 GCF_053593435.1 Streptomyces sp. NPDC002306
GGGTCTGCTGCACGATCGGGTGACATCTGAACTGGCTTGCCCTGTGGGGCGGGTGGGAAGGATGTCGCTGTGCCCAAGCCTTATCCCGAAGAGTTCCGCGAGGACGTCGTGCGGGTCGCGAGGAATCGTGGCCCGGGAGTGACGGTCGAGCAGGTGGCCAAGGACTTCGGCGTCCATCCGATGACGCTGTGGAAATGGATGCGCCGTGCGGACACCGACGACGGATCCAGGCCCGGGGTGACCAGCCAGGAGAGCGCGGAACTGCGGGAAGCACGTCGGCGGATCAAGCTGCTGGAGCAGGAGAACGAGGTCCTGCGCCGGGCGACGGCCTATCTGTCGCAGGCGCATCTGCCGGGAAAAGGATCTACCCGCTCGTGAAAGAGCTGGCCGCGGACGGGATGCCCGTCGCGGTCACGTGCCGGGTGCTGAAGCTCGCCAGACAGCCCTACTACCGCTGGCTCGACAAGCCGGTGGCCGACGCCGTGCTGGAGCAGGCGTATCGCGCGAACGCGCTGTTCGACGCCCACCGCGACGACCCGGAATTCGGCTACCGCTTCCTGGCCGACGAAGCCCGCAGCACGGGATCCGGCATGGCGGACCGGACCGCGTGGAGGATCTGCCGGGACAACCACTGGTGGAGCGTGTTCGGCAAGAAACGCGGCCGGGTCAAGAAGCCCGGGCCGCCGGTGCACGACGACCTGGTCCGCCGTGACTTCACCGCGGATGGGCCGAACCGGCTATGGCTCGCCGACATCACCGAACACGCCGCCGGTGACGGCAAGTTGTATCTCTGCGCGATCAAGGACGTCTTCAGCAACAGAATCGTGGGCTATTCCATCGATGCGCGGATGAAGTCCCGCCTGGCTGTGACTGCCCTGCACAACGCCGTGGCCCGGCGCGAACACGTCGACGGATGCATCCTGCACAGCGATCGCGGATCGCAGTTCCGGTCCCGAAAATTCGTGCGCGCGCTCGATCGCCACCGGATGGCCGGATCGATAGGGAGAGTCGGGGCAGCCGGCGACAACGCGGCCATGGAGTCCTTCTTCAGCCTGCTGCAGAAGAACGTCCTCGACCGCCGGAGCTGGACCACCCGCGAGGAACTGCGGATGGCGATCGTGACCTGGATCGAGCGGACCTATCACCGCCGCCGCAGACAAGCCGCACTCGGCCGGCTGACCCCCGTCGAATTCGAGACCGTCATGATCACATCGGCCCTCCAGGCCGCGTGACCGAACCTGTCACCTGAACCTGCACCAGACCC
>NZ_JBSFCK010000149.1:0-1172 GCF_053593435.1 Streptomyces sp. NPDC002306
ACTTCACCCGGGCGCGGTTCACTTCATGTGCGTCCATACTCCCAACATGCCCCCAAACAGGGACAAGCGAAAGACCTAACGGAGTCCTACTAGTGTAGTGCGGGAACCGCGCGTCTGAAGACGTGAGCTCCCGAGTGTCTCCGCCAACCCGAGCGACATCCACCTACTCTCCCAGATCTCCCGCAGCCCCTCAAGCGACCAAAGAGCGCGGAACACGACTATGGTTCAGCCTTGTTGATGCGTCGCCAGCAGATGAGGCTGCAGGCTAGGGATACGAATGCGGTCCCAACGGACGGCAAGGTCGTTTGAAGTGGTGGAGCAGGGTGAGGGTCCGCTCCACCACATAGCGGTGCTTCGTCGATGCCCTTGATGTTCGGGGCGCCCTTGCGGGGGTGTCGGCACGATTCGGCGTTTACGCAGCTCTTCCCGGTTATGGCGGAATAGTCGTTCTTGCCGCCGAGCAGCGCTTCGGGGCGGCGGCGTGGTCAGCCAGATGGCCTTTCACGGGCGGACGCCGTCGAGATTCTGGGTGCCGTCGTTGACGTTAGCCGATCGCGATGGCTTTGAGCGGAGTGTCGCATCCGTCACAAATTGGCCGATTACTCGCAGCATCAGGAACGGCCGAATCTTCACACCGGTCACACCCGACCAGGACATCTCACCAAGTTCGCATTACGAGCTCAAAGCGTGGCCGATATCCGCTATCGAATGAAAGCCATCGACCAGTGCACCTACCTCGCAGTCGACGTCAAAGTCGTCCAACGCGACCCTGCGTCAAGGGTTCAAGATGATCCCCGACGTTGGGTTACTCAACAGGGAAAGCGACTTCGCGGCCTCGAAGCTGTAACCAGGTTCCGATTCGTACGAAAATCGCAGGAGAGTTGCAGACGCTTTTGCGTCTTTGGTAGGTTGACCGCGTGTTCCTCCTCTTGGCATAGCGCGCGCCCGGGCCCGCGCACGGCGAAACGGCTCCAGGCCGACGCCGTCGCGGCCCTTCGGCGTCCCTCGCTGCCTCCCGTTGAGGAACCTCTGCCATGCCCGCGCCTTCTTCGCGGCCCTCGTACGCCGCTGTCCTGAGCCTTCCCCACGCCCGCCGCACCTTCGCGCTCGCCCTCGTCGGCAGGCTCTCGTACGGTGTCGTCGCCCTGTCGGTGATGCTCACCGTGGCCCGC
>NZ_JBSFCK010000150.1:0-1157 GCF_053593435.1 Streptomyces sp. NPDC002306
GTGTGGGAGGGCGTCTCCCGGCACCTGTTCCCGGATGCGTCGGGCCGCAGGTTCGGCAGGACGCGGACGGGATCCTGGTGGGATTACACGCGGATCCCCGGTCGTGCCCGGTCTCACACGACGGCACGGAAGTGGGAGACGTTCAGGGTCCACGGCACTCTCGCCGGACACCTTGCCTCCTACCAGCACCGCAGCCTGGGCCCTGAGATCCTCACGCCCGGGCAGGCAGCCGCACTGGAGATGGGGACGAATGTTCTCGAGCAGCCGCGCAGGCTGACCGCGCCGGCCAGGCCCGCAGGCCGTGTCCCGACCGGGGAGATCACTCCGAAGGGCACGCCGAAGACGAGGGCGGCGACGTGGTGGGACCACACCGGCCCGCTCACGCTTGTGTTCTCCGGCGGTGCGGACTCCCGCCGCGGTGACCTGGTCCTCCCGGTCCGCCTGCCGGCCGGCGCCGGCCGGTGGCCGCGGCTCCTCCATTTCCTGAACGACCCGGATTCCTGGCACAAGGTCGACCTGGTCCGCCGCCGTGATGCGTCCGCGCCCGGCGGGTGGGCTTACGAGGCGCACCTGATGGTCCTCGCCGGCGGATATGCGTCCCCTGCAACCCGGGCCCGCCGCGAGGTCGCGGCCGGGATCGACCGGGTCGGGGGAATCGACGGAAACGTGTCCAACCTGTCCGTCGTCTCCTTCCCGGACACGTACGACCCCGCAGACGGCTCCATACGGACAAGCCGCATCGAGCTCACCGACACCGAACGTGCGGCGCTCGAGCGAATCCGGCGGAAGGAACGAGGGCGCAAGCGTGCACTCGACCGGTCCCGGCGTGCCGCCAACCCCACCCAATATGCGCCGTCGAAGCGGCAGCAGGCCCGGGACGAACGCCGGGTGATTGCTGGGCTGCCTGCACGCATCGCCGCGGTGCCCGGCGGCGCCCGGGACGCGAACAAGGCCGGTGTGCCGCGGCAGGCGTACCGGCGTGATGTGCTGTCCGCCGGGTACAGGGTCAACCGCGCCCGCCTCGCGGAAGCCGCGGCGACCGCGGCCGCGGCGAAAGACCACCGGGCGCGGCGGATCGCCGAACGGGTCGTCGAAGCTCATGGGGTGCGGCTCACGGTCGAGGACTGCGACATCCGCACCTGGTACCGGCTGTGGGG
>NZ_JBSFCK010000151.1:0-1143 GCF_053593435.1 Streptomyces sp. NPDC002306
CTGGAGGACCACAGCCACACCGGCAACGGGGTGGCGTCGCCGGGCAGACGGTCGACTTCGAGTCGGATCAACGTGCCCTCGATGACGGGGAGTTCACCGTTGTGATCGATCCAGGCCGAGCGGTGCCACAGGCGTGGATGGACACGGTCCCAGCCCATGGCGCGGGCCAGCCCGTAGTGCTCGGTGGCCTGCACCGTGTCCGTGTCGGGATCACCCCAGGTTTCCGGCTTGGTCAGGCGGAACTCCGGGCCGTGCTTGGGGATCCGGCCGCCTTGCGGCAGCGCGGTGGTGCGGGTGGCGGGGCGGCGCATCACACGGTCCGAGCGCAGCCGCCCGAGTACCTCGACAGGCAGGTCATCGAGGAGGTAGGCCAGGCGTGGGGCGTCGTAGCCGGCATCACAGACGATGAGGATGTCCGGATCACCCGGACGCCACCGCTCCTGATGGATCAACTCCAGGACCACATTGCGTAGTTGGCTGGCGGTGACCTCGGCCGCGTCGTCGGCGGGTCCGAGCCGGACGGCGTCGAGGAGCTGGCACCAGGAGGTGCGGCCCGACTCGAGGGCGGCGACGAAGGAGTACGGCCAGCCCGGAACGAGCTGGTCGGAGGCGCGGCCGTTGCGGCCGTAGACGTGACAGAACAGGCGCTCTGCGCTGCACGGTGCGTCCGGGCGGAGCCAGTGGCTCACATCGACCGCAAGGACCAGGCGTCCGTCGGCAGCCCGAGGCTGCGGTAGGGCGGCCAGCAGCCGGCGCAGCCGCCCCACGTTCACGTCTCCGCAGTTCAGAGCGTCATACATGGCGCCGTGCCCGCGCCGGTGCTCGGCGGTCAGCGTCAGATCGACCGGCGAGGTCACCGGACCGTCCACGCACAGCAGTGCATCCGTGAGCTCGAAGAGCACGTCGCTTCGTGCCGTCAGGCACGCATAGAAGATGTCCCGGAAGTGTGACGCCCACGCGAACGCGTCCCGTTTGGCGTCTTGTTGTTCCACACTCATATCCGCGGCCTTCGTGCTGGTCTCGTGTGTTTCTTGATCCGGAACACAGGATCAGGCGAAGGCCGCTCTGACATGCGGTGATTATCCAGCCAGGTGAACGTGTACGAGACTCGTTCGACAGTCACTGGTTAAAGATCAAGCTGAG
>NZ_JBSFCK010000152.1:0-1062 GCF_053593435.1 Streptomyces sp. NPDC002306
ACGTCGGGTCCGGGGGTGGCGCTGAAGTCGGAGACGATCGGGCTGGCGGTGTCGCT
The DNA here is from genome assembly GCF_053593435.1 of Streptomyces sp. NPDC002306. Lineage (NCBI taxonomy): Bacteria > Bacillati > Actinomycetota > Actinomycetes > Kitasatosporales > Streptomycetaceae > Streptomyces > Streptomyces sp. NPDC002306. The sequence goes on from NZ_JBSFCK010000152.1 coordinate 57, forward strand.
GGAGCTGCCGCTGCTGGTGGTCGACATCCAGCGCGGCGGGCCGTCGACGGGGCTGCCGACCAAGACGGAGCAGGCCGACCTGCTGCAGGCGATGTACGGGCGCAACGGTGAGGCGCCGGTGCCGGTGGTGGCGCCGCGCACTCCGGCGGACTGTTTCGACGCGGTGCTGGAGGCGGCCCGGATCGCCCTGACGTACCGGACTCCGGTGCTGCTGCTCTCGGACGGCTATCTCGCCAACGGTTCGGAGCCGTGGCGGATCCCGGAGGTGGACGAGCTGCCCGATCTGCGGGTGCGGTTCGCCCAGGGCCCCAACCACACGCTCGCCGACGGCAGTGAGGTGTTCTGGCCGTACAAGCGGGATCCGGGGACGCTGGCCCGGCCGTGGGCGATCCCGGGCACGCCGGGCCTGGAGCACCGGATCGGCGGGATCGAGAAGCAGGACGGCACGGGCAACATCTCCTACGATCCCGCCAACCACGATTTCATGGTCCGCACCCGGCAGGCCAAGATCGACGGGATCGAGGTGCCCGACCTGGAGGTCGACGACCCGCACGGGGCGGCCACGCTGGTGCTGGGCTGGGGATCGACGTACGGGCCGATCACTGCGGCGGTGCGCCGGCTGCGCACGGCCGGGGAGCCCATCGCGCAGGCCCACCTGCGTCACCTCAACCCCTTCCCGCGCAACCTCGGCGCGCTGCTGGGGCGCTACGACAAGGTCGTGATCCCCGAGATGAACCTCGGCCAGCTCGCCACCCTCGTCCGGGCGAAGTACCTCGTCGACGCCCACTCGTACAACCAGGTCAACGGCATGCCGTTCAAGGCGGAACAGCTCGCCGCGGCGTTCAAGGAGGCCATCGATGGCTGAGACGTCCACGGAAGGCACGGGCACGATCGAGGCACTCTCGCTCGTCCCCAAGGCCGAGGCGGCGCAGTCCATGAAGGACTTCAAGACCGACCAGGAGGTCCGCTGGTGCCCCGGCTGCGGTGACTACGCGATCCTCGCCGC
>NZ_JBSFCK010000153.1:0-1044 GCF_053593435.1 Streptomyces sp. NPDC002306
CCGACTACTCCCAATCCTGGAACCCCTACAGCTACGTCCAAAACAACCCCACCAACAAAACCGACCCCACCGGCTACGACCCCACCGAAGCAACCAGTGCCGGCAGCGACTACAGCAGCAGCGACGACTACACCCCCGGCGACGACGGCGGCTACGGCTACAGCGACCCCGGCTACGGCGGCCACAGTGGCACCTTTACCACCATGAACAACGCCACCACCCTCGCCTCCGATGCCGGCATATACATCAAAGCCGAAACCGACCTGCTCACTACCCCCACCGACTGCCAAGAACTCAATTCCGACTGCGCGGCCGCGGATGCCCGCACGGGAAAGCCTGTTCCGGGCAGCACGGACGGCAAAAGCGTAATGGAAATTAAAAGCGTAGTGGACGTCAAAAGCGAAGAAGAGCCAGTCTCGCTACGGGAGAAAATTCCATACATAGATTACTATAAAGAACGTGCACAAGATTTCGAGCGCCGAAATCCAGGATTGCCACTCCCCGACTACTATCTCAATTATGGAGACAAGTATGCGCACCGCTTTACTGATGAACTGAAACCGCAACTCGGCGAACGAGGGAAGCGATGGGTGGATGACACCTTCCTGAATCTTCAGGCAGCCATGGAAAGTCGGCGGGATAATAATCCGCGAGAATTTGCCGAACTTGAGAGAAATAGTGATGCCTTCGGGAAGTTTGCTTATGATACGCATCCCGCTTCCTATGTTCATGGTGGACTCGCCTCCCTGGATGCAGGTGAGCTGGCTAAGATTGCACTTACGCCCGATCCGGGAGATCTCTTTACGGCTTCAGGTATCTCGCAGATAGCAGAAACGGGGAATTGGGTTATGGGTATATGGATCCAAGAGGATAAAGAGGAAGGTGGCTTCGGCCATCCCTAGCCTCGATCGTTCATGAGTCCCCGTCAGCTTGCTGACGGGGACTGTGTGTCTGTGTGGTGAGGGTTTTTCGGGTCGGGGGCAGGGTGAGGGCCCGGTTCTCGTGTCGGGTGGGCGCCGGGTTCCACTTCGCCGGTGTGGTGGT
>NZ_JBSFCK010000154.1:0-1036 GCF_053593435.1 Streptomyces sp. NPDC002306
ATGCGTCGGTGGCTTTCGACACCAGTGTGACTTCGGTGTGGGGTGCGCTGGTCGGTGGTGGCTGTGTGTGGGTGGCCGGGCTGGACGAGTCGCTTGCGCAGGTGCTCGGTGAACAGTCTCTGGCGTTTTTGAAGGTGACGCCCGCGCATCTGCCGCTGCTTGACTCGCTGGGGGACGGTTTTGGTCCCACCGGTCTGTTGATGGTGGGTGGGGAGGCGGTGCAGGGGGAGCATCTGCAGCGGTGGCGTGATGCGCATCCCGGTGTCGACGTGGTCAACAGTTATGGTCCGACCGAGGTCACTGTCGCGTGCACCGATTTCGTTGTCCGTGCGGGGGATCCGCTGGGTCAGGGGATTGTGCCGGTCGGTAGGCCGGTGGCCAATGCTCGGGTGTATGTCCTGGACGGGCGTCTTCAGCCGGTGCCTGTCGGTGTCGCCGGCGAGCTGTACGTCGCTGGTGCGGGTCTGGCCCGTGGTTATGTGGGTCGTGCGGGGTTGTCGGCGGAGCGGTTCGTGGCGAACCCCTTCGGTGGTGCGGGTGAGCGGATGTATCGCACCGGTGACCTGGTGAAGTGGAACGCTGACGGGCAGCTCGAGTTCCTGGGCCGCACGGATGATCAGGTCAAGGTCCGCGGCTTCCGTATCGAACTCGGCGAGATCGAGACCGTACTCCTGGCGCAGCCGGGCATCGCACAGGCTGCCGTGATCGTCCGCGAGGACACTCCCGGAGACAAGCGGATCATCGGCTACGTGACTCCGGCAGCCGGCAGCCCCGAACTGCCCGCACCCGCACTCGATGCCGCCGGCATCCGGGGCGTCCTGCACACACACCTGCCGGAATACATGGTCCCGTCTGCCATCGTCACTCTCGATGTCCTGCCGTTGACGGTGAACGGCAAGGTCGACCGCAGGGCGCTGCCCGCACCCGACTACGCAGCCCCGCGTGCAGGTCGTGGTCCTGCGGATGAGCGTGAGGAGGTGGTCTGCCTTGTGTTCGCTGAGGTTTTGGGTGTGGGTGAGGTGGGGGTGGAGGACAA
>NZ_JBSFCK010000155.1:0-1019 GCF_053593435.1 Streptomyces sp. NPDC002306
TACGTCCTGGCCGACCTGCCGGTCGAGCTCATCGGCCGGCTGCGCTCGGACCGCGTCATGCTCCGGGACGCCGGCCCACGCCGCTCCACCCCACGCGGCGGACAGCCCCGCAAGCACGGCGGCGTCCTCACCTTCTCCAAACCGGACTCCTGGCACACCCCCGACCAGGCCACGACATGCGACACCACCCGCTACGGCACGGCCGAAACCCTCGCCTGGGACAGGATGCACCCACGCTTGCAGGCCCGCGGCCCCTGGCTCGACCACTGCGGTGAACTCCCGCTGATCCACGGCACGTTGCTCCGGCTCAAGGTCGAGTACCTGCCCGGTGACCGCGACCCGAAGCCGGTGTGGCTGTGGTCCTCGCGCACCGACATGACCGGCCAGGACATCGATGTGCGCTGGCAGGCGTTTCTCCGCAGGTTCGATCTTGAACATACTTTTCGGCTGTTCAAACAGACCCTGGGCTGGACCGTCCCCAAGGTCCGTGATCCGCACACGGCCGACCTGTGGACCTGGCTGATCATCGCCGCCCACACCCAGCTCCGCCTCGCCCGTCCCCTCGCCGAGGACCTCCGCCGGCCCTGGGAACGTCCCACCGAGCCGCGCCGACTCACCCCCGCTCGGGTCCGGCGGGGGTTTCGTCACCTCCGCGTGAAGACTGCCCGTCCCGCCGATGTGCCCAGACCGTCCAAGCCTGGGCCCGGTCGCCCACCCGGCTCGAAGAACCGCAGGCCAGCCCCACGTCACGAGCCCGGGAAGACCGTGAAACGAATCGAAACCCTCACCGAACACGTCCGCCTGAAACAGCAGCGAGGTTAATGATCAAGCTAAGCTTGACTCTGTCGGGGATCTTGGAGTTGTCGAGGTCAGGTGCCCAGGGTGCGCCAGGATTTTGGCCTGGGGATCCCGCACCGGTCGAGGTACCGGTAGTTCGTTAGATCCGGCGGTAGAGGTTAATGCCGTGTCCGGTGGTGACTGCGTCGGTCAGGGTCTGGAGTTCGTGGGGTGGGTCCGTG
>NZ_JBSFCK010000156.1:0-1019 GCF_053593435.1 Streptomyces sp. NPDC002306
ATCGCCGTGGACCCCCGCAACACCTCCCGGACCTGCCCCGCATGCGGGCACACCGCGAAGGAGAACCGGCCCACACAGGAGAAGTTCCACTGCGTCTCGTGCGGCCACCAGGCCCACGCGGACACGGTGGGCGCCCTGAACGTTCTACGGGCCGGGCTGGCCCGTCGCGAAGCCACACCGGCATAGCGAGAAGCCCCCTACGAGGGGGAGGAGTCACCGATCCCCCTTCGTCGCCTCCCCCGGCCCGCACCCGTCGCACGACGGGACAGCACGGCGAACGCGCCGGCAGCCGGGAACGGATGCCGACACGGACGTCGGAGAGTGGATGACGACGAGTCTGCGGGCGCACCGCCCTCCGCGACAAGTACGGACGGACGTGCGCTCCGTCCTACCGAAAACCGCCTCCGAGCAGGCATAATGGATCTGACACTCCCCCAGGCCCGACGCCGCCGCACGCGGTGCGTCGAAGAGCGACACCGGCGGGCGGCAGAGCGCCGATCCCCGCCCCGTGCCCCGTCCTCGGCCGCCCACGACACCCGCGGACACCCTCGCAAACCGCAGACACCGATCCCGCCCCAGGACGCTGTCACCCACACCGCCCACCCCGGACTCCCTGCCGGTACGGCGCCGCGCGCAGCGTTCCGAAATTGCAGGTGCCGGGCCCGCCGGAGCGGGGCAGGATGCAACGAGGCTGCGTCCAGGGGCTGTTGGGGCAAAGGGAGCTGATGCGAGTTCAGGTACCGGTCACCCCAGCCGAGTTGTTGAGCCCTGCCCCCGGCGGCATCGCGGTCCGCGACGCCCCCGCATAGCGTTCACCTCCAATACATTGCAACGAACAGGGTGAAGCCTGTTGCATTAGACAGCAGATCGTTGCAACGATTTACCGAACTCCACCTGCAATGATGCCCATTGGACGCAACAAGCGTGTTGCCAGAGTCGTGAATGCAACGTAGCTTTTCCATCAACGGAAACCGCGGGCCGATGGGGCCCGCGGTGCAGCAGAAGGAGAGAACGATGCA